>JAKATU010000001.1 GCA_021818585.1 Acidobacteriota bacterium | reverse complement strand
GTGCTGGATATCAAATTGTTATCAGGTCCCGATTACTATCGTCACACATCCCGGAACTGATTGATGCCGGGTAAATTACTTGTGCAATGGCCTCCGATAAGGGATAGTGAAGTCACTGATTTTTTTCTCTTTCCCCACCATGTCATCTGGGCCCACCTCGACAGCTGAAAACGTCCCCTCCATAGCCAGAGCTGGACTATTCATATTCCTGACAGTTTTTGTCGCCAGCATTCTCAGTTACCAGCTCGCCCACTTTTCAGCAGGTATTTATCCGATATGGTGGCCCAACGGCGTCCTCCTGGCCGCTCTCCTTCTGTCTGAAAAGCGCCGCTGGCCCCTCCTGCTTCTGTCCGGCGGCTTGGCCATGCTCCTTGCCCACACGCCCCTCGCACCCTGGCAGCCACGGGGCATTACGCTGGCATTCAGTTGCCTTGTGGAGGTCTGGCTCGCCTCCACTCTCATCCGCTGGTGGGCAGAGGGCCCATTCCTGCTGGCCTCCGTAAGTCAGACCGTGCGATTCATCATCATCGCCGTCCTCTTTGCCCCGCTTGTCTCCTGTGTCTTTATTCTTGCGCTGTCACCGGCTATGCCCGGACACCCGCTCGGGGCAGTCTTCTATCACTGGTATCTCGCGGATGCCCTCGGCATCGCCACCGCAACCCCTATTATCATGGCCGCCTACCGCGGCTCCGTCTTCAAAGCCTCGAGCCGCGCCCGCGCCATGGAATCGACCGGGCTGCTCATTCTCCTCATCGTCGGAGGATCAGTTACCCTCTTCCAGCCGGATATGGCCTTTCTCGGCCTCCTCTTTCCGCTTGTCATCGTCGTTGCCGTTCGCTCAAGCTGGACCACCGGTGCCCTCGGCATTCTCATCCTCTCCATCCTCACCAGTGCATTCACCGTCTTTGGCCACGGTCCCTTCGCAGTGCTCTACGCCACGCCATTCGCGGAAAAAATCGTCGAAATGCAGGTCTTCCTCGCGGCTCTCACTGTCTCAGCCGCCATTGTCGCCAGCGTCCATGAAGAACGCCGCAGGATCCTCGAACTCGCCCGCGAAAAAGAACGCAGCACCCGCCTGCTCACCGAGAGTTCTCCCGATGTCATGCTCCTCGTGGATCTCTCCGGACGCATCCTCTACTCCACCAGCGCCGTCAAGCGCATGCTCGGCTACCTCCCCGTCGAACTCCACCGCAAAAGCTTTCAGACCGACCTCATGCATCCAGACGAGATTCCCGCCTACCTCGACGCGCTCGATGCCGTCCGGTGTCAGAGCGAGACTCGCACCCTTATTTACCGTGTCAACCGCAAAGATGGCTCCTGGATGTGGGCCGAGGGTTGCATCACCATCTACCGGGAAGAATCCACCCAATACCCAATCGGCTACGTAAACGTTCTCAGGGATATCACTCATCGCAAAGCCGCCGAAGACCGCCTCCAGCTCGCCTACAACGAGCTGGAAGTCCTCGCCGCCATCGACTCACTCACCGGCGTCGCCAACCGCCGCCATTTTGACGCCGTCCTTGATGCCGAGTGGAAACGTGCCGCACGCAATGGCACCACGCTGTCCATGCTGCTCATCGATGTCGACTTCTTCAAAAACTTCAACGATATCTACGGCCACATCGCCGGCGACGACTGTCTCCGCGACATCGCAGCTACAGCCTCGCAATGTATTCGTCGCTCCACTGACCTCGTCGCCCGTTTCGGCGGGGAAGAATTCGCCGTCGTTCTGCCGGAAACTGACGAACTCGGCGCCTCCGCCCTCGCAGAGCGCATCCGCGCCGCCGTACAGTCACACGGTGTCCGGCACGCAGGCAACGTCCACAATGTGGTCACCATCAGCATCGGCTGCGCCTCCATGATTCCCTCTCGCGGCAGAACCAGCCTGGACCTCATCGAAGCTGCCGACAAAGCCCTCTACCGCGGCAAAAGTATCGGTCGCAACGCCGTCGTCCGCGTCAGCGCAATGGAGTAATTCGCGCCTGCGCCACCCCACGACAGGCCCACCCAGAACAAAAGGAACCGCGGCCCCTTCAGCAACTTTTCTCTCCAATTACTGCACCACAGACTTGAACATCGGTGACTGAATCAGGCTGTTGAACTCATCGCTTGTGGTCGAAAACCGAACCTCCAGTGTGCCCCCCATCGAATCGATCGTCGTGGCATTAATCGCCTGCTTCTCCACCGGTGTGCCGCTTAACTTCTCATACAAAGCTGCGGCGTTCAGCAGCGACGACATCGTCGCAGATGTAAACGCATCCGGCGTAACTACATTCAGCGCAAACTTAACGCCATTGTTGAAGTTCATCGTGTAACTCGAATCCAGCAGACGTGATTGAATCGCGTTGAAGTCTGCCAGCTGTGACGCCTGTCCCAGCAGGTTCCGCATCATAAACTGGGTTCCCTTCTGGTCGAGAATGCTCCACAGCGGCTGCGAAGAAACACTCTGCATCGCAGAAACCATGTTCGAATTATCAAGGAAGCTTGGCGCAAGCCCGTCCCGCGTTGCCAGCGCTGGCCGCAGCGCATCCAGCGAGCCAAACATCATGGTTGTCGGATTCAGGAACACCACCAGCATCCCGCTGGCACCCATCGGGTAAAGCCGGTTCGCCCGAATCGCAATCGGCTTCACCTTGTGCTTCTTAAAGTTTGCAACCATCTCCTCTACTGAGAATTGACCCTGCGCAATCCCCAGCGTCTTCGTATAACCGCTCGAGTTCGTCGGCCGAAATGACGCAAAGCAGAGCGAATCCACATCGTGGCTCTCATCCAGCCCAGACTGCTTGAGCGCGGTCTCCAGGCTCTTGATCTCAGGTGGAAGCAGCCGTTCCTTCAACGCCATCGCCGTTGGCGAATTCTCCATCGCCCGATAGTCAATGTCGATCAACTGCTGCACATGTTCTGGAATGGCCGATTTGGCGTCGCTGCTCAACTGTACTGCCCGTGCCGGCGTCGAACCAGCGACCAATACCGCCGCCAGTCCCGCGCCCACAAACCATTTCCAACCGAATTTCACACTCACCGGGTTCATCCTCCGTCTGTTACGCCTGGCTCTCATTCCTGTCTGCCTCAACGGGCCACGACAGTGGATGCATCAACCGGCGCTCCAGAATTTTTTGCTCTGGATCAAACTGGTCTAATAGACGCACCCATTCGCTATCCCGCTCATACGCCGATTCCGGCAAAAGTCCAATCAATTCACCGCGCACCGAAGCCGCTCCTCGCTCCCAGGCCTTGCGCTTCACCGCCTCGTAAACATCTCCCACTCCCGATCGCTCCACATCGGTGATATTCACGCTCACCTGCGCCTGGCCCTCCACCAGCAGCCCCAGCGCCTTCACTCCACCCAGCCCGCCATTCGCCTCGCGAATCTCCCGCGCCACCGCCCGCGCCACTGCCACATCAGCCGTGTCCAGGTACAGGTTGTAGGCAATCAGAAACTTCCGCGCACCCACCGCGCTCGCTCCCGCCGTCGGATGCAGCTCCGGCCCGCCCACATCCGGCCGCCGCCCCGGCTGGTTGCGCACCGCCTCGCGCAATCCCTCAAACTGGCCGCGCCGCACATCCTCCAGCGCCAGCCGGTCCGGTCGGGAGGCCGCCGCCTCGTAAAAATAGCAAGGCACGCCGTAGCGCCGCCAAATCTCCTCACCAGCCTGCCTGGCAAGCAAGGCGCACTGCTGCAGTGAGATGTTCTTCAGCGGCACAAACGGAATCACATCCGCCGCGCCAATCCGCGGATGTACGCCCACCTGCCCCGTCAGGTCAATCAGTTCCGCGGCCATCCCCGCCGCGCAAATCGCAGCCTCCTGCACCGCCGCAGGCTTTCCGGCAATCGTCACCACCGACCGGTTATGATCCCGGTCCAGAGAAAAATCCAGCAGGCTCACGCCCTCCAGCGCCATCACAGACACAATCCGTCGTACCACATCCGCATTCCGTCCCTCCGAGAAGTTCGGAACACATTCAATGAGCGCATCCGGATCGTATAGCGTGCCAACCGTCGTCAAAATTCCCTTACCTGCTCTTGTACCGCCACCAGGCGTAACCAATCTGGAACTGCACGCTCGCGTTTACCCCGGGATTCTTGTCCCCCAGCGACGCACTCGATATGTGCACGGCATTCGCCTCGAAATAGATAGACCGCCGAGGCGACAAAAAGTAGTGCACCCCAACTCCAAACTGCGGCGTAAAGTTCCACACGCTCGTCCCGCCCGGCGTTCCATGCACCACCAGTTGGTCCGGCGGAAACTTATGCGTCGTATAAGTCAATCCGCCGCCGCCCTGCACCCACGGCTCCCAGTGTCCATGCGGCATCAGGTCCCAGCGCAGAATAATCGGGGTAATGCTGGCGCCCGTAAATGTGCCACCGCCCGTCGGCTCGTAAACATACGTTGGCGGATTTGTCGGAGGGATAATCTCGTAAGGCTGCAATCCCGCCTTCGGCGTGAACGCCTGCCAGTACGGCATAATCTCGATGTCGTACTCAAACCGCCCACGGAAAATACCCCCCAGCGCCGGATGATTCACAATCTTGCCAATCTTGATGCCCGCCGCCAGAAAGTGAAACGTGTCCCGGTTACCCGTGCCCACTCCACCCTGAAAAAACGGCCCAAACTCCCAAGGGTATGAAGATAGCGTCTTCTCCGGCGTATTCGGAGCCGGGCCCACCGGTGCCTTAATTGTTTGTGCGGCGGCAAAGGCTGTTATCACCATGCCGAGGAATGCAGCGCAAAAAAAGGCAATCCGTCGATTCATCCTTTTGGTCATCCTCATGCAAAACAAAGGCCGCCGGGCGGGCGGCCAGTTTGCTCATTTAGATTGCCGGTCCTAACCGGCGACTTCTTCTACCTCGTCCATGTCGAAGTTCGAATAAACATTCTGCACATCGTCATGGTCCTCAAGAGCCTCCAGCAGGCGCATCATCTGGTTCGCGGTCGAGCCTTCCAGCTTCGTATAGGTCGAGGCAATCATCGTCACCTCGGCCACATCCGGCTCAATGCCCGCATCCCGAATGGCCTGTGCCACGGCATCAAACGCCTGCGGCTCAGTCAGGATCTCCCAGCTCTCGCCCTGGTCGCTCAAATCGTCGCCGCCGGCCTCCAGCACAATGTTCATCAGCTTCTCTTCGTCGGCCTTCTCCTTGGCAACGGCAATCAGGCCCTTCTTCTGAAACATGAACTTCACAGAATTCGGTTCGCCCAGGTTTCCGCCGTTCTTTGAGAATGCGTGACGTATCTCGCTCACCGCGCGATTGCGGTTGTCCGTCGTGGCTTCCACAATCACAGCCACGCCGCCCGGGCCGTAGCCCTCAAACGTAATCTCTTCGTAAGACACGCCCGGCAGCTCGCCCGTACCGCGTTGGATCGCCCGCTTGATGTTGTCCTGCGGCATGTTCTCGGCCTTCGCCGCTGCAATCGCCGTGCGCAAACGCGGATTCCCATCCGGATCGCCGCCTCCGTCGCGGGAGGCAATGGTGATTTCCTTGATCAGGCGCGTAAAAATCTTCCCGCGCTTGGCGTCGAGTGCGCCTTTCTTGTGCTTGATTGTCGCCCATTTGGAATGGCCGGACATGAGAACCTCGATACTGTCTTTGGTCTGATTTTGCGGCACTTAACAGAGCCATCCATGGCCCCGAACATCGCCTGCAACCCTTTGAATATAACACGTTCAACACACGGCATGCCGCATCGCCAGCCGCCGCATTACGCTTATCCAAAACCACGTTGTATCAGACTGCGGAGCGCCCACCGCGCTCCGCAGCCCGCAGGATCAAAACTCAGACAATCTGCCCGGACTCCCGGTAACTCCGCACCGCAGGCGGATTCCGCTCCGCAAACTGCCGCTGGTGCCAATACGGATACACCGGCGTCAGCTCGCTCGCCCGGTCCAGCTTCTCCACCTGCTCCGCCGTCAAATTCCATCCCACCGAGCCAAGATTCTGCTTCAGTTGCTCCTCGTTCCGAGCACCCACAATCACGCTCGCCACCGTCGGTCGCTGCAGCAGCCAATTCAGCGCAATCTGCGGAATCGACTTATCCGTCTCCTTCGCAACCTCATCCATCTCATCCACCAGACGATAAAGATATTCGTCCTCCACCGGAGGCCCGTAATCCGCCGTCTTGTGCAGACGGCTCGTCTCCGGCAGCGGCTGACCGCGCCGAATCTTCCCCGTCAGGCGCCCCCAACCCAGCGGACTCCAGATCAGCGCGCCCACATTCTCGGCCACACCCAGCGGCATCAGTTCCCATTCATACTCGCGCCCCACCAGCGAGTAATACACCTGGTGCGCAACATACCGCGCCCAGCCATAACGCTCACTCACCGCCAGCGACTTCATCAAATGCCATCCAGAAAAATTCGAGCACGCAATGTAGCGGACCTTGCCCGCATGCACCAACGTGTTCAGTGCATCCAGCGTCTCATCAATCGGCGTCGTCGCGTCAAACCCATGCATGTGGTAAATGTCGATGTAATCCGTGCCCAGCCGCTTCAGGCTCGCGTCGCACTGCGCAATCAGATGATGCCGCGACGAGCCCATATCGTTCGGCCCATCGCCCATCGGAAACGTCGCCTTCGTTGAAATCAGCCAATTCTGCCGCTGACCCTGCAACGCCTTCCCGAGCACTTCTTCCGCTAGGCCGTGCGAGTAAATATTCGCCACATCTACCAGGTTCACGCCCGCATCCGCGCAAATCCCCAGCAGATGCCGCGCCTCGTCCACCTGTTGATTGCCCCACTCTTTGAAAAAATCGCCGCCGCCTCCAAAGGTCGCCCCACCAAAACTCAGCGCGGAAACCTTCAGTCCCGAGTGTCCAAGCCTTCTATATTCCATGGTCCTAAAGATGCGCCAACTTCTCTCCCCGCCGCAAACTCTTCCACAGCAACCCTTCACAACTCACGGAACCGCCAAGCCAAATCCTGCGTATCTCCTTTTCGAAAATGATGGCAGGTGCCGGGAGGGTAGCTTCAAGTGAACGCATCACAACGCAAACGCAAGCGGAGGGTATGGGTCTGGTCCGGAATCACCTTCGGAATTCTGTTGATTCTCATCATCGGCGGCGTTGTCGTCGTGGAAGGACACGGCAAAGCCATCGCCGCCTCGCGCCTCGCCAAGGTCAAACGCGGAGACATCATCAAGAGTGTCGTCGCCACCGGCCCAGTCCATCCCATCACCCAGGTCGAGGTCAAATCCAAAGCCAGCGGCATCGTCGAAAAACTCTACGTCGACACCAACCAGCGCGTCGTCAAGGGCCAGAAGCTCGCACAGCTCGACCAGCAGGAGATCCTCGCCCAGGTCGCCGCACAAAGAGCCCAACTCGCCGGAGCAGAAGCCAACGTCACCACCGCCCGCGCCAACGTCTCTGAGGACCGCGTCAACGCTTCCGCGCCGGACTTGCCCATGTACCGGCAGACCTTCCAGCGCAACCAGACCATGTTCCACGACGGCCTCGTCTCCCAGCAAACCTTCGACAACGCCCAGCGCGACTATCTTGCCGCGCTCAACAAACAGCAGGTCGCCCGCGCCCAGATCTACGTCGATCTGGCCAAGCTCCGTCAGGCTCAGGCTCAGGTGCAGCAAGCCAAAGCCAGCCTGGAGCAACTCCAGGAAGAGCTAAGCTACACCACCCTCGTCGCACCCATTGACGGCGTAGTCCTCTCACGCGATGTGCAGGTCGGCGACGCCGTCAGCTCCATCCTCGTCCTCGGTTCCACCGCCACCAGGGTCATGACCATCGGCAACATCAACCAGGTTTACGTCAAAGGCAAAGTCGATGAATCCGACATCGGCTCCGTCTACCTCGGCCAGCCCGCCGTCATCCACATTCAGTCCTTCCCCAACCGAATCTTCCACGGTAACGTCACCAAAATTGCTCCCATGGGTGTCGACAAGGACAACGTCACCACCTTTGAGGTCCGCGTCTCCATCGACAATCCCGGCCACGAAATCAAGGCCGCCATGACCGCCAATGCTGAAATTCGGGTCGCCGAGCACAAAAACACTCTCATCGTTCCCGAGCAGGCACTCGTCTACAACAGCACCAAGCAGGCCTTCGTCGACATCCCTGACGCTAAAGTCAAATCCGGCATGCGCCGCGTCCCCGTCACCGTCGGCATCTCCAACGGCAGCGAGGCTGAAATACTCAAAGGACTCACCGCCGGGCAGATCGTCGTGCTGCAGCAGTAGCATGCGCCCCAGCCCAAAACAGGTTCATCATTAGGAGTGCAACCCTTCGGAAGGCCGATACACCTATGAACATTCGCCCGGCAAAACCCCTCCGCCAACTCATCATCGCGCTCGGATGCGCGGCGCTGGCTCTCGCCACCACCGCCTGCACCGCCGCTAGTGGATCCTTCAACCGCACCCTCCAGGTCAGCGGTCCCGTCACCGTGCGCGTCGCCACCGGCTCCGGAGATATCCACGTCATCTCCGGCGACCCCAACTCCGTTCGCGTCGTCGGCTACATTCACGCCATGGGCCCCTTCAACGCACAGTCCCGCGTCAACGCGGTCGAAAACAATCCCCCCATCGACCAGTCCGGCAACACCATCAACATTGGCCGCAACACGCCCAACGGCGTCTCCATCGACTACGACATCACCATCCCATCCAGCGCCCAGCTCACCATGCACTCCGGCTCCGGCGACCTCCGCATCATCAACATCGCCGGCTCCACCAGCGCCGATACCGGCTCCGGAGACATTCAGGCTGACGGCCTAGGCGGCCACGTCGTTCTCCGCACCGGCTCAGGAGACGTCCACGCCGGCTTCGCCAACGCCAACGACATTCAAATCAGCTCCGGCTCCGGAGACTTTATCTTGAAAAACGCGCAAGGTATCCTCGTCGCCCACACTGGCTCGGGAGACATTAAAATCAGCGGCACGCCCTCCGGCGGATGGAACCTCAAGTCCGGCTCCGGAGACATCACGCTGCAAACCGGCCCCGCTCACTATTCCATCGACGCCGTTACCGGCTCCGGAGACATCCACAGCGACCAGTCCGTCACCACCCACGGCAACCTCGGCCACCATCACCTCTTCGGTGACGTCAACGGCGGGGGCCCCACCGTAAAGGTAGTCACCGGCTCCGGAGACATCCGCATCCACTAATGATCCGAATAGAAAAGAAGAGTGATTCCAAACAAATCCGGGTGCCCCATCCTAAACGCGCATCATGCGTTTAGGGTGAGAAAGCAACAAAGCCAGCACCCAACAAAACCGGGTGCCCTACATCCACGAGGGGATGTGGGAATCGGCGCAAAGCGCCGACCCATCCTTTCGACTAAAAGCGAATCAGCTCCTCCGCCGAGCCACTTCGTTATAAAGCGCCTCATACTCCTTCGCAGGCTTCGTCCACGAAAAATCCTGCCCCATCCCATTCCGCATCAGCATCTGCCACGCGTCCTTGTCCTGAAACACCCGCAACGCTTCTTCCAGACTCTGCACCAAAGCCTCCGGCGTATACCGCTTGAACTTGAACCCGGTCCCCGTCTTCGTCACCGCATTCCACGACTCAACGGTGTCATCCAGCCCGCCCGTCGCATGCACCACCGGAACCGTCCCATACCGCATGCTGTAAATCTGGTTCAACCCGCAAGGCTCGTATCGAGAAGGCATCAGGAAGATATCCGCGCCCGCTTCCATCTTGTGCGCCAGCGCGTTGTCATACCCCACCTTCACCACCACCTTGCCGGGATACCGCGACGCAATCTCCGTAAACAGCCGCTCGTAATAAGGCTCGCCCGTACCCAGAACCAGCAGCACCATGTTATGCGCCAACAGCCGCTCCGCCGAATCCGCCAGCAGATCAAACCCCTTCTGTGTAGCAAATCGCGAAACTATGCTCAGTACCGGAGTCGCATCCGCCACCTGCGACATGCCAAAGGCATGCAGCAGATCCTTCCGGCACTTGCGCTTCCCGTCCAGCTTCTCCGCCGCAAAGTGCGCCGCAATGTAACGGTCGTGCGCCGGATCCCAGTCCTCATAATCCACCCCGTTCACAATGCCCCGCAAATCCGCCGCCCGCCGCAGCAACACGCCGTCCAGCGTAAAGCCAAACTCCGGCGTCTGAATCTCCTTCGCATACCGCCTACTGACCGTCGTAATCACGTCGGAGTAGACAATGCCGCCCTTCAAAAAGTTCAACGTGTCATAGTGCTCCAGCCTGTCCATCGTGAACGTATCCCACGGCAACAGAAGCTTCTCCGTCGTCTGCGGCGGATAGTACGTCTGGTATCCCGCATTGTGAATCGTGAGAACCGTACCAACCTTCTTCAACACCGGATCAAACCCATACGTCGTCCGCAGATACACGCTCAGCATCGAGCTTTGCCAGTCATGCACATGGAAAACATCCGGAACACCCAGTTGCTTCACCGCCTCCAGCACCGCCCGGCTGAAAAGTCCAAACCGTTCCCAGTTGTCCAAGTACTCGCCCGACTGTGTTCCGTAAAGCTGCTCGCGATCAAACAGCTCCGGACAATCCACAAAGTAGTACTGCACCCCGTCCCGCTCGCCGCCATCCACAATCCCGGCAAACCGGTTGTAGTACTGGAACGGAATCGTAATGCTGCGAATCGTAAACTTCTTCTCCGGAACTTTCGCCGCCACCTGCCGGTAATACGGCACATACACCGTCACCTTATGGCCCAGCCGCGCCAACTCCTGCGGCAGCGCGCCAACTACATCGGCAAGCCCTCCGGTCTTGGCAAATGGAACACACTCTGAAGCGGCAAAGACGATTTGCATGCGAAATTCTGCCCCCTTATCTAACTTAGGTCCCTTTCGTTACGATGCGCCGCAACCCGGACTATTCCCTGAAGCTACGAGTCTAGTGCATTTTCCCCGCCGCTGCGCCCTCGCATCTCACTCCACCGTCAGCACCAGCTTCCCAATGTGCTCGCCCCGCTCCAACTCCCTGTGCGCCTTCGCTGCATCCTCGAGCACAAACACCGCATGGATCAGCGGCCTGATCCACCCGCTCTGATACAGCGGCCAAATCTTTTCCCGCAGCGCAATCACGATCTCCGCCTTCTGCGCCGCGGTCCGTGGCCTCAGGTGCGAACCCGTAATCACCGCCCGCTTCCGCATCAGCAGCGCCAGGTCAATCTCCGCCCTGCGCCCGCCCTGTGTCGCAATCAGGCTCACGCGCCCATCCATTGCCAGCGCATGCAAATCCCGCGCCACGTAATCGCCACCCACCATGTCCAGAATCACATCCACTCCACGCCTATCCGTTGCCGTCTGCACCGCCGTCACAAAATCCTCTGCGCGATAGTTAAATGCCTCAGCGCCCAGCTTCCGCACCGCCTCGCACTTCGCATCGCTGCCTGCCGTGGCAAACACCCTGTGCCCCAGCGCCACCCCGTACTGCACCGCGCAGCTTCCCACACCGCTCGCCCCGCCATGCACCAGCAGCGTCTCACCCTCCGCCAGCCGCGCCGCCATAAACACATTACTCCACACCGTCATCGCAGCCTCCGGCAGCGCCGCGGCCTCCACCATCGAGAATCCCTCAGGCACTGGCAAGCAATGCCCTGCCGGAACCACCACATACTCCGCATACCCGCCGCCATGCGTCAGCGAGCACACCGCATCACCCGCCTTCCACGCCGTCACGCCCGCACCCACCGCCGCAATCTCACCTGCCACCTCCAGGCCCAGCACCGGCGAGGCATCCGCAGGCGGCGGATATTTCCCCGCCCGCTGCATCAAATCCGCGCGATTCACCCCCGCAGCCCGCACCCGGATCAAAACCTCACCCGCGCCCACATCGGGCCGCGCACCTTCCACTACCTGCATCACCTCCGGGCCGCCCGGAGCCTCAACCCCAATCTGCCGCATCATCTCTGCCATCGTTTCCTCCACAAACTCTCCGCAGGCGCACCACCCACACCGCACCCGCTGCATCCACTAATCTTAAAAACAATACCCCCACTCAGGAGCAACCTCATTTCCTCGCGCAGCAAACCTAAACTCGGCCAGAACTTCCTCGTCAGCCCCACGGCCTGCCACACCATCGCCGATGCCCTCGGCAACCTCGCCCAGCGCACCGTCGTCGAAATCGGCCCCGGCAAAGCCGCCATTACGGACCTGCTCGCGTCCCGCGCAGGCCGCCTCATCGCCATCGAACTCGACCGCGAACTCGCCCCGCGCCTCCGCGAACGCTTCGCCGCCCGGCCCAATGTCGAAATCATCGAGAGCGACGTCCTCAACGTCAACCTCTCCACCCTCGCACAGCCCACTGAAAACCATTCACGCGAAAAGCTCCTCGTCATCGGCAACCTGCCCTACTACCTCACTTCAGACATACTGCTCCACCTCGCCGCGCACGAGGCCGCCATCGATCGCGCTGTCCTCATGGTCCAGCGGGAAGTCGCCGACCGCGTCGCTGCCCAGCCCGGCTCCCGCGACTACGGACTGCTCTCCGTCACCGTCCAGATCCACGGCACCGTCGAAAAAATCCTCACTCTGCCGCCCGGCGCATTCTCTCCGCCTCCCGAGGTCCACTCCACCGTCCTCCGCTGGACCTTCCAGCCGCAATACCACCAATTAGGCGTCGAACCCGCTCCCTTTACAGCCTTCCTGCGGCACTGCTTCGCGCAAAAGCGCAAAACCCTCGCCAACAATCTCCGCGCCGCAGGCTGGCAACCCGCCGAAGTAGCCTCCGCACTCCACGTCGCCAGAATCGCACCCACCACCAGAGCAGAAGCCCTCACCGCCTCCGAACTAGCCGCCGTCTTCCAGCAACACTCCAGTGCTGGAAAAAACCTCGAAGGGGTCATTTCGACCGAAGCGCCATAGGCGCGCAGTGGAGAAATCTGCGGTTCCCCTCTCGATCAACCCAAAAAGCGGGTGCCCTATTCAAGCTCTGCTTGGGTGGGACTGGAAAATCCCCTGAGCAGAACGGCGCGCAAAGCGCGCATTCACCCGTGCGGTCAGCACCTACTGCGGATCGCCAGCAGCCTCAACCTCCTCATCCGCAGGCTCACCCGGATCAGCCAGAATCGCACGCGCATCCTCCTCATCCTCGGCCTTCACCTGCAACTGCAGCGGACCCAGCCCCGGCTCCATAAACCGCGCATTCTCGCCCGACAAAAACACCTCAATCCCCGCTGACTCCAGCCGCATCTTCGCCATCTCGGCCTCCAGCGGCTCATTGAACCCCGCAATCGTCACCACTTCCTCTGCCATTGCCGTATCCTTTCGGTTCTCACCATACGGTAAAACCCTTGAGATGCGCAGCAGCTAAAATAAGAACGTATCCACAACAGGAGAAACCAGTTGATCGAGCGCTACACGCGGCCAAAGATGGGCCAAATCTGGACCGAGCAAAGCAAATACCAGTTCTGGCTCGAAGTCGAAACTGCCGCCAGCCTCACCCTCGCGGAAGACGGCATCGTCCCCACGGAAGCCGCGCACGCCATCCGCGACCGCGCCAGATTCTCCGTCGAGCGCATTCAGGAGATCGAAGCCGAAGTCCGCCACGACGTCATCGCCTTCACCACTGCCGTCGCAGAAAACATCGGCCCCGAGTCCCGTTGGCTCCACTACGGCCTCACCTCCAACGATGTCGTAGACACCGCCCAGGCCCTCCAGATCAAAGCCGCCTCCGCCATCATTCGCGAAGACATTCTCGCTCTGCTCGCCGTTCTCAAGGCTCGCGCCCTCGAGTTCCGGCACACCCCCACCATCGGTCGCACCCACGGCATCCATGCCGAGCCCACCACCTTCGGCCTCAAGCTCCTCAACTGGTTTGCAGAAATGCAGCGCAACCTCGTCCGCTTCGACGCCGCCGCCGAGCAGATGCGCGTCGGCAAGCTCTCCGGAGCCGTCGGCACCTTCGGCCATCTCAGCCCGCACCACGAGGAGCGCATCTGCGCCCGCCTCGGGCTCAAGCCCGCGCCCATCGCCACCCAGGTCATCCAGCGCGACACCCACGCCCAATACATCTCCACGCTGGCCATCCTCTGCGCCACCCTCGATAAAATCGCCACCGAGGTCCGCCACCTCCAGCGCACCGAGGTCCGCGAGGCATCCGAGTACTTCTCGCCCAACCAGAAGGGCTCCTCGGCCATGCCCCACAAGAAAAATCCCATCATCAGCGAGCAGATCTGCGGCCTCGCCCGCGTCGTCCGCTCCAACGCCCAGGCCGCCTACGAAAACGTAGCCCTCTGGCACGAGCGCGACATCTCCCACTCCTCCGTCGAGCGCGTCATCTTCCCCGACTCCACCATCCTCACCGACTACCTCCTCGCCAAAACCACCGGCCTCATCGAAAAGCTGCTTGTCTACCCCGAGCGCATGCAGAAAAATCTCGAAAGCACCGGCGGCCTCATCTTCAGCGGCCAGCTCCTGCTCGACCTCGCCGAATCCGGCATGCTCCGCGAAGACGCCTACCGGCTCGTCCAGCGCCACGCCATGAACGCCTGGAACAACGACCTCGTCTTCCGCGAACTCGTAGCCGCCGACCCAGAAATCACCTCCCGGCTCACCCCTGAAAAACTAGCCAAAACCTTCGACATCAACCGCCAGCTCAAAAACATAGACGCCATCTTCGAACGAGTCCTCGGCACGGAGTAAGAAATGTCAGCGGAGACACAACAGGTCGGACAAAACGGCCTCAACCTAACCGTAGCCCTAACCGGCGCCAGCGGGTCTGTCTTCGGGCAGACCCTCCTCCGCCAGCTCGAAGCCGACACCCGCGTCGCCCGCATCCATTTCATCGCCAGCGAAAGCGCCCTCCGCGTCCTCGCCGAAGAAATGGAAATCAGCGGCCGCAACCATCTCGTAGAAAAACTCCTCGGTCACCCCTCCACCAAAATCACCCAGCACCCTGAGAACGACATCGGTGCGTCCATCGCCAGCGGCAGCTATCCCTCCAGCGGAATGATCGTTCTCCCCTGCAGCATGGGAACTCTCGCCGGCATCGCCAACGGCCTCGCGCAAAACCTCATCGAGCGCGCCGCAGACGTCTGCCTCAAAGAGCGCCGCCCGCTCATCCTCTGCGTCCGAGAAACCCCCTTCAACAAAATTCACCTGCGCAACATGACGCTCGCCGCCGACGCCGGAGCCACCATCTTCCCCGTCATCCCCAGCTTCTACAACAAGCCCGTTGACTCAACCGAAATGGCCCGCCAGTTCGTAAACCGCGTCCTCGCCCACATAGGCCTGCCCCAACCAGACGCCTACATCTGGAAACCCGATTAGTAGATCAGCGTGTTCCGCCAACTAGAAGAACCGCCGGTTCCCTGGCTGAAATTTTTGTGAGCGTTACGTGAACCGCAGGTGGGATCAAGCTTGCGGAGTGCGATTGTTCAGGGAGGCGGTAGTGTCCAGAGTTTTGTGAGCGCTATGTAGACCCCATCTTGTGCAGTGCGTTGTCGAGGCGCAGTGTAGAGGGATGAATCGTGCGCGAACGGAGCAATGGTCGAAGTGGCGAGGGTTGGTTTCGGAGCAGGTTGCGAG
>JAKATU010000055.1 GCA_021818585.1 Acidobacteriota bacterium | reverse complement strand
GGGCAAATACGGTGCCTTACGTGAAGAGTGATCCCAGACCCAGTCCTTCGTCACATTGAGCATGGAGGCGACATCATCGACGGTGAGCAGTGGATCTGTCTGAAGCGATTGAGGCTGTTCCATTGCGAGAGACATGGGTATCACTCCTGGGATGAAGGTGGGCGTCCATAGATGCCCCTTACGCTAGCCTGTCGCCTACAGAGTGCCTCGTCCAATACTTCCTATTTATCGGGTGATAGCTGGCATTTATCAGGCTGGAAAAGAGATACCCAACTTCGCGTGACTGCGGACAGCCAGAAGTAAATTTGGCCAAAACCGCTATTGCGATTGCACATTCCATCGTGCACTGTCACGATCTTCGTAGCACGTAAATGTCGAAAGATACCTCTCGCTAGCTACCTTTAGTTCTCCAACCGAGTTTTGAGGGCATGAACGATTGGGCTGAATTTCGGCATTTTCGCTACCTGCTTACGATTCTTGAAAAACAGGGATTCCGTACAGCTGCGGAAGAGCTTCATACCTCCCAGCCCAACCTCACAGTGCAGGCCAGGCAGTTTCAGGAGAACGCTGGCGTTCGCCTCTTTCGTCGATCCCGTTCCGGGCGCATCCGCCCGACCGAAACTGGCATGGCATTTATCCAACTAGCGCGCACGCTGCTGGAGTTGCGCGATGAAGTCATCGATCTGCTTAATGCCATCGAGCAAGGTGAGATAGCATCGGTTTGCTTCGGTTCCACCCCTATGGTAGATCCGAGTCTTTTCCGCTCCCTGTGCGCCATGCACAGGACGCTCCTTCCTTCAGCATCGATCCGGTCAACCCACGGGGACACGGTGCAACTTGTCGATGAAGTTCTATCCGGTGCTGTAGATGCAGCACTGGTCACCATGCCCGTCAACCATCCTGAGTTGTCGATTCAGGAGGTGCGAAAGGATCGGCTCGTTGTCTGCCTGCTCAAAGACAGTCCCCTCGCTCAGTATCCTGCGCTGCTGCCCAAGGATCTGCGGGATCACCTCTCGATTCTGTACCACCCGAAGCGTCATCCTGCCGCACATGCGCGCCTACTGCAACTTCTTCACTCGGTCGATATTCAGCTCGAACAGTATTCCCGGGCCTCTCATCCGTCCGAAATGCAAGCCCTAGTACGGGATGGATTCGGCGTCGCCTTGATCCCGGAAGGCACGACATTGGATGAGCGTCTCACGACACGACCGGTTGCCGGAGTGGACTGGACGGTCGACACGGCATTGATCTACCACAAACAGCGGCATCCCAAGTCGCTTCCAATCCTGGCAAAGAAGTTCTTAAAGGTTCATTCGAGCGGTGAAGCAGCGTCGCTATCGCCACACACAAAGCGCCCTGTTCGAACGGCAGTCATTCGGAACAAGAAAGACTCCCAGGAGACTACAGAGGACGGCCCCATCCAGTTGAGCCTGCTCGGATAAAACCTCGCACGCAGCGCATGCCCGATTGCAAGCGATAACTCACAGCTATCACCTGATAAATACAACGTATTAGACGGCGCGCCAGACCGGAGGGATGATCACGGCATATCGCGGCTCCTTCCGAGCCGCTGGAGGTGCCGATGTTTCATCGCAACCATTCTCGAATTGCTCAGCCCATCACCAAGCCAGGGGACCGTTCGACAAAACGCTGGACACGATCTCTTCGCAACGCCGTCTCTCGAACCCTCTACCTGATGCGCCCAACGCTGATTTCGCTCGCCTTCATGGCGGCGGGCAGTGTGGCGCATGCCCAGGGAACGATGGACTTCTCCGGAGCAGACACGTTGATGCAGACCTTCAAGACCTTCGCCATGTACGCAGGTGCGGTGATTTGCCTTGGCGGATTGATCTTTGCCGGTATACGCATGATGACCGGACGCTTTCAGGATGCCATTCCTGGCCTGTTCGGCGCGCTCTTTGGCGCCGCAATACTGGGCTGGGGAGCCGGCTGGATCTCGTCCCTTACTGGCCAGCAGATGTGAGGGTGAGATGCAGTCGATCCGGCGAGGAGCACCGTTACCGATCAATCAGGCGCTGAACCGTCCGAGGGCGAAGCTCGGCCTCGACCTCTCAGCATGGATGACGATCCTATTCGTCGGCGTAACGGGCTTCCTCGCCGGCTTTCGAATCACTGCGGTGCTGGCCTTTCCCACACTGGCTGCCGGGGCATGGCTGATCGTCCACAAACATCCGAAGATGTTCGAACTCTGGGGCCTGAGCCTCAGCCAGAAGAGCTACTATGATCCGCGCAAATAGGGAGCAGCAAAAATTCGTCCCGTGGTTCGCCAAGGCCGGAGCCGCATCGAGTATCGTGCCGATCGCGCGCTTCGTGAACAATCACATCTTTGCGCTCAAAGGAGGCGGGTACCGGACTTCGCGTCCTGTCCGCTGTGGGCGATGCGGTTCCTGTTCGTCTGATGAAGCGTGACCTGCTTTTCATACTTGGGAAACTGACCAGCCTCATGGATGAAAACCGTCTCGCCATGCTGGCGCGTCAGCATGGCATCCGGCAGAAGCGGGATGATGGCGGAATTGCAAAGACGTTAACTGCCTTCATCCGCCGTGCCGACGAGGGAAACCTCTCCCGGCTGTTGGTGGAAGCGGCCATCCTGCTGGCCGCTTCCCGCACCAACGTGGCTACGGTACTCCGCGATGCGGCCAGCACATATACGGTAGACACCGACGCGATCACCGCCAAGGTCAAGCAGGAGTTTGCAGCCAAGAGCAAGGCAAGGCTGGCAAAGAAACCTGCGTCTAAGCCAACACCTGCCGAAGTCAAGAAAACCGCGTAACGCGGTCACTGTCAGCTACGGGGTCTGTCGCGAGGCAGACCCCATTTTGTGAGCCCGTCTTCCCACCCCTAAGCGTTGCTCCTGCCGCCGGCAGTAGCGACTGGCTCGGGTGAGTAGGCCCAGGGAGTTTCACCCCAAGCCCCTCGCAGAACCGTGCGTAAATCTCTCGATTTACACGGCTCCCATTATCCAACCGAATATCTGGCAACGCGCCAGTAGAAAAACATTTCAGGA
>JAKATU010000042.1 GCA_021818585.1 Acidobacteriota bacterium | reverse complement strand
CCAAAGAAGCCCTCGATCAGGCCATCACTCAGGTACTGCCGCTACTCACTGCCGAAGACGCCAAAGCTTGGTTCAGGCTCCCATTTCATGCTCTACAGAAATAGGAGAAATGCTCTAATTCCGAATATCCTGAATCACCCGCGCAATCTCCTCCTGGGCATCCCCATTCACCGGCAGCAGCGGAATCCGCGTCCGCCCGCCGTAATACCCGTTCAGGTCGCAGCCGTACTTGATCCCGCTCACGCCATACTTGCTCGCCACCACCGCCGAAGGCTCAAGCAGACGATTCTGCTTCTCGTCCGCCAGCTTACGATCATTGTCCTTCCACGCCCAGTAAAGCTCCTGGCACGCCTGCGGAATGCAGGCCGCCAGCGCCAGCACCGCACCCGTTGCGCCCGCGTCGAGGGAACCCAGCAGCGTATGCGCCGCGCCTGTCAGCACCTGGAAACCAACTTCCTTCGTCCGCGTCCTCATCTTCGGCGGCGCCTCGGCCACCTGTACCGCACCGCCCAGCGCCGTCAACGGAACCAGGTTCGGCGTTTCGACGGCAGCGGCCTTCAGCATCCGCGCCGTTACCGCCGTAAACACCGGCGTCACGTCCACCGTCCGCTTCTTTACCTGCGCCGTGGCCTTCGCCAGCGCCGCAATGCGCTCCACGCTGCCCGTCGAATCCTTGATCCCGATAATGTTCGGGTGCTGCGCCAGCTCCGAGGTCAGCTCCACGCTCAGGTCGTAATGCGTAAATCTGGGAATGTTATACAGCACCACCGGCAGCGGAGAACGGTCCGCCAGCGTCTGGTAATACGTCAAAATCTCTGCTGCGCCCATTTGCGGGCCGTAGTAGTACGGCGTCCGTACCAGCACGGCGTCATACAGCGCATCGGCCGCAAACTCCGCCAGCCGCATCGTCTCGGTAAAACTCTCCCGGGCAATTCCCGCCAGCAGCACTTTTTCGGGAGCCGCCGCGTCGGCTGCGGTCTTCAGCACCTCGCGCGTCTCATCGTCGCTCAGCATCGGGGCTTCGCCCGTCGAGCCCAGCACCACCATCCCCGCCACCGGAGTGCGCGAGTAGCGGGCAACATTGTGCTCCAGTTTGCGGAAATAGCAGCGTCCGTCCGGGTAGAACGGCGTCGTCATGGCGGGAAAAATGCCTTCAAGCAGCATAGGCTGATTCTAAATTGCTTTTTTCGCCTTCGTGACTCCCATACAACCACCTCAAAACAGCCGCCGGGCGTCTTCCAATGTGCAAAAAACAATCCATATCAATTCAGGGTAAAAAAAACGCCTTCCGATGTTGCATACTACTGAAAAGGACACTTCCGGGTCGCCATGTTGACGGTTCAGGTTCTGTCCCCACTCGGTTGCTTCCGTGTGAGCTGCGTCACTCCCTGCCGTAGGGGCGACACCGCTATAATCACCGACTAGGAAGAACCGATTAACTTCCAGTTCAACATCGAAGGGAATCCGCCACATGGCGACCATCAATGCCGGCGCCCCGTCCGCGCAGGGCGAGACGGCTCAAGTTTTGAGCAGCTCCGCTAAACCAATCGTCAATGATTTCAGCCTCCAGGTAGCCACGGTCAATGGATCAGGTTCGCAGTCCGCGAACAACGTCCTGCTCCGCAGCATCTTCGCAATGGGTATCCCGGTCAGCGGCAAAAATCTCTTTCCGTCCAACATCGCCGGTCTTCCCACCTGGTACACCATCCGCGCCAGCAAGCATGGTTACGTCGCGCGCAAAGAGGACATCGACATCCTCATTGCGATGAACCCGGAAACCGCGCAGGAAGATATCGAATCCCTCCGCCCGGGCTCCGTCGCTATCTATGAGGAAAAGCTCAACCTCAGGCAATATCGCAGCGACGTCATCTGCTACGAGGTGCCCTTCGACAAAATCACTGCAGAAGTCTGTCCCGACGCACGCCTCCGCAAGCTCGTTCGCAACATGGTCTACGTCGGCGTCGCCGCGCAGCTCTTCTCCATTGATATGGCGACCGTCGAGGACTCCGTCCGCCGTCAGTTCTCCACCAAGAAGAAAGCCGCTGAGCTCAACCTCAACGCCGTCAAGGCTGGTTACGACTTCGCGGCCAACTCCCTCGTCAAGTCGGACCCCTACGCCGTCGAGCGCCTGCACCTCACCGACGGCAAAATTATCATCGACGGCAATGCCGCCTGCGCTCTCGGAGCCATGTTCGCCGGCGTCACTGTCGTCACCTGGTATCCCATCACACCCTCCTCATCCGTAGTCGAGCAGCTCATCGACTACCTCAAGGAGTACCGCGTGGAAGAGGACGGCAAGGCCAGCTTCGCCGTTGTTCAGGCAGAGGACGAACTCGCCGCCATCGGCATGGTGCTCGGCGCGGGATGGGCAGGAGCCCGCTCCATGACCGCCACCTCCGGCCCCGGCATCTCGCTCATGGCTGAATTCGCCGGCCTCGGCTACTTTGCCGAGATTCCCGGCGTCATCTTTGACATTCAGCGCGTCGGCCCGTCCACCGGCCTGCCCACGCGCACCCTGCAGGGGGATATCCTCAGCACCGCCGTCCTGTCGCACGGCGACACCAGACACGTCCTCCTGCTGCCCTGCAGCGTCAAGGAGTGCTTCGAGTTCGGCATAGCCGCATTCGACCTGACCGAGCAGCTCCAGACCCCGGTCTTTGTGCTCTCCGATCTCGATCTCGGCATGAACAACTGGATGTCCGACAAGTTCGACTATCCCGAGAAGCCCATCCACCGCGGCAAGGTCCTCTCTGCCGAAGACCTCAACCGCCTGGGCGGCAACTGGGGCCGCTATCGCGACGTGGACGGCGACGGCATCCCCTATCGCACGCTCCCTGGTACAGACCACCCCAAAGCTGCCTACTTCACCCGCGGCAGCGGCCACAACCCCGACGCCAAGTACACCGAGCGCGCAGACGACTACCAGAACCTAATGGACCGTCTCGCCCACAAGTTCGAGACCGCCCGCACCCTGGTCCCCGAGCCGCAGATAGTCGCCAACGGCACATCGAAGGTCGGCATCATCGCCTACGGCACCTCAGACTACGCCGTGCTCGAAAGCCGCGATCAGCTCCAGAAGGAATACGGCGTCGCCACGGATTACCTTCGTATCCGCGCCTATCCCTTCGCAAAGGAAATCCACGACTTCGTCGCTTCGCATGATCGCGTCTACATCGTCGAGCAGAATCGCGATGCCCAGATGCTCAGCCTGCTCAAGCTCGACCTGCCGGCAAAGCAAACCGTCAAATTGCGCAGCATCCTCCACTACAACGGACTGCCCATCGACGCGCGCTCCATCACCAACCTGTTCACGCAGCAGGAGGAACTTTAATTCATGGCTACACCATCGGCTCCCGCTCCCAAGGTCAATCGTCTCGGCCTGCCCATTCTCGACTACCGCGGCGGCAAGACCACCCTATGCGCCGGCTGCGGCCACAACGCCATCTCCGAGCGCATCATCGACGCCATGTATGAGATGGGCGTCCAGCCCGAGCGCGTCATGAAGCTCTCCGGAATCGGCTGCTCCTCCAAGAGCCCGGCCTATTTCCTCTCGCGCTCCCACAGCTTCAACAGCGTCCACGGCCGCATGCCCTCGGTCGCCACCGGCGCGCTGCTCGCCAACAAGAGTATGCTCGGCCTCGGCGTTTCCGGCGATGGAGACACCGCCTCCATCGGTATCGGCCAGTTCATGCACCTCATGCGCCGCAACCTGCCCCTCATCTACATCATTGAGGACAACGGCGTGTACGGCCTCACCAAGGGCCAGTTTTCCGCCACGGCAGATA
This sequence comes from Acidobacteriota bacterium, assembly GCA_021818585.1. Classification (GTDB taxonomy): domain Bacteria; phylum Acidobacteriota; class Terriglobia; order Terriglobales; family Acidobacteriaceae; genus Acidobacterium. Next base: position 68,625 of record JAKATU010000042.1, on the reverse strand, counting down.
TTGGCTCCCGCCTCAAGACCGGCGTCGCCAACGAACTGCCGCCCATTGACACCTGCTCGCTCGCCATCGAACTCGGCGCCACCTTCGTGGGTCGCTCCTTCTCCGGCGACAAAAAGCAGCTCCTCACCATGCTCAAGGCCGCCATCGCCCACAAGGGCACGGTCATGCTCGATGTCATCTCCCCCTGCGTCACCTTCAATGACCACGAAGGCTCCACCAAGAGCTACAAGTACATGCAGGAACACGAGGAAGCCATCAGCGAAGCCGGCTTCGTCCCCAGCTTTGAGGACATCGCCGTCGACTACGACCCCGGCACCACCTACGACGTGGAAATGCACGACGGCTCGCACCTCCGCCTCCGCAAGCTCCACGAGGACTACGACCCGACCGACCGCATCCACGCCGTCAAGTCCCTCATGGAAGCCCACGCCAGGGGCGAAGTCCTCACCGGCGTCTTTTACGTCGATCCCCGGAAGCCGTCATTCACTGACATGCTCAACCTGGTCGACCAGCCCCTCGCAACCCTCCCGCAGGAGCGCACACGCCCCTCCAGGAAGGTTCTCGACGAGATCATGGCCGAACACGAGTAAACGGAAGCATCGGGTGGCCCATGCAAGCCTTTTTTTGGGCTTGCGTGGGGTGAGCATTCACGGGCCGGAAATCTTCCGGCCCGTTTCCTTTGGCTACCGTCCCAGGTCAATCTCCACCGAATGCCGCCCCCTCAACCGGGCAGGGAACCATGCCCTCGGTATCGTCTTCCCATCCAGCCGAAATCGCTTCACCCGATCCCCATATCCCCGCAACTGCACATCGAGCACCGCCCCGCGATATCGAATCCCATCCAGTCGCACCGCACCCCAGCCCCGTGGCAGCGTCGGCTGGAACGCAATCCCACCCGGCCGAAACCGCATCCCGAACAAATCCGTAAACACCATCCGCAAATAGGCCGTCGCCGACCACGTCTGGTTCGGCTGCGATTGCCAATGCGAGCCCACCTGCCAGCCCCCGTCCGGCACGCCTGTCGTCCCGTTGTAAATCTCATAGAAGTCCCCACCGCTGCCCAGCGCCAGCGCGGCCACTCCGCTCATCGCCCGCGCAAACCCATTGGTATCTCCTGCCCGCGCCGCCGCATCCCCCCAGAAACCCTCCACCATCGGCCACACCATCGCATTGTGCCGCCCTGGTCGCTCCGCGCTGTACCGCGCAAAATCAGGCCACACATCCGGAACCCCGAATTTCATCCACTCCGTATGCCGCACCACCGACCGCGCCTCATCCGGCGTCGCCACCCCAAACAGCACCGCGAACGCCTCGCCCGAACCCTCCTGGAAATCCTCCAGCCTGCCTGCATCCGGCCCAGCCCCATGAATCAAATACCCAAACCGCCCATCCTTCGGCAACCAGAACCGGGCCCGCACCCGCGCCGCCAGCCGCTCGCCTCGCTCCCGCAACGCTGTAGCCTCCGCGGACGGGCGCCCCAGCGCCAACGCCATCCGAGCTGCATTTTCATAAGCCGCCACATACAGGCAGTTCGTGCTCAGCACCATCAGCCGGTCCGCGCTGGGATAATCCAGCACAAACGAACCCAGGCTCTCCGTCTTGTCCGCGGGAGGCACGGGATATCCAGCAATCCCATCATTCAAAAACGCCGGCCCCTCAAACAGTCCGTACCGCGCATTGTAATGCTTCTCCCGGTCCACCCGCAGCGTATCCACCGCCGTCTCATACGCCCGCCGCAGAAACTCCCGGTCACCCGTTACCTCATACTGATGCCACGCCGCCGTCACCCATACAATCTGGTCCCACCATTCCTTGTCCTGCTGCACCACTAGCCGCCCATCCGGCCCGCGCTTCACCACCGCCCAGAGCGTATTCCGCGCCACCTCCGGCTCCAGCAGGCTCGCCGCATTCCAGCTATTCACAGACGCATCCCGCGTCCAGGGCTGCTCATACCCACCGCCGGCCCGCACAAACTCCATCGGAGCCTTCAACAGCCCCGTCTGGTCGTAGCTGCCAGCTTTGCCGCCACCCACCGGAACCGTATTCACCACCATCAGGTTCCGCACCGCCGCCCGGTAAGCCGCGCCCAGCGTCGCTTCCGAGTGCTTCCTGTAAAAATGCAACTCCGGCGTCGAAATACCCTCCGACCAACCCACGCCACCAGCTATCCCCGCGGCCAGCGCCAAAGCCGTCACCCTCGCCATCGCGGAAAATCGCATCATTTCTCCGGTCCGGGATCCTGTCTCCCAACAACCCGCTGCACCTCCACCACCCGATCAAACGGAGGCAGCCACGCCGTGTAATGCACCGCTGGAAACTTCGACGGTGCGTAGCACTGCTTTTCTCTGTTTCCAACTTCGTAAATGGGACGGACGTCCGAATCAACCAGCAAAGACCACGCATCGCATTGCGGATTGTAGGCAGGGCTGTCCGCTGGCGGTTGAAAGGTTCGCGTTACAGCGCGATTGTACGGGTTATAAGCTTGTCCGCCATTGCGGACCTGAGTCCACCCGTTGTATTCCAATCCGCCGTCAATCTCCGTTCGGGGCACACCCGCTTTGCGAAGTTCACCAATTGCGGCAACCATCGCTCGCCTGCTTGCAAACCAGGTATGAACCCCCGCAACACTGATGGCCGCATAGAAGATCAGGAGATAGGTTGCCGCCCTTGGTAGAACACCTCCCATATACCGTTCATAAAGCCACAAGCCAATCACAATAGCTGGGGGCATCACCCCAATCACATATTTGTCATACGTCATACCGTGCCAAACAAGCGTCATCAGCAGAGCGAAGTAACTCAAGGAGAAAGGGACCAGGAGCCAAAACATTTGCGATCCCGGGGAGTCATCTCTCCACCAGCCCGCAGTCCATCCTTTTTTCCGCAAGAAAGTCACCAAACCAAAGAAGGCGGCTAACAGAAGCATTGAGATAAGTATCTGGACGGGTACGGGAGCCAATGTCTTGTGCAAAGACAACTGGTAATCCCAGGTTGGGAGCATGCGCAGGGAAAGCTCGGAAAGCAGGGTATTCGGCGGCCAGATCTCACCGTTCGCACCCATCATCTGCTTTGCCGCCAACAATGGGAACAAGCCAAGCGCAACCAGGACCACATAATCTGAAATCTTCCGACCGAATTCTCGCAGCCATATAGCAAAAATGGGAAAAGTAAAAAGGAGCAGGCATAAACCGAGCGATTCCATCCGGCTGGTAGTTCGTATAAGAAAAGCAACCCACCACACAAACGAACTCTGCGTTCTCGGGAGAATGGACACTTTGACTATATGGGGCTGCCGCGCAAGCCACTGCATGCAGTAATAGACGGAGCCAATGCCCGCCACCCATAGTACGAGCGCCGTCACGAGCAATCTCGGTCGCCTTCGCAGCAGCCATCCGGTGCAGGGAACCATCACCAGAACCCCCAGCCACGCTACTTGTCGAGCCGTTCCGCCGATCACATTGGTTGCTGCCGCTGCGGCCAGCCAACCCATTGCCGCTCGGTCTGTAGTGGCCGCCAAAGCTCGCTGGCAAAGATACATGCACAACACGATCGCGAACAGTCCGGGCATATCCGACAGGAATCCCGCCGACAACGGCAAAAAAAGTGGTGAAAGGCCCAAGGTAAGTGCCCCGATCACAGCATCGCGGGGCCCAATCGCAAACCTGCGAAGTAATGCATGGAATAGGAGCAGCGTTGCCAATGCAACAGGCAAGATACTAAGGTGCGCCGCCATGAACGAGAACCCAAACAGCTTGATAAACAGCGCACCCCACGGAATCATCCATCCCAGCATGGGGGCACCCCAGCCGTTGTAGACAATATGCCCCGTCTGCGCAAACACCCGCGCCGTCTCGATATAGGACCAGTCATCACCGTAGGCCATGTTGGCCACCGGCCACGCCAGCAGCCAGCATCCCAGAAACACAAGGCAGCAGAACACCCCATTCCGCAGATCGCGTATCCTCTCGCTCATCACTCCCGAGAATCCCCCTAAGGCGATGCAACACCCTTCGTTCTATCCTGCCTCAAACTGCCCACACCGTCGCTCCCAACAACCCGCTGCACCTCCACCACCCGATGATTAACAGAACAAATCGTCACAGGAAATAGGTTAATTGCCCTGCATTTGTGAATCTTTCAAATGCAGGAGGTAGCGGTGGTCGATATAGGCCTTATAAGTTTCCAGTGGAATTGCTGGCATCTGAAGCCGTCCATTGAACAACACCAAAATGAAAGACAGCGTGAAGCTTAATATCTGCACCAGAAGGATAGACATTCCAAATGTGACAGTCGTAGCCCATCCCGGTGTCGCATAGGCGGGAAAGAAAATTCGCAATGTCAGAACAAGGAGAATTGAAACCACGCTAAGCGAAAAAAGAACTGAGCTGAAGAAGAAAAACCGCACGAAGATCATGTCCGCATATACGGAAATTCCACTGAATCCGTGGACCACTAGCGAAGTCAGTCCCATCTTCGAACGTCCTGCATATCTTGGGGCACGATCTACTGTCACCATCCGGATTGGCAGCCGCGACCTCAGAATCGCCGCCGGTACGTTATTCCACAAGTCCGGAATGTTCACTAATCGTCTGACATAACTCCGAGATAATAAGCAGAAGTTGCCAAAGAGTATCTCCTTTCCAGTGAGAAGCCGGAAGAATAACTTATACATTGCATAAGCAGTCTTGAAGATAAAGTCCTCTCCGATCTTGCCCCTCCGAGCTACTACACAATAGTCACCCCCGTTGCCGGCAGCTTGAACCAATTCCTTGATAGCCGTTGGAGAATCCTCTCCGTCCGCATCCATCACCACCACGGCATCGCAGTCATTGTCCTCAATCGCCACGCATAAGCCCACAGCAATAGCTCGCTGGTGCCCAACATTCGTTGCCAACTGGATCAATTCAATTTGGTCCAGATGCCTAAACTCAGTCAACGCATCGCAGTCAACAGTCACTGGCATGGTTGATCCATCATCTACCGCACTTACTGACAGCTTCAATCCGAGTTCGGCAGCAACCCCGTTGAGGTCTCGCACCAACATCCCAAATGAATCCCAATCATTGAACACGGGCACAACTATTTTTAGCTTTTGCATTCGCGGATTCATGAGCTATCCCTTTTCAGAAAGTGTTCTATGTATTTGCTCTTCACCCAGGTTTTTCAGACCGGAGTTTAATTTCTTGCATCAGTTTTTGTTTGTGTAAGTCGTTCCACTTTGATCGTTCTCCAAAATGGCGGCAACCAGGCAGCATAATGGACCGAGGGATAACGCGAAGGTAAGGCGCAGTCGCTGGCTTCGGTTCCGATCACATATTTCAACCTTAGTTTCGTGAACTCCTTCGAAATGTTGTAGCCGGGTAGGCATGCTTCCTTCCTCGGCTGGATTTCATTCGAACGGTATGCATTCGCTGGAATTTTGATCCTTGGATCATCGACGTAGCCGCCGTCAACAACCTGCGTCCATCCGTCGTACACCCAAGTGCCATCAACCTCGGTTCTCGGTACTCCTGCTGCCCGTAACTCTTGGATTGCCTCCACTCGGGCCCTCTGTCTCGCAAACCAGTCGTGGGTTCCAGCCACGGCTCCTGCTGCGAACAGAACTAGAAAGATAATCAAGGAGTTCCGAAAGTTTTTGCCGTGGACACGTTGATGGAAGGTGAGAACAGCAATGATTGCGCAAGGCACCAAGCCAATTACATAACGGTCAAAGGCCATCCACTGCCACCCTAGCGTCAGGAGCAGTAATACGTAGCTCACGGAAAATGGAGCGAGCAACCAGAAGACATTTTGTGGCAACAGGCCGCCGCCTATTTCCCCCCGCGGTTGCCGATGCTCACGAACTGCAATGACGAGTCCTAATAATGCCGCGATCATAGCCAGAGATACTGCACTTTCTGTAAGGTAAGGTAGAGCGGCATGCCAAGGAGTCTTGCTGGCTCCGAAGCGGAAATCATTAAATGGAGGAAGTTCTGAGAAAAGCAGGTCCGGAGGCCAGACCTCTGCATATTTGCCAAATAAAGCCCCGAAAATGAAAAGTGGCACAACCCCGCAGCACAAAAGCATTATCCAGTGGTCGCCACGTCTGCCAAATTTTGACAACCAAACAGGGAGTAACGGGGTAAGTGCTAAAAGCAACCCAAGAAATTCGGCAAGCATAAGATCTGTTGTGTACCCAATACTCAACAGATCCATAACAATAGATTTTGCAGGCCTCGGCAAAATTGGAATTTGGATGGAATACGGCTGCTTCGCAAACCATTGCATGCAATAAAGGACCGCACCGGCGCCACACACCGACAACACTAGTGCGGCTATAAGCACATTGCGGCGTTTGCGTAGCAGCCATCCTGTGCAGGGAACCATCACCAGTACGCCGAGCCATGCCACCTGTCGCGCCGTCCCACCAATGGTGTTCGTCAACGCCGCCGCCGTCAGCCACCCAATCGCCGCCCGGTCTGTCTGAGCTGCCAAGGCCCGTTGGCAAAGGTACAGGCAGAGCAGAATCACAAACAGCCCGGGAATATCCGTCATGAAGCTGGCCGACAATGGCAGAAAAAGCGGCGAAAGCCCCAGAGTCAGCGTCCCGACCACCGCATTCATGGGCGTAATCTCAAACCGCCGCAAACTGGCGTGAAACAGCAGCAGACAGCCCAGCGCCAGCGGCAGCATCGACAGCTTCACTGCCATGAACGAGAACCCAAACAGCTTGATAAACAGCGCACCCCACGGAATCATCCATCCGAGCATTGCTGTAGCCCACCCGTTGTAGACAATATGCCCCGTCTGCGCAAACACCCGCGCCGTCTCTATATAGGACCAATCATCCCGGAAGGCCATGTTGGCCACAGGCCACGCCAGCAGGTAGCACCCCAGAAACACAAGGCAGCAGAACACCCCATTCCGCAGGGAAGAAGTCTTTTCATTCATAGTTATTCAGAACTCACCCAACCCTAACTTCCAACAGGCAGGAACGCAAGCCATAATACAGGCAGATTCTCGGTCAGGGCCCATCTTTCGGCGGATAGATAACCATCCTCCCTGAAACTTGCCGGTATTTACCCTCAAAACTGATATCCTTGAGTTAGGGGATATGGGCAGACTTCCAACCTCGTGGAAAGAACTTATCCAGATCGACTCAGCCTCCCGCTCAGCGTCTGGACACTGGCCCGATCCATGAAATCAATCACTTACCCGCAAAAACATGGGGGGATTCTTGAGTGAAGGTACTCGACCTCATGAATTCAACCACTTACGCACAAAAATGACCGGGGTCTCCCTCTCTCTTTTTACTCAAAGGCCGCCCCGCGCATGACATATCGGCTCACAAAACCATCGATTGAAATCCCACAAGCCGCCCGCCGCCACAGACCGCCTGTCTTCCGGAAAATCGAGAAACAATACGATTCAAATCGTATGGACCGTATAAAATCACAGGGTTAACCGTCGCCGTAAGTAATTTGATCCAAAAGGCTTACAGGACTAACGTCTCGTAAAGTAAACACTTCATGTAACTTACCAGACATTACCCGTATCATTTTAAATCGTAGGGTATACAGCCCTCGGTTTTCCGCCCGGCGTCACCCGTCACCCCTCCGTCACTGCCATCAACGTCATTCCGTGCGAGACTAAATAGTCATGCACGCTCACCCGCCATTCACTGATGTTCCCGGAGCCCTCGCCGAAATCCGCGCCGGCCGGATGATCGTCGTCGTCGACGATGAAGATCGCGAGAACGAGGGCGACCTTACCCTCGCCGCCGAATTCGTCACCCCCGAGGCCATCAACTTCATGGCCCGCTTCGGCCGCGGCCTCATCTGCCTCACCCTCACCGAGGAGCGCGCCGACTTCCTCCGCCTCAACCCTATGGTGCCGCAGAACTCCTCCAGATTCGGCACCGCCTTCACCGAGAGCGTCGAGGCCCGCGAAGGCGTGACGACAGGCATCAGCGCCCACGACCGAGCCCACACCATCAAGGTCGCCATTGACCCCGCATCCACCGCCCACGACCTTGCCCGCCCCGGCCACGTCTTCCCGCTGCGCGCCCGCAAGGGCGGCGTCCTCGTCCGCGCCGGCCAAACCGAAGCCTCCGTCGACCTCGCCCGCATGGCAGGGCTCATCCCTGCCGGCGTCATATGTGAAATCATGCGCGACGACGGAACCATGGCCCGCGTCCCCGACCTCATCGACTTCTGCACCCACCACGGCCTCAAAATGCTCACCGTGGCCGAGCTCATCCGCTACCGGCTGCAGAACGAGCGCTACATCTACCGCGTTGCCGAGGGAGTCCTGCCCACCGCCTGCGGCGACTTCCGCATGATCGCGTATGAGAGCGAAGTCGGCGCCGAGGAAAGCCATCTAGCCCTGGTCCGCGGCGATGTCCACACCCACCTCCACGAAGAGGAAACCGACCCGGTCCTCGTCCGCGTCCACTCCCACTGCGTCGCCGGAGACATCTTCGGCGCCTCCGTCTGCGACTGCCACAATGTCCTGCATGAGTCCATGCGCATGATCGCCGAGGCAGGCCGTGGAGCCCTCATCTACCTGCACAACACCGCAAGAGGCTTCGGCATCGACAAAACCCTCGACCCGCCGGGCATCCTCTTCCACTCCAGGGGCCGCAAGGCCGAATCACAGGCCGAATCCAGCGAACGCCACCAGCGCATCCTTCGCCAGGTCGGCCTCGGCGGGCAAATCCTCGCCGATCTTGGCATTCACAAGATCCGCCTGCTCTCCAACACGCCCACCCACGTTCCGGCCCTTCACGGCTTCAACGTGGAAATCGTCGAGCAGGTCCCAATCCCATCCAGGTCGGCCGCCACGCGGTCCTGATGCGCCGGCTCGTCGCCCGGCAGCGGCCAACCCCTCAGCAGATTCTGGCGCTCCAGCTCCAGCCGAAGCTGCGGCGCGCCTCGAAACTGGATCGCCTGCATCCCGGCCTGCCGCGCCGCCTCCACATTCACTGGCCGGTCGTCGATAAACAGGGCCTCGGCCGGCGCGATCCCCATCTTCTCGCAGGTGTATGCGTAGATCGCCGCATCCGGCTTCGCAATCTTCAACGCGCACGAGAAGGTATGGTGCGTAAAGTGTTGCAGCCACGCAAACTCCTGCTGCACGTACTGCATCATCTCCTCGCCCATGTTCGAGAGGATCGCCGTCCGCATCCCGCGGTCCTGCAAAGCGCCGGCCCAGGCCACCATCTCCTCATTCAGCGTGGCCCACATCAGCACGTCCTGCTCCACCAGTTCGTCCACCTGCTCCTGCGTCAGCGCGATACCGGCATCCGCCGCAATCTGCCGCCAGTAGGCCGGCCCGTTCATCTCGCCGAGATCATAGGTATGCCGATATCGCCAGTAGTGCTCCTCAAACACCACGCGGCCCAGCCCCGTAATCTCCATCAGCCGCTGGTGCGCCGCCGGATCCTGCGCGTTGGTCAGCACCATCCCGTAGTCAAAGATCACGCCGCGAATCGCCATGCCCACTCCTTCACGAAATCTACTCCTGCCTTCATTATGACGGCGTAAAGCGGATCCGCCCCTGTGAATCCTCCACCAATTTCCATGAGGACCGAAAATGTCGAAACCACCTCCGACAATGCAGAATGGTTCCATGCCCATATCCTTCGCCCGGCGTACCGCCTGGGACCTGACCTCATCAGAAACAGCGCGCGCCCTCGACGAGGCCCGCGCGGCCGGTCAGGCCATCTGCAATCTCACCGCCTCCAACCCCACTGTGGCCGGCTTTGAGTACAACGAGGCGGCCATCATCACCGCGCTTTCCGTGCCTGCAGTCTTTGACTACGACCCCGATCCCCGCGGCATACTGCAGGCAAGGGAAGCAGTATGCGCCTACTATGGCGATCATTCCGCCCCCATGCAACCGAACCAGCTCACCCTGACCACCAGCACCAGTGAGGCCTACAGCTATCTCTTCCGGCTGCTCTGCAATCCGCACGATGAGGTCCTCATCGCTCAGCCCAGCTACCCGCTCTTCGACTTCCTGGCCCAGATCTGCGATGTCCGCCTCAACCCGTACCCGCTGTTTTACGACCACGGCTGGCATATTGACTTCGCAGCGCTAAGGCAGCAGATCACCCCGCGAACCCGCGCCATCGCCATCGTCCATCCCAACAATCCCACCGGCCACTTCACCTCGAACGCGGAGCGTGTTCAACTGGAAGCTCTCTGCGCCGAGCATGGCCTCGCTCTTATCGTCGATGAGGTCTTCCTCGATTACCCGCTCACCAACGAAATATCCCAGAGTTTTGCAACAGGAGATCACCCCGCCCTGACCTTTGTCCTTAGCGGACTGAGCAAGATTTGCGGCCTGCCCCAGATGAAGGCTGCATGGATTGCCGCCTTCGGACCGGACAGGGAAGTCGCCACAGCCCTCGACCGGATCGAGGTCATCGCCGACACCTACCTCTCCATGAACGCCCCCATCCAGCACGCCATGGGTCCATGGCTGGCCACCCGGGGCCACATCCAGAATCAAATCCGCTCCCGCTGCCGGGCCAACCTCGAAACCCTCGACACCCTGCTATCCAGGCAGCGCCTCGTCACCCGGCTCCGGGTAGACGCAGGCTGGTATGCCATCCTCCGCGTTCCTGCTCTCATGGACGACGAAGACCTCGCCGCGCTCCTCATCCGCGAGCACGAAGTCGCCGTTCACCCCGGCCGATTTTTCGCTTTTCCGGAATCCGGCTGGCTCGTGGCAAGCCTCCTATCGCCCCGCAGATGCTTTTTGCGAGGAACAGAATCTATCTATCGCTATTTCAATGATTTATCGGATTTATATTAAAGCTCTGTTGTGCATCTTGATTCCAGTAAAGTAATACATTTAAACCATTAGCTTAAATTAAAGAAAATGGAAGCTTTGAGTGTATTTAGAGCTATACATTCCGTTGAATGGGTCCATCTTCGGCATCAAAATTGCCCTATTCACGGGCCTTTGGCCATCCGCCCGGGCGAGCCAAAACCACCACCCTCAAACCCAAACCAGCGGACAATACTCTTATGATCCTCGAAGTCTTCCCAGTCGGAATGCTGCAGTGCAACTGCACCCTACTCGGCGATGAAACCACCCGCGAAGCCATGGTCATAGACCCAGGCGACAACATCCCCGAAATACTCTCTCGCCTGGCGGCCCACGGCCTCACCCTCAAGCAGATCGTCATCACCCACGCCCATATTGATCACATCGGTGGAGCGGTCAAACTCAAGCGCGCCACCGGGGCATCCATCCTTCTCAACCAGAACGACCTTCCGCTTCTGAAAATGATGGACGTGCAGGCCAACTGGCTCGGCATCGAAACGCCTGAGGTAGCCCCACCTGACGAAAGCGCTGAGCACGGCATGGAGGTCGGCATCGCCGGTCATCCGGCCCAGGTCATCCATACCCCCGGCCATACGCCCGGCAGCGTTTGTCTTTACTTCCAGCCGGATCGCCTGTTGCTGGCCGGGGATACACTCTTCGCCGGGTCTATCGGGCGCACTGATCTGCCCGGCGGCGATGGCAAGCAGATCCTCCGTTCCATTCACGACCGGCTGCTGGTCCTTCCAGAGGATCTACGAGTGATTCCCGGACACGGCCAGGAAACCACCCTTGGCGAAGAACGCCAGTCCAATCCCTTCCTCGTGTCGAGATAGCCCTGATTTCCTTACACTGGTTCTATGGCCGCAAGAAGAGAATGGACGGAATGGCACCTCACGCCCCGAGGATGGGAGCGAGGTGCTACCCGCGTACAAGGGAAGGGAAACAACTGGGCTGCGGAACCCGAGGACCGCGTCGCGAGCTGGGTATACACAGAAACCGAAACCAGTTCGGGGCTGCGGCGCAACACCGAACTCACCTGGGACAACAAGGTGATCTCCGAGGTGAACGAGCTTCTAACCCGTTTCGGCCCCTGCCCGGAGAAACTGTAGGAGATGGCTCCTAATCCGCCGTGGTGATGCTTGCCAACGGCACTCTCGTCAAACCAAACCCAAGCATCAGCACGACGAGCAGGCAGGCCCCCAGGACTGGAACGCTGAGCCCGACCCGTAACGAGTGCGCGGCGCTGGAGACGACGCCTGTCATCCAGGACAGAACGGCGCCGCCAAAACCGGAAAGGGTGAATATCCAACCCGTATGCTTGGACTCCCCAGCCCGTTCCATAAAGAGCGCCAGCACCAGCGGATAGATCGGTCCAAGGGATAGCCCGGCCCACACGGCTCCCGCCAGCAAAGCCCATGGCGTGTGGGCGGATACCAGCAGTAACAACCCTCCCACCAGGGAAAACACAGCCAGCCGAAACAGTTGGGCATCACGCATCCTGTAAAGCACCAGCGGGGCCAGGCCGCGCCCCGCTAACAATGCCCCCCAGAAGCACGCCGTGGCCAGGCTGCTGTCCGTAAAGCTCCAACTGACCACCCGCACACCATAGGTCGTCATCCAGTTGCCCACAGACGTTTCCATGCCCACGTAAAGGAACCCCGCCGCTGCAAACAGCACTACAGTCGAGATCGCGGTATCCAGATGCTTATGCTTCGATATGGCGTTGACGGGCGCTTCAAATGCCCCGATCAAAGGCAAAATCGCGAATGGTCCGGCGACAAGCGCCACCGCAATGCCGAGTTCGGGCGCGGTCACGTTGCCGTGCAGCTTCGCAATCCAAAGCGGGCAAAGCGTAGACCCTATGCTCCAGCAGAAGTTCAAAAAGGACAGCGCCGCCCCGCGCCGCCCCGGATACATCCGCCCCACCAGCATGCTCGTGGAGGTCATGGCCATGCCGAGCCCTAGGCCAAACAACACAATGGCGGCCAGTCCCAGTTGCCTGGGCGCCACTGCCAGCATGCAGCCCGCTACCGGAATCATCAGGTAACCAGCCCCAAGCGTCAGCCTGAACCTTCGCCGGACAAACAACGCGCCGGAGGAACTGCTGGCGAACATCGCCATCAGGAGCAAGCCGGATTGACTGTCGGTAAGGTGAAACTCTGTGGCAATGCGCGGAAGCGCCGTCCCCAACAGAACGGTCATCGCCCCCGTAGTCAGAAAACCCACATAGAGCAGAATGATCGAGACTCGTGTCCGTATTTGCAGGGCCGAAGACGTTTGCAAGCTAGACACTCGCGCGCCGTGACTTGGCCTTTGACTTGATCCTGTGCCCGACCTTCTCCTTGCACGGCCCGCTGGACTCGCGCGTCATGAGCTGCGGCTTGACCAGAATCTCTGGCTTGGTCGGAGCACCGGGGGAGTGGATCTGGTTCAGGAGGGTTTCCGCCGCCAGTCTCCCCATACTGTGCAATGGCTGTCTTACCGTAGTCAGGCTCGGCGTCTGGAAGCTGGCATGCTCAATATCGTCGAAGCCGACGACCGATACATCTTCCGGAATCCGCAGGCCCGCCTCATGGATTGCCCGCATCGCGCCAATGGCAGCCATATCGTTAAAGCAGAAAATCGCCGTAAAGTGCCGGCCTTTCTGCAGAAGCCTGCGAACAGGCGGATAGCCCAGCTCCGGAGAAGTGATGTCCAGTTCCAGATGTATCGTCAATTCCGGGTTTACCCGCAATCCAAGGTCTGCAGCACATTTCAGGATGCTGGCCCACCGAGACTCCGAGTCCGAGCTGTATGGCTGCCCGCGCATAAAGGCAATCTCGCGGTGGCCCAACTGGTAGAGGTGCTTCAAGGCAAGCTCCGCGGCACGACGATGGTCCAGAATCACGTTGGTGATTCCGGGGATGGTCTTGTGCCCGGCAACAGCCACCACGGGAACCGGCAGGTCATGCTCCAACTGGGTGTCAATGCCGATAATCCCTTCCGAGCCACGGCCAATCAGCATCCGTGGATACTGCTCGATTAAATCGGCGCGATGATGATGGTGAGCAATAAAGTAAAAGTAATCATTCTGGAGCAGATAATCGCCAATCCCAGCCATGACCTCGGTCTGATAACCGTCAGAGAGGACGGGAACAAGAATTCCGATGGTTTGTGTACGGCGATTGCGCAGGGAACGCGCCACAAAACTGGGCTGATACTTGAATCTACGCGCGGCCTCGCGAATGCGCTCGCGCGTTGCCTCGGGTATCGATCTTCCAGGAACATCGTTCAGTACAACGGAAATAGTCGCTGGATTCAGATCCAAATATTCAGCCAGCGACTTCAGCGTCACTGGAATTGCCGGCTCGCGGCCGGCTTCTCTACCTTTCCCCATGAAAGAACATCATCCCCCTGGCGTCGATCCATCGGACCGCTCGGTCATGTTAATTCCTCGCCGGTACATCCGGAAAGAAAAAATCTCGGGGAACCAGCGTTTGTCAGGGAGTCAGGAGGAAAGATTAGACAACACTTTGTCTGACAACGCACTCATATTCGTACTTCTAATGCTATCGGAATCAAGCGTTTTCGAATCCAATGCATTTGCTTCGCCGGTGCGGAACACACAGGACAGGCAAAGTCTTGCCTAGCTCGCCGGCCGAACATACTGGCGGCCACGGTACATCGCCATCGCCTCCACCGAACGGATAAGAATCACCAGGGCCGTGGCATTATCGGAGCCATCCAGACGAACTGCCTCGCGCACCAGTTCCTGCGCTGCCACCGATGGCGCCTCGGACCGCCCGTTGAGCAATCTCGCCAGTCGGTCGCTGCCGAGCTTGCCGTACAGCCCGTCGCTGCAAAGAAGCAGCGTGTCCTTCGCGCGAACAGGAACTGTTGTATTCTCGGCTGTGATAAATTTTGCGACTCCCAGTGCCCTGGTCCGAACATGCCTGGAATCAGAGATTTCCGCTTCCGCGGCAGAAATCAACCCCTGCCGGAGTTGCTCTTCCACCCAGATGTGATCCCGGGTCAATAATTCCGCACGGCCATCCCGAATCAGATAACAGCGTGAATCGCCCACATGAGACACCACAGCCTGATCCTGCCGTATCGCGCAGGAAACGATCGTGGAAGCCATGCCCTTGTGCCGCCATTGCGGATTGAGCGCCTCGTCGTAAACCGCTGCATTGGCGTGTTGTATCAGGCGGGGCAAAAGGCTGGTGAGCGACGTCTGTTCCTCCGCCTCTTCGAAGCCTTTTGCGATGACCGAAACAGCTCGTGAAGCGGCAACCTCACCGGAGCTGTGACCTCCGGCGCCGTCGGCAAGCGCGAACATCCATCCCCGCGCCTGTGCCTCGCGTCTGGAGCGCGGCACAAAAATGGAGGTGGCATCTTCGTTCCTGGCGCGCTGGCCAGGATCAGTCGCGATTCCGTAGAGAATGTCGAGCATAAACTCATTGGCCGTCGCCTGTCTCTGTCCAATGCAGTAAAGGCAGGCGGTACACATCTCTATCACCGCATCCCACTCATGAGGAATGTCTAAAGATCGCCCCAATGCGCTCATTCCTGACACAAAAATTTCTTGTGGTTTCAGAAATCCTTGTGCAAACTTTGAGTAAAGTGGGGTAAGGTCATCGCCGTCTCAATCATCTGCTCCCTGTGGTCCTGCTGGCCCCCAAAATCAGTCTCCGGACATTGGCCATTCGACCGCCACAGTATTCGAGCACGAAGGGAATCATGAATCTAAGGATGGTCCATGGTTAGCGCCAAGAATCTTCCAGCAAAGGGCACAGTCAACTACCCTCCCGGAGACGCTCGTGAACTGGAAGCATTGAGCCAACTGGTTGCCAGCACCACTCAGTTGGATTTGCACCGCAAACCCGGCCTTCAGTTGGCCGAGCGAATTCGCGCGACCCTGAGGCTGGAAGCTGTTGCCATCTTCGACGCAGACCTCCATGAGACCTACCAGGCTGGAACATGGTGGCCCGATATTGAAAACACAATTCGCAACACGTGCATCTTTGAAATTGTGCGGGATGAGCCTTCCACCGGCCTGCGGCAGCGTGTCCTGCGCATCGGCGGGCTCCCCATTGGCGCCTTGGTTTTGCGTGGAGAAGCAAGCGCGGCCGTCGTCGATTCCGTGGCGGGCCTGGTCGCCATCACCTTTGATCGCTACCACTCCTTCGCCAATGAAACCCGGACCGAGAGTGCACGCCGCGTTGAGCAATTGCGCACCACGGTGCTGGATTATCTGGCGCACGCCTACAAAACTCCGCTCACGGCCATCCGCGCAGCCAGTTCCGGCCTTGTCGAGACCGGTAGCTATACCGCCTCCCAGACTGAGCTGCTCTCTCTGATCGAGGAGCAAACCGAACTGCTGGACCATCTCACCACCCGCTTGCTGCAAACGGCGCGGCTCGATGCGCATGATCTTACCGTCACCGCGGAGCGGGTCACCGTGACATCGTTGATCGACGAAGCGGTTGCCGAAGCAAGGGAGCGTCTGGCAGCCATGCACGTCAAAGTCTCCGTCGATCCCGAGAACCTGACCATCTTCGGCGACCGCAGCCTTCTGAGAGCCATGCTCACCCAGTTTGTGGATAATGCCGGTAAATATGGAGCTCTGGGCACGACCATCACCGTCAGCGCGGTGAGTCGTCCCGGTGCAGTGCTGCTCTCGGTCCACAACGTTGGCCCTGTCATTTCTGTTGAAGATCAGGAACACCTCTTCGAACGCTTTTTTCGAGCCTCCGGAGCATCGCAGTCGGCGACCGGTACTGGAATCGGACTTTCCATCGCTCGAAGGTCAGCCCAGGCACATGGCGGAGATGTATGGGTAAAGAGTGACGCAACGAACGGAACTACCTTTTACGCCTCCATCCCGGTGGAGCCCCAGGAGTTGTCTGCTTCATGAATGAAAACTCAATTCGCATTCTGCTGGTGGACGACGAAGCCGCCATTCGGCGCGCTCTGCGTGCAACCCTGCAGGAGCTTGGATTTGTAACAGTCGAAGCCTCGCGCGGCGAAGAAGCCCTGCTTCTGGTTCGTTCGCAGTCCTTTGACGTTGTTCTGCTCGATCTCAATATGCCCGGCATCGGCGGAATGAAGACACTGGACAAGCTGCGTGCCGTCTATCCTCGACTGCCCATCCTCATCCTTACGGTCCGCGATGAAGAGCAGGACAAAGTCGACGCACTCGAACGCGGCGCGGACGATTACATCACCAAGCCCTTCAGCATGCGCGAATGTGTCGCGCGCATCCGTACCGCGGTGCGGCGGGCCAAAGCTCCTGATCGCCCGGACAATGCCCCGCTGGAAGTCGGCGACATCCGCCTGCTTCCCGACCGCAGACTGGTCTACAAGTCCGGCCAGCCGCTTCACCTCACGCCGAAAGAGTACGACATTCTCTTCTACCTGATGACGAATGCCGGTCGAGCCGTCACCCACGGAAAACTGCTCACCACCGTCTGGGGAGCCGACTACCGCCAGGAGATCGACTACCTCCGCACCTTTGTCCGGCAGTTGCGCAAAAAGATTGAAGAGGATCCTTCCAATCCAAAATATCTACTCACTGACGCTTACGTCGGCTACCGGTTTGCTGAATCACTCAGCAGGGAATCGGGTTCCGGCATGACTCAGTAACGAGATGAATCGCAAATAGAAATGCCCCGGAGAGGATCCGGGGCATTTGATTTTTCTGCTTCTGTCGTGAGAGGCCTAAAAGAGATTCCACAACGCCTGGTTGTAAATCTCGTGATGGAATTGCACCTCGGAATCCTTGACGAATGTTCCGAGGCTCCGTGGAGCGCGATCGGCCGCAGCCTGCTTGAGATCCACAAAGCGCGACTTCACATCCTCGCCAAGAATCTTCGAGATCCACTCCGAAGCACGGAAGTCGTGCATCGCGGAGTGGATATCACTGGGCAGGTAGCGCTCGGCCTGGCGCAGGCCCTCTATGCTCAGCGTAGTGCCATCCAGCCCCGTCTTGAAGATAGAGAAGAGCGTGAGGTATGGGTTGGCGTCCGGAGCCACAGAGCGCACTTCTACACGCGCCGACTTGGAATTGCCAATCGGAATCCGGATCATCGATCCACGATCCGTAGCCGAAGCCTTGATCTGGTTGGGAGCTTCAAAATGTGGATCGAGACGGCGATAGGAATTCACGCTCGAGTTCAGAATCAGGCAGATATCAAGAGCATGCGAGAGAATGCGATCCACAAACTCCCAGCCAAACGTAGAGATTTTCTCGATTCCATCCGGGTCCCACATCAGATTGGCGCCATCTTTCGAAATCGAAAGATTCGTGTGCATGCCGCTGCCGTTCACGCCGACCACAGGCTTGGGCAGGAACGAGGCCGTGTATCCCATGTTGTTTGCGATCTGGCGGGCCAGCAGCTTGTAAAGCTGAATCTGGTCGGCAGCAGCAACCACTTCGCCGTAGCCGTAGTTAATCTCAAACTGCGAAGGCGCAACCTCAGGATGGTCCTTCTCATTCTGGAAGCCCATCGCCCGCTGCACTTCCGCCGCGGTGTCAATAAAGCGCCGTAAAGGATCGCCCGGCAGCGAGTGGTAATAGCCGCCCGTATTTACAAATTCGAACTTGCCTGTCTCGTGGTAAGTCCGCTCCGCATCGGCTCCCTGGAAAAGAAAGCCTTCAATTTCGTTGGCGGCATTCAGCGTGTAGCCTTTTTCCTCGAACAGCTTGTTCGAATACGCCTGCAGCACCCCGCGCAGATCGCCGGAGTAGGGAGTCCCATTCTTGTCGATGACCGAACCAAACACGACCACCTTGCCGCTTCCAAACACATCCGCAGGCACCCAGTAAAAGGCGCTCCAGTCAATTCCCAGCCGCAGGTCGCTTTCCTTCTGCGCTGTAAATCCACGAATCGAAGAACCATCGAAAGTAAGGTTATCGTAGCTCTTCAGCAAAAACTTCTTGTCGTAATCCAGAAGGTGCAGGCGGCCTTCCAGGTCACTGAACAATACAGTGACAGCCTTGATGCGCTTCTCGTCGGTGAGATATTTCAGGCGTTCTTCCCGAATCTTGTCTTCCGCCACACGGCCCAGTCGCTCGGCCTTGGCTTTCAGATTCAGCTCTTCCAGTTCGTCGTAGCTTAATGCGAGGAAGTTACGGTACTCGCTAGACATGAATGTGTCTCCTCCAATAGGGTGCCCCGACGCGGGGTCACATCATCAACTTATGGACGGGTCCATGAGGATTCCATAAAGACCCTTATGGATTAGCTATCTTATTCAAATGGAGGGACTTTTTATGCTTTGCGGGGAGCAGCAGCATGGTCGCGAACAAAGCAAGCGGAATGATCGCCAGTGCGGCGTAGTAAAGCGCCTTCCGCCACTGAACTTCTTCCAGTTCCGCAGCTCAAGCCGATCTGCATCACTTTGGGAAAAAAGATTTGTCGATTCTTCAGAATACTGAATGCGTGAAGGTTAGCCCAGATTTTTGATGGCTCTACGTAAGATTTTCTCTGGAGTGCTGTGAGGTCTAACGCGGCAGAAAATCATCTCCGTAAATCACAAATTCCGGATACGCTCCCGCACCCAGTTCATGCAGGTCCATCCCAACCTGTTCGCCCTCCGGGCTCGTGCGGAAGGGGAATACCTTGTTCAGCAGCCAGAAGCAGCCATAAATGAGCGGCAGCATAACTCCCAGCAAGGTGCCGATTCCGATCAATTGCGCCAGCATCTGCCCCGGCGGAAACGATCCCATGAACCCGACGGCGAACAGTCCCCATATGCCGGCAAATCCATGCACCACGATCGCGCCCGAGGGATCGTCGATGCGTGCATGCACCTCCAGCAGTTCCACCAGCCAGGGCAGCGCCCCGCCGATCAAGGTTCCGGCAATCATCGCTTCGGCGGGTGTAGCAAAAGCTGCAACCGCACTGCTGGTGACCAGGCCCGCCACCCATCCGTTGGCGCAGAGAGAAACATCCGGTTTGCCAAATCGAATCCGGGTAATGAATAACGCAGCCATCAGCGCCATCGCCGCGCAAAACAACGTATTGATCGCCACCGGCACCAGCATCTGCGGGGTAGTCCCCGCGTAGAGGGTTGCGCCAAGCAAATTGAATGCAAGCCATCCCGGAAGCATCAACATGCAACCCAGAAGCACAAAAATCATATGGTGGCCGGGAATCGCCCGAGGCACGCTTGAACCGGAAAATTTGCCGCTGCGTGGACCCAGCAGCCAGACCACAACCAGCGCAGTGAGCCCGCCAAATGCCTGGATTGTCGCCGCCCCGCCCGGATCAACAAAGCCCGCGCCGATCTGGAAGCTCGATCCTAAAGAGGCCAGCCAGCCGCCGCCCCAAACCCAGTGTGCGAATAAGGGAAACAGCAGTCCGCCGATCAATACCGATGCCATCCCGACCGCCCTCAACCGCCACCGGTCCGCGCCGGACCCCCACGGAATAATGGCAGCCAGTCCCACGGCAAACACTTCAAATGCCGCTGCGTAGCCGGGCAGGGAACCGTCCCAGTGCAGACCGCCGAAGAACATGCCCGTCGCGCCGATCCAATCCAACCGGGCGGAACCAAGGGATAACGAGTAGGAAGTCATCCCCTGAAAACCCGCAAAGGAAAAGCCAATCACGCAGAATATGACAGCGGCTACAGATACCGCCAGCATGGCGCCCATCAAAGACTGAGACGCACTACGCGATCGTCCGAGGCCCGTGTTGAGCAGCGCCAGTCCCGCCAGCGCAAGCGGCAACATCGAAATCAGCACAATGCAAAGTACGGCAATTGGCTCGTCTGCCAACATCATGCGCGGCCTCCCGTCTCAAACCTGTGGTGCAGGCCCACCATGCCAAGGCCAAGCAGTTCCACCAGCAAACCCACGATAACGAACACGTAGCGAAGAGCAGGCGATGCGAGAAGTATCACCGCGAAGAGTAGGACAAGCCATCCAGCGATCAGCAGTGCCAGACCGGCCATGCGTATTTGCAGTGTCAGTGTCGTCATGCCGCTCATCATATTGCAATTTGCCTCCGCTTGTAAGTCCAATACTCCTCAAAAAAGAAGATGGGGTGAGTTTGGTTATCTCACCCCACCGTTCAAGAAGAAGAGAATAGTCAAATGAATGAATCAATTGGAGGAAAGCAGTCGAAATCAGTAAGGTCCGCTGCCTGCCTCGGTCATGGACATCCGTGAGCCCAAGCAGCTTGCTAAATCGCTGCAGGCCCGCGATCGTCGTTGCGAATCCGGATGGCCTCTTCCACCTTCGAAATGAAGATTTTGCCGTCACCTATTTTGCCGGTCCGCGCCGCAAGCAGAACGGCGTTCACGGCTTTTTCCAGGATTTCATCGGTCACAATGGTTTCAATCTTGATCTTGGGTAGCAGATCAACACTGTACTCACGGCCACGGTAAAACTCAGTGTGACCCTTTTGACGGCCATGGCCGCGAGCTTCGAGAATCGTCATGCCTTCGACACCGGCATCGAGCAGTGCTTGCTTGACCGCGTCGAGCCGCGAGGGTTGAACAATGGCTTCAATCTTATGCATGGTCATTTCCTTTGTTGGATAGCTGGTCAGAAATGCTTGGATAGCTGGTCAGAAAGTTCGCAGGCAAAGCTGCGCTTTTACGTTGCAAAATCGTAACCCTCTTCACCGTGCTGAGTAATATCCAGCCCCTCGGTCTCTTGATCTGGAGTGACACGAAGACCGATCGTAACGTCGATCACCTTGAGAATGATCAGCGTACCGACAATAGAGATTCCCCACGCAACCGCGACACCTACGAATTGATTAATAAGTTGATGCCAGTTGCCCTGAATCACGCCGGAAGGCAGAACCGCGCCCGTTTTGGCATCTTTGAAAATGGGATTGATGGTGCTCGATGCAAAAACACCGGTCAGAATAGCGCCGATGGTTCCACCAGCTCCATGTACTCCGAACGCGTCCAGGGAATCGTCGTAGCCGAACCAGGATTTGACGCGGGTCACCATGAAGTAGCAGAATGCACCGGCAATCGCCCCAAGAATAAAGGCAGACATCGGTTGTACAAAACCAGATGCCGGTGTAATGGCAACGAGGCCTGCGACCGCTCCTGAGATTCCTCCCAATAGCGTTGGCTTTCCTCGATGCAGCCACTCTACAGCGACCCAGCCCAGCGCGGCGGTAGCGGTAGCGAATTGCGTGTTGACAAAAGCACTGGTGGCGAGCGGTCCAGCGCTCAGCGCGCTGCCCGCGTTAAATCCGAACCAGCCTACCCAAACCAGGCAGGCGCCAATAAAGCTCAGCACCAGGGAGTGGGGAGGCATGGGTTCATCCGGATAGCCGATACGTTTGCCCATGTAAAGCGCGCAAACCAACGCGGATACGCCCGAAGTGATATGCACGACTGTTCCACCCGCGAAGTCCAACGTGGGGAATGCCCCACCCAACGAGGCATTCAGAAAACCGCCTTTACCCCACACCATATGCGCCATCGGAGCGTAGACAATCAAAGACCAGAGGCTGAGGAATACAGCCATTGCGCTGAACTTCATTCGCTCTGCAAACGCGCCGGTGACGAGGGCCGGAGTGATGATGGCGAACATAAGCTGATAGATCATGTAGGTCTGGATCGGAATGGTCCCTGCATAGGCCGGGTCAGGAGCGAGTCCTACTCCCCGAAGAAACATATGCTGTAAGCCGCCAATGAATGGCGTACCTGAACCGAAGGCAAGGCTGTACCCAACAATACCCCAGATCAGTGTGATCAGACACATCATCGAAAAACTCTGCATCATTGTGGCAAGCACGTTCTTCTTGCGCACCATGCCGCTGTAAAACAAGGCCAGCCCCGGGCCGGTCATCAAGAGAACCAGCGCGGCGCTCGCCAGCATCCAGCCGTTATCGCCGGACATTTGTGCATTCGCAATCTGTGACTGCAACTGTGCAATCTGTGTTGCAGTGCTCTGGCTCGTTGTCTGGGCAAGTGCCGGCAATCCAAAAAAGAGACAACCCAACCCACCCAAAAGCGTCAATTTTTTACGACTGGTTACAATGCCTGAGAGAAAGAGCCCAAACGAATGGCCCCGTGATTTGCTTGCCGCCATGTTCTTTCCTCCTGAAGCAACATTCAGTTATGTGTGGGACCCAGACGCACTGTTCGGTTCAGCATGTTGTGCTCTGAGCTAAGCTTTCAGTGCGCGATTGAACTACCAGAATCTGCTGCTGAAAGCAGGAACGCTTGCTTGCCGACCTTGGTTCGTCATGAACCAGGCAGGCTTGCTGAAGAATCTTCTGCTGATCCGTTCATCAATATTTGGGTCCAAAGAAGGCAATGAACGCCACGGTTGCTGTCGTCTGCCCATCCACCATTTCAGTGTTGCCTTTATGAAAGAAGGCCACATTCGACCAGTCGTGACGAACTTCCACGCGGGTCTCAAGACCGTGCGCCCATTTGTACTGGTAAGTGCCGGTCACTTCCTTCAGCTTTTGCGCCGTGCCGGTGGCGTAGCCCTCGTTATCAGAGAAATACTCACCGCGAGCTGAAAACGAGTTGTGTGCCGTCGCCACAAAGTCGGTATCAATCGCAAAACCCTGCCAGTGGTCCGAGACTTCCGGGCCAAGCGAGCGGTTCTGACCGTAGTCGTAATTGATATAAGCGCTGAACTTCGGCGTCGGCGTCAGATTGATCGTCGTATCAATCAGGTTGCGATATCCCTTCTGGGTATCGGTGTTCGAGGGGCCAACGTAATAGTTCAGCGCCCAGTTGAACTTCGGTTTCGTGTAAAGGCTGGTAAGCCCAATCGTCACGCCGCCATTGTTGTTCACATCGTTGTTCCACCCGTTCACTACCTGCAGTCCGGCCGTCCAGCTCTTGGTCACGGGTGTCGAGGTGCGCAGACCGAAGTGATAGTAGGGAATCGCCCACGCAAATAGAAGCGAGCGCGAGTAGTTCCAGTCATTGTCGGCTTCAATCACCTCGGCGCCGGCTGAGGTCACAAACTGACCGAAATCAATCTCCGTGCCATGCCACTTCGGCGGCGTAGCGCTGATGTAGGCCTGTTCAATATAGTTCGCGGTGCTCTTGTCCGTGGGCGAGTGTATGAGGTCGTTGGCGCGACCGAAAATCAGATCGACCGTTGCGCCGACCGGGCTGGGAGCGTGAGTGATATCCACCTCGGCCATCGCCAGGCTGAACTGATCGGTCTTGTCGTTGAAATTGTACAGGTCGTTGACCTGACCGTTTGCTGCATTACTCGGCCGGTTCGCGTTGTAGCTGTAGTAGCCGTCAATCAACCCGCTGAAGTCCAAAGATCCAACGCTCCAGGTAGGCGGCGGTGGTGGCGGAGGTGCCGGTGCTGCTGCCGGTGCTGCTGCGGGTGCTGGGGCGGGTGAGGGCGCTGCGACTGCCCCAGGATTCGGTTGTGCAACCGCCGAAACCGTAAGGCAAAGAACTGCTGCGAGCAATCCGTACGAATAAGAAATGATTCTCAAAATGCCGATCCTCCAATCAAAGTGCACTGCCAGTCGAACGGACGCATTCAGCGAAGTGCCTCGGTAGAGGCTGACCGGAACCCTTCAGCGATTCGGCCCTCGGTTACTTCTGCTGGAAACTGCATGCGTCCTGGATGTATCTAGGTACTCATGCCCGCCATAAGGAATTCATAAAGAGCCACAGGAAAGCGCAGAAACGCCGAAAACCCTACAACAAATGTGCAACTTATACGGTGACGGATTCTGCGTCACAAGCCCGCAAAGAGCGCAATTTCACATCCTGCAGTCCGCTGCTTGGCGTTCGGCAGGTCGCAGTCTGTACTATGCAGACAAGCAAACCGCACTATGCTTTCAGTGACCCGACTTCGACCGGTGCTCGTACTTTTGCTCGTCGCCATCACGGCATGCGCCGCACGGGCGCTCGATCCTCATGTTCCACTCCGTCAGGACGGAGCGCAGGTCTGGCAGACAGAAAACGGCCTGCCGCAGAACACGGTCCACGCCATTCTGCAAACCCGTGACGGCTTCCTATGGATTGCAACCGAAGGTGGGTTGGTCCGCTTCGATGGTGAAGATTTCGCCACTTACACCACCAAGAAAAACCCTCAGCTACCCAGCGATGTTATCTACGGCCTCATGCAGGATCGCAGTGGAACCCTCTGGATCAGCACCTCCGGAGGAATTGCCAGTTTCACCCACGGACAATTCCGCGGATACCCGCAGACCAGCGAGACCTACACAACCTTTCAGGATGCGAGCGGGCGTGTCTGGGCATTGACCGCCAATGGGGTCGAAGTTCTGAAAGGCGGTACATTCCAGAATGTCCTCCCGGCAAGCATGGGCGAAGCAAGCCAGATGCTCCAGACTGCCGACGGGGCATTGTGGCTCGCCACTGACAACGGACTCCTTCGAGCGCCTGACGGCACAGAAAATTTCTCGCCCATTGGATCCCAGGTCAGCATACGCACCCTCGCCGTGGCTTCCAATGGTGACGTATGGGCCGGAACCGGAACCGGCGTCGAAGTCTGCACGCCGAATCAATGCCACATGCTCCATCCCGCAGGTCTGCCCGATCCCGTCTATGTTTCCTCGCTCGCCTCCGTCGGTGGCAGCATGTGGATCGGCACCGACCAGGGTCTCTTTCAAATCAAAGGAAACCGCGCCTTTGGCTACCACGCGCAGCAAGGCCTGCCTTCCGATCAGGTAAATCTTCTTTATCAGGATCGTCAGGGCGCGCTATGGATCGGCACCAGTCGCGGCATGGCTCGCTTCACCGGCGATCGCATGGAGGCTCTGCCGGTAAGCAGTGAGCTCGCCGGCAACATGGCGCTCACTGCCTACGAAGACCGCGAAGGCGATCTTTGGCTTGGTTTCGAATCGAACGGCCTGGGCGTGCTCCGCAGCCTCACTTTCACCAACCTCACAGTCAGGGACGGTCTCTCCGGCAGCTATCTGCTCTCCGTTACACAGGGCGACGGCGGCGCCATCTGGGCAGGCACCAACGGTGCGGGCCTCAGCCGCTACAGCAAAGGAAAATTCCAGTCGCTCACCACTGAGCAGGGCCTGTCGAGCAACGTCGTCCTGGCGCTCACCAGGGGCCTCGCGGACACGCTGTGGGTTGGCACCCCGGACGGATTTGACGCCGTGCAAAATGGCAAAGTGGTTCGCGTCTACACCACGGCAGACGGCCTGCCGGACGACTTCGTCCGCTCCCTCTACGTCGACTCGCAGGGCGCTCTATGGATCGGATCACGACGCGGACTCACCCGCTTCGACCACGGGCAATTCGACACTTTTACAAAACTGGACGGCCTCGGCAGCAACCTCGTCGGAGCCATGCTGCAGGATCGAACCGACGGCGCGTTATGGATTGGCACATTGGACGGCCTCACCCGCTATGCAAAAGGCGCTTTTGAAAACTTTACAAAGCACGACGGCCTGTCCAGCAACATTGTCACCGCTCTCTACCAGGACCCACAAAACGTCCTATGGATTGCAACCAAGGGCGGCGGACTCGACCGCTACCGGAATGGTCGCTTCTCACGCATCTCTTCCAGACGAACCGGACTACCGGACAGCATTTACGCAATCCTCGGCGATAGCGAAGGCTATCTCTGGCTCAGTTCCACGCACGGAATCTACCGGGTCAGCCGCGCCGCGCTGAATCGCTTCGCCGACGGCCATACAACGCAACTTCCATACGCCGTTTTCGGCGCTTCTGACGGTATGGGCATCAGCGAGTGCAGCCGTGGCGGGCATCCCGCCGCCTGGCGATCCTCTGACGGCCGTCTCTGGTTCGCCACTCTCAAGGGCCTTGCAGTCGTGAACCCAGCCCACATGGAGCTCGACCGGGTGCCGCCAAAGGTTGCCATTGAACAGGTCAGCATCGACGATCAGCCGGTCCCCATGCAGTCCGCGCTCACAGTTCCTCCCGGTCACTCGCGCATTGAGATTCACTACGCCGGACTCAGCTTTGTAGCGCCACGAAAAGTCCACTACCGTTACAAGCTGATCGGCTTTGACCAGCACTGGGTCGATGCCGGAACGCAGCGAACCGCCTACTACACCAACCTCGCGCCCGGGCGGTATACCTTCCGCATCATGGCGGCCAATCAGGACGGCTTATGGTCTCGCGGCACGGCTGGAATTCAGTTCACCGTGCTGCCGGCGATCTATCAGACGTGGTGGTTCCGCGTCGTGATGGCAATCACTCTGTTACTGCTCGTCTATCTGATCTACTGGCTCCGCGTGCGTAGCGTCCGCGCTCAATTCCAGGCAGTGCTGGGAGAACGCACCCGAATCGCCCGCGAAATCCACGACACACTCGCACAGGGATTTGCGGCTGTGTCCGTGCAACTCGAGGTAGTCTCGCAATTGTTACCAACATCTGTCGATGCCGCACGTAAATCACTCGATGCCACGCGCGCGCTTGTGCGCACCAGCCTCGACGAGGCTCGCGCATCCATATGGGATCTGCGATCACAAGGTGCGGAAAACGAAACCCTCGCGACGCGCATTCGCAACATGGCCGATCAGGTGACCGCGCAAAAGGAAATCAGGACGCAGTTGCAGGTAAGCGGCATCTACCGCCCGCTTGCGCCGGAAGTGGAAGCCGAGATCGAAAAGATTGCAAGGGAAGCCGTCGTCAACGTGGTGCGACACGCCAACGCCCAGCTCATCACGCTGCGCCTCACTTATGACGCACGCGACTTTGAGATGACGGTGCGGGATAATGGCAAAGGGCTTGCCGGAACGCCGCCGGACGGTGCAGGCGGTCACTTCGGCATCACCGGCATGCACGAACGTGCCCATAAGATAGGCGGAAAGCTCGAAATCACAAGCAAACCAGGGCAGGGAACGGAAGTGCGCATTACCCTGCGGCTGGGAAAACAGGACTGATACCGTGGCGGAAGCAACCATCCGAATTCTCGTGGTCGACGATCATCACATCGTTCGGCAAGGCCTGGTGGCCCTGTTGAGCACAGTCTCCGACTTTGAGGTCGTCGCCGAGGCCGGGGATGGCGTCGAGGCCGTCCAGCTGCACCGCAACCTCCGCCCCGACGTCACCATTATGGATCTCCGCCTCCCGCAGATGGGCGGTGTCGACGCAATCGTCGCCATTCGAGCAGAAGCTCCGCAGGCCCGCTTCATCGTCCTCACCACCTTCGACGGAGACGAGGATATCTACCGCGCACTGCAGGCCGGAGCCAAAGGCTACCTGCTCAAGGGAATGAATGCCGGCGAACTCACTGACGCC
Organism: Acidobacteriota bacterium; assembly: GCA_021818585.1. Classification (GTDB taxonomy): domain Bacteria; phylum Acidobacteriota; class Terriglobia; order Terriglobales; family Acidobacteriaceae; genus Acidobacterium. Next base: position 40,620 of record JAKATU010000042.1, on the reverse strand, counting down.
ATCCGTACGGTTCACGCCGGTAGAACAAGAATCCCGTCCGTGGTCGCGGAACGCCTCGCGGAGCGAGTCAGCGGAACCGAACTGACCACCCGGGAGCTCGAGGTTCTTCGCCTCATTGTTCAGGGGCACAGCAATAAAGAAATAGGGAACCAGCTCCATATTTCTGAAGCAACCGTCAAAACACATATCAACAACCTGCTCAGCAAACTCGGGGTAAGTGACCGTACACAAGCCGCCACCACCGCGCTGCAGCGCGGGCTGGTGCATCTGGATTAAAAGGAAACGCATGCGAAGCAAACATCTACTACCGGCCTTGCTGCTGGCCTTGCTGACAATTTTCACGGTCCCCGCATCCTTCGCCGGAGTCACAACTGTAACCTGGAGACAGGCCACCAAAAGCGAGCTGCAAACCTACCTGCCGGCGCGCGCACCCGTCGTAAAAGAGCGCATTGAGACGGAAATGCCCGCGGCCTCGGGCATCATCAGCAGCAAAGATCAGTTCGTCGGAGGCGTCGTCCTCATCACGGCCGGCTACTCGGCCGACGGCAAATACTCGCACTACTTTCTCTCCCAGGTACCCATCCAGGTCGGCGACCTGAATCTGCCTGCCGGCCAGTACATCCTCGGTTATGTGCGCAGGGGGGATGAACTGGAAATTAAGTTTTACGAAGCCATGTCGGGTAAGTTTCTTGGTGGCGTAACGGCAAAACTCGACCGGGCCACCCATGGCGTTTACGCCTTCAAAATCTGGCCGCCGGCACAACATCCGCTCATTCAAATCGGGCGCTTCGTCTTCTCTTATCGACTGCGATAGGCAGCCCGCTGCATCAAACCACGGATCCCATCCATTCGGCAGATTTGCAGACTTCAGAATTCCGCTCTAGCATGGCTCCCGGTGCGCCCCGCGCCCCTGAAGCACTCGCTTGTACCAGCCAGAGACATACGCCGTCGCGCTGCTGTTCATGATCCTCAGCATGCTTTGCTGGGGCTCATGGGCAAACACCATGAAGGTATGCCCCGGTTACCGCTTCCAGCTCTTCTACTGGGACTACGTCATCGGCCTGTTCGTTGGAGCCCTGCTTCTGGGAACCACCATGGGCAGCGCGGGTTCGCAAGGCCTGCCATTTTTCCGGGATATCGCCCACACCGATCCACATCACGCAAGGCTGGCCTTTGCGGGCGGCATCATCTTTAATGTCGCCAATCTGCTCCTGGTGGCAGCCATTGATATTGCCGGCCTCGCCGTCGCTTTTCCAGTCGGAATCGGCCTCGCGCTGGTAGTCGGCGCAGTCAGTAGCTACATCCTCGCTCCCGCAGGGAATCCAGCGCTGCTCTTCGGCGGCATCACGATCGTGGTAGCCGCCATCGTTCTCGATGCAGCCGCATACCGCGCCCGCGAAAAACAGAAAAGCATCACCACCCGGGGAGTCGTGCTCAGCCTCATCTCCGGCCTGCTGATGGGCAGCTTTTACCCTCTCGTTGCGCGCGCGATGTCCGACAGCGGAGCGCCCGGCCCTTACGCAACCGCCTTCTACTTCGCTCTCGGGGTCGCAATCTGCTCGCTGGCGGCCAACACTTTGCTGATGCGCAAGCCCCTCGACGGCAGGGAACCAGTCGCCTTCAACGGCTACGCAAAAGCTCCGCTCACATGGCACGCATGGGGCATTCTCGGCGGGACCATCTGGATTTTCGGTGCTATCTTCAACTTCACCGCTTCACGGGCCAACATTGTCGGGCCAGCCGTCTCCTACTCCATCGGCCAGGGAGCCACCATGATCTCCGCCGCCTGGGGTGTTCTGGTCTGGAGGGAATTCGCCGCTGCGCCCCGCCGCGCCAAAGTGCTGCTCGGCTGGATGTTCGCCCTGTTCCTATGCGGCCTTGCAGCCGTGGCGCTCGCGCCGGTCCTTTAGGGATGAATGGTGCTTTGCCAGCACGCTATTGCAGCGAGGTGTCTTTCCCCATCATTTCCAGCATCTTCACCATGGCGGCCTCATACGCCCTCGACTCCAGAAAAGCACCTGCCGTGCGGCCTGCCTGCAAAGCCAGTTCCTGGCGAAGCTCCTCGTTTTCGTAAACGCTCAGAATCGCGTGAGCCAGCGCATCTGAATCTCCCGGGGGCACAACAAGCCCATCATGGCCGCTTGTGATGATCTCGGAAGCCCCGCAATGGGTAGTGGCAATACACGCGTTCTGATGAACCATCGCTTCCACCAGTGCCATGCCAAATCCATCATCGATGCTGGGCAGCACAAAAACATCACACCGCCGGTAGAAATCAGAGATGTCCGGAAGATAACCGACGCGCTCTACATTAGGCAGGCTTCCCATTAATTCCTTAAGTACAGGTAAGCCAGCGAAGTCACCGGCTCGGAGCAGCAACTGCGCATCAGGAAGAGCAAGCCTTTTCCATGCCTGAAGCAGATAAAGATAACCCTTGCGGAGGGGATTGCCTCCTAAAACTCCTACCGTGAACGGCTTCTTTCTGACGACAGAGACCGATTCCGGAACCCGGCAGCGCCCAAGCAACGGCGCTTTCAGAAGCTTTGCCTGCAGGTGGTCAGGAAATGTCTTCATCGTGTAGTCAGACGGAACCAGGATGGCATCGGCCAATTCATACTCTTCCAACTGACGATCCCGGAACCAGGGAGCTTGCTTTCGAGCCTTCGCTCCCACGCGCTCTGCCTCCTCGGCCACAATCCTGTCCTGAAAGTCGCGATGCGGGCAGGCTCTATCCAAAACGAATTTCGCGCCCAGCAGCCTCGCACGGCGCGCACTGTGCAATGCCTGCGAAGCCCAGCCGACAAACAGGTCAGAACGGCTTATCCGGATCGAAACACTGCGGTCAAAAAGCCAGGTATCAAAACGGTCGACCGGGCCAGGAAGAGAAATCTTCAATTTGTAGGAAGCACCCAGGATCGGGGCCGGAATAAACGCGGTAGCAACACGTTGGTCCAGGCCAGAAAAGTACCTGCGGGGCGCTCCACTGTAAATCATTACGTCCTGATCTAGATGGCTCAGGGTATTGGCCATGAGCACTGCATGGAAGGGACGGTTCACGGAAATGCTGACGCGCATACCGCAAAACTAACATGAGCTGGGAGGCAAGACTCGCAGTTTGCTCAGCAACCATATGTACAGAATATTTGTTATCGGACATTCTTTCCTGCGGCGTCAATTTAAGGAAATCCCCGTAGATCACTCATTCGAGAAACAGTATCCAACTTCAAAAGTGGTAATGCCCCTCAGCCTTCCCACGGAAGAGCCAGTAAGCCGTCACGAAATATCCCACCGCAAGCAGCATCCCGAATCCCCACCAGATCAACCCGACGTGCAGCGCGTATGACCCGGTCAATGAATCTGCCACCGTCAGGCTGTCCTGCAGGTTCAATGAGGACGGCAGCAACACCGGGTACAACCCCGCCGCCGCACCCACCAGCATGAAAACCAGGTACGCACAGGATGCCAGAAAAGCGTACAGTGCCTTCCCTGCATTTCTGAAAAGTTGCAGGGCCAGCAGCGAAGCCACCACCGCGAGCGGAATCAGATACAGAATCGGATACCTTCCATAGTTCTTCAGTGCCATGGGCTGTACGGCAATCGTCGCGATCAGGCTAACCAGCGTCATCAGGCACAAGGCAGCCCACCCATACCCGGCCGCTCTCCGGGCACGCTCGCTCAACTCGTCGGAGGTCTTCAGCCAAAGCCATAGCGCACCGTGGGTACTAAGAGCAACAACCGCCACCAGGCCACCGATCACCGTGTACCAGTCCAGAATCCCCGGTTGTGGCCCTACCTGCCAGTTCGTCCACAATGGCAGGAAAAAGTAGTGATCCGGCCCAAGAGGAACTCCCCGAATCACATTTGCCAGCGCGGCGCCAAAGAATACGGTCAGCAGCAAGCTCGCAAATGCAAATATTGCCCCGAAGAATGTACGCCACAGATCGTTCGCAATGTGCCCACGCAACTCGATGCCAAGCGCCCGCAACACCAATAGCCACAACACGATAGTCAACGGAAGATAGAAACCACTGAAAGAAGATGCATATAAAAGTGGGAAAGCAAAGAACAAAGTCCCGCCACCAGCCAGCAACCAGACTTCATTCCCATCCCACACCGGGCCAATGGCCTGAATTATGGTAGAGCGGTCTTTATCCGAACGGCCAAGGATTGGATAAAGCATGCCTGCGCCCAGGTCAAAGCCATCGAAGACCACATATGCCGCAATCATTACCGCCACAATCCAGAACCAGATGAATCCCATCATTTCTCCTCGCCTCGCTATGACCCCGAAGCCGTGCCGGGTCCGTTCGCTGGTCCTTATGCGCTGATGGTTTCCGGGTGCGCGTGCGGCGTTGCTGCCTCAGGCCCATGTTCCACCATCCGGTAAACCAGCACAATCCACAAAATCGCCAGCACTGCATATATCCCCATAAAGCCGAGCAACGTAAACAGCGTGTTCCCTGCTGAGACATGCGTAGAAAACCCCTGCGAAGTGCGCAGCAGCCCATAGACCAGCCAAGGCTGCCGCCCTAACTCCGCGGTCATCCAGCCGGCTGTAGTCGCAATGTATGGCAGCGGAAAGCTAAGCATCAACGCCCATAAAACCCAACGAGATTGATACAGCTTTTTGCGCCAAAGCAGGAAGACCGATATCGCCATCAGCAATACGAAGTAAGTTCCGAGTCCAGCCATGATGTGGTAGGCGTAAAAGAGCAGCGGCAGCATTGTCGGCCAGTCCTGGCGCGGAAAACTGTCCAGCCCCTTCACTTCCGCCTTCGTTGTTCCATAAATCAGGAAGCTCAGAACATCATTCGCGGCAATCGGATTGTCGATGGTCTGCGTCTGCTCATTGGGCTGGCCCATCAGAACAATCGGCGCTCCAGCCTGCGAATGAAACAGCCCCTCCATCCCCGCCATCGCGACCGGCTGATAATGGGCAACATATTTCCCCTGCGCATCGCCCGTCGGGAAGATCATCAGCATGCAGGAAATAATTCCGGCGACCACACCCACCTTGACGAAGATCTTTCCAAACGCATCATGCTGTTTGTTCAGCAAATAAAAGGCGCCCACGGCGGCCATTACAAAAGACGCGGTCACCACCGTGGCGCACATGTTGTGAGCATATTGCCGCCAGGCCCATCCATTGCTCAACAGTCCCCAAAAGCTGTTCAGGTGGAACGTCCCATCCGGCATCAAGGTGTAAGCCACCGGGTGCTGCATCCACGCGTCCGTCGCAATGATGAAGAAACCCGAGAGCCACGATCCCAGAAACACCATCACGGCAGACCCAAAGTGCGCCAGCTTCGAAAGCCGCTTTTCCCCAAATAGAAACAGACCCAGAAACGCAGACTCCAGGAAGAAGGCGAATACACCCTCCATCGCAAGCGGCTGCCCAATCACTCCACCCGTCAGGCGCGAAAACTCAGCCCAGTTCGTTCCAAACTGGAACTCCATCGGAATGCCCGTCACGACCCCAAGTACAAAGTTGACGGCGAACAGCTTGGCCCAGAAGCGCGAGGACCGGTCATAATCCTCGCTGCCCGTTTTGAGCGCAATCCCCTTCAGCACCACGATCAACAGGGCCAAACCCATCGTCAATTGAGGAAATAAATAGTGGAAGGTGATGGTAAACGCGAACTGCAGACGGTCCAAGACGAAAGCGTCCATAGCTGATATTTTAGGCCCGGCCTGCACGGACTACTGTGACTCTCATCACAAAAACCGACCAGATGTCTCCATTCCGCTAAAAGCAAGGAACCTAACTGCTGCTCGGGATCGCCCGTGAGGAGTTTTTGCGAGGATGAAGAGCGTGATAGCGCTCGTCTCCGGCAAAGAAAATGAGCTTCGCGCCCACAAGGCACAGATACGCCCCCACCCACACAAGCGCAGCCCGGTCACTCCATTCTCGAATGAAACCCGCCATCCAACCGGCGATCACAATCGACGAAAGCCCAAATAGCGAAATAATCGCTGCATCCACACCCTTGTGCTGCAAACGCAGAGCTGAGAGCAGCCCAAGCGCACCAAAAATCAGCCCGTGCGCGATCACCAGCAGCAACAAAATCTGCAACGTCGCAGAAGACGCGAATCCCAGAAACGAACCCGCCCCCACAAGACAAATGCCCGCCAGAGCATAAAGCAGAATCTGCTGCAGATTTCGCTTCCCTGTCTCCGCCGCCGCAAACCAGTCCGCAATGCCGGTCAGCGTGATCGCCGCGCCGCATAGAACAAGCGCAATCACGATCGCCAGGGCTGAAAAGAAGGGATTCGCGGCAAGAAGGCTCAGATACAGAACCGCCAGTCCGCAGGCCAGCGCAACACCGCCATGCACGGCAAAAAGTATCGCCCGAATCTGAGGCCGGTTCAGCATCCAACAGACATCCTACGCTCCTCAATGCGCATCGGCATCTCAAGAGTCGAAGGAACACACATCACCGGACAATGCACATCGGATATCACTTTCAAGACCGTGCTGGATGCAAAATCCTTTTCCTGCAATTCCTCAATCGGAGCTCCCAGTACCACCAGGTCCGCGTTCATCCGCGCTGACTCGCGGATAATCAGATCCGCCGCCTCACCGCAGTCCACGATATGCTCCACCGGAACCGTGTGCTGCTCATTGAAAGGCGCCAGAAAGCGCAGCCGCTCCATGCATGCCGCATGTTCCCTGTCGTCGCGACATGGTTCGGCATGCACTACATTCAGTTGATCAAATGCACAGCGATGCGCATAGGCAAGGGCTTCGAGGCTCGCAACAGAAAAGTCCGTCGCAATCACCACTCGCTGCCAGCCGCCACCGCGCGGAAAATGCCGCTCCGAGCCTCTCGGAACCGTCAGTACAGGACAAGGCGTGCGCGCCAGGATCTGCCGTGCCACGGTTCCCAGGGCTGCACGCCCCGCCCCGGTTCTCGCGCGAGTGCCAAGAATCAGCAGGTCCGCCCGTGCATCCATCACAGATTGCAGAATGCGGTCGCAAATCACTCCCGTCTCTACCTGAGAATGCACCGGAATGCCCTTCCGCCGCGTCTCGTCCTCCATGCGGTAAATCTCTTCAATCGCGGCTTTATCCTGGCCAAGCGCGACCGGAACCCCGCTGGCAAAGGCATAGCCGACCGGATCAATAACATGAGTAATAATGACGCGGGCTTTATGAACCTGGGCCACGGCCTGTGCATAGTGCAGGGCTGAGGAAGATGCCTCGCTCAGGTCGGTGGCCACCACAATCGTTTCGAAATGGAATTCAGCGGCACGTGCCATGATGGGCCTCGTTTTCCTATACGGCAAATCAGGCTCCGGGAGGGGGAGTAGCCGTAATACTCCCCCATTCCCCGGTCGATATCGCAGGTCTACGCTGACTGCGACATCGGATGTCTGGGCGTGGCCGACACAACGGCCCTCCGCCGATCACGGTCAATCGGTATGACTTCTCCGCGCAGGCAGCGCAGTTGTTGCCCTGCGGGTCGCCAGGTCTGCACAACCAGGTTCTGGCTGCACTTGGCGCACAGCCAGATGAGGCGTGTCGAACAGCGTTGAGCCACCCCGTCCAACTGTGGCTGAAGGTCAATCCAATGCAAGCTTCCGCTGCGAAAGTAAAGAGTCTCCGCTTCACAGCCCGGATTCGCGCATCGCATTGTGCACCTCTGGTTCAAGTTTGGAACCGATGCCCGTGGTTACTGCCTTACTGCTGACGCTTCTGGTTTTTGCTGCGTCTGCGTGGCCGGATGCGGCAAATGATGGGGCAACGTCAGTACCGGCATCGCCGCACCCGCCATCACCCGATAGGCAGCACTCTCTGTAAATGCCGGATTGCGGCGTTTCTCATTCCAGCCCAGTACAATCCAGTCCGCGTGAAAGTGAGTTGCGTTTCCCAGAATCTCTCCAATCACCTCTCCATAACTGACATGCGTCTTCAAATCCACGGTAAGCGTCGAGCGATCCTCTACCGCTCCGTCCAGTTGCCGCTTGGCCCAGCTCAGATCATGCCGGCCTTGATTCCCTTCACCGGCTTCCGGTTCGATCGCGTGCATCAGGATCAGCTCAGCCCCGTAAAACTCAGCCAGTCTCCGGGCAACGTCCACGTTCTCCCGGTAGTACCCGTGCAGCGAAACAGGATGCAGAATCCGCCGTGGCGTTGCGAATGCTTCAGGAGCGCGAACATGCGGACCAACCGCAAAGATTGGAATCTCCAGCGAACGCAGCAGACTCTTGGCAACCGATCCCAGCACGATCTGCCCAATGCGGCCTCTGCCATGCGTCCCCATGATCACGCGCTCGGCGCCCGCACGGTGCACCTCGTTGCGCAGGGCCTCAGTAGCAGAAAATCCCTGCCGAACGACAGAATCACAGGTAACGCCTTCCGCCCTGGCGCGCTTGACCAACTCAGCTAGTATCCGCTCGGCAAACTCCTCCGCATCCATTCCTCCGTCCGGTGGAACCAACCCCTGCGCGGTCACAGAAGCTATGGCCGGAGTGAGCAGTGCATGCACCAGGGTCAAATGGGCTCCGGTTGCCTTGGCCTGAGCAATCGCAATCGGCAAAAGGTAATTACTGTCGCAAAGGTCGGTCGCCACTAGAATCTGGCGAGGTTGCACCAGTGCGTCGGGATTGTGGGTTACGGCAATCATCACAATACCTCCGGTATGAAACCAGTCTGCGATGCTTTTGCCATCCCGAATGTGTCCTTCGCCACACGCCGATGTGATCGGCATCACAGCTTCGCCGAAAATTGCTGACTACTCTTTCGCCCCCGGCATCCGGCAACCTCGGATGCTCTCCTTCACAAAGAGTGATCCGTGACGACATTTCGTCACGTGACGATGTCTCGTCGCGACGAACTTCGTATCGAGCCCATTTCGTGTTCCTCGTCACATTTCGCATGTGATAGCAATCACAATCACTTAGTGACCATCGGCACAGCTCCTCAGTTTTGGCGCGCGGATTGCCTGTAGGTATGGCAGAAAGAGAGTTCCTATGTTGCGAATCTCGGTCAACGACAATCCGACCGGCCTCCACCTCAAGTTGGAAGGCAAGCTGGTTCGGCCTTGGACAGACGAGCTCGAATCGGTCTGGCATCAACTGAGTGCCCACCTCGACGGCAAAAAACTGCACCTCGATCTTTGTGGCGCCACCTTCGTGGATCATCAGGGCATGCACATCCTTCGTGCCATCGTGCAGTCCGCCAATCCGGACATTGAAGCCAACTCGCCGTTAACCCGGCAGTTTGCAGAACAGGCGCGCTGCAAGCGCATGCATAAAAGCGGGAAAGGACATCAACAGCCATGAACTTACACACTGGACATCACGACACCAAAAACTGCGAAAACTGCCAGCTCCGTGAACCAGGCATGTTCTGCGATCTGCCAAAAAATGGCATGGAGGCCTTCCGATCCTCCAAACACACCTCCACTTATCCCGCTGGAACTTTCCTCTATTTCGAGCGCGAAGCAAACCGCGGTATTTATGTCATCTGTTCCGGTCAGGTGAAGCTCTCTGTCAGCTCCAGCGCCGGCAAAACCCTCATCCTCAAGATCGCCAAGCCCGGCGATCTTCTTGGTCTCAGCTCCACGCTGACCGACACTCCGTATGAGGCCACTGCCGAAGTGCTGCAAACCGCCAGGGTCACCTATCTCCGTGCCGAAGACTTCCGCGCGCTCATCGCAAAGTATCCGCAGGCATACTCCAGCGTTATCCGCCAGCTCAATCTGCAGTATGAAAGCGCGTGCGAACAATTGCGTACTCTGGCCCTCTGCAACTCCACCACTGAGAAGCTCGCCCGGCTGCTCCTCCGCTGGTCCAGCCAGGGACGTCAGACACCGGAAGGCACTCAGTTCAACGTGCCGCTGACCCACGAGCAGATCGCCGAGTGCGTGGGCGCCACCCGCGAGACAGTCACCCGCACTCTCGGTGATTTCAAGCGCAGGCGCCTCATCGCTCTTCATGGAGCAAGCATGGTCATCCCGAACCGCCGGGCTCTGGAAACCGTAAGCGGCTCCTGAACTTCTCATTGGCAACCTCGTCCATTCCGGCGCCGGACTGATCACCCGGCTCCATCTCTTTCTTCGCGGCTTGCTATCGCACCGTAACTGAGTCAGAATCTTGGAGTAATGCATGTTGCCGCGGAGAACTCTTCCCAGCAAACCGCCGACTCAAGGGCCACGCTGGACAAAAGCATATTCCTCGCACTCTTTGACCATGCGCCTGATGCGATTCTGGTAACGCGCGGCGACGGCCAAATCATCGAGGCAAGCATTCAGGCTGAGACTCTCTTCGGCCTGTCCCATGAACAATTAATTGGAAAATGGGTAGAAGAGCTTCTCCCGGAACGATTCCGAAAAGCGCACACACAATATCGTCACCAATACTCCGAGGCTCCCCACGCTCGCTCCATGGGAGAGGAGCTGCAACTCTTCGCGCTCCGCAGTGACGGCGCGGAAATCCCGGTCGACGTCATGCTGAGCCCGGTTAAGACCGCTACGGAAACCATCGTCCTGGCTGTCGTGCGCGATATCTCGCGTCGAAAAAGGATGGAAGCCAAGTTGCGCGAAACCCAGGAGCACTTCCGCGCCATCGTGGAAGGCGCACGCGACTATGCCATCTTCATGCTGAATCCGCAAGGCCTCGTCGTCACCTGGAACCAGGGTGCCGAACGCATCCTGAGATACCGCGCCGAAGAAATCATCGGACAGCACCTCTCCATCTTTTACCCTCCCGAAGACGTCGAGCGAGGACGCCCCGCACAGGAGTTGCATGTCGCCGCGGCAGAGGGACGCTACGAAGACGAAGGGTGGCGCATTCGCGGTGACGGCACTCGATTCTGGGCAAATGTAGTCGTATCCCCGCTTTACAACTCGGAAGATCAACTCATCGGCTACTCCAAGCTCTCACGCGATCTCACCGACCGCCGCCGGGCGGAAGAAGCGCTCCTCGCCGAACTCAGCACATCCGTTTTGCCCGGCCTCGATATTCAAACCATGATGTCCGCCATCGCGGCCAGTATCCAGCGCCTCATACCTCACGATTACGCCAGCGTTTCCCTCTTTGACAACGCCGACCAGGTCATGCGCACCTACCGTCTGCACGGCTCCCCGGAAGAGCGTGTCGCTTCTGAGATCACCCTCGCCCACGCCGAGGGCTTTCCCGAGATGAACGTCTTCCAGAGTCACGACGCCATCTACGAGCCAGAACTCGCGCACGCCTCTTTCCCGAAAGCGGCTCTTGTCAGTCTGCTCTCAGCCGGAGTGCAGGCAGCATGGTGGCTGCCCCTCGATGGGGACGGCCAACTCGTCGGAGTTCTCTGCATCGGTACCAAAGATCCGGAAGCGCTCGCGAACATCACCCGCAATACCCTTCTGCAAATGGCCGGTCAAATCGCCCTCACCATGCAGGGAGTCAACGCCGCCCGTCAGCTCTCTTCCCTTACCGAAAGACTCCAGCAGGAAAAGCGCTACCTCGAAGAAGAACTGCACACTGAGTACAGCTTTGAGGAGATTGTCGGTCAAAGCGCCGCTGTCAAGCGCGTGCTGAAACAAGTCGAAACCGTAGCGCCTACGGATGCCACCGTGCTGATCCTCGGTGAAACAGGAACCGGCAAGGAGCTCATCGCGCGCGCCATCCATAACCTCAGCCCACGTACCAGCGGCACTTTCGTAAAGGTCAACTGCTCGTCCATCCCCTCAGGCCTCCTCGAAAGCGAGCTCTTCGGCCACGAAAAAGGCGCATTCACCGGCGCCATCACACAGCGCATCGGGCGATTGGAACTAGCGCACATGGGAACCTTGTTCCTGGACGAAATCGGCGATCTTCCCATCGAGTTACAGCCCAAGCTGCTCCGCGCTCTGCAGGAAAAAGAGATTGAACGCCTCGGCGGAAGACGCACCATCCCCGTGGACTTTCGCCTGCTTGCCGCCACGCACCGCGACCTCTCGCGCATGGTTCGCGAAGGAACCTTCCGCAGCGATTTGTACTACCGGCTCAAAGTTTTCCCAATCCTACTGCCGCCGCTTCGCCAACGCAGAGAAGACATTCCGGAACTCGTCAATTACTTCGTGGCAAAGCACGCCCGCCGCATGAACCGTCTCATTGAATCCATTCCCGATGAGGTCATGGACGCTCTCTCGCGCTGGCAGTGGCCCGGTAATATCCGTGAGTTGGAGAACTTTCTTGAGCGCGCCGTGATCCTGACCCGAGGCTCTGTTCTTCGCGCTCCTCTCGGTGAACTTCAGGAACCGATGGAAGAATCTGCGCCGGAAGACCACTCACTGGAAGCCAATGAGCGATCCCATATTCTCCAGGCGCTCCGTGATGCCGGCGGAACCATCGGTGGACCCGGAGGCGCAGCCGAGCGGCTCGGCATCAAGCGAACCACGCTCAATTCCAAAATCAAAAAGCTGGGCATTGAGCGCCGCGAATACCTCACCTGAATCCCGAGCAAAAGAAAGCGCCGGATAGCAACATCCAGCGCCTTGAACATTGCAGTTTTTTTAAATCGATGGGACTGCGTCTGTCGTAATCCCAAGCTGCTGGAGAATCTTCGGATTGCTCTCCTGCACTGCCAGTATGTTGTGACACGTGGTGCAATCGTTCGGAATTGTTTTTCCGTCTTTGGCAGTATGATTTCCATCATGGCAGCGGAAGCATCCCGGGTAATCCATGTGACCAATGTTATTGGGATAAGTTCCCCAGCCAACCTTCATGCTTGGGAACACGTTCTGGTCATAGACCCCCACCAGGCTCTTTGCCGCCTGCTCCACCAGCGCCCGCTGGTTCACCCACACGGCGGGGTAGTTAGTCTTGTAATAATTAATTAGCGCAGCCGTAATCTTCTTCCCTGCTTCTTCCTGCGAACTATACTTCGCCTGAATCAGCGCCATCCCTTCTTTGTGAACGTAAGGCAAGGACGGGCTTGGGCTGCCGTGCGCCATCGCGGCATCCAGAGCCTTCTCAGGAGTTCTGAAGATATGGGTCGCCTGGTTATGGCAATCCATGCAGTCCATCACACGTGTCACGCCCTTCACCGGCCCCGTCCAGTTTGTATCCACGAACTGCCGCTCACCGCCTTTGCCATTCGGCGCGGTTACGGCAATGATCTTCTGGTCTGAGTCGTCTGTAGCCGTATAAACAAAATGAGAAAGATGCTCGCGATGGATCAGGTTGAGGTGAAGCACCAGCACAGTCGTCGCTTCGGTGTTCTTCTCATCGTTTCCAAAGCTGTTCAGAACAATCAGTTTGTCTCCTGTAAAACGACGAGGGTTATGGCACTCCTCGCACGTTGCACGTGCCGGACGGAGCGCATTCAGCGGAACCGTAATCGGTCGCGGATAGTCGTGAAATGCGACTTCAAAAAGCTGCTTTGTCCCCTGCATCTTGGCATCCACATAGGAATGGAAACCCGAGCCAACATGGCATTCCACACAGGCCACATGCGCATGCGGGGAATGCTGATAAGCCACCCATTGCGGATGCATCACATGGCATGATTCGCCGCAGAACTGCGCCGAGTCCATATAGGAAATGCCCTGATAGGTCGCCGTCCCGACAATCACAAGGTTCACAGCTGTCGCCACCAGCACAATCAGGAAACCGTGCCGAAATACGGAGTTATTGAGGTCAAGCTTTGGATAGGTAGAAGGAATCTGCCCGCCTCGATGCAGCTTCTCGCGCCGGAAAAACACCCCGACTGCGATCATCAAAAGGCCGCCAACAAACAAAATCGGCAACAGGAAGAAGAAAATCAAACCCAGGTATGGATTGTTCAACGCATTGCTGACCAGATCCATGATCCAGAACGTCCACCATGTAATGGCAGACGCCGTTGTGATACTGCCCCCAATCAATGACAGTGGATTGTTACCGTAAAAGAAAAATGGTTCAAGCCAATTCTCTCTCAATTTTTTCAGCCAGCTCATCTGCGTCTCTATCTCCTATCCAGAGAAATAGGCCATCAATGTGAGCGCAAGGAGGGTCAGGCCTATCGCCACAGCCACAAAGCCCGCAATGCGCGCTACGGTTACAAAGGACGAAGAAGGTGGAAGGTCCACTCTGGATTCCAACTTTCCTTCACCCGCGAGTCGCGAATACTCCATCGCTCGCTTTTCTTCGAACTCCACTTCTGTTTCTCGGCCGGTTAGCACAACCATATCCATGGGAAATGAGCCCGGACGAAGGTGCGTATTGAAAAAATGAATCGCAAAAATAAACAGCACTGCCAGCAAGGCTTCATCACCGTGAATGATCAACGCGGCATTCAGTGCCCATCCCGGCAGAAATCGCGCAAAGAAAGGAGCAAACCACATGGCGTAACCGGAAATCCCGATCACGACCATCCCCCAGAACACTGCCCAGTAATCAAACTTCTCCCAGTAGGCGTAGCGTTCAAAACGCGGTTTGGAACCCAGTCCCATGAACCATCTGAAATTCGCAAACAGGTCCTTCAGGTCTTTCCACTGAGGCACCATTGACGTCGGCCCCCAGAAGATTCCCTTCTCGCGGCGAATCACGCCGCGGTAGAAGATCTGCCCAACATGCGCCAGGAAGGCAAGCGTGAGGATGACAGCGCACATCTTATGAAAGAAGAGAATTGCCGCAAATCCACCCACAGTCGTTGCAAAGCCTTTCGCCAGTGGGGATGTGCTGAATCGCAAGGGCAGTCCCGTTAGCGCAAGGCCCAGGAATGTAGTCACCACCGTCGCATGGAGCAGCGTCTGCATCGGAGTAAATCTGCGATAAACCTTCGGCGCAACGGTCTGACCCGCCATCACACCAGATTTTCCACCTCCGCTACTCATGCTCATCTCCCTTTGCAGTCCGGGCCTTCCAGCGGGCACACTGCAGCCGCGTAAACCAAAGAACGGTATGGATGGCAAAGAAGCCAAGAACGCTCCACAACAGGAGATCCATAAATAGCCTTATGGAATATAGCGCCGGGTTGAAATGAAAGTCGTAAGCATTCGCGTGTGGCTCGTAGCTTACGAACTTTACATTCGCTCCGCTGTGACATTTGCCACAGGTCTTCACAAGATTCGCTCGATTCACTGGAGACAGCGGATCGGATGCCGGCAGCACTTCATGCGCACCATGGCAATCCCAGCAGTGCGCCACCTCGGTGTAGCCCAGGGCCGATACCTGCGCATGAAAGGTGTCGCGATAGGTAGCGTATTTCTCCCGATGGCAGCCTCCGCAAGTACCAATCGTCCTCTCCTGAAATGCGGTCTGCGCGGGCTCGGAGATCCTATGTGCAGTATGGCAATCTGTGCACACAGGTGCCTTCTTGCTTCCCGCCAGCATCGCCTTTCCGTGCATCCCTGCAAGGTATTTTGCTTCTATACCTTCGTGGCACTTACCGCAGGTATCAGGAATATTTTTCCTGTAGGTCGGACTCTTAGGATTCGTATGAGGCAGTATATGGTGCGTTCCATGACAACTGGAGCAGTTCGCCGCAACCAGAAGTCCCTCATTTGTCAGCGCCGCACCGTGAATCGAATCCTCGTATTCCCCATAAACGTTCTTGAGGTGATGCTTTTTCACAAACTTCGCGTTTCCATGGCACGTGCCGCAGGTGTGTGGAATGTTCAGTGGGTAGACCGGCGAGTTCCTATCCGTAACTTTCACAATTGCATGCGGATTGCCATGGCACTGCAGGCAGGCTTTAGCCCCCTGCCTGGCGTGTACGCTGCCGGCCAGTCCTGAGGCTTCCTGCGTATGGCATGTGCCGCACTGCACTTCTGCGATCTTCGCAGGATGCGGAAATGTCTTGATATCGCTATGACAAGCCGTGCACCCCAGGGCTCCGTGCACGCTTGCATGAAAGGCGTCAGCAGCAATGCTGATGCTGTGTCCCGCAGAGTCCTGCATGCCAGGATTACCATGGCAGGACAGACAATCCAACTGCTGCCCCATCAGTAAGCCAGGCACCAGAAGAAAAAGCACGGTACACACCGCCACAGGCAGCAACCTGTAGCGATGCACCATGCCGTGCTCCCCTGACTGGCAATTCCGGTGGATAGCTTCCTTCGCCGGATTCAGCGGCTTTGAGGAAAGCATCGTCCTACTGCGACCCAGGTTCCACTTACATCCCGCATTGCTGTAGTCCTGCTTACCGCATAGGTCCGCAACAGTTTTCTGTTCCTCGAACCGTGAATCCGGTGAAGTCATAACTTCCTCCCGGTGAAGCTATTTCTTCTCAAGCACGCGTATGTAAGTGACGAGGTCATTGATCTGCTTGCTGTTCAGTTGGCTCTTATAAGCCGGCATCTTCCCCACGCCTTCTTCAATAGCCTTGATCAGAGCTGCATCTGTCTTTTTCTTCACGCCAGACGCATCAAAGGAAGGAACCTTCATCATCTTCGCCATCGGAGTTGTAGCCTTGCCGTCCGGGCCATGACACATCTGGCATTTCGCCTTGTAGGTCGAGGCTCCGGGGCCCTGTGCAAAGGCCACCGGTACGGCCATTACGGTTGCGAGCAGTACTACCAGCTTCAGTTTGTGTTTCATGGTGATTGGCCTCCTTTTGACCGGTTTCATGTTGTTAGAACTTGTAGTGCATTCCAATCGTTACAATGTTCGCGTGGAAGTTACGCGGTGCTGTCTCTCCCGCAGGAGAAATCGTAAGTCCGGTTTGGAGTCCAATGAACGAAGGTGAATCGCACGCCACCACAGGAGCCGCATTTCCGGGAGTAGGTCCGGAAGTCGCACAGTATTGCGCTCCCGAAGGTCCGCCCTCGCCGTATCCGTAATAGCCGTACCTTATATTCCAGACAAGCCCGTTCCGGAAGTTCCAGGACAACTTCACAAAGGGTGACTGGTAGGTAGACACCAACGAACCAGCGACATCGCGTGCATCGTTATAAAAGCGGCTTCCGTTCACCGAACTGATGTTGTACCCAAGCGTGGAGCTCAGCTGCTTGTTGGAATGAAGATCCAGCGCCACCGTTCCGTACTGCGTCGGTGCGTGCTCAAAATCCTTCACGGGGCCAAACTCGTAATAGCTCGCGCCACGAACCGTCGCCCCAGGGCACGCCGTTCCACTGGCAGTGGCGGCTCCCGGATAACTGCTGCTCGGCGCTCCGTCGTAACAAATATTCGTCGAGGCATACACATCGCTATAGCCATAGTCAAAGCTCAACGAGTAATGCTCATTGGGAGTAATGGCAGCGCCGACGCCCAGAACGCGGCTGTAAGCTACATGTTCGATCGGGCCAGCATAGGTAGCATCTCCCGCAGTCACAGCATCCTGGTTGTTGTTCGTATTGTTGTGCACTTCCACATCGTTGTATGCGCCGTTGATCGAAATCCATGGCTTTGGTCGATACATCGTATGCAAACGGTAGCGCTGCATCTGCCGTGGGCTCACCGGGGTAAACGCATTGTCGCTGTAAAAGATTCCAACACTGCCGTTTACATTCCAGTTTGACTGTGGACGAAGTGAAGCGGTAAAGATTCCGCCATTCTGATGAATCGTGACAGTCCCATTCGTCTGCGATCCAACCGGCAGCGGTGTATTGTGCGGTATACCCTGCGCAATAACCTGCTCATGATAGCGATAGGTCAACGATAGCGTAGCCTTGGACAATCCTTCGTAGGATACGGTCACGTTATTTGTGAATCGCCTCTGCCCGAAGAAGTTTTCTGCAGTCGTGCCCGCCAGGCTGCCGTGCGGACCGGAGTTTGCAGGACCGGCAACCAGTGGGCCGCTATAGGTGATGGTTTCATTCGGATCAGTTGGCGTCTCCAGCGTCGCACCTTTGGTTTCAAAGGCAGTGCCAGGCTGCTGCACGTTCGAGTAAGTCAACTGTTCAGAAAGTACCCAGGCCGGTGATGCCTGGTAAGTCAGCGCGTAGTCCACCGCCGTCACGTCGCGCTTGGCGCTGGCGTTACCCGTAAAGATGGTGGAGCGAACCCTTCCGTAGAGCCCTTGGATATTCTCGTAGTAGTCCGGCAGATTCATATTCGCCCGCGTGTAGCGAATATCGCCGTTCATCTCCATGTTCTTGATGCTCGTGGTGGAGAACCGGAAGATCTCCGTGGGATAAATCATCCGTGTCGGCTGACTGCGAAGGTAGCTCGTAAATACATCACAGGCCGCATTGATGACAGGCTTTTCGCCCGGAGACTGAGGACTATACAGGATCGTGTTGTTGACCATGCTCCCCGTATTGCAGAAGCTGATCCCGTAAGGACTCAGGCTGTCCCAGTTACCCAGCGCCGCTGGTGTACCGTCAGCCTCCTGCACAATGAACTGACTGGGAGCAATCGTATAGTAAGAGTTCTCCTTGATGTGCTCAACTATCTGTTCATAGGTCAACTGAGTGCCCCGAACCGGCTTCCAGTGGATAGCTCCACGGAAGAAGTCCGAGCTGTCCCGTTGATACATGTTCAGCAGCAGATCACTTTGATTGAGCTGTCCACCCGGGCTTAGCGAAGGCCCCTGGAATACATTCTGCTCGTACTCCACTTCATAGCTGAGGCTCGACATGGGAAACAGAATTAGATTGACATCCGTCCTGCGACGTACAGTGTTATAGAGGAAGGGAGACTGACGTACCTGTGGCCAGGCCAGCGATCCTGTCGGTGCCGTTACCGGCCCAATCGGAATCGTCTGCCCCGATGGGATATTTGGATTCCCCAGCAGGTCGTAGTCAAAGTACCGGCGGTTCCGGTTGAAGGTTCCGGAGAACTGATAGTACTTGCCCTTCACCACATCCATCCGGGTAAAGTTGAACGGGTCTCCGCCGAACCCGTTGCTGTAAATTGTCATGTGATCAAACAGCGGACGCTTGTTCGTCTTCAGCGGACTAAGTTCAAATCTGCTTCCAAGCACCCGCGGGCCGGAGTGCAGATTCACCATCGTGTCATACATGGCATTGCTGCCCGTAAGACTTGTCATATGTCCGCCCATGTTGACCATTCCATGCAACGAATATCCGGCGGGAGCAGAGGGCTGCCTCACCGGTGAGGTGGAATTGCCCGGCATAGTGGTTTGCGCCATCGACGTGCCTGTCATCACTGCCAGAGCAACAACTGCCAGCCGCACACCTGCATGGCGGCGAGTTGTCACTGAGGAAAGTGGACGATACAACCAGGGAAACCAGCCCGTCTTCTTCATCATTTGGAACCTCCCAAGGTAAGCCGTAGCCACATCGAACCGTGGTCTCTTCCGGACTGCGCCACCCGACGTGGCTGGAGGGCGCAACCCGGCACGGTTAGCGAATGAATGCGGGATGAAGGTTCGAGCCGTGTATCTCCGTGTGGCAATTCGTGCATGGAGTAAGCTCCGCGGATCCTTGGCCCATGCTGTGGAACGTGCCCTCTGCAACCGGACTATGGCACTGATTGCAAAGCACATTCACATTCGGCATATTCAGCAGTCTTGCGTTCTGTGATCCATGGGGACTATGGCAGCCAAGACAGCCTACAGCCTTCACCGCGGCATGCTCGAACACAAACGGTCCACGTGTATCCATATGGCACTTGGTGCAAATCCTGTTCTGATCTGCGGTGGACCTCAGGTTATTGGAGCTGAACGTGCCGTGTACATCGTGGCAGTCCGTGCACTTGACCACGCCTTCCGGCACTGGATGATGAAATGGCATGCCGAACTGTGCTTTCACATCCGTATGGCAGCTTTCGCACAACTGAGGCTGCTTCGCCAGTAATAGGTTGGGAGCCATGGCGTGATGCACGCTGTGACAACTGATGCAGCTTACACCGGCCTTCGCATGCGGCGACCGTAGAAAGTCCGGATGAGCCGTCGAGTGGCACCCCAGGCACTTCTGGTCGATCTGCTGTGGCGTTGCTTTGTCAAAGCGGAATATCTTGGTAACGTCGCCTCCGCCCTGCACGTGCGCCTGGCCCGGACCATGACAATTTTCGCAGGTCAGGGATTTATCCCCGTGCAGGAACACCATCTTTGTATGTGGATTGTTGGCAAAACTGTGCGCTATGTCGGTATGGCAGGCTTCGCACATCTGCGAACCCACGTAACCGGGGGGCAAAGTTGATGCGTTCTTGCTTTGTGCAGCCTTCACTCCCGGGCTCGCTGGCCGTGTGGCGGCCTGGACCGATGGATGTTCAAAGACCACGAATGCGAGAATGAGCAGGAATGCGGACAGCAGGGAAACTCGTCTCATTGGCAACCACCTTCTGTTTTCTCTCTACAGTTACCTTCCCCAGCTAAGTGTCACTGGCAAATATCCATTCGCGAACTGGATATAGTAGGACAGGAGTTACTCCACAGAATGTGATCAATATCACCGGTACTTATAATGACTATTCTTGTATCTACTATTAGTAGACAGTTATCACCCTCTCCATTTACATGGCATTTCGTGGCCGCGCAGTTCGTCGCAACCGGCATACTCAAGCCTTTGCAACTTCGATGAAAGCCAGCTCCAGCTCATCGCCGCTCATCAAGTCGCAGTCAGAAGAACCGCATTCCATGCACTTCTGCAGACTCTTCTCTGATGCGTATTCGCGCCCGCAATGGTGACAGCAATAAATGCGCGGGCAAAGCGAAAGATGAATAACAATGCTTTCCAGACCGGTGTCGTGGCGAATCATTGTCAGCGCATTTTCCAGCGCTGAAATGTCAATATCGCAATCCGCTCCAACATTCACACCTACGCGCAGCAGTTGCGCGCTCCCAAGACAAGCAGCCTCAGCGTTTGCCATTGCGACAATCGAAGCGGCAATCCTTGCCTCCCTGCTTACCTCCTCAACGGCCGCCGCCACCCACACTTTGTGACGCGGACTTCCGCCGGATCTTTGTGATGAAGAAACTCCGTATGACATCATTGCACCCCAACCGAAGAAGCTGCCAACGCACTGTAATGGAAACCAGGTAGCACGCGAAGATCGGGATGCCTGTGGTCCATCGGAAGAACGGGAAATGTAAGAACCGGGCACGGTGCCTGCGCAACCAGTTCTGTAACCGTCGCCGGAATAGTATCGCCGCCTGCGAGCGAAGGCGGCGCCTCCACAAGCAGCATCGAAGTGCCCGTCTCGCGAGCAGCATCAAGCAGCGCCGCAACAGAACCATCGGACTGAGTAATGCGACGCATGCTCGGCCACAACCCGGCAGAGCAGGAAACAGACTGTGAAGCCGTCGTGACATGATCGCCCTTGGATATCTGGAGCAGAATCAGTTCAGACCGAAAATATTGCGCCAGGTCCAACGCGTAACGCACACCCTCCGGGTGCGGCCCTTGCTCTCCGACGGGATAGAGAATCGTTCTCGGCTTGTCTTTGCCCTGCAACTTCTGCGCGCCGCCCTTGGCATTCGCAGCCTGCATATTCCGTGACGGCAGAGCACACACCGGAATTGGTGTTTGCAAAAGCAGTTGCGTTGCAGTTCGACCCATCCCGTTCGTTTTCCCCTCAGCACTCGCCTGAGTTCCAATCATCAAACGGCCCGAGGCCTTATCGCGCAAAAGCTCCTCCACCACGTCCACCGCAGTGCCGTGACGAACGGCGACACTGCAGGTAATGTTGCGAGCGCGGACGTGCCGCGACAGCACTTCCAGTGTCAAGCGTGCGTCGCGATCTGCCTTCAGTGGGTTGTAGTAGGTCGCTGCTGCCTGCGGCTCACCCGGAACAATGGCATGCGCAAATACCAGCTCAGCCCGTGCTGCCTCTGCGTGCGCTATCGCCTCAGGCACCAGGTATTCCAGATCGGTCAATGCAGTCGCTACAACAATACGGTCGGGCGCAGCGTAGCAACTCCGCGCAAAGCCATTCTCAATTCCAGGCCGCATGGGCTTAATCCCCCTATCCGGTCTAGAATCGCCTCTTTTCCGCCTGCCTCCTGTGTTGCCGGACACATGAGCTCGTGATGCAGATCACAGAAGCACATCCTCTACAACTATCGAAAGCTCCCCCGACATGCAGCCCGTACAAATATCGCAAAAGCAAATCCGCGCCCGTAATCCAATCGCAATACCTGCAAGCGGACCATGGACGCGGAATCAGGAGAAATCAGAACGAATTTCTATTCTTGCCTTCACGCGCAAGCAGTGCCGCAATCGCGCAGGAAACAACCCGTGACCGTGGCGGATCGGCACGGCTGGTCAGGATCACCGGAACCTTCGCTCCCATTACGATGCCGGCCAACGCCGCGCCGCCAAGATATTCCAACTGCTTTGCCAGCATGTTCCCAGACTCCAGATCGGGCACAACCAGAATATCCGCCTTCCCTGCAACCTCAGAGCGAATTCCCTTCACTTCCACCGCCTGCAGGCTCACCGCCGTGTCCAATGCCAGCGGCCCGTCAATCATTCCACCCGTGATCTGCCCGCGTTCCGCCATCTTGCAAAGCGCCGCAGCATCAAGAGTAGAGGTGATCTTCGAGCACACCGTCTCCGCGGCGGAAAGGATGGCAACGCGCGGCTCACGCACTCCCAGAACTCGCGCAAGGTCAATCGCATTCTGCGTGATGCCCACCTTGTCATCCAGCGTGGGATAGATATTGATTGCCGCGTCGGTAATAAAGAGCGTCCGGTTATATAGCGGCGCGTCCATCACAAAAATGTGGCTTACACGCCGCGTGGTGCGCAGGCCAGACTCCTTGGTCAGCACGGAATGCATCAACACATCGGTGTGCAGGCTGCCCTTCATCAGCGCGGACGCATCCCCATGGCGGCACATTTCCGTTCCAATCCGTGCCGCTTCGTGGTCGTCAGCCGCCTCCACAATCTTGTAACGGCTCAACAACGGAGCTCGATCCCCGGCCACTTCCTCCAGTTCCCGCTTCGATGCAATCAGGATCGGCTCAATCACGCCGGCTTCGGCGGCATCTATCGCTCCAGACAGCGCAAACGGGCTGCACGGCCAAACAACCGCTGTCGGCAGCGGAGGATGCACCGCCGGTCGCTGCATCAATATTTCCAGTACTGAGGGAATTACAGTACCGGGAAGCGTAGGCTCTTCCCTGTCGATGAAGGCTTTAAATGTCATGGTTCCTCGTTTCCGGTGCGTAGATTCGATATATTCTGGCGTGAGGATTGAGTTACATTCGGTGATCGAAGTCACACGTCATAAAGATGCGCCTCAGCAACCACTGGATGGGTTGGTTCTGTCAGCCGGTTCCGTATGCTCAAACAAACAAGGCGGTACATTCGGATGCCAAATTGCGGCATCTACCGTCCAAGCCTCAGATATCTTCGGGAGAAAGCCTTGAATAAACTACGTCTTTTGCCAATCCTGGCCCTGCTGGCCGCTTCCTGCGCCAACCTTTATGCAAAGCCTCCTGTTCCAGAAAAGGGGGTAACCCGCGCCACGCTTCCCAACGGCGCCCGTGTCGTCATCATCCGCAATACGCTGGCTCCGGTCGCAACCGTCGAAGCCAATTTCATGGTCGGCGGAGATGAAACCCCGAAAGGCTTCCCTGGAATGGCGCACGCCCAGGAGCACATGGCCTTCCGTGGCTGCCAGGGTATGACCGCCGATCAAACCGCCGCCATCTATGCACTGCTCGGCGGAGACAACGACGCCGATACCCAGCAGAACATCACCCAGTTCTTCGCCACCGTGCCGGCCGCGGATGTCAATGTCGCGCTCCATGCTCAGGCTGCTTGCCTCGCCGGAATCGACGACTCACAAGCGGAATGGGCCCAGGAGCGCGGCGCTATCGAACAGGAAGTAGCCCAGGATCTCTCCAATCCGGAATACAAATTCATCCACCGGCTCAATCAGATCATGTTTGCAGGAACACCCTACGCACACGATCCCCTCGGCACCAAATCTTCCTTCGACAAAACCACCGGCGCCATGCTCAAGGCCTTCTACAACAAATGGTACTCACCCTCCAACATGATTCTTGTTGTGGTCGGCGACGTCGATCCCCAAAGCACTCTCGCCACCATTCGAGAGCTTTACGGCAGCATCAAAAGTCACCCATTGCCGGCGCGGCCACAGGTCGATCTCAAGCCCTTCAGGTCGCAAAGCTTCACCATCAGCAGCAACCTGCCCTACCAGCTCGGCTTCATCGCCTATCGCATGCCCGGCACGGATTCACCAGACTTCGCCGCCGCAAACATCCTCTCTGACGTGCTCTCCAGCGAGCGTGGCAACCTCTATGCCATGGTTCCAGCCGGCAAGGCGCTCGCCGCGGAATTCGGCCTCGCGGAAACCTATCGCAAAGCCAGCGTAGGCTTCGGTCTTGTAGCCCTGCCCGCCGGCCAGGATCCCAGGAACGCCATCGAGGAAATGCGCGGCATCATAGCCGCCTACGCAAAAAACGGTGTCCCTGCCGACCTCGTCGAGGCCGCCAGAAAGAGTGAACTCGCGCAGGCTGAGTTCCAGCGCAACTCCATCCCCGGCCTCGCCAATGTCTGGTCCAACGCGCTCGCGGCCGAGGGCCGCACGTCTCCAGAAGAAGACATCGACGCAATCCGCAAAGTCACTGTCGCAGACGTCAGCCGAGTCGCAAAAGAATATCTCCTCCACGTACAAACCATCACCGCTACTCTCAAGTCCGAGCCCTCCGGCGGTCCCGTCGCCAGCAAGGGCTTCGGCGGCAAAGAGAAGGTCACCGCTGCGCCAACCAGGCCGGTCAAGCTCCCCGAATGGGCGGAAAAACAGCTTGCCAAACTGCAGGTTCCCAGTAAATCCCTCGCTGTCTCCAACACCGTCCTGCCGAACGGAATCCGGCTCATCGTCCGCACTGACCTCACCAGCCCCACCGTCACCGTCGTCGGCCAGGTCAAGCACAATGCTGATCTCCAGACACCCAGGGATCAGGAAGGCGTCTCGTCCCTGCTTGACGGGCTCTACTCTTACGGCACCACCACCCTCGATCGCATCGCCTTCCAGAAGGCTCTCGACGACATTGCCGCCAATGAGAGCGCAGGCTACAGCTTCTCACTTCAGGTGCTCAAGCAATACTTCTCACGCGGCGTGCAGTTGCTCGCCGACAATGAGCTGCACCCAGCCATGCCCCAGCGCGCCTTCACCGTCACCCGCATGCAGACCGCGCAGTTTGTTGCCGGCAACATGCAAAGCCCTGGCTACCGCACATCCCGTGCCGTCATGAAGGCTCTTCTGCCGGCCACAGACCCCACGCTCCGCCACGCCACCCCCAAGTCCATCATGAAGCTCACCCTGGCAGACGTGAAGAACTACCACGCAGCCACCGTGCGCCCCGATCTCACCACCATCGTCGTCATCGGCGACGTCACCCCTCAGGAAGCCAGATCCGTCATCGAAAAGTGGTTCGGCAACTGGAAGGCAACCGGTCCCAGGCCCAACACCACCCTGCCCCCCGTGCCGATCAACAAGCCCTACGCCGCCAACGTTCCTGACAAGGAGCGCGTGCAGGATGAAGCCATCCTCGCCGAGCAGCTCAACCTCAATCGCTTCTCACCCGCCTACTACCCCATCGAACTCGGCACGCACGTCCTCGGTGGCGGTTTCTACGCAACCCGCCTTTATCATGACCTCCGCCAGACCACCGGCCTGGTCTACTACGTCGGCGTCAATCTTGGAGCATCCAGGACACGCGCCAGCTATTCCATCGTCTACGGTTGCAATCCCGGCAATGTCTCCAGGGCTCGCCAGATCATCGTGCGCGACCTGAACCAGATGCGCACCCAGGACGTTTCCCCTGCGGAACTCCACCAGGCCAAGGCACTCCTCCTGCGCCAGATTCCCCTCGGAGAAGCAAGTGAAAACGCCGTAGCCAACGGTCTGCTCAGCCGTGCCGTCGTCGGGCTCCCGCTCAACGAGCCGGTCCTCGCCGCCCGCAAGTACGAAGCACTGACCGCCGATCAGGTCCGTCAGGCCTTCGCCAAATACATTGACCCCGCCAACCTCGTCCAGATCGTAAGAGGTCCGGCGCCAAAATAAACTGCCTCTCAACCATTACGGGCACGCAGAATCTGCGTGTCCGTTTTTCTTGCCCGGCCTGCTGCCGGCCCGCAACTCCGCGCATCCGGCGTTGATTCTTCAAGGCTCATTCCCTGTCCGCCAACTTTCACACCCTCCACAGTTGCCACACTGCCAAGGTCTTGCTAAATTATGTAAAGTCAGTAACAAACGGAACGCGCCCATAGCTCAGTTGGATAGAGCGATTGACTACGAATCAATAGGCCGGAGGTTCGAATCCTTCTGGGCGCACCATCCCCTCCCACGCTGACTATCAATCTTTTCTCAATTTACTTCCATCATTGTCTGCGGACTTCCATGTCCATTTTGCCTCCGGCATGAGTAGTACAAAGCAGAAGACGCCTGCCAGGACAACCGGCTCTGGTCAGTGAAGTGGGACGTCGATAATCGAACTGAACCCACCAATTCAAAAAGAGTCACCATCAGGCAGGATTCTCCAGAAAAGGAGGGCCCCATGAAAATTCCTCTTCCGCTCACACTTGGGCTCTGTCTCTCCCTTACGATACCGGCGATAACGCAGCGACCCGGCGATCAGCAACAAAAACGGGATCAAAAGCAAACACAGCGAAAAAAGCAAAGATCGCGCATAAGGCTGATCTGGATGCCGGCTCTTGCAGCATTCGCTCTGTTAGCGCTGCAGGCAGTGGTAAGGCGGTTCGAGCGAGCATGGCGCATGCCCTCAGAAATCCTTGCGGCGTTTGGCATGACGCTCGCAGCAGCCATCGGCTGTACAGTCGCTGCGGGAAAATCAGAGAACATGGCCATTGGCGTCTGTTGTTGAACGACCTGTTTGCCACAAACCAGATTCTCTATGTCCAGTTCCGAATCAGTGAAACACGCGCTGCGCGGACCCACTCCTCACTTCAGCGGTAACAAATCTTCATACTAAGTGAAGCAATCATGGTGGCGGCAATACTTGCGGGTTCCATCACTGGGTTGTTACCGGCTTTGGCGCTGATTGCCTTCGCATCCATTCCTGTCCGGGGATCCGTCTGGTCCTTCCGCACCGCGCCAACACCGTTGCGCATTCATCACCTGGGCAAGACGGAACTCGCTCAAGCTATCGTCTTCGGAGTACTTCTGATCGCGCTCTCACGCATCCCCGGAATGTAGTCATTCACCCGGCTAATCAAACACAACCGTCTTATTGCCGTAGCAAAGAATCCGCCGGTCCATGTGCCATCGCACCGCGCGCGAAAGCACAATCCGCTCCAGATCCCGCCCTCGTGCCACCAGGTCTTCCACCTGGTCGCGATGCGAAATCCGCGCCACATCCTGCTCGATGATAGGCCCGTCGTCCAGCACCTTGGTCACATAATGGCTCGTGGCGCCAATCAGTTTCACGCCCCGCGCATGCGCCGCATGGTAAGGCCGTGCGCCGGTAAACGCGGGCAGAAACGAGTGGTGCACATTAATAATTCCGTTGGGATACTGCGACACAAAATCCCCTGAAAGAATCTGCATATAGCGCGCCAGCACCACCAGGTCAATCTTGTTCTGCCGCAGCAATTCCAATTGCTGCCGCTCCACCTCGGCGCGCGTGGTCGCCGTAACCGGCGTATACGCAAAAGGAACGCCATAAAAAACCGCCAGTTTTTCCACCTCGTTATGGTTTGACACAATCAGCGGAATCTCGCACGCGAGTTCTCCCGCTTGCCAGCGATAAAGCAAATCCGCCGCGCAGTGCAGATAGTGCGAGCAAAACAGCGCCATCCGCGGACGCCGCGCGCTGGAGGTTAGCGTCCACCGCATGCTCAGTTCCGCGGCAAGCGGCGCAAACGCAGCATTGAATCTCTCCAGATCAAACCCCGTCCCGGCCTCCGAGTCCACCGCCCACTCCACACGCATAAAGAAAAGTCGCTGCTCGTGGTCCACATGCTGGTCCGCATGCAGAATGTTCGCTCCGTGCTCATAGAGCAATCCGGAAACCCGAGCCACCAGCCCCCTCTGGTCCGGACAATCGATCAGTAGTACCGCTGTATCTCTCATGGATACATCCAGAGTAACGCGACTGTCCGGCAGGTAGCTGTCTTCCACGAGGAACACCCACCCCGCGATCACCGCTCACTGAAGGCTGCCTCCAGACGAACAACAAAATGGCGCTTCCCTCACCTCGTCAGAGAAACAGGCAGCGCCTTCGACGGTACACAGAATGGTACTCTCGCATCCCCAGACGTAAACTCCACCAGCTTTGCTCAGCACAAAACCTCTGGAGTCATGCATAACCCTGTATGCTCCATGACCTGTTGCCTGCTCCTGGCCATCCGACTCTTCCCAAAGCACCACCCCCCTTGTAACATCCATAAGATTCCGCCTGTAGCCCGCTACATCGCTGCCTCACCCGAACATACTCACCCACATGGAGAGCGCGTATTCCTGCCGCACATTTCCTCCGAGCAGTTCCCCGGCCTGTACTCGCATGCCAGCGATAACTCGAAGGCAAAGTCCACTCCGTCGAAATCGGCCCCTCATGTTCGCCAGCGTCGTGCAATCGGCATCTCGCCCACCTCGCAATTCGTCGCGCGCAATCGCAGCGCTCACACAATAAGCTCCAGCAGTTTTGACTCTGCTCCAGCCAACTCCACCGTCACTGTCCCGTTCGCCGAGGTCATCTCTTCGCCGGTCGCCACGTCGCGCACCCTCACCTTGCCCGCGGCCAGCCGCCGCGCAATCCGCTTGAGAGGAAGGCTCACCGTCCGCGGCATCTCAAACTCGTAGTTGAACACCGCCAGGTAATACCCCCGCGCCGACTTCCGCACAAACGCCGTCGCTGCCTTGTCGCCCGTATCTCCCTCCACCGGACGAAATGCCACCTGCTCCGAAGCTACAGCCAGCAGCTTGCGGTTTCCATACACCGCCCGCGCAAAATCCTGTCCCTGCGCATCATCCGCCAGTCGGCTGCTGTCCAGGATCATCCCGCCGCTGATAATCGCGGACATCAACCGGCTCCGCCCCTCCGTAATATTCCGCGCGCCATGGTCGGCCTTCACGCCCAGCACCACATGGTCCGGATCGGCAATATACAAATTTCCCGACGTCCACCATCCATAAGTCAGCGAATTCAGCATGTACTCCGTCGACTGGTCCTGCCCGCTGATATGCCCCTTCGTGTCGCACGAAATCCGCCGCGAGTGCCCATAGCCTGCAGGAAACACCGGCGCAATCGACAGGCTCAAAAACATCTGCCCGTCATTCTCCTCCACAATCTGCCGCATCCCCGAGTTGTAAGCCTCTATCCCCGTCCGCACCGCCGGATCATAATGCGCACCCTCCAATGCCCCATGCGAAAGAAAATCAATCTTCAAATACTCAAATCCCATCCGCCTGAACTCGCGCATATACTCGCTGATCCGCGCCTTCGCTCCCGGATGCGTCGGGTCCAGCGGCCGGCCGCCATCCACCTTTGGCATCAGCGACCCATCGGGAGCCTTCAGCAGAATGTCGTGATACCGATACTTCATATCGGTTCCCTCCACATACGCCGCCAGGTCATCAGAAAAATACGCAAACGGAGCCCAGTAAATTCCGGGCTTGAACCGCATCCCATCCTGCTCCGGCAATCTCTTGATGATGCCCACCGTGTCCGCCAGTTGCACCCCATCCAGCAGCGACCAGAACGCGTCGTAGTTGATGTACGCCACATGGTCCCGCCCAAATCCCTCCGGCACCAGCTCATCGCGCATAAACCCCGCCGCGCCCAGGTACCGCGAATAGTTGATCTCATTCGCATACGCCGCCCAACTGTTCCACCCCATCGGCGCGCCGGCCGCCCACTTCAGCGGCGGCTGCATCTCCGCATTCGCCCGCCCGTAAGCCTCCATCCCCTCACGCCAGTCCGCAAACGAGCCCACAAACACACGTGGAGACATCACCTGCTTCCCCCGCACCAGCCCATGCGGAACCGTATCGTGCGTATCCGTCCGTACTCCCAGCGGCGAAGAAATCCCTCCATACACATCCAGCCTCAGCAACGCGCCGTCCTCGCCCTTCACGTCAAGCGCCGTCTTCCACACATCATGCGTAATCGCGCCCGCCACAATCGCCTCGCGCGTCGCATCGTCGTAAAACGCCGTCACCGCCGAACTCGAATACGTCTGCCCCGTCACCATCTCCGTCACCGGAATGCTCGCGTAACGCACCCACATATCGTTATCAAACGGAACCTTCAGCATCCGCAGCTTCGCATCCTCACCCATCCGCACTGCGTCCGCGCCCTCCGCCAGCAGCACGTCACAATGCCGCGTGCCAATCGCACTCGCCGCTTCGTCCAGTTCCACCTGCATCCATAGCCAAGGCTTCCCTTCGTGCAACCACACATGCCGCCGAATCTCCGGCATACCCTCCTTCCGGCTCACCACCGTAAACTTTCGCGTGCCGCTCGCCGCATCCGCGTCCTTGCCCGCCTCCAGCCTATGCTCCGCATAATCTGACGTGAGAATCCGCCGCCCATCCGCTAGTTCCGCACCACTCACAATGCCCGTCAGCGCATGCCCATCCTGCCACCGGATATCCATCATCCCGGTCTTGCGGTCGAACATCACCCCGATCCGCGAGTTGTGCAGCACAATCGTCTCCGCGTCCTGCTTTGCGCTCACGCTCGAAGCGCTCTGCATCAACCATGCGGCCTTCGCATTCCGCGAACCCGCCAAATCCAGCCCAAGCGACGCACCCGCAATCGACGACGCCGATAAAAATTCACGACGTGAAATCACAGCAGCCCCTCCTGCAACGCATTCTTCCCAACGTCCAGCAAGTAAATACCCTCCACCTCACCACTGGCAACAGTGCCTGCACAACCCGTATTCCACATTCATCATTCGACCTTCACCCACTCCATGAGGCATCTTTGCTAAGGTGAATGGAGACCTCGACACACAAATTCTCCTGACAAATAAAAAGTGCCGGGATTCTTCACCGGCACTTTTCCTGTCTATTCCAAGCCCTATAGCGTAACGTTGTCGGCATCCATCAGGTTCTTGTCCTCCGCCGCCCGGCTCCAGCCAATCCGGAAGTCCTTCACATTATGCAGTGAGAACACGCCCGTCTTGCTCTTCGGCGCCGTAATCGCAAAAAAGTCCGCCCGCTGCACATGGTCCATGTAGAACCCGGGCCGCACATCCGGCTTGTTCAGCGCCAGTTCCACGTGGCTCATCTCCAGGTTCTTCAGGTGCCGGATGAAAAATCCATACGCTGGCGAAGTCCCGAACATCGTCGGCTCCGGATAACCCGCAATCTTCTCCGCGGGCTCCGGAATCATCTGCTCCTCGCCGCCGCGCATATCGATATACACATTCGAGAACTTCACATCCTCAATGTTGTGGCCCGGAATCCCGCTCAGCGTCGAAGCCCACTTCGAGCGCGCTGCGTAACAGTCAAGGTTACTGATCAGCACCCGCCGCATCGTACCCACATGCGTCGTCGCCTTCGGCCCGCGCAGCCGCGCGCCCAGCCGCATAAAAATCGGCCCGCAGTAAAGGTTCCGCATCGTCGAGTTCGAAATCGTAATGTCTTCCAGCAGCGCGCCGTCTTCGCTCTCCAGCGCATAGCCCATGCAGCCGTCAAAAATGCAATTTGTAATCGTAATGTTGATAAATCCGCCGTTCGACTCCGTCCCGCACTTGATCCGCCCGGCATGGAAGACATGCGCACCCAGCGGTTGCCGCTTCCAGGTGCCGTCAATAATGGACCCCAGCATAAAGTCGCCCGTCACAAAGCAACTGCTGATCGTCACATTCTTCGTTTCCTTCACATAACCCAGTCCGTAGCTCGACTTCAAACAAATCCCGTCGTCCCACGGGGAATTCACCGTCAAATTCGTCAACCGAACATTCTGGCAGCAATCCACGTCCATGCCGTCCCGGTCCGTGTCGATCGTGACGTTATCAATCGTCAGATTATCCACGCCTGTCAGCAGCATCCCGAAGTGACCGCCCTTCAGAATCGAAAAATCCCTGAAGATCACATTGTGGCAGTTCTTCAGAGCAATGGCCTTGTCCGCAACGCCCTTCTGGTGCTGGTTAAACACCGGATACCCGCCACGGCTGCCCAGCGTCCCATTCGATAATCCCTTGCCGTAGATCATCCCCGGCCCGGTAATGCTGATATCGTGCTCGTCCACCGCCCACAGCAGCGAATTGTGCCAGTGCCGGTGCCCGTAATCCTCATACTTGCCCGCCGCCGGGTCCGGCTCCGCAAGGTCATACATCCCGCCACGGTAACCCGTCTCCTCACCCGGCTTCGGCGAATCCGCGCCCACAATCACAGCGCCCTCGCCCAGATACAAGTGCACGCGGCTCTTCAGCCGGATCGAAAAGCACATATATATGCCGGCAGGGAAAATCACCATCCCGCCGCCCGCGCCCGCGGCGGCCTCAATCGCCCTGTTGATCGCAGGAGTGTCGAGCGTCTTGCCGTCGCCCGTCGCGCCATACTTGCGAACATCAAATAAAAATTGCCCTGAGGGCGTCATACCGCCTCGCTCTGCGGCCATGCCAAGGGTGGGAACAGAGGCAGCCGCCAGACCAAAGCCGCCCATTCGAAGCAAATCGCGACGTACCGAATCAATGTTTTTCATGCGTCCGCAATACTAACAGGTCTGACCACTCACTGGCATCCCCTGCGCCAAATAATTCCACCGTTTAAAGTTTTTCCCGCTGATATGCTTCCCTCATGTCCCGGGCGCACTACGCACACCCTCAATCCCTGCGCGCACATCTGCTGCTCATCTCCGTCGTCTTCGTCTGGGGCTCCACTTTTATTCTCGTCAAAACCGCGCTCCTCAATATCTCCCCGCTCCTCTTCAATCTCATCCGCATGGCGCTGGCCTTTGTCATCCTTGCCATCGTCTACCGCCGCCATCTCCGCCAGATCCGCCTGCCCGTTCTGGCCGCAGGCTCCATCGTCGGCCTCACCCTCGCCATGGGCTACCAGTTCCAGACCGTCGGCCTCCACCTCACCACCCCCTCCAAGTCCGCCTTCATTACCGGGATGGTCGTCGTCATCGTTCCCCTGCTTGCCGTCATTCCCGGCTTACGCCCGCCCGCATCCGCGCGCCCCCACTGGAACGCCTGGCTCGGCGCATTCGTCGCCTTCGCAGGCATCATTCTGCTCACCGCCCCGCCCGGACAACCCGTCTCATTCGCCGCCTTCCGCCAAGTCAATCTCGGCGACGTCCTCACCCTCGTCTGCGCCCTCGGATTCGCACTCCAGGTCATCGCGCTCGCCCATTTCTCCCCGCGCTTCCCCTTTGAGCAGCTCGCCCTCATCCAGATCGGCGTCTGCACCCTCGTCATGGCCGTCACGCTGCCATTCTTTGAGCATCCCTACGTCCACTGGAACACCACCGTCATCGCCGCCCTCGCCATCACCTCGGTTCTGGCCACCGCGCTCGCCTTCACTGTCCTCTCCTATGCGCAGCGCATCCTCCCGGCCACCCACACCGCGCTCATCCTCGCCCTCGAACCTGTCTTCGCATGGCTCGTCGCCTTCCTTTTCCTCGGCCAGACCCTCCAAGGGCGATCCCTCGCCGGAGCCCTCCTCGTCCTCGCAGGCATCGCGCTCACGGAACTGATTTCCCAACCCATGCAACCCGCAGAACCTGAATCGACTTCCATCTCAGAGCAGTCATTGTGACGTATTTCCGATTTTGCGCGTCTAAGCTTGCAGAGATCGCCAGAATGCCCTGGCTTCACAGCATTCATCCGCGATCCCTGCCTTGCACGTCTGTCCGTCCCCGATCTATATACTGTGGTCGGGATTGTTTTTACGCATCTGAATTGACGATAAGAGGTTAGACCCAACATGAAATCTTTGCTCAGACGGCTACGCATACGTCGTCTCGCTTTTACCTTCACTACTCTTGCAACGCTTTCCGCCGGAATTCTCATCGGCTCGCTGGTTGCAAACGGGGTCCATGGCCAATCGAAGGTCAACAGCTCTGATGCGGCTCCGCTCAAGATTCCCCCTCCGGTAGACCTGTCTACCAACTTCACCCGCATCGCCAAGGAAGTCAGCCCGGCTGTCGTCAACATCAGTAGCGAAACCGTGCCCAAGCAAACGCAGCAGATGCAGCAGATGGGGCCCGGCGGCGACAACGGCATGCAGCAGTTCTTCCAGCACTTCTTCGGCATGCAGCCCGGAGAACCCGACCAGGGCGGTAGCGGTCAGGTTCGCGAAGATCTCGGTTCCGGCTTCATCGTTGACCCCCACGGTTACATCCTCACCAACTACCACGTCGTCCGCGGCGCCACCAGCATCCTGGTCAAGCTCAAGTCCGACCCCGCTGGTTCCTCAGGCCATCCGGCTACCGTGGTTGGTTATGACAAGGACACAGACCTCGCGGTCCTCAAAATCAATGTTGACCACCCGCTCCCAACCGTCACCATGGGCAACTCCGCCTCCATGCAGGTCGGCGATGAAGTCATCGCCATCGGCGAGCCGCTGGCCCTCACCCAGACAGTGACCCACGGCATCATCTCGGCCAAAAACCGCACCATTGATCCCGGCGCATCCGGCCAGTTCAAGCACTATCTCCAGACTGACGCCGCCATCAACCCCGGCAACTCCGGTGGTCCCCTCGTCAACATGAAGGGTCAGGTCATCGGCGTCAACACCGCCATCTACACCCAGACCGGCGGATTCCAGGGCATCGGCTTCGCCATGCCGTCCAATACCGTCATCAACGTCTACAACCAGCTCATCGGGCCCGAGCACAAGGTCATCCGCGGCAGCCTCGGCATTCAGTTCCAGCCCAACCTGCCCCCCGCGGTCGCTCATGTCTATGGCTTCAAGTATGGGGTGCTCATCAGCAGCGTCATTCCGGGCACTCCCGCCCAGAAGGCAGGCCTCAAGGCTGGTGACATCATCACCAGCATCAATGGCCAGCCCATCAAGAATGGCGACGATCTCGTCGATGTCATCACCGCCAAGAAGCCGGGAACCTCCGTCACCGTAGGCTACCTCGACAACAGTCAGCACAAGACTGCTGTTGTCGGCATCATCAGCCGCACCGAGCTCGAAAAGCTGCTCAAGAACGCAGGCAACAGCTCTTCGTCCTCCAACGGCGGCCCCGGAATGTCCGGCCACGTCAAGCTCGGCATCACTGTCAGTGACCTACCGCAAGGCGCTCCGGCGGGCCTGCATGGCGTGCTCATTCAGTCCGTCGAGCCCGGTTCCTTCGCGGACCGTCAGCTCGGTCTGGCCGGCGCCCAGGGAATGGTGATCACCGCCATCAACCGTCATCCTGTCAACAATGTAGCTGAATTCCGCGCCATTGTGGCAGGCCTCAAGCCTGGAGACGACGTCGCCCTCCAGTTGGTCAATCCGCAGGATCCAACCGGCGGATCCAGCTACGTCGGCGGCACTCTCCCGTAATGGAAACCCATTTACCAGACCGGCTCCCTTTTTGGGAGCCGGTGCTTCTTTCCATTGCAATTTCATGAATGCATCACTAAGCTGCTTGTGTAAGGATTCAATTTATTTCTGAGGTTTTTTGGATGTCCCTATTGCGCCGCTGGCATATTTTCCTCCTCTCCGCGGCTCTGATGGCCACTCCCGCTCTGGCCATTCGCAGTCATCGTGGCCCCATTGCCCACCGGCATTACGTTCACCATCGCTATTACCATCACCACTATGTGCGCCATTACGGCTACGGGCAGCGTGGCATGACGCCGGACCGGGTGACCCAGATTCAAGCCGCCCTCATCAAGAAGCACTACCTGACCGGTACCCCCAACGGCATCTGGGACGCCAGAACCCAGGACGCCATGCGCAAGTATCAGGCGGACCACGGCTGGCAGACGAGGCTCCTGCCGGACGCCCGAGCCATCATCGCACTCGGCCTCGGTCCCAGGACCGATGAGTCCAGCATCCAGGTAGCCAGGGAAGACAAGCAGCCCCAGCCAAGCATCAGCTACGCTGACACGCTGGCCGCCGTACAGATCGTTCCTAAATAGGATTCCACTTCATCCCATTCAAACCAAAGGCACGGATTCCCTCCGTGCCTTTTCCATTTCCATCCACCAACAGAAAGGGCCGCGCAAAGCGCGGCCCTTTCTCAATGAAACCGCAAAACTAGGCAGTCGTCTTCGCGCAGTACTCGTTGAACGCCCGTGCCAGCTCCGCGCCAATCGCCTGCGCCGTATTGTTCTCAATCACAAAACGCTGCATCAGGTACACCAGCTTGCCGTCGCGCAAAATCGCAATCGCCGGTGAGGTCGGCGGATTCCCCTCAAAGTAGCCGCGAGCCTTTTCCGTCGCCTCGCGGTCCTGCCCCGCAAACACCGTAATCGACTGGTCCGGAACCACCGGATTTTGCAGCGCCAGCCGAACGCCCGGGCGCATCTTGCCCGCCGCGCAGCCGCAAATCGAATTCACCACAACCATCGTAGTACCGGGAGTAGCCAGCGCCGAATCCACTTCCGCCGCCGTCCGCGCTTCCTTGATACCCACTCGTGTGAGCTCCTCACGCATCGGAATCACCATAATCTCTGGATACATTCGCCTCAATCCTCCTGGCGCATTCGCCTGATTCCTATTCTACCAACCCACCCCTCAAAACCCTACACAGGTGACCCACCCAGTGTAGTGGTGGGGACAGAAAATCTCTCCAGCCAAGTAACCAACACGGGTGCCCTACGTCCACGTAGGGGACGTGGGAATCGCGCCAAAGGCGCGGCCAACATCTAACACCGAACAGCCCTCAAAAGCTCCTCCGCATCACTCGTAGGAGGCTGACAACTCCGCCCCGAACAAACCAACGCAAAGCTCTTCCCCATCCACTGAAGCTCCGGCAGAGTCTCCGCCAGCGCCGGCGGCAGCAAATCCTTCCGCAACTGCTCCGGACCGAGCCCCACCACCATCTTGTTCACCGAGTAACGCGCCCGGGCCATCGCCGCCAGCCCCTTGGCCGGCTCATCTGCGCCCACAATCACCACCTGCACCGGCTCCAGCAGCAGCCGCAGCAGAGCCAGCCCATATGTCCCGGCGTAGATCCCAAAGTGCTCCACCACCCCCGCAAAGCTCTCCAGCGTCTCCTCGGCCATTTCCTTGTACTTCGCCTCGCCGCTCAGCTCCTCCAGCCGCAGCAGCACCGCCGCCGCCGCCGGATTACCCGCCGGAGTCGGCGAATCCTGCAGCGGTTTGCGCCGGGCCGCCAGCGCACCCAGTTTGCTGCCCTCCTGCTCCGTATCGAAAAACCCTCCGCCCGTCCTGTCGTAAAACCGCGCTATCATCGCATCTGCAATCGCCTGCGCCGCCTCGTAGTACCGCCGCTCGCCCGTCGACTCCCAGGCCTCCACGCATGCCTCGGCCACAAACGCATAATCGTCCAGTACGCCTGCCACGGCCTTGCCCGTACCCGACCCATCGGAATAAGCCACCACATGCTTCAGGCCCGCGTCCGCACTCCACGCCTCGGCCAGCACCCGGTCCAGCGTCTTCAGCGCAAACGCCTTCACCCGCGCCAAGTCCATCACCCGCGCCGCCCGCAAATAAGCTGAAACTGCCATCCCGTTCCAGCTCGTATAAATCGTCTTGTCAATAAACGGAGTCTCGCGCAACCGCCGCGCCTCCAGCAGCTTCGCCTTCACCACCTTCAGCCGCTGCTCTGCCTCCTCCACAGAAATACCAATCTCCACCGCCACATCCTCCAGCCTGCGCTTACGGTGCAGCACATTCTTCGCGCGATTGTGGTGCATATCGCCCACTTCCCCAATGTCGAAGTAAGGCCCGGCCAGCGCCATCTCCTCGGCCGTAAGCACCGCCTTTGCCTCCTCCAGCGTCCAGGTAAAGTAGTCGCCGTCGTCGTCCAGGTTAATGTCCGCGTCCTGCGAAGCATAAAACCCGCCCCGCTCCCGGTCGCTCAAACACTCATCCATCCACCGAATCACATCCAGCGCCACCCCCGCGAACTCCGCGTCCACATACGTCTGGAAGGCATGCACGTAATTCCCCAGTAATCCCGCATTGTCGTACAGCATCTTCTCGAAATGCGGCACAATCCACTGCTCATCCACCGAATACCGATGGAACCCGCCCGCCAGCTGGTCATACACCCCGCCCGCGGCCATCTTTTTGAGCGTCACCACCACCGCCTGCTTCACGCGCTCATCGCCCGTCCGCGCCGCCAGGTCAATCATCAGGTCCATCATCGAAGCATGAGGAAACTTAGGCTGCGTCCCAAACCCGCCATTGCGCGCGTCAAACTGCTGCAGCCCGCTCTCGACGAGCTTCTCCACAATCCCCATCGCCAGCGAACCCGTCCGTCCCGAGTACGCCTCGCCATGCTCAATCGCCGCCAGCACCTTGCCCGCATTCTCCAGCGCATCCTCGCGCCGCGTCTTCCACACATCGGCCAGCGACCGCAACACGCGTTCAAAACTGGGCCGCCCATAACCCTCCTCGCGCGGAAAATAAGTGCCCCCATAAAACGGCCGCCCATCAGGAGTCAGAATCGCCGTCAAAGGCCACCCGCCCTGCCCGGCCAT
Organism: Acidobacteriota bacterium; assembly: GCA_021818585.1. GTDB lineage: Bacteria > Acidobacteriota > Terriglobia > Terriglobales > Acidobacteriaceae > Acidobacterium. The sequence goes on along the minus strand of JAKATU010000042.1, from coordinate 2,260 downwards.
CGCCTGCACCGCCGACTGGTAACGGCTATCCACATCCGGCCTCTCATCCCGGTCCACCTTCACAGCAACGTAATGCTCGTTGATCACCGCCGCCAGCGCCGCATCCTCATACGACTCGCGATCCATCACATGGCACCAGTGGCACCACACCGCCCCAATGTCCAGCAACACTGGCCGATCCAGCTCCGCCGCCAACTGGAAAGCCTCCTCACCCCACTCATGCCACCGCACCGGCTGATGCATCGCCGAACGCAAATAAGCCGAAGCCGCATCCTTCAAACCATTCTGTGCATGCAAATCACTCATACCCCCAGCATACCGGGAGCACGATTGAAGATCGGAAACTTGTCCTAATTATGGCTTCTATGCGGAAGTCGCCGTTTTGTTCTCCGCACGACTGCACACTCGACGAGCTTCCGCGTTAAAGCTTCGTAGGATTTCTCGAAGGTTGCAAGATCATGTGGTCTGCTTCGGAGGTGGGCATTCACCGCCGCGAGCCACTCACCCTTGATGTCCAGACGCTCGACATCGGCATAAGTAAAAATTCGCGTTTGGGCGACTCGAAAGAAATCTGCTGTCCTCTGTGCTTTGTCCTTTAGCTCCTCCTGCGTCAGTTCGCTCCGGTACACCGTCTCAACTTCCGCGTGCATTGACGCAGCAAGAGCTACTAAAAGCTCTTGAATCTCTTCGTGCCTGCGATCACGCATCCATTGTTCTCTCTGCCATGATCGCGATAGAAAATGCCCGACAACGATACCACCAAGAGTTCCTGCGATGCCAAGAGTAAGTATCCCCCGGCAGAGCCGGGGGCCTTATTTGTGTGAGCCGCTCAAAGCGGCTTGAGCGGGGTCGCTAACGCGGCCCCGGTTGATGTTGGGCCACCGTTTCGGTGGCTGGTCACTTCCACAGGTTGAGCTGGTCCAATCGCTTGTCTTCCTGCTCCTGGTTGCGAATGTATTCGCGGATCACCGTCTCATCTCGGCCCACCGTCGACACCATGTACCCTCGCGCCCAGAAGTGCTGTCCCACAAAGTTTTGCTTGCGCTCTCCGTACACGCGCGCAAGGTGAATTGCGCTCTTGCCCTTGATGAATCCCACCACTTCCGACACCGCAAACTTAGGCGGAATTGAAATCATCATGTGCACATGATCGGGCATCAGGTGCCCTTCCTCAATCCGGCTCTGCTTCTGCTCGGCCAGCCGTCGGAAGACCTCGCCCAAGTGCGGTCGCAGACTCCCGTACAACGTCTTGCAGCGACACTTGGGGATGAAGATCACATGGTATTTGCACTCCCACTTGCTGTGGCTTAAACTCTCATACTCGTCCATCCGGAAACTCCTCCTCGTGTGCTTGGCGGCTCACGTTCTGGAGTTTCTTGGGTGGACTCCCGTAAATGTCAAACTTCTACTGCCACCCCGGCAGAGCCGGGGGGCCTCCCTTGCTTAGCTAGCAACAATGATCGTAACTGTCTGTTGCGACACGTGCGGCTCCCCCGTTTCTATCCCGTAGGTGTACTTCCTTCTCGAACCATCAAAGAATCCAAGTAACTATCCTCCGGCAAAGCTGGAGGCTTTATGCGATTGGCCCCTCAAATGAGCCTGAACGCACACTGTGGCAGGCTTGCTTTTGCGTCTCCCGCCGCGGGCTTTGTAACAAGGACACGACTTTAGTCGGGCCGTAAGTGCAGCAAAAAAATGGGGCTTTAGCCCCTGCTAAAGCTGGCGCAATGAGTTTTCCAATAGGTTCTTACGCAAATTGCCCGCCTGAAAGTGCCTGCGGCCGTTCCCCAAATTGTCAAACTTCTGCTGACTCCCAGGCATAGCCGGGGGTTCTCGATTGGCTAATAGCAAAAAGACAGGTGGCCTCACCTAAATACACCTCCCAGTCTCCGGCAACCGAAGCTCTCCTGTCTATGCTCCGCATGGGTGAAAATCACGCGAACCTACTCCAAAACCCACACTCGCTAAATAGATCAATCCCACCACCACCGCCTCACCCCAAAAGCCCATCCCAACCCCACCGCGGATGGCCCTACCCTCAGGATGCGTACTCCATATGCGCCTGGTTTGATGGGATTTTCAACCCCGTCGTCGTCGTCGGGGCTGTGGGAGAGTGGGAATCGCGCAGTTTGCGATTTCCACATTTCCATGGCCCGGGTCATTCAGGCCGCAGCTTGCACCTGCTTCCGCTGCCAGGCCTGTTCGAACTCGACCGGACTCTGATAGCCGATCGTCGAGTGCATTCGCTTCTGGTTGTACC
>JAKATU010000090.1 GCA_021818585.1 Acidobacteriota bacterium | reverse complement strand
GAACTCGTACGTGTAGGTATTCCTCGGTATTCGCTCCATCTGATCCGCTCCTTCGATATCTTCTCAGAGCGCTATATGGAGTACGTTTTCCGGGGGCAAGGTCACACTTCTCCACAAAACCGCCCTTGCCCACCCGCCTCCATCCGGCCTACCCTCAAGCCATGCATCAGGAGGCTCACCCTCCCACCCCCGGAAACCGCACCAGCCTGCCCTTTCCGCCATTCTCCACAGCCAATTCCTGCGGTTTACCCTTCTGCGTCCCATTTCGACCACTAAATACAACATCTTGTGGTTACCAGTTGACATCAACAACGGATAGAGCTAACTTCCCACATGCGGCCCTATTTTTTGTAAGCCACAGACCTCTGGAAACACTTCCCTCCGGGGCCGGGCGTGACCGCTCTATTTGATGTTCTTTTCCAGACGTTTCGCCTTGACGCAGTTCGTACCTGCGGATCCATCGACCGCTTTTGCTGGCCGACTAATCTAAAGTTCCCTTCCTGAGAGGAGTCTCCCGAACATGGCTGATGTAAAGACCAGTCCCGCCTCAGCAGCGCAGCAAAGCGCCCCAGCAAACAAGTCCGCAGCCGCGGCCCTTCAGTTCCGCCGTTTCTTCACCAAAAAAGGCGTCTCGCCCTTTGATGAAGTTCAATGGGAAAACCGCACCGCTGCCATCACCGACGCTGCCGGCAAATCCATCTTCGAGCAGAAAGACGTCGAAACCCCCATTGACTGGTCCATGACCGCCACCAACATCGTCGCCAGCAAGTACCTCCACGGGCCCATGAACACCCCCGAGCGCGAAACCGGCGTCCGCCAGCTCATCTCCCGTGTTGCGGAAACCGTCCGCGACTGGGGCATCCGCGACGGCTACTTCGCCACCACCGAAGACGCATCCATCTTCTTCGACGAGCTCACCCATCTCCTCGTCTCGCAGAAGGCCGCCTTCAACTCCCCCGTCTGGTTCAACGTCGGTTGCGACCGTCTCGAGCCCAACTCCGACGCCCAGAACTGGCACTGGAACCCCCACACCTGCGCCGTCGAGTTCTCCGTCACCGGCTACCGCAACCCCCAGTGCTCGGCCTGCTTCATCAACGCCGTCGATGACTCGCTCGACTCCATCCTCACCCTCGCCAAGACCGAGGGCATGCTCTTCAAGTGGGGCTCCGGCACCGGCAGCAACCTCTCGGCTATCCGCGGGTCGATGGAACAACTCTCCGGCGGCGGAACCGCATCCGGTCCGCTCTCCTTTATGCGCGGCTTCGACGCCTTCGCCGGCGTCATCAAGTCCGGCGGAAAAACCCGCCGAGCCGCCAAAATGGTCATCCTCAATGTCGAGCACCCCGACATCATCGACTTCATCGAGTGCAAGATGAAGGAAGAAGCCAAGGCCTGGGCGCTCATGCGCGAGGGCTACGACGGCTCCTCCGGTCCAGACTCCGAGGCTTACTCCTCCATCTTCTTCCAGAACGCCAACAACTCCGTCCGCGTCAACGACGAGTTCATGCGCGCCGTCGAAAAGGATGGCGAGTTCTCCACCCTTACCGTCAAGGACCGCAAGCCCGTCAAAACATACAAGGCCCGCGACATCATGCACAAGATCGCCGAAGCCACCTGGCAGTGCGGCGACCCCGGCATGCAGTACGACACCACCATCAACCGCTGGCACACCTCCAAGAACACCGGGCGCATCAACGCCTCCAACCCATGCTCCGAGTACATGTTCCTCGACAACTCGGCCTGCAACCTCGCCAGCTTCAACCTTCTCAAGTTCGTCACCCCCGCGGGAACCTTCGACGTCGCCGCATACCGCCACGCCGTGGACATCCTCATCACCGCCATGGACATCCTCGTCGATAACTCCGGTTATCCCACCGAGAACATCGGTAAAAACTCCCATGACTACCGCCCGCTCGGCCTCGGCTACGCCAACCTCGGCGCGCTGCTCATGAGCATGGGCCTGCCCTATGACTCCGACGCCGGCCGCGACTTCGCCGCCACCCTCACCGCCATCATGTGCGGCGAGGCCTACCTCCAGTCCGCACGCCTCGCCGAGAAGTGCCCGCAGCTCGGCTCCGCAACCCCGCTCACCGCATCCGTCGAGCGCAAAGGCGGAGCCTGCCCTGGCTTTTACGTCAATCGCGAGCCATTCCTCGACGTCATCCGTATGCACCGCGCCGAGGTCAACAAAATCGGCAAGTCCAAAACCAGCACCGAGCCCTTCAAGATCCCGCAGCTCGATGACCTCATCGCCGCCAGCAAGCAGTGCTGGGATGAAGCCCTCGCCCACGGCGAAAAGTTCGGTTACCGCAACTCCCAGGTCACCGTACTCGCACCCACCGGCACCATTGGCTTCATGATGGACTGCGACACCACCGGCATCGAGCCCGATCTCGCCCTCGTCAAGTACAAGAAGCTCGTCGGCGGCGGCATGATCAAGATCGTCAACAACACCGTCCCCGCCGCGCTCTTCAAGCTCGGCTACAAAAACGATGAAGTCGACGCCATCGTCAGCTACATCGACGCCACCGGAACCATCGAAGGCGCGCCCGGCATCAAGCCCGAGCACCTCGCCGTCTTCGACTGCTCCTTCAAGCCCGCCAAGGGCACCCGCTCCATCCACTACCTCGGCCACATCAAGATGATGGCCGCCGCCCAGCCATTCCTCTCCGGCGCCATCTCAAAAACCGTCAACATGCCCCACGACTCCAACATTGAAGACATCGCCGAGGCCTACATCGAGTCATGGCGTCAGGGCCTCAAGGCCGTGGCCATCTATCGAGACGGCTCCAAGGGTGCGCAGCCCCTCAACGTCTCCGACGGCAAAGGCGCCAAGGAGATCAAGGACGTCAACACCACCCTCTCCACCGCCGCCACCCGCGTCCTCACCGCCATTGCAGAAGGCAAAACTGCACCCGAGGCAGACGTCAAATCCCTCACCGGCAAGGTCTCGGAGAAGGTAGCCGTCGCGGCCTCCCAGGTCGCCGCGGTCGCCGTGGCCACCAACGCATTCACCAGGGCGCTCGCCTCCCTCGGCATCCACGACGAAGAGCAGGACCTCAACGCACCGCCCCGCGCCGTGCGCCACCGCCTGCCCGAGGAGCGCGCCTCGCTCACCCACAAATTCGGCATCGCCGGCCACGAGGGCTACATCACCGTTGGCCTCTACCCCAACGGGCAGCCCGGCGAAATCTTCATCAAGATGGCCAAGGAAGGCTCCACCGTCTCCGGACTCATGGACAGCTTCGCCACCGCCATCTCCCTCTCGCTCCAGCACGGCGTGCCCCTCAAGGTGCTCTGCGAGAAGTTCGCGCACAGCCGCTTCGAGCCGTCCGGCTGGACCGGCAACGAGCAGATCGGCTTCGCCAAGTCCATCATGGACTACATCTTCCGCTGGCTCCAGATCCGCTTCCTCTCCGGCCATCAGCTCTCGCTCTTCGCCGGCCTCGCAGCCACATCGAACGATGCCGATGCGGCGCATGATGTTGTCATCCCGAGCGATGCCGAGGAATCTGCAGTTCCCTCTCGACTCGCACCCGAGCAGCATGCCCCCACCCGCGGCATGGGAGCCACCACCGCACCCTCCGGCGGCATCCTCCCCGAAGTCGAAGCAAAAGCAGCAACCAGCGGCAACCTCTCGATGGAAGACCGTGGTGTTTACCACGCCTCTGACGCCATGCGGGACATGTACGACATGGGCGACGCACCAAGCTGCCACACCTGCGGAGCCATCATGGTCCGCAACGGAAGCTGCTACCGCTGCATGAGCTGCGGAAGCACCTCCGGCTGCTCTTAGCCAGAGGGACAAACGCGGCTCCGCCGCCAAGCCGTCCGCAAACACAGAGTCGGGCCGAGGAGACCACACCTCGCCCGGCTCACTTCATTTGCAACAAAGAGCGAACGCCCCAACACCGCAGGGGCGACCGGGCGCCCCACATCTCGACGAGATGTGGGAATTCGGCGCAAAGCGCCAATTCCAAAAAGCCCAAACCCCAACCCATCCCCCAGAATCTTGACACCCAATACCACCCCAGCCTGTCTTTCCCACCATCAACAAACTGGAGGTATGGCATGCGTCGAATCACCATCATCGCAATTGGCTTCGTCGGGCAAAGATACCCGATGAGGTCCACGCCGGTTCTATCTGGCAGAAGAAGGGCAGAAAATGGCTCTCGCCATTCCACCAGGAAACCCCGGCCGAAGACATGTAACCCGAAATTAGCCCGTCAAACCCACTCCGCCTGACGGTCAGAAGCACACCCCATTCATAGGTACCCATTGCCCATAACCAGGGCAACCAGCTTCGGGATAGCTCCTGCTCAAACTATTGCCCGCGAGAGAATGGCGTCGCCTCGCAATCTATTCCACAGTAAGCCGGCAGCCGAGGATGATTGCTTGAGGGGCTATCCATCAACACCGAGGATCGCATGGCAAAAATGGGGGCTACGCAAGCCCCATCTTCATTCCTGGTTTCACCGCTCTCAGTGCATCTCCCGAACAGTCATCACAGCCAGACCCATCGGCGGAACCCTCACGCTCAACTGCCCGTCATGCACTTCCACCACCTGCGGCGGACCGATCTTCGCATCCATCTTCAATGCATGAATCTGCTTCAGCGTCGGATACTTCGGGCTCCCCATCGCCTTCCACGCCGCCAGCGTATCGCCATGCTGAGCGTCCACGCGATGAATCCGTGCCTCCGCATTCTCGCCCAGTCCCTTCAGATCAAAGTGGATCGTCCGGCTCGGCCCCGTCATTCCCGGCTCCACCAGGTTCCACGCCGCAATCACCAGCGTGCCGTCCGCCCGCCGTGTCACCAGGGCATCATCGGCGTCCACCGGCAACCGCGTGTAGCCAAGTTTGTGCAGCAGTGCAAACGCATCATAGGCAGGCTTTGGAATTCCATTCTCCGCCAGCAATCCAAACCCCCCGTAAAACGGAGTCTTCTTCACGCCCTGCTCTTCAAATACATCGGAGAACGACCAGTACGACATCATCTGCACCTTGCCGTCGCACTCGCGAATCGTATTCGCCAGCCACGGCCCCATGTAAATCGAGTCCGTAATGTCCTGGTGATTCGCATAGCTTGCGTTAAACTCGCTCCAGATCAGCGGAATGTGCGGGCGCGCCGAATGCAATATCTCCTCGTGCACCTTGCTCACCGCCGCGCACACCATCTGGTGCGGCGCAATCTTCCGGTTGTCGTGGAACACGTTCTCGGCTGAATCATCCCCATACACATGCGTCGAAACAAAATCCAGCGGCACATGATCCTTCGTCGCATGGGCAATCATGTCGCCCACCCACGCCGCCTGCGCCGTCGCCGGGCCGCCAACGCGCAGCCGCGAACTCACCGCCTTCAAGGCGCGCGCCGTGTTGTCATACAGCTTGAAGTAGCTCGCCTGCTTGGGAGTACCCGCCCAGAACCCGATATTCGGCTCATTCCACACTTCGAAGTACCACGTCGAAACTTCATTGATCCCATATCTCTGGATCAAATGCCGCGCGAACGCCTCAATCAGCGCATCCCACTTCGCATAGCTCGACGGTGGAGAAATATTCGGCTTGTACCAGAAGCTCTGATGAATTGGCTTCGCCGCCAGCGCATTCGGCATAAAGCTGATTTCCACATACGGCTTGATCCCATGCGCTAATAACGCATCGTAGATATGGTCCACGTAAGTCCAGTTATATTCCGGCCGGCCATCCTTCCCTACGCTGTAAACTCCGTTCTCATCATCCAGAATCCCGTGGAATCGCACATACTGGAAGTTCGTGACCTTCTTCACCTTGGTCAGGTCCTTCTGGTACTGCGCCCGCATCACCAGGTTCGCCCGGCCACTGCCGAACATATCCTCCCAGAAATGCGGAAACGCCTGGCCCTGCGCGCTTGTATCTACGGTAATGGTCTGCGCCGCGTCTGCGGCAGCCATCATGGAATGGCCCGCAGGCTGCGCCGCTGCATTCATCGTGCAGCCCGCCAGCACAACAGCGGAAAGAAATAGAGGCGGAAAGCGAAACATGGTCTCCTCCAGAAGTTATCCATCACTCGGTAAAAAAACTACCCGGATAAGATTACCGCCTCGCTATGTCGGTACCTCAATCCGGGTTACCACACGTTCCCGGTCATGTCGCACAAGGAGTGGGATGCCCCACCAGCAGGCGCCCCACTCACTCCGTCGCGGTTAGAAGCTGAACCGTGCTTGCAGTTGCACCGTCCGGCTGCCAAGTGAGCGGGTCGCCGTGCCGAAATTGCTGAACGGAGTCACCACGCCTGCCGGGCTCACTGATCCAATCGCTGTGTTAATGCTGCTTGGGTCAAGATTGACCGTATTCAACAGGTTGTAGGCGTCGGCGCGAATTTCCAGCTTCGCGTTGTCGCCAAGCAGTTTCATCTTAGGCAGCCCAAACGACTTGCTCAGAGATCCGTCCAGGTCGCTGTAGCCGGGACCCGTCAGAGTGTTCCGCTCGATACCCGGCGTCGGAGGCGTTGCGGTGTTCGGGAAAGTCGCGCCCGCCACATACGTCGGTACTTTGAAGAACGTCGTGCCATTGCCGCCAAAGTCAGGGTTCACCGTCTGCTCATAGCTATGGTTTGAGGTGCTCGTACCATACCCGCCAAGATCAGCCGCCGGACGCAGTTGACTGTAGCCGCTGCCCTGGTAGTACAGGTTGAGCGTCGTGTTATACACCGGTGTCCACGGGAAACCGCTATGCGCGTTAAAGATGCCGCTAACCGTCCAGCCGCCGAATATCTTCTCCATCGCGCTGTTCGCCGCAAAGAGATGTGGCTGCCACATGCCGAACAGCTTGAAGGCATTGGTCACGTTGTAGTCTGAACGCCCATACGCCGCATGCGGATCGAACGGATACAGATCTTCTTCGTACGGACCCGAGCCTTCATCCATTGCCTTCGACCACGTGTACTGCGCCTCCACCTGGAAGCCGCGCGAGAAGTTATGCGTCAGCGTTGCAATCATCCCGTTGTAATTGCCCGTGGCGCGGTTGTCGTAATAATCCAGAAAGTTCACCTTGGGATTCAGCGCATAACCCTGCGCGCCTGCCACAACGTTGTAGTTGTACTGTGTAATCAGGTTGCGCGATGCACTTCCCTGATATCCCAGCGTTGCCACCACGTGATGAGGAAGTTGGTACTGAAACCCGAATGAATAGTGATAATTCGTAATCGTCTTCACATTCTTCGGAAAGCCCGTCGCGAAGATCGATCCCGTCAGCGGAAGATTGTTGCTGTCGAAGTTCGTGATCGCCGCCGGGTTGGGAGCATAACCAAACAGCGAATGCACATTGCTCGCCGTCTCATACAGAATCCCCGTGCCGGAACAGTCGGGATTCGTCGTGTAAGGGTAGTTGCACGTAAAATTCGCGTTTACCGCATTCGGTGGATTTCCGAATCCGTTGGCCGTGATCGCAATCTCGTTCTGGTTGTAATTGATGCCGAAGCCCCCCCGGAATACCAGCTTGTTCTCCAGCTTCTTCGGCTGCCATGCAAACCCTATCTCCGGGCCGAAGTTCGACTTCTGGGGATTGTACAGATCACCCCCCACCTGCACGTGCAGACCATCAAGCGGATCCTGATTCGCTCCGAATCTCAGCACATCCAGCGTGTTCTGCTTTGCATGGAAAGACCCGAAGTATGACCAGCGCAATCCCATGTTGATCGTCAGGTTCGGCTTTACCTTCCAGTCGTCCTGCACAAAGAAGCCCCATATATTCTCGCGGTCGTCCTGCCGGTTCGAGAACGGAACGCCCGTAGTGTGATCAAAAGTGCCGCTCTCGTGGTACGGCGCATCGTTCGCAAAGTCCCACAGGTTGTGGAAGTTGAACTGAGGCCGTGCAGCATACACCGGGTCGTTCAGGTAATACAGCCGCGTCAGCTCACCGCCGATGTTGATGTTCATGTTGCCCAGCGTCTTCGTGACCGTATCGCTGTAGCTGTAAGTCCACTGGTTGAACTTGCTCGGCCCCGGCGCGCCAAAGAAGGAGACTCCCGCGCCGCCAATTCCGTCAATGTTGTCTTGCGGCAGCCCGAAAGGCTCCTGGGGATTGCTGGCCACTTCGTCCCACCTCCAGCCCGCCGCATTCGCCCGTGCCTGGTTAATCAGCGTTGGAGAGAAGGTATGCAGCCACAGCAGCGTAAACGCATCGTTCACCTGCGTATGATGCCAAAGGTTCGCAGCCCGCGCCGGGCCGTTGTAAAACGTGTTCGTAACAGGGACCCAGTAGATCGAGAAAGTTACATGATCGTTCTGCGTCACATTTGCGTCCAGGCGGCCGTTGTACTGGTTCTGTGAGGTATTCACAGGCGCAGTGGTCGTGTAAAAGGCGATGTCTGGCACGCCGTCCAGTCCATTGCCCACGCCCGGCGTGCTGGATGTGCCGCCATACGTCAGATCCTGGTTGCCCAGTCCACTCGTCAACGGCGAACCAACATCCAGACCGCCATTCACCACCGCGCAGTTCGTTCCCTGCGTCAGGTCAATGTCCGCGCAGGTCTCGGGAATCAGCGTCGGATTTGCCGGCGCTTCGCCCGGATAAGACAGATACTTCGCGGCAATACTTCCCGAGGGCGCCGCCGATTTGTCAAACTGCGGCGTCTCATACCACCCCTGCGCCGTATTCACGGAAGAAAGCGGGCTCGTCTCCCAGTTGAAGAAGGCAAACAGCTTGTTCTTCCACAGAGGTCCGCCAAGGCTGCCGCCATAGTTGTTGAAGCGGCTGGTATTCCGATTCAATCCACGTTGCGCCGGCGTGCCGGAGGTAGTCGCAGACGATGGGCCGTTCCAGCCCTGGTATGCATTCAAGCCCGGTCGAGATGCTTTAAAGAAAAAGCTCCCATGCAGATGGTTCGTCCCGCTCTTCGTCGTCACTTCAATCTGACCGCCGCTGAATCGGCCACTCGCTGCGTTGTAGTCGTTCGAAACAACCTTCATGCTCTGCACCGAATCTTCGCTCGGTGTAATCACGCTCGTGCCGCCCCACACAGCGCTTGACGTGCTGATACCGTCAATCGAGATCCCGTTCGTCTCATACTGACCGCCGCGCGTCTGGATCTGCGGCCCGTTCTCCGTCGCAAAGATGCCTGCGGCGCCGCTGCCCGGTCCACCTGGTCCCTGATTGCCCGGCAGATTGTTCGTGCCGCCCGTCGTCTGGGATCCGTCGCCGAAAACACCCGGCGTCAACTGCGCCAGTTGGAACACATCGCGGTTGAAGGAAGGCATGTGCTGGATTTCATTGCTCGTGATCGTTGCGGATACCGAAGCCGTATCCGTATCCAGCGCGGATGTCACGCCCGATACCGTCACCGTCTGCTGCACCTGCCCAACCGCCAGGGCCACGTTCAGCGAGTTCGGCTGCTCGGGAATAATCACAACATTGCTGATCACTTTCTTCTGGAAGCCCGCATGCCCCACCGTCAGCTCAAAATGATCCGGCGGCAGAAAGTTGAATGTGTAAACGCCGCTCGCATTCGCCGTCGTCGTCCGTACCTGGTTCGTCTGCCGATCCTTCAGCGTCACCGTCGCGCCCGGTATCACCGCGCCGGAAGGATCCGTCACTGTTCCACGCAGCGATGCCTTGAACTGTGCGTGCAGCGTGGGCGTCAGAGCTACAATCATGAGCACCAGCAATCCTCCCGCTGGCGCCAGCCTCTTCATCAATGTCCGCATCACCGTAGCAATGGACTGCGCTCCTTCAGCGCGGCCCCATAGACCCTCGCGTAGACCTGGGATTCCACTCTTCATACCTGACCTCCTGATCAAAAATCCTGAATCTGCCCGCGGCGCAACGTCTTCCTGTCCGCGGCTTCTCGCTTGCGCCGGGCTTCCGTCCTTGCTGCATCCGCACAACCGTTTGTGCAACAGTGCGCAACCGTTTGTGCTACGGTAATGGATATTGCCCTTTGAAAGGTACGGCTGTCAAGTGGCCATGTGCCTGAACGTCATACCCGGTGCAACACCTCCCAGAATTCGAACGGCATCCTCGTCCCACTTTTTCCGCCCTGCTTCAATTAAGAGTTGCTTCATCGGCTGTCCCCGTAGATCATCAGAATTTGCCGGAACCCTCACGACTGGCTGCACAACATTCGACCCGCTCACCTCAGCATCGGATGGAAAGCAACTCGGCTTCGCTTCAGCGTCGACAAGACAACATTCATGAACAAAGATTCGCAAAAACGCCCTCATTCCACTTCTGCCCCCAGGACCCATTCGCCCGGCGCCATCAAACTCAAGGAACTCGCCGCCCATCTCGGCCTATCCCAAAGCACCGTCTCCCGCGTCATGAACGCTGCCGGTGACGAGTACCGCATCGCCCCTGAAACCCAGAAGCGTATCCTCCAGGCCGCCGCGCTCTTCAATTACGAACCGAACGCCGTCGCACGTCAGCTTCGCAACAAACGCAGCTTCACCGTCGGCGTCATGGTTCCAGAAATCAGCGAAGGCTACGCATCCGCCGTACTCGGCGGCGTGGAAGACGCTCTCCTGCAGGAAAAATACTTCTACTTCGTCGTCAGTCATCGTCATCGCCCCGATCTCCTCAAAGGCTACCCGCGTCTGCTGCTCTCCCGTGCGGTCGAAGGCATCATCGCCGTCGACACGCCCATCGTGGACGACCTTCAGGTTCCCGTCGTCGCCGTCTCCAGCCACAAACACCGCAAAGGCGTCGTCACCATCGAACTCGACCACCTCACCGCCGCGCGCTACGCCCTCAACCATCTCTCCGCGCTCGGCCACCGCCGCATCGCCTTCATCAAGGGCCAAAGCTTCAGTTCTGACACCGCAGTCCGCTGGAATGCCATCCGCAAAGTCTGCGCCGAACTCGGCATCGCCATTGACCCCCGGCTCGTCGTGCAACTCGAAGGCGTCCAGCCCGGCCCCGAACCGGGTCATCAGGCCACACGCGCCCTCATTGCACGCCGCAAGCCATTCACCGCCATCTTTGCCTTCAACGATGTCTCTGCCATGGGCGCCATCGCCGCGCTCCACGAAGCAGGACTCCACATCCCCCGCGATGTCTCGGTTGTCGGCTTTGACGACATTCCCGCCGCCGCCGCAATCCGCCCCAGCCTCACCACCGTGCGCCAGCCGCTTTATGACATGGGCTGCACCGCCGCCGTCAATCTCCTCCGAATCATCCGCGAAGGCAACCCTGCATCTGCGCCGCAGTCCATACTCGTCACGCCCACCTTCATGCAGCGCCACTCCACCGCGCGGCTCGTGGACAAGCCCGCCCGCTCCGCAAAGTAATCCGCCTGCCCTTACTGTACTTCTCGATCCGTCTTCGCATCCGCCCGGAAGCCCACCGCCCTCATCGCCTTCCCGATCTCGCGATTCCGCATGAAGTATTCCCACACAAATCCAGTTCGCAGATTCTCCGCCATCAACACCATGGGCCCCTGATCAATCCCCAGCACATCCGGCGCATACCACCCTGACTCTGGCTGAAACGCATCTACAAACCCATACCGTGTCCAGCTCTTCGGATACTTCTCCCGCATGTACCCCAGCACATGCGCGCACTCCCTCGGCAGAAACACCAGCGACCCGCCGCAAGCCGTCGGAACCACCGTACCGTCCACATCTCCCATCGTGGGCGGACCTCCACGCACGCTGTAACCCTTCGCGGTATCCGACGCTGTAATCCCCCACAGATTTTCATCCATCCACTGGAACTTACGGCCCTCCACCAGGCACCACAACTGATGCGCCCGCGTCGCCTCAATCGAGTTCGTAAAATAATTCGCGTACTGGTCCCGCTGCCCTCGAAAATCCACCCACGCATGCGCGTACTGGTGGATAAACAGCGGCGCTCCCATATTCGTGATGTAGTCAATGCCCCCGTAATTCAACCGCGGCCGCGCAATCTTCTCCCACATCCCCGCCGATACCGGATACGTCGGCGACCCGATCGCCATCAGGCACATCGCCATCAGTTCCGAATAGGTGTTCCAACGCGCTTTTATAAATCCCGTCTCCGGATGCCACCCCATCGAAAGCGTATCCCCGCCGTTCATCATCCACTGCCAGTTCACCCGCTCATAGAATCGCGTCGCATCTTCCTCTATCCGTCGACTCCCCGCAAAATACTGCCGCGCCGTCAGCACTCCACAAAGCAGCAGCGCCGTATCAATCGAAGACACTTCGCACTTCCACTCCCGCGCCGCCGTCTCCGTGTTAATGAAGTGGTAGAGGAACCCGTGCACATGCGGACATTCCTCCACCAGAAAACGCAGCGTCTTCTCCACCCGTTCTTCGCACGCGCCCGCAGGCAAATAGCCGCGCTTGTGCGCTATGCAAAGCGCCGTCAGCCCAAAGCCCGTCGAGGCAATACTCGCCACATCGTTCTTCGGCTTGCCCACCACCCGGGCATGATCCCGCACCTGCCCTGTCCTCTTGCCCGCCTGGTCATAAAAAAATTGGCTGCCACGCTCCTCTATCTCCTCCAGCAGCGCATCTTCCTTCGTAGAGACCCGCGGCAGCGGCAACAATCCCAGTTCCTTTTCCATCGGAAACCCGCCGGCCACATCCCCGCGCATCATCGCCTGCGCCGTCAACGCCGCTGCCCCACCCAATCCACTCAACTCCAGCAATCTGCGCCGCGTCATCCTCTTTTCACGCATCATCCCAGTCCTCAAATTCTTCATCCGGATGCACGCAGTATACGTCGTGCGCCTATCGATTGTGCAAGGCGCTTCCGCCCCGTCCGGCAAAACCGCGGCGGATCGACCAGCTCGCTCTCTAGAGCAGGCGCTCCAAACAACCACGTCCAGATGAGGAAGATCAAACGGATGAGGCCGCGTGCCTTTCTCATCCAGCGCGCGAGCCGCAGCCATCGCCACATGATCCGACCCCATTCGCCCTTTCAACAGGCGCAGCATCGGGCGTCGCAACTCGTCCGGCAGTAACCTGCGGCAATCCTCAATCCTCGGCTCCAGGCCATCCGCAGCCACAAACCTTGCCCCCACCCCAAAACAAGCCCAAACTGGACTCATGGAACCCTTCGACAATCTCCTCAGCCAGGCCGAAGCCGCCCACGGCCATCTCTGCGCCGGTCAAATCCTCGGCGTCCGCATGGCCATGCTCGGCTGCCTGCGTCTCGGCATAGACGACCCCCGCGGAAAAGACCGCAAGCGTCTCGTCACCTTTGTCGAAATCGACCGCTGCGCCACAGATGCCATCAGCGTCGTCACCGGATGCCGTCTCGGCAAGCGCGCCCTCAAAGTCCGCGACTGGGGCAAAATGGCCGCCACCTTCGTCGATCTCTCCACCAACCGCGCCATCCGCATCGCCGCCCGCGAGTCCAGCAAGGAGCGTGCCCGCCGGCTCCATCCCGAAATCGAAAACAAAAACCAGCAGCAAATGGCCGCCTACCGCGAACTTCCCGACGCCGAACTCTTCTCCGAGCAGTGGGTCTCCGTCCCGCTCCATCCCCGCGAATTCCCTGGCTACAAAGGCGAGCGCGTCGCCTGCTCCATCTGTGGAGAAAGCATCAACTACGACCGCTTCCTCCGCGACGGCGAATCCATTGTCTGCATCCCCTGCGCCAACCCGGAAACCCGCTACTACCAGCCCCTCACCGGCATACCCGCATACAACAGCCCCGAGCCTCTCACAAAACCATAAAAACGCCCATCTCCTCAATATCGACCCATCGCAAGCCTGGCGCAAAGACAACCTCCGCAACCCCTGCGACACGCTCGAATCCGAGCGCATCTCCATTTACCCATTGACGTCCGGGGTCTCGCCGTCGCCACCATTCCCGTCCTCTATCAGCAACACACGCTCATGGCCGTTGAGGCCCGCGCCACCGGCGGCCACGCCGACTGCAGCACCAACGGCATCGCCAGGCCCCAAATCCCCCATCCCACTCAGTACGGTCGCCGTCGTCATCGACGATGGAGGCGTAGTCGTCGGCAAGCGCTTCCAGATTCTCCAACTCAGGCTCAACCCCGCAAACTTCCCCCACTTTCACCGCAACTTAATCTCCGCTACCCCGTCCCTATTAATAAAGCTCATCATCCTTACCATCCCGCGAGACCGCCTTGCCCTCAGCACGCTTCGTCCGCCTTTTCTCCGCAGCCCTGCTGGCTGCCGCCTCCATCACGCATGCCGTCGCTCAGGACGCGCCACCACCCCCATCCCTGCCCAACTACACCTTCCACCAGCACGTTCGCGAGGTCCTCACAGACGTCACCGTCACCGACGCAAAAGGCAATCCCGTCCTCAACCTGCCCCAGTCCGCCTTCCATGTCTACGACAACAACCACCTTCAGACAATCGACTCCTTCGTCGCCCACTCCGGCAACGACCTCGCCGTCCAACCCACCTCCACCTCCGGCGTCTACTCCAACGCCTACCTCAAGCACCCGCCCGCCGTCTTCAACATCGCACTCCTCGACCTCACCACCATGCCCATCGTGGACCAGATGGTCCTACGCCAGGAGCTCACCCGTTTCATCCAGCACCTACCCCCCACCGAGCCGCTCGCCATCTACATGCGCAACGGACCCCGCATCATCCTCGTGCAAAACTTCACCACCAGCCGCACCGCCCTGCTCAAGGCTATGCAGTACGCCATCCCCCGCTTCCGCACCACAGGCTACGAGTACGACACCGATGCCGACGTCCTCCGCCAGATCACCGGCTATCTCAGCCAGTATCCCGGCCGCAAAAATCTCCTCTGGTTCAACGCCGGCTCCAACCTCTACCTCCTCTCCGACACAGAACTCGCCAGCATCGACTCCTCTTCCAACGACAATTCCTCCGGCGAAGGCACAGACTACGTACCCTCCGGCAACGACAACACCAGCATGCGCAGCCTCTACGACGCCCTCGACGCCGAACGCATCGCACTCTATCCCATCGACGTCCGCGGCCTCACCGTCGCCTCCGACCTCGCCATGGACCAGCAGCAGATGCTCATGAGCGAAGAAGCCGCCAGCACCGGCGGACAGGCCTTCTATAACAACAACGGCATCGCCCGGGGAACCCGCAAAATCCTCGACCACTCCGCCGACTTCTACACCCTCACCTACGCCCCCAACGACCTCCACCAGCGCGGTCGCTGGCACAAAATCCGCATCACCGTTGACGCCCCCTACCACCTCAGCTATCGCCGGGGCTACTTCGACGATAACTACCAGGCCAATCAAAACAACCACCACGGCAAGCCTTTGACAGTCGCTCAAAACATACAGGTCGCCGCCCCGGACCAGCACAGCAACCCCATCGTCTTCAAGGCCGTGGTCCACCGCGCAACCGCCCCCCTGCCCAACGCGCCCAAACATCCTCGCCGATTCCTCCCCTACACCCTCTACACCGCCATCCCCATCCCCGACTTCCCCGTTCAATCCCTCAACAAAACGCAGTCCCTGGTCACCTTCGGCGCAGCCGTCATCGTCCTCGATACACACGGTGAACTCGTCTACAAAGACATGCGCGTTCTCCGCTTCAGCTTCGACAAAGCGCAGTACCGGGCCCACCCCAACGCCACCACCCTCTGGCAGGAACCCGTCTTCATGCCCAAAGGAGAAAACAACATCTACCTCGCCCTCTGGAACACAGACACAGGCCGCCTCGGCACCCTACAGATTCCCATCGACGTCAAAAAACACTGATCCAGCCAAACTCCCCGTGGTGGCCCACCCAGGCGACGCTTGGGTGGGCCACTGAGAAACGAAGGATCGGGGGCACCATCCTTGGCAAAGCAAAGGGTGGGAATAGAAAAATCCAACTCAAAAACCGCCGCCTGAAGGCTCACCCAAAACCTCATCAGGAATGGCGCGCAAAGCGCGCGTCCGCCCGTGCGGCCAGTCCTCATCTCCTTCCACCTTGCCCCACATGCGCTCGCGGTGCTATACCCGCCTTAGTCGCAAGCAACGCCGTACCCGCAAAAGGAAAACACAACATGAGCGCAGATCCCAAACTCGCCCAAGGCCCACTCGACCAGCTCGACCAGTGGGATGACTACGTCGCAGGCCGCTACCGCGAAGGCAAAGACCAGTCCGAATTCCGCCAGTATGACGAACAGGCCACTCCCGGCGTCGCCGAGTTCTACCGCCTCAATCACACCCATCAAACCCTCGACTTCGTCCTCGCCAAAGAGAAGGAATACTGCTCCCTCCAGCGCGGCAAGCGCACTCCCTGGGGCGCGCTCGACTACCTCAATACCCTCGTCGACGACAGCGACCCCGACACCGATCTCTCCCAGATCGAGCATCTCATGCAAACCTCCGAGGCCATCCGCGCCGACGGCCATCCGCGCTGGATGGTCCTCGCCGGCTTCGTCCACGACCTCGGCAAGGTCCTCTGCCTTTACGGCGAACCCCAGTGGGCCGTCGTCGGCGATACCTTCCCCGTCGGCTGCGCCTTTTCCGACCAGATCGTCTTCCACAAATACTTCGACCACAACCCCGACTCCAAAGTCCCCGAATACCAGACCCTCCACGGCATCTACGAGCCCAACTGCGGCCTTGAAAAAGTCCACATGTCCTGGGGCCACGACGAATACATCTACCACGTCACCCGCGACTACCTGCCCGAGCCCGCCCACTACATGCTCCGCTACCACTCCTTCTACCCGGCCCACCGCCACGGTGCCTACCGCCACCTCATGTCCGCCCACGACGAAAAAATGTTCGACTGGGTCCACATGTTCAACCCCTACGACCTCTACTCCAAAGGCGCCGCCAAACCCGACGTCAAAGCCCTGCGCCCCTACTACGAAGACCTCATGGCCGAATTCTTCCCCACAGAACTAGCCTGGTAACCCAGAGATAGTGGTGGCCCACCCAAGCCGCAAGGCTTGGGTGGGGAAACAGAAAAAGCCGGCCCCAAATGTAGTCATTCTGAGGCAAAGCCGAAGAATCCTGACAATACCCAGGCCCCAAGCCGCCGCCCAAAGTTTCTCCCACAATCCCAATCACCAATCGCACCGAACAGCCAATCCCCAGGCGGCAAGCTCCGCAGCACGTTACCTGCGTGCGAAGCACACCCCCTCCTGAACGGCAAAACCTACCGGTCATTGACCCCAAAATTGCCAACCTGGATATAGAAGCTCAGAAAAAGACCGCACCGCGGCCTTTTCCCGAGCCTTTTCGCATGTCCAGAACCAAAGACGCAACCAACCCCAGCACCAGGAAAAATCTTGTCATCCCGACCGAAGTTCGTTCACCGGAAAGGTGAACGAACGCAGCGGAGGAACCTGCAGTTTCTTTGTGTCGGAAAAAGCGTAAGAACAAAGCGCCGCTCCAAAAGAAATCCTTACTGCCCCACCCCACCATTCTGAGCAAGATGCATCCCGTTCACTGAGTCCACATACTTCGCCACACCCCGGTACAATGACTCAGCAATCCGCTGCCGATACGCCGGCTCCGTCAAATCATGCGCCGACTGCGGATTCGACAAAAACGAAATCTCCGTCAGAATCGAAGGCATGTTCGCACCAATCAGCACCACAAACGGAGCCTTCTTCACCCCCAGATCTTCAAATCCCGGATTACCCTGCTCCATCCCGTCATACAAGCTTTGCTCCACATCCTGCGCAAAAATCCGCGACTCATTCAGCTTGTCATTCAGCGCAATCTTCTTCACCAGGTCACTCAGTTGGTGAATCGACTGCTTCGACACAGCATTCTCCCGCGCCGCCAGTTCCAGCGCATCCGCGGAGTTCGTAAAGCTCAGGTAATACGTCGCCGCGCCTCGAATCGCCGTATCCGGATTCGAATTCACGTGAATCGAAATAAACAAATCCGCGCGATCCTTGTTCGCAATCGCCGTCCGCGTCTCCAGCGGCACAAACGTATCCGTGTCGCGCGTGTAGAAAACCTTCGCGCCCAGCTTCTGCTGCAGCAACCGCCCCAGTCGCAGCGCCACATCCAGCGTCACCGTCTTCTCTTCGAGGCCGTTCGGCCCAATCGTCCCCGAGTCGTACCCGCCATGCCCCGGATCAATCACGATCCGGTGAATCTTCAACCCGAGCGCCCGCACCATCGTCGGCGCATTCGGCTCCAGCGTAGGCACCGCTGCCGGATGCCCCACCACCGCCGGCTTCATACTCGTCAGCGGAGCAGGCAGCGCACTGCGATCATTCAACTGCCGCGTCGCCTCATGCGCAGCGGGCCTTGTGCCCGGAACTCGCGCCGCCACCGGCCCCAACGTCGGCGCAGGAGTCGCCTTCACCTCGTGCACCGGCTCCCTCATCGCCGCCAATTCACCCGTTCCAACTCGATTGGTAACCGTATGTGTTACTTTTTTGGCAGTCTCAACAGCACGCCCACGCACATCCACAATCAGCCGCGGCGGCGTCGGCAAGTAAAACGCCGAGTAGTCGCTCACCGGGCTCACATCCAGCACCACCCGCGTCACATCCTGCGTCAGTTGCGTCGTGCTGATGCCCCGCAAAAATCCATCGTGCACCATCTCCGCCGAACGCGCCATCAGCTCCGGCGAAAGCCGCGCCCCGTACAAGTCAAAAATGATCCTGTCCGGATTCGTCGTCCGCGCCGCCTCATACAGCACTTCCTTCTCCAGCCGAATCACAACTCGCGTCGAATCCGCCGTCGACCAATGCTGCACCCCCATCACCAGCGGCAAACCCGCGCTCGCCACAACCGGCGCAGCCGTCACAACCGGCGTAGTCGTTACAACAGGCGTAGTCGTCGCCAATGCAGGCGTGGAACGCTCCCGCATCGCACGCCTCGCCGCATGCCGCGGCACATGCGTCTCAGCCTGAGGCACTCGCGCAGCCACCACCGCCGCATGCTCGACCGGCTTCGGAACAACCCGCTCCGGCTGCACCGGCCGCGTCTCCTTTTTGGGAACTGCAGCCATCTCCCGCGGAGCCTCCGCCGGATGTTCCTTCCGCCAAATCGCCGCCAGCTCATACCGCGCTTCCATCGCCATCGAGCTATGAGGATAGAGCTTCAGAAAAAGCTCAAACCGTTGCCGCGCCGCGCTCAGATTTCCCAGATCCAGCTCGTAAATATCCCCCTCGTTCAGCAGCGCCGAATTCGCATAATCACTCCCGGGATATTGCCGCCTCACCGCCTCGTACTGCCAGATCGCATATTGCAGCAACTGAGAATCATGAAACAACCGGCCCTCTTCGGCAAACACGTCAGCAATCGCCGCCAGCGCCGCCACGGCATAAGGAGATTTCGGATCGTCCGTGGAAACGGCGTGATAAGCATTGATCACGCGATTGTAGTCATCGCGCGTCCGCCGGGTCGTCAGCTTTGCGTCCAGAGCGGCATGCATGCGCTGCGCACGCTGAAACTGCTGCCCGCTCAGGCTCTCTGCCCGGCCATACGGCACAGCCAGGCAAATCAACAAGGCGGCCAGGCAGACCCGCCTGGAGTGAGGGGAGAAATGCATACGTGTATCAGCGGCCTTCTCAATTATAGAAAGCCACAAGCCCATCCCAACCCCGGGGAACCCACATGAAAACCTCTAGCTCGACGGCACGTTCAAAGATGGGAAAGAAACTCGTCCACCGTCATCCCGGCACAGCGAATCAGTGCTCGCAACGTCCCTGTAGAAAGCTCCTTATGCAATGGAATGGAAAGATTGGCCCGTTCGCCCGCCTTCGTCATCACGCAGTGGCTGCCCACCTGCCCAACCAGCGTCCAGCCAGCTCTGGCAAAGGCCTTCACCGCTTCTTTCCCGGAAATGTTCCCCAGCTTTCCTATGCAGCTATCCCAATGCAACCGGAGCAAAAAGTGAATGGTTTACGGAAAATTCTCGGAAAAAGCTAAACCGCGACAACAATCTGAGTCTGATCGCTCGGAATGGACTTGGCAGCCTTCTGATCTTCGGCCCACATCCACGCAGTAATCGCTTCACGAATGTGATCGAGCGCTTCCTTCTCATCCTTGCCCTGAGAAACGCAACCAGGAAGCGCAGGACACTCCGCGACAATCCATCCGTCCTCCTCCTGCGTCAATGTCACATGGAAAAGCATCCCGTCACTCCTCTCGCTCAAAAAAAAGTCTACCCCAACAGACTCTTCACCACTTCAGGCACGCTCTTCAGCGCCGCATCCAGTTGCGAGGCATCCTTCCCGCCGGCCTCCGCCATGTCTGGACGGCCACCGCCGCTGCCGCCCACCATCTTCGCCAACTGCGCCACAATCTTCCCGGCCTGCACCTTGCCCGTCAGATCCTTGGTCACGCCCACAATCAGCGCCACCTTGCCCTCGTCCTGTGCAGACCCCAGCACAACCACCCCTGAACCCAGCTTCGTCCGCAGATTGTCCACCAGCGTCCGCATCTGTCCGCGGTCTACGCCGTCCACGCGCTGCGCCAGCACCTTCACGCCGCTCACGTCCACGGCCTCGTCTGCCGCGCCCGCAACCGCCTTCGCTGCCGACTTCATACGCAGCTCATCCAGCTCGCGCCGCAGCTTCTTCATCTCTTCTTCCTGCGCCGCCAGTCTGTGCTTCAGCGCATCCGCGGGAGACAGCTCCACGCTCGGCGCCAACTGCGCCGCCACCTGCGCCACTTCATAATCCCGCCGGAACTCCTTCAGCGCGCCCAGCCCCGTCACCGCTTCCATGCGCCGCACGCCCGACGAAACACTCCCCTCGCTCACCAGCTTCACCAAGCCAATCTCGCCCGTCGCGCCCGTGTGCGTGCCGCCGCAAAGCTCCGTCGAAAAATCGCCAATCTTCACCACCCGCACTCGCTCGCCATACTTCTCGCCAAACAGCGCCATCGCGTGATACTCATTCACCGCCACATCAATCGGAACATCCTCCAGCGTCTCCACCTTCGTATTCCGCAGCACTTCCTTATTGACGATGTCCTCAATGTCCTGCAGCTCCTCATCGGCAATCTGCGTAAAGTGCGAGAAGTCAAACCGCAGCCGCCCCGGCTCCACCAGCGAACCCGCCTGCTTCACATGCGTGCCCAGCACCTCGCGCAACGCCGCATGCAGCAGATGCGTACCCGTATGGTTCCGCCGCGTCGCCGCGCGAAATTCCGCATCCACCACCGTGTCCACCTTATCGCCCACCACCAGCGTCTGCCGCAGCACCGCCTTGTGCGCAAACACGCCCTGCACCGGCTTCACACAGCCGCTCACATCCGCCACCACCGAGTTGTGATCATCCGAATACAACCACCCATGGTCGCCAATCTGCCCGCCCGAGTCCGCATAGAAGCTCGTCGCGTTCAGCACCACTTCCACCGCATCACCCACGCCGGCCGCCTTCACGCCCTGCCCATCCTTCACAATGGCCAGCACCTCGGCCCCGTCCACGCGCAGCTTCTTGTAGCCCTCGAACTCCGTCTTCGGCAACTCGCGAAACACCGGGCTCGCCGACTGCTTCGCGCCGCCCTTCCACGAAGCCCGAGCCCGAGCCTGCTCTTCCGCACGAGCCTCTTCAAATCCCGTCAGATCAAACGCAATCCCCGCATCCCGGGCCGCATCCATCATAAAGTCCAGCGGCAATCCATAAGTCTCATAAAGATGAAACGCATCCTTGCCGGAAATCGATCCTTCGCCCAATACGGCCTGCATTTGCCGATCCCCAATCTCCAGCACCCGCGCAAACTGCCGCTCCTCGGCCTCTACCACCTCCGCCACGCGGTCCTCGCTCTCCTTCAGCTCCGGATAAGCCACCTGCATCCCATCCCGCACCGCATAAACCATCCGCCCCATAAACGGCTGCTCCTGCCCCAGCAGCCGCCCATGCCGAATCCCGCGCCGCAGAATCTTCCGCAGCACATAACCGCGCCCTTCATTCGCCGGCAAGACGCCGTCGCTGATCAAAAACGTCGCGCACCGGGCATGGTCCGCAATAATCCGCAGCGAAGCATTCCCCAGATCATTCCCCACGCCCGTCAACTCCGCAGCCTTCGCAATCAGCGGCGTAAACAAGTCCGTCTCAAAGTTGCTGATCTTCCCCTGCATCACAGCAGCCAGCCGCTCCAGCCCCGCGCCCGTATCAATCGAAGGCTTGGGCAGCAGCGCCAGCTCGCCATTCGCCGAGCGGTCGAACTGCATGAAAACTAAATTCCAAATCTCCACATACCGCGCATCGTCCTGCCCAAACGGCTTGTCCACGCCCGGCGTCTCCGCGGCCTCCATCCCCATGTCGTAAAAAATCTCCGAGCATGGACCGCAAGGCCCCGTATCCCCCATCTGCCAGAAGTTGTCCTTCGCTCCGAACTCAAAAATCCGCTCCGCCGGAACACCCTGCCCGCGCCAAAGCTCGTACGCCTCTTCATCCCGCGGAACCCCGTTCTCGCCCTGGAAGATCGTCACGTACAGCTTGTCTTTCGGAAGCCCAAACCACTCCGGCGACGTCACCAGCTCCCACGCATAAGCAATCGCGTCGCGCTTGAAGTAGTCGCCAAAGCTGAAGTTCCCCAGCATCTCAAAAAACGTGTGGTGCCGCCGCGTAAAGCCCACGTTCTCCAGATCATTGTGCTTGCCGCCCGCCCGCACACACTTCTGCGAGGTCGTCGCCCGCGAATAATCCCGATGCTCCAGCCCCAGGAACACGTCCTTGAACTGGTTCATCCCGGCATTGGTAAACAGCAGCGTAGGGTCGTTCGCCGGAACCAGCGAAGAGGAATGGACACGACGGTGTCCCTTGCTCTCAAAAAAGCGCAGAAATGTCTCACGAATGTCGGAACCAGAGCGAAAAGGCATACCTCAAGTGTAATCAACACAGCGCCCTGCCGCGCATCGGAACCCATATCCGGCCCTCCTGCCGCTCATCCGCATCCTCCGCCTGCCGCAGTTCCGCCAACTCCGCCCGGTGCTCCCACATCCCCAGCCCAGCAAACAGCGCGTCAAACGCATCCTCGGAGTCCGCCGCCGCGTCCATCACATTCTGCGTCAGCCACCCGCCATAAGCGCCCCGCTGCAGCTTCTCCAACTCCCGTCTCCGCGCACACGCATCCGACTTCGTCACATCCCCCGTAAACACACGCGGATAAATCTCCACCACCACCGGCAGCTTCACCGCCTCAAACGGCCACACGCTAAATCCTGCCCGCCGCAAATCCAGCAGCACCGGAATCCCCCGCAGCGATCCCGTCCCCACAGCCCCCGCACCACCAACCTGTAGTGGAGACTTCGGCCGGTTCTTCACAATCCCATCCATCTGCGCTCGATCCGTCCGCCGAAATCCCAGATCCGAACCCCCACCCAGCTCCAACGGCCGCTTCACTCCAGGACGTCCCCAAAGCCACCGATTCCCGCCGCGCAACCACCCCTCACCCTCCGCGGCCACCCGCTCCCAAAAATCCGCAACCGTCCCACACCCGCACTCCTCCCTTACAAACCAGGCAGGAAAGGAAAACGCAAAGTCCAGCCCCACCACCATTTCCGGAGTCTTCGCAGCCTCACGCGCAAGCCACTCCGCCACCTCCTCGCGCGTTCGCCCACTCTCCAGCCGCAACGCACCCGCATCACGCGAAGGCCACACATCTGCAATCCTTATATGCTTGCGCTGCCCGCGCTCCTCCACCGCGCCGGACCAATCCACGGCCACCACGCGCTCCACCGTCATCCGCATGGACGGAGTGTACCCTCACCCCACTCCCGGAGTATCGTGTTAGTCGAGAATCTCTTTCGGATTACGCAAAACCTCAGGATCTGTGTGAATGAAACGTTTCATTTGCCTCGCCGCTGTCTTCACCCTCGCGCTCGCCGCTCTCCCTTCAGCCCGCGCACAGCAACCCGCGCGCCCGCCCATCACCGGCATCTCGCACATCTCCTTCTACACATCCCATCCCGACAAGTCCCGGCGCTTCTTCGTCCACGACATCGGCCTCAAGAAAATGCCCGATCCCATCAACCCCACCGGCGTCCGCTACTACATTGACTCAGACCAGTTCGTCGAGATCCTGCCCCTGCCTGCCAACGAAGGCGTCAACCGACTCGCTCAAATCGGCTTCCTCACCACCAACGCACGTCGGCTCCGCCTCTACCTCCAATCGCGCGGCGTCAAAGTGCCTGCCCACGTCTCCCGCGCCTCGGACGGCAGCTACTGGTTCAACGTCACTGACCCCGAAGGCAACCTCGTCCAGTTCCTGCAACCGCCGCCGCACGGCGTCTCCATGGCTGGAGCACACCCCATCGGCCGCCACATGATCCACTTCGGCATGCTCGTCCACTCCCGCGCCAAAGAGGACACCTTCTACCGCAACATCCTCGGATTCCGCCCCTACTGGTACGGCGGCATGCAGACCGGAAAAGTCGACTGGGTCTCCCAGCAGGTCCCAAACGGCCATGACTGGCTCGAGTACATGCTCACCTCGGGCCCGTCCGGCAGCGGCATCCCCACTCACATCTCCCAGCGGCAACTCGGCGTTCTCGACCACTTCTCCATCGGCATCGTCAACATGGAGCACGCTGTCACCATACTCAGCCGCCAAGGCCGCCTCAAAGGCAACCGCTACAACGGCCCGCAAATCGGCCGCGACGGCAAATGGCAGTTCAACATCTACGCCCCCAATGACGCCCGCGTAGAAATGATGGAATACACCCCCGTCGAAAAGCCCTGCTGTTCGCCCTTCACCGCAGCCAACCCCACCCCGCCAAAACGGTAACTACTACAGTTACACATCTACGGACACACAACAAGGCCGCCGGAGTTCCATCCCTGGCGGCCTTCCCTTCGCTGCACTGCTTTCCTACTTCCCAAAAACCTCTTCCAGCGCAGAAACCGCGGTCTCCACCCCATGATCGGCCTCAATCTGCTGCGCAATCTCCGCCGCCCGCCGCGCATACTCCGGCTTCTCAAGCAGCGCCCTCAGCGGTCGCAGCCCCGTCTTCGCGCTGTACTGCGGACGCCCGATCACCTCCGCCACGCCCAGCCGCTTCACCCTCCGCGCATTGTCCGGCTGGTCATGACTGTACGGCATCACCAGCATCGGCTTGCCCGCGCGCAGCGTCTGCGCCGTCGTCCCCACGCCGCCCTGGTGCACCACCACGCTCGCATGCGGCAATATTTTCGAGTAAGGAGCGTACTCCGCTACAAAAATACTCTCCGGCAGCTTCCGCTTCGGATAATTCCCCGGCTCATGCCCCACCAGCAGCACCGCACGCTGGTCCAGCTCCTCGGCCAGCTTCGCGCTCTCTTCATAAAAGCTGCCCGCGTCCAGCACCGCCGCTGAACCCAGCGTAAACACAAGCGGCGCAGGCCCTGCTTCCAGAAAATCCTTCAGCTCTGGAGCCAGATCCCGCGCATCCCCATCGCCGTCATAAAACACAAATCCCGTCGTGCGCGTCTGCTTCGGCCAGTCCTTCTGCTTCTCGCCCAGCACCTTCGAAAACAGCGCCAGCACCAGCCGTTGCGAGTGCTTCGCATCAAAAATAGGATCGTCCCCACGAGGCAGCCCCAGTTCCTTCCGCAGCGCAAAGACCGGCTCCGGCCACTTCCGCGTCACAAACCGCGCAAACCGCGCCACCACCTGTCCCGTACCCGGAACCACCGCCTGCACCTTCGCCAGCAGCGGATACGGCGGCAGCACCGGCGGATCATACGCCGAGAAAAACGAAAACGGAGCCAGCACATAACTCGCCCACGGAATCCCGGTCTTCTCCGCCACAATCGGAGCCGCATACGCCAGTTCGCCCGCCACCAGCAAATCAGCGCCACCCTTCGCGCTCACCGCCGCCAGCAGATCCTCATAGCTCTCCCGTATCGAAGGAAACAAAAACTCCCGCAGTCCCCGCTCCGTGCCGTGCTTGATGTCGTAAATCATCGCCACCAGCACCTTGTCATGCGGATCCTGATCCGGCCTCACCGGCGCAAACTCAATCCCCAGCGCCTCTATCTTTTCTCGAAACATCTCCGGAATCGCCAGCACCGGCACATGCCCGCGCCGCTGCAACTCCAGTGACAACCCAATCAGCGGATGCACATCACCAAACGTCCCGAATGTAGTCAATACAATCCGCATGCCTTAGTAACTTGCCTCAAACAAGTGAAATCTCCGCTCCAGTTCCCACTCTTCCTGCGCCTTCTGGCTATGCTCCACAAGCTCCGCGCAAGCCCCTCTGGGCTTGGCGTTGCCAAGCTGTCCCCGGCATGCTGCCACGGGCGTCGTCAACCGCTCCGGCGTATACCGCACCCACAAACTCTTCCCCGGTAAAAACGCATGCGCAATTGAAGTCCGCGCCAGCAGCTTCATATCCTCATACGTCAGCGGATAAGTCTCCGCCGCCCGCACATACTCATGCGTCAAATCAATCCGCTCCACACCCTCATCATCCGTCGAGAGCGCCACCGGCACGCCATACTGCCGATACAGCATGAACGGATGATCCTTCCCCTTCACACCCAGAATATCCGCGTTGCTCGTCAGGTTGATCTCCACCATCACATGCTTCCGCGCCATCTCGCGCAGCAGTTGCCGCGGATGATTCTCATACGCAATATCAACACCATGCCCAATCCGTTCCGCGCCCGCAATCTCCACCGCCTGCCGAATGTGGAACCGCAAATCCCTCGGCGGCACCAACCCCATCGTCAGCTCGCCCGCATGTAGAGTAACCATCACATGCGGATAAAACTTCCGCAGCGCATGGATCATCTCCATGTGCATCGTGTAGTCCTTCAGCGAGTAATAACCGTCCTCTGGCTCAACCAGGTTGATCCCCACCACGTCCGGATCAGTCGACGCCACCTCAAACCCCAGCAATATCTGCGCAAACACATCCGCCGGCTTCATGTCCCGCAGCACCTGGTACAAAAACCGAACCTTGACTCCGCAAGCCGCCGTCGCCTCTTCCGTCCCGCAGTGCTCCAGCTCGCGCTTCTCCGCAAGCACTGTTGAAAACATCTTCCGAATCCTAGGAACGTCCCTCCCCAATCCCGCCGCCAGCAGCTTCTCGCGATACTGCGCAAAATTCGAATCGAACCCAACCTGCTCCGCCAGCTTCGCTGCATCCGTAAAATTCGGCGTCACCATCAGTTCCAGGTACTGCTCATTCTGTCCCGCGGCCTGCGTCGCCACATCGTTCACCCACTCCCCGCGATGGCTCTTCTTCAACCCGCTGAACCGCCCGAACGTATCAAAAAACCAGTCATGTCCAGACTCGCCCGTCACCGGCACAAATGTCCGCATCGAAAACGAATCCACCATCTCGTTATAAAGATACTCGTCATTCGGCAGCGTCGACGCCGCTACATCCCCCTTCGGGCAATCCGGCACATGGTACTTCGGATCAAACCGCAGCCCCGCAACATTCACGCAAAGCCCGTCCTCCGCGGCATCCTTCAAAAACGTCTCGGCATACACCGCGCCGGACAAGTGCATGTGCAAATCCGCGCCCTTCGGCATCGCCCGCAAAAACATCTCCAGCGCCGGCTGTCCTTCCTGCCGCGCCGCTGCAAAGGCCCGCGCCGTCCGCACCTCGGCTGCACTCTGCTGCGCCCGAGCCATCGGAACAGCCACCAGCACGCACGCCCCACCCAACAGCGCCATCCATCTCACGTGTGCCAACACGTTCCCTTGTCTCATTCAGACAATCACTCCTTCAATTGGTTCGTGGCATAAGTGTAGTCGCTTCACCCGTAAAACCACGCCGCGTAACGCCCCGAGAGACGCAATATTCACAATTCCATCACCCCCAACAGCACCCCTTCCGGTCTGCTATACTACGTCAGGTGTTACGGTTGATCTGGTGTTGAGCCACCCCGCTCCTCCATCCCATCCCAATCACCGGCTGACCCCCACATCAGCCCCTTGGTGCCCCCAAGGCCAGGTAGCTCAGTGGTAGAGCGCGGCCCTGAAAAGGCCGGCGTCGGCGGTTCGATCCCGTCCCTGGCCACCACTCCAAAATTACGATTCGACTCAACTGCCGCGCTCGAGCACTGCGCGCAAGCGCAGTCATACAGGCCGCGGCCCTACACAAAAGGCCGGCGTCGGCGGTTCGATCCCGTCCCTGGCCACCACTCTTAGAAAATGTTGTCATTCCGAGCGAAGGCGCAAAGCGCCGAAGCCGAGGAACCTGCAGTTTGCCATGCTGGCTCAAATCCTCGCCCCCAACTGTCTGGAGATTACGTGGTACAGTTCCGCAGCGGGGTCTAAATATGAATGAATCTGAAACAACTGCCGCAAAGAAGAAAGTTCGAGTGGACGGACAAAAAACGGGCCTTGCAGGTGAATTTTTTGTAGCAGCAGAACTCCTCAAACGCGATCTGCAAGTATCAGTCACCTTCGGCAATGCCAAACAGATCGATCTCTTTGCACATCACCCTGCAAGCGACCAGATCTTTGCCGTCCAAGTAAAATCCCTTCGCTCAAATAACTATTTCCCGCTACGAAGGAAAGACATCAAAGGAAGCCATATCTACGTTTTCGTGGTACTGAACAAACCAGGCGAGCCTGTTCAATACTTCATTGTGCAAGGTCAGCAACTCTTGGACGAACACGAAAGCTTTCGAGATTTGTCAGACCCAAAGTTTCCTGGCATTTCATGGAAGGCACTAAGGCCATTTGCCAACGCGTGGTCTACTTTTGGTTGCAAATAGCAGGGTTCCCCATACTTTCTCATCGCGCCTTTCGAGGAGAAAGTATGGGCCCGTAGCGGCGCAAAACGCCGCCCCCATCAAACCCACCCAGCATCAATCACATAACTCTGATTCGTAATCGCCGAACGATCATCCGCCGCAAGAAACAAAACCAGCCGCGCAACTTTCTCCACCATCGCCTCGCCAATGCCGCCCGTCCCGCCGGTCACAATCACAACTCGGTCCCGCAAACTCGGATAAGTCGCGAACCAGTCTCCACTTTCCATCCAACCCTCCCGGCTCAATCAGCAAATTCGACTTCCATCCCCCGCACACCCCATACTCTATAGCTGTACATGGCTCCAACCCTTCACGAATCCACTCCGCAGCTCGAACTCATCGCCGACTACGCCTGCGACACCGGCGAAAATCCCCTCTGGCACCCCGTCGAAAAACGCCTCTACTGGACAGACATTCCCATCGGACGCCTCTTCCGCTACGACCCCGCCACCCATCATCACGAGCAGATATACCACGACCGCCCTGTGGGTGGATTCACCTTCCAGGCTGACGGCGGCTTGCTCCTCTTTCGTGATAGCGGCAACATCACCCTCTGGCGCAACGGCCAGTTCACCACCCTCGTCCAGGAAATCCCCGAAGAGCGCGAATCCCGCTTCAACGACGTCATCGCCGACCCCTCCGGCCGAGTCTTCTGCGGAACCATGTCCAGCCCCCACTCCAAAGGCCGCCTCTATCGCCTCGACCTCGACGGAACCCTCACTCCCATCCTCGACTCCGTCGGCTGCTCCAACGGAATGGGCTTTAGCCTCGACCTCAAAACCTTCTATTACACCGACTCCTTCGCCCGCGAAATCTACCGCTTCGACTACCACCCCGAAACCGGCGCAATCGACAACCAGCGCATCTTCGCCACCGTCCCCGAGTCCTTCGGACTTCCCGACGGCCTCGCCATCGACGCAGAAAACCACGTCTGGTCCGCACTCTGGGACGGCTCCGCCCTCATCCGCTTCGACAAAAACGGCAGCATCGTCGAACGCCTCCGCTTCCCCACCCGTAAAGTCTCCAGCCTCACCTTCGCCGGTAACGACCGCAAAGATATCTACGTCACCACCGCCGGAGGCCCCACCAGATCCGAGGACGGCCCACTCGCCGGCGCGCTCTTCCGCTTCAGCCTCAATCTCGCCGGTCGCCCCGAATACTTCTCCCGCATAGCCTTTCCGGAACCGTAGCTCTAACCCTCTCTTCAGCAATGACTTACATCTCCAATCGAGCCCGCCGCTTCGCCCCCGCGCAGCCCTGCACCACCAATGAATCGCTTTATCCAGTCAAACCGAATCTCGAAAAAATCCCACAATCTGCATTTTTCTGTATAGTGAATCGATTGAGTAAGGCATCCGGCGTCCGTCCGGTAACCCTTTATCAGTCCAGAATCAGGGGCCGCGGGACATCTCCACGCCGCACTCGGCGCAACGGAAATTTCCACACCCCTCCCGTTGATCAGGACAAGAGGTTTAGACAAAAAATGCAAATGCATATCCCGGCTCGAAAAAATCCTTTCCGGCACAAACTGGCTGTCTTGGCCGCGATCTGTTCGCTGGCTGCGCCCATCGCATTCGCCCAGGCAGCGCCCAAAGCGCCCAGAAAGAACTGGCCCTGGATGAACACCAGTCTCTCGCCCATGCAGCGCGCCAACCTCGTCCTCAAGCAAATGACCCTCGACGAGAAAATCGACCTTCTGCACGGCAACGGCATGCCCCACGCCGCCTTCTGGAAGATGCCCCTCACCTATCTCGCCAACGGTGGCGCCGGTGCCGTCGTCGGCGTTCCCCGCCTCGGCATTCCTCCCATCGTCATGGATGATGACGCATACGGTGTCCGCGGCAGCGGCATCAACGGCCGCTACTCCACCGCCATGCCATCCGACCTCGCTCTCGCCTCCAGTTGGGACCCCGGAATCGCATGCCAGTACGGCGAAATCCTCGGCTCCGAACTCCGCGACCAGGGCTACAACATGACCCTTGGCGGCGGCGTCAACCTCGACCGCGATCCCCGCGACGGACGCACCTTCGAATTTGCCGGCGAAGACCCGCTCCTCGCCGGAACCATGGTCGGACACATGATGAAGTGCGAGCAGGCTCAGCACATCATCGGCGACATCAAACACTACGCCATCAACGACCAGGAAACCGGGCGCAACTTCGTCGACGCCATCATCTCCAAACGCGCCATGCAGGAGAGCGATCTCCTCGCCTTCCACATCGCCATCAGCATCGCCCATCCCGGCGCAGTGATGTGCTCCTACAACCGCGTCAACGGCAACTTCTCCTGCCAGAACCCTTATCTGCTGCGCGACACTCTCGAAAATGCATGGCGATTCAAGGGCTTCGTCCTGTCCGACTGGGGCGGAACCCACAGCACCGTTCGCGCCATCAAGGCCGGCCTCGACATGGAACAGCCCATGGACATCTACTTCGGCCCAAAACTCAAGCAGGCCGTCCTCGCAGGCAAAGTCTCCATGGCGGAAATCAACAACAGCGCCCGCCGCGTCCTCTACTCCGAGTTCGCTGACGGTCTCGTCGACCATCCCATCCAGAAGATGGTTCCCAACGTCCGCAAGGGCTTCTGCGTCGCCCAGCGCGTCGAACAGCACTCCATCGTCCTGCTCAAAAATCAGGACAACATCCTGCCCCTCGACCCCGCGCGCATCCACACCATCGCCATCATCGGCGGCCATGCCAACGTCGGCATGATCTCCGGCGGCGGCTCCGCGCAGGTCGACCCTCCGGGCGGAAACGTCATCGCGCCTCCGGGCCATCGCGCCACCTACTGGCAGGCCCACATCTGGTTTCCCACCTCGCCGCTCAAGGCCCTGCGCCACGTCATGCCCGGCACAAAAATCACCTACAACTCCGGCGACGTTCTCGCCTCCGCCGATGCCCTCGCCAAGAGCTCTGATCTAGCCATTGTCTTTGCCCATCAGTGGGAATCCGAAGGCATGGACCTTCCCAATCTTTCGCTTCCCGGCAAGCAAAACCAGCTCATCGAGAGCATCGCCGCGGCCAACCCTCACACCATCGTCGTGCTCGAAACCGGAACCGCCGTCACCATGCCCTGGCTCAACAAAGTACAGGGCGTCGTCGAAGCATGGTATGCCGGCAGCAGCGGACACAAGGCCCTCGCCAACGTCCTCATCGGCCGGGTCAACCCCTCTGCCAAGCTCGCCATGACCTTCCCGCTCAGCGTGAATGAGTTGCCCCGCAAGGAAATCCCGCCGCTCCCACCCGCCACCAAAAACGCGGGCTCGGATGCAATCATGGGCAAAATACATGCCATCCCCGACTACTCCGTCCACTACTTTGAGGGCGCAAAAGTCGGCTACAAGTGGTATGAGTCCCAGCACAAGCCCGTACTCTTTCCCTTTGGCTTCGGGCTCTCCTACACCACATACAGCTACTCCCATCTCACCGTGGCAGCGGACAACCATCACCCGACTGCAACTTTCACAGTTACAAACACCGGCCACCGCGCCGGAACCGAAATCGCGGAAGTCTACGCATCGCTCCCCAGCGCATCCGGCGAAAACTACCGCCGACTCGTCGGCTGGAGCCGCGTCAAACTCAACCCCGGCCAATCCAAAACCGTCACCGTAACTGTCAGCCCGCGGATGCTCTCCATCTACAACACCGCAAAAAGCGGATGGCAGTTGCTCCCCGGCGCATACCACATCTACGTCGGACCATCCTCCGCCACCACGCCGCTGGAAGGCACGGTCCACCTCAACTGATTTCCTATACCTCCCATTCGAGCCTCTGGCCATCGCGGCCCGAGGCTCTTTTTTTATTCGACAGCCTCCGTCAAATCCTCTTGCGTCAGATCTCCACGTTTGCCACGCAAATTTCTCTCTGCTACGCTGGCTTTATTGATGCATCGGATGCGCCCAAAACGATTCGCCTCTGCCGCAAGCCCTTCGTGCAGGCAGCGCATCCTCGCTTGCCTCATGCTTTTGCTCTCCCTTTTTCTGGTCATTGACCCGCTCTGGGAGTGCCATGATCACCTCGATAATCTCCGCCACTTCGGACCGCACGGCGCTCTCATGATCGTCCTCGTCGTTGCCTGTGCCGGCATCATTCTCCTCAAATCCAAAAGCGCGCTCGGCCTGCTCCTGCTTCGCATAGTGGCCGCGCTCCTGCGACCCATCGCCTTGGCACGCGCATCCGCCGCGTGCATCATCACCACCCTCGCATTCGCAACACTCCCTCCACCGCTCCGTATCTAGACTTCGCAACCTCTGCACTCTGAGACGATCGCGCACAGGCACGGCCATCTTTGCCAAGCCCAGCCGCCGCGTCACATGACCATTCCTCATCGCAGCCAGGTTTCGAATCATGACACACGCAAAACACTCGTCCCGTCGCGCCCCCAGGCGGCGCTTCTATCGCCCGCTGCTCGCATCTATTCTCATCTCAGCGGTCGTCTGCGCCTGCGCGCAATCTCCCGAGACCATCACCTCCAGAAGCGTATCCTATACGCCTCGCCTCCGCGCCTACGCGCAGGTCGTACCCATCGCCACCATCCCTATCAACGCGCCCCAGGAAGGCGTCCTCACCCACCTCCGCGTCGTCCCAGGAACCCGCTTCCGCGCCGGTCAAATCCTCGCCACTCTCACCGGCCCGTCCATGCAGAATCTCCTCCTTCAGGACCGCGCCAACCTCCGCAGCGCCCGCGCACAACTCTACGCCGCGCAAAAATCCCTCGCCATCCAGAAACAGCAGTTACGCGCTCATCTCAGCACACGCCAAACCGTTCAGATGGCCTCCAGCACTGTCGCCAAAGCGCAGGCCACTCTCGACAACGCACAGTCCCAGCTCTCCGCGGTACGCCGCATGGCCGCCATCATCGCGCCGTCCGCCGGCACCGTCCTCGCACTCGACAGCTCCAGCGGAGAACTCGTCGCAGCCAATCAGCCCATCCTCACCTTCCAGCCATCACGCGGTCTCTGGCTCCGCGCCACTTACTACGGAACAGACATCACCTCCATCCATCCAGGCGTCACCGGCGTCTTCCAACCCTCCAGCGGTGGCCCGTCCATCCCCGTCCGCGTCCGCGCCGTCTCCGGCGTCATCGCCCCCAACGGCGGTGAATCCGTCTTCCTCGCGCCCATCCACACCGCGCCGCAATGGCTCAGCGGAACCTTCGGCTCCGTCTCCCTCAACCTGCCCACACGGCAAATGATCGCCGTCCCCACCCGCGCGCTCATTCTCAATCACGGAACGTGGTGGGTCATGGTCCACACCCCGCACGGCGACCGGCCGCAACAGGTCACACCCGGCCCCGCGCATGGTTTTTACACCTATCTCACCCGCGGCATCGCGCCCGGAACCCAGGTCATCGTCGACAACGCCTACCTGCTCTTTCACGCCGACATCACCGATCACTTCGAGATTCCCGATTAGCAACCATGGCAGATACAAATCGAATGCGCCGCCTCTTCACACAGCCTCTCTTCTGGACCATCGTCTATGGTGCGCTCATCGCCTATGGCGCCTACGCCTATTGGCGCATCCCCGTCGAAGTGCTCCCCACCTTTAATTTCCCCCAGATCAGCGTCATCACCCACCTGCCCGGCGCCACGTCCACTGAGCTGGAAACCGAAATCGCGCGCCCCATTGAGGCCGAACTCCTTGCGCTGCCCAACCTCATCACCGTCCGCTCCAGCATGGGCAGCGGCACCGTGGAAACCGACGCCCGCTTCCGACAAGGCTCCAATCCCGAGATCGATCTCATGGCCGTCAACAGCGCCATCGACCGAGCGCGCGGGCATATGCCACCCTCCATTCAGTCCGACGCGCAGATCATGGGCAACAACATCAACGAGGTCGCTGACTACAGCCTCAAAATTCCCGCCAACGTCTCACCCGCTCTCGTCGAACGACAACTCCGCGCCACCGTCATCCCCGAGCTCCGCGCACTGCACGGCATCTACCGCGTTGAAGCCTACGGCACAGGTCAGGAATCCCTCTGGATTCAGCCTAACCTCGACGCCATGCACCGCTACGGCGTCCCCATCACCGCCATCGTCAGCGCGCTGCGTAATCAGGTTGTGCTCGGCCCCGCTGGCTACATTACGCAAGGCCATCAGAACACATTCCTCGAAGTACGCAGCCTGCCCACGCACATCCGCAACATCGAGAACATCGCAGTCACCACCCCGCAGGGTCCCATCCCGCTATCCAGTCTCGCGCGCGTCATCCGCGCGCCCATCCCCACGCTCAACCGGGCAATCCTCGATGGAGTGCCATCCATCGGCCTCATCGTCTTCAAGCAGCCCACTGCTTCCACCATCCCGGTCACGCAGTCGGTACAGAAAACTCTCGACCACACGCTCTCTCAGCTGCCCTCCGGAGTCCAATGGGTCAACATTTACAACCAGGGCCATCTCGTTCATCTGATCGGTGCTGACCTCGGGCGCAATCTCCTCATCGGCGGCATCCTCGCCATCATCGTGCTCCTCTGGGTCCTCGGCGCGGGCCGGGGCATCTGGATCCTCGCGCTCACCATACCGCTCTCCCTCCTGCTCGCCATCGCCGGCCTCTACGCTACAGGCAACTCGCTCAACCTCCTCACCCTCGGCGCGCTCACCATCGCCGTCGGCATCCTCTGCGACGACGGCATCATCGTCCTCGAAAGCATTTATCACCGATGGGAAGACGGCGACGACCACTGGACCGGCGTCAAACAAGGCCTCAAGGACATCATCGGCCCCGACGTCACCGGAACCTTCACCACCGTCTCCGTCTTCCTGCCGCTGCTCTTCGTCGGCGGACTCGCCGGGCTATTCTTCATTCCCTTCGCGCTCGCCATTACCTTCGCACTGCTCGCCTCGCTCTTCCTATCCATCACGCTCATCCCGCTCGCGCTCGGCTTCCTCCGCGCAAAGGCCCGCACAAAGACCACATCAGCAGGACACGCCCTCAACTGGCTGCGCAGCCGCAACGAGCGCCTCTTTCAATTCGTCGCTCGACATCCACGCGCCAGCCTCGCCGCCTGCGTCGCGCTGCTGCTGCTCAGCCTTGCCGGAATCAGCCTCGTCCCCATCAACTTTCTCCCGCTCCCCAATGAAGGCGTGCTGCTCGTCAGCTTCACCCTCCCGCCCGGCTCATCCATGCTGGAAACAGAAAAAGCGGTCATATCCATGACCCACAAAATGCAGGCCGACCCCGCCGTCCAGCACGTCTTCGCCCGCATCGGCTCCCCAGCCAACGGCATCTACACCGAGCCCGCCTACGCCGGAGAAATCCAGGTCACACTCAAGCCTCACGTCAACGTAGATAGCCTCGACGCCCTCGCCAACCGCCTCGTTAAGGAAGCAAACACGCCAGGCGTCCAGCTTTCTGTGGACACGCCCACTATCGAGCGCGTCGGCGAAAGCCTCGACGGCCTGCCGCAGCCCTTCGTCATCAACGTCTACGGATCCAGCATCCGCACCATGCGCCATCTCTCCGCGCAAATCACCCATCGCCTCCGCAGCATCCCCGCACTCTCTGACGTCTTTAACAATGACGGCTATACCGTCACAGAAGTCCAGATCACGCCCAACCCCATCGCCCTCGCGGCGCAGCACCTCACCCCCGCACAGCTCTACTCGCAGCTGGCTCCACTGCTCAACGGCCAGATCATCGCACAGATTCCGCAGGGCAATGTCTCTCTCGCGCTCTATGTCCGCCTCGCGGACGCCGACCACCAATCCATTACGTCACTCTCACAGTTACCTATCCGTACCACCGGCTGGACGCCCCTCGGTCAGCTCGCCGACATCCGCCTCGTAACCACCCCCAATCAAATCCACCACATCGATGGCGCACGCGCTCTCCAGATTCTCGCCACCCCCAACGGACCCCTCGGCAGCACCATCGCATCCGCCCGCAAGGCCCTCGCCGGCCTGCATCTGCCATCCGGCTATCGCATAGCCTTCGGCGGCCTCTATCCGCAACTGGAAATCGCAGCCCTCGGACTCCTCGGCGCGGCCGTCGCCGCATTCCTGCTCATGCTCGCCATCATGACCCTTCAGTTCGACGGGCTCCTCGTACCTGGCCTGCTTCTCATTCAAATCCCTCTCGCTTTCACCGGCGGAGCCATCGCACTGCTCCTCACCGGCGTCGGACTCAACGCCATCGGGCTTGTCGCCATCCTCACCCTCGTCGGAATTTGTCTCAATCACGGTATCGTATTGCTCTACCGCATCCAGAGAAACGAGGAATCCGGCCTGCCCCCCGACAAAGCCGTCAGCGAAGCTGTACACGTTCGCTTCCGGCCCATCGCGCTCACTACCCTCACCGCTGTTCTCGGCATGCTGCCCACCGCGCTCGGCTGGGGCAAAGGCGCTGCGCCGGAACAAGGTCTCGCCGCCGTCGTCCTCGGCGGAATCCTCTGGAGCGCGATCCTCAGCACAAACCTGCTTCCCGCGCTCTACCTCCACGCCCGCAACAAGCAGCTCGCAAAGCAGGCCCAGGCATGAAGCAACCCATCCCCGCCACTCTCGTCTCTCTTGCCGTCATCGCGCTCGCTGGCTGCACCACCTATCATCCGCAACCATTGCCCGCTGCGCCCAATCTCACTCGCACTCCATCCCTCACCGTGCCCGCCGCGAAGTTTCAACTGCCGCAACTCGCACCCCATCCCATCCCCACAAACGGCCTCGACCAAACCAACATCGTCACCCTCGCCGTTTACAACGATCCCACCCTCAAAGCCGCGCGCCTGCAGGACGGCATCGCCCGCGCGCAAATGCTCCAGGCCGGTCTCCTGCCGGATCCCGTCTTCACCGCGGGCTTCGCCTCATCCGCGCGCGACTACGGCGGCGCGCTCGATCTCGCCGAAGATCTCCAGTCCCTCATCACTCGCGGAGCCGCCAAAGCCGCCGCATCCAAAGCCGAACAGCAGGTTCACCTCAACATCCTCTGGCAGGAGTGGCAGGTCGCAGCTCAGGCCGGCCAGCTCTTCATTCAGGCTCGCACCAATCAAGTGTTACAACACGTAATCCGCCGGCACGTCCAGCTTCTTCATCAGCAATACAAGGCCGACCGCATCGCCATGCAGCGTGGCGATCAGACCTCCACCATCGTCTCCGCCGATCTCTCCCAACTCCTCACCGCGCAGGACCAGCTCCGCAACCTGCAAACTGCCTCCAACTCGACATGGCACCAGCTCGATCAACTCCTCGCACTCCAGCCCGGTACGCGCCTCCATCTCATCGGTCCGGCCTCGCAGCCCGCCATCACCAGCGCGCAATACCGCGCCGCCATCACCGCACTTCCCCACCGCCGTGCCGATCTTCTCGCCCTTCAGGCCGGCTATCAAAGCCAGCAGCAAACCCTTCGCGAATCCATACTCGCCCAGTTCCCCAATATCACCGTTGGCGCAAAACTCTCACGCGACCCCGTCGAAGGCGTCAACTCCTTCGGCCCGCAGGTCTCGCTCACCCTGCCCATCTTGAATCGCAACCGCGGCCACATCGCTATCCAGCGCGCCACGCGCGCCTACCTTCGTCAGGTGTATCAGGCCCGGCTCGACACAGCCGTCAACCAGGCACACCAGCTCTGGAAAGCCAATCAGATTCTGGCCGCGCAGCTCCGCAATCTCCGCGCGCAACTCCCGCAACTTCGCCGGCAGGCCGCCGCCGCCCGACGCAGCGTTCAGCAAAACCAGCTTGACTCCGCCGCATACACATCCCTCCAGTCCATCTACCTCTCCAGACAACAGGAAGCCATCCAGCTCAGCGCCACGCTCAGCGCATCCCGCGCCGCGCTCCGCGTACTGCTCGGCCTGCCACTTGATCTTCCGCCCCAAATCTGATTCGCTGAGGAGTTCCGCCACCAAAGGAGTCTTCCGCCGATGAGCGCCCCTGAAGCACCAGCTAGACCGCCCCGCAAGGTCACACTCTCCGGCTTCAATCTTATCAACTCGCCCCGCCTCAACAAGGGCACCGCATTTACAGATCGCGAACGCGACATCTTCTTCCTCCACGGCCTGCTTCCACCCCACATCGGCACGCTGGAAGAACAGGTCCACCGCCGCACTCTCGCTCTCGACGATCAGGCCACTCCCTTCAACAAATATTCTTTTCTCCGCGACCTTCAGGATCTCAACGAAACTCTCTTTTACGCGCTCCTCCTCAGCGATCTCGAAAAGATGCTGCCCCTCGTCTATACCCCAACCGTAGGTGAAGCCTGCCAGCGCTTCAGTGAAGTCTTTCGCAAGCCTCGCGGACTCTACCTC
The DNA here is from genome assembly GCA_021818585.1 of Acidobacteriota bacterium. Lineage (GTDB taxonomy): Bacteria > Acidobacteriota > Terriglobia > Terriglobales > Acidobacteriaceae > Acidobacterium. The sequence continues at coordinate 33,837 of JAKATU010000090.1, read as the reverse complement.
AGCTACCCCAACCGGCACCGCATCGAGCAAATACTCAGCCATCCCCGCTACGACGACATCCGCTGCATCGTCGTCAGCGACGGCGAACGCATCCTCGGTCTCGGCGATCAGGGCGCTGGCGGCATGGGCATCCCTATCGGCAAAATGGCGCTCTACACCGCGCTCGGCGGCATCCATCCGGAGCAATGCCTCCCCATCTTCCTCGACGTAGGCACAGACAATCAGGACCGTCTCGACAGCCCCATCTATATTGGCTGGCGCAACCGCCGCATCCGCGGTGCCGAGTACGACGCCTTCATCGACACCTTCGTCCAGTCCGTCAAAAAACGCTGGCCGCATGTCCTCCTGCAATGGGAAGACTTCGCCGGCGCCAACGCCGCGCGCCTGCTCACCCGCTATCGCAATCAACTCTGCACGTTCAATGACGACATCCAGGGCACCGCCGCCATCGCCGCCGCCACCCTCATCTCCGCCATCCATCGCGCCGGCTCCTCGCTGCAAAATCAAACCATCGTCATCTTCGGCTTCGGCAGCGCTGGCCTCGGCATCGCCTCGCTCCTTGCACAGTTCATGCAGGACGCAGGACTCTCCGCCGAAGAAGCGCACTCACGCTTTTACGCCATCGACATCGACGGCCTCATCGTCAACGACCGTCCCAACCTCGACCGCGCCCAGCGGCCCTTCGCCCGCTCCGCGCGGCAAATTCAATCCTGGCGTCACTCCGGCGACGCCATCACACTTCACGACGTCGTCCGCAACGCCCACCCCACCGTCCTCATCGGCGTCTCCGGCCAGCCCGGCGCATTCACCCACGAAATCATCCGCGACATGGCCGCCCACACCGAGCGCCCCATCATCTTCCCGCTCTCCAATCCCACGTCACGCAGTGAGGCCACGCCCCACGACCTTATTCACTGGACAGAAGGCCGCGCCCTCATCGGCACCGGCAGCCCATTCCCACCCGTTCAATACAACGGCAACACCATGCGCATCGCGCAAACCAACAACGCCTTCATCTTTCCCGGACTCGCCCTCGGCATCATCGCCTCCCGCGCCCGCTACGTCACTGACGCCATGATCCAAGCCGCCGCCACCGAACTCATCCGCCATCTCCCCACCCAGCACGACCCCAACGCCTGCATGCTTCCGCCCATCTCCACCGCTCGCGAACTCAGCCGACCCATCGCCGCCGCCGTCGGCAAGCAGGCCCTCGCAGAAGGCCTCGCCCAAATCCCAAACGAGCAAACCCTCCTCGCAGAAATCGAAACCAACTTCTGGATCCCCGCCTACGAACCCTACGAACGCGCATAAGTCCTCACGCCCATTCGCACTTTCCCATCGTCATCTTTGCTCTGTATCCTGAACGGTCGATTTTGCCAAAGCCCTCATCCGCACCCGCGGCATCATCCAACCCGTTCAGGCACACCGATGAGCCATTCGCTCCGCATATTCCGCTAACGAATCTGTACCATCTCGCTCGCCGTCGCCGCATGGACAGCAGCAGCGCAGCCCGCATCGCAAACCAAATCCCCGCAGCCCATCAACGCCTACATCCGCAACACATGGAACGCCCTCACCCGCTCCATGAGCGACTGCAACTCCATTCGCGACCCCAAGCTCCACACCACCGCCGTCCTCTATCTCCCGCACAATCTCCCCATGCCCGCGGACGTAGCCGCCATGCAACATCGTTGCAAAGTCCGCGTCCTGCGCCTGCCCATCACCATCACTCGCTTCGGCCAGATCAACCCTGCCCAGATCAAAACACCCGGCCTGCTCTATCTCCCGCATCCCTATGTAGTCCCCGGCGGCCTCGCCGTCAGCACCACCCGCTCCGGTGTCCAGTGGGACCTCCCCTACGGATGGGCGCCCACCACCTTCATCGCCGTAGAGGGTATGCTCGCCGCCCATGACTGTGCAGACGCCGTCCGCATCGCCGCCCAGTTCAACACCACAGTCCGTCGCATCGACCGTCAAACCGGCGACATCTACGAAAAATACGACGTAGTCAACGCCACAAAGCGCTTCCAGGTCACCGCCGGATACCACCAGAACGTCATCGGATTCGGCTGGACCAACGCCGTCTATCTCCAGTTCGAATCACTCCTCCACCCTCCGGCAGCCAAACCTTCCGGTAACCAACCGTAGTCGCCAATTTCATTGCATCTATACAAAGATGCTTCATCCCCGTTGCAGTATCGCGGCTCTGCTCGTATACTTCAGCCCATACGGGAGCCGGTCGCTCCAGTCCGGCTTGCCGCGCGAGGTGAGTCTTCCGCAGCGTGCAGCATGCGCCTCTGGTGGAACATCCGCCATCCGGAACATTGGCTTGGCGCGCAGTGGTTCGCGTGCTCCGAAGTACCCCCACCCACGCCCTCAACGCCGTCTCCTCCGTCTTGCTTCCGTCACCCTGCCGTTTATGCGGCGAACCGCTGGCTGAACTCTCCGCTGCCCCCGTCTGTTCCACCTGCTGGAACCAACTCCATCCCCAGTCCGGCGCACTCTGCCCCCGATGTGGAGAAAATCTCGGCGCGGAATCCAACGACACAGCATCCCTCTGCCGCATCTGTCGCCTCGCTGAGCCGCCCTTCGCGCGCGCCGTCGCCTACGGCCTCTATCAGGACCATCTCCGCTCGCTCATCCAGCTCCTCAAGTACAGCCGCGTTGAACCCGTCGCCGTTCCACTCGGCGAGCTCCTCGCCACCTGCGTACTCGCCATTCCCGATCTGCCTTCGTCGCTGCTCGTCGTGCCTGTTCCGCTTCATCGCAGCCGCAGGCGCACTCGCGGATTCAACCAGTCCGAACTTCTCGCCAACGCGCTCGCCCGCGCCCTCCGCCGCGTCCAGCCGCAGATAAGGCTCCAACTCGCCCCGGGGGCTCTCAGCCGTAGCCGGGCTACGGAAAGCCAGGCCGGACTCACTCCCAGGCAGCGCCGCGACAATCTTCGTGGCGCTTTTCTCGTTTCCGGCAAGCAGGCGCAAAGCCAAATCAAAGGCCGCCACATTCTCCTCGTCGACGACATCTACACCACCGGCGCCACCGCCCGCGCCTGCAGCAAGGCGCTCATCCGTGCCGGCGCGGCCACCGTTCACGCCGCCACCGTCGCCCGCGCCCAGCGCTACGAGGCCCTGCTGCCTCAGCCTCTGGCCGCTGCAACGGAAAATTTCACCGCCCCGGCCATCGCGGCCGAACTGCCCATGCACGAAGACGTAGCTTTCTGGAGATCAAACACCACGCTCAACCAATAGGGGGATTGAATGTCGCTCGGGAAATCCACGGTCCACGCTCGCAAGCAGAAGTCGCTCGCCAAATGCCATGCCATGGCCCAGGCGCAGCCCGCGGCGGAATTCCGCACGCCCGCCTCGCACCACGCCATGCAAACGCCCGTCCTCGTGCTCAACGCCTCCTATGAGCCCATCAACATCTGCGGAGCACGCCGCGCGCTCGTCCTCGTACTCAAGGGTGTCGCCAAGGCAGAGGAAGAGCACGACGCCATGCTCCACGCCGCCCGCGTCCTCATGCCGCTGCCCTCCGTCATCCGCCTGCTCGAGTACCGCCGCATCCCGCATCAGACCCGCGCCCTCTCGCGCAAAAATATCCTCCTCCGCGACCGCAATACCTGCCAGTACTGCGGCGTCATCCTCACAGCCGGCGAACTTACACTCGATCACGTCATCCCGCGCTCCCGCGGCGGCCTCTCTACCTGGGAAAACCTCGTCGCCTGCTGCCATCCCTGCAATCGCCGCAAAGGCAACCAGCTACTCCACGAGCTGACAGACATGAAGCTCCTCCGCGAACCGCGCCCGTTCTCCCTCCATACCAGCCGCCACATCATGCGCATGATCGGCCACTCCGACCAGAAGTGGCGCAAATATCTCTACTACTGATTTTGCCGGGAATCCGTGACGCGCCCGTGACGGTGATCTTGAGGATAGCTGGGCCCCCGACTCATCGCGACAGTTTCGCGATGAGTCGGGTCCGGAAAATCTACCCATGAAAGCAGTGGTTCAACCCACCACAAGCTTCCCTCAATCCGCACCAACACAACCCCGCCCCCGCAGACTTTCGGGCCGGATATGACTCCGAAATGACGCCGGGTTCATCAGCCCGGACAGCGGAGCATCCGCGATACTTCGCGTTCCGCTGCCCTGCGCTGATCTGCGAAATCCGCGAAGTTTGAAAATGGCGCTGGCGAAGATATGAATGAAGTGCCGGAACCAAAGGAAAGTACGGCGCGAGTATGGCAAGGAACTCTATAAAGCCCGTCACCGGATCGAGAACTTCTTCGCCAGACTTAAACAGTTCCGCGCCATCGCCACACGCTACGACAAAACCGCAATCAACTTCCTCGCCGCCATCCATCTTGCCGCTTCGGTCATTTCGCTCAATGGATGGCACGCTCCAGGGAGTTCATTTGGACATATCGTGTGCCAGCGTCAACAGTAGACTTATCCCTTGACAGGCAATAGTCAGCCGTGTATTAGATGACCAATCTTTACAGGTTACTACGATATCTGACTCTGCTGTGCCGACACAGTGCGAGACATATGTCTTATCTTTGCGGCTAATAAATCACCGCGTGGAATCTGGGATCAGTGTTGTGCCTCGGTTTATCGCGGGTGGCATAGAATCCAGACGTTACAGTGGTTGGGCCTGTTTCCAATTCATTCATAAAGGGTAAATTCCATGAGACTGCATATTGATAGTCGTATTGCGTTGTGTGTTGGAATGATCGTTACCTTTGGTTTGTGTTGACCGGGTGCGGAAACACTGGCGGAAAAGGCGGCGGCAGCGGTAGCGGCAATTATTCGGTCAGCGGTACCATCAGCGGGCTGACCGCCAGTGGGCTGGTCCTCAGCGAAACCGTCAGCACGCAGACGATCCCAATACAACAGGGCGCCACTGGATTTACCGTTTTCAACAGCGTTCCTACAGGGACCAGCTACAACGTCGTCGTCAAGACGCAGCCGTCGGGCGAGACCTGCACAGTCACCAACGGCTCGGGCACAGTCGGCACAGCCAATGTGACGAACATTCAGGTCGCCTGCACGGCCAGTTCAACCGGCAACACTTACACCATCGGCGGCTCCATTACCGGGCTGACCGCCAGTGGATTGACATTGAAGGAAACAGTGAGCGGGCAGACGGTCTCTCCGGCTGCGAACGCCACTACCTTCCAGTTCGCTACGGCAGTCTCATCCGGAGCAAACTACCTGGTAAGCGTAAGCGCTCAGCCGACGGGCGAGACCTGCACGGTCACTAACGGCTCGGGCACAGTCAGCACAGCCAATGTGACGAACATTCAGGTCGCCTGCACGGCCAGTTCAACCTCTGGCGCAAACGATGCGCTTCTCAACGGCGCCTATGCGTTTCTGGTACAGGGATGGACCGATGGAGCGGACAACGGCAGCACCTATCAGATGGCTGCGGTTGGAAGTTTTGTGGCGGATGGTAATGGCAATATTCTCTCCGGTAGCGCAGATATCAATACTGTCGGCGACTCCGGCCAGGCATCTATCACAGGAACCTATACGCTGCCTTCCACCAACCAGGGGCAGATGACCCTCCAACTCCAGTCAGGGTCGCAAAAATCGGAGACCATCACACTTGCCTTCTCTGCAGGAACGATTCAATCCAACATTGCCACCGCCGGCAGTATCATCGAATTCGACGATAGTACCGGCATCGGAACGCCGGGCGGCGAGCGTTTTACGGGTAAGTTTGCATTACAGAATAAGAGTGATTTCACGGTCGCCAGCCTGACCGGCGGCTACGCCTTCGGAGCACAGGGTGAAACCTGCCCAATCTATTTTTACTCCGGCGGACCAACCCCCAACAGCAACTGCTCGGCGACGCCCACGGAAGGACCGCTGGCGGTGGCCGGAACAATGAATCTATCCGGCACAGGCTCAATCTCCAGTGGTATGGAAGATATCGGCCTCAACGACGGCAACTGCCCCACGAGCAACGGCAGCCCCACTTGCACCAGCGATTATCCGCAGGCGACCTTCTCGGGCGCCTACGGCACGCCTGACGCGACAACCGGACGCACCACGCTGACACTAACCGTGCCCGGTACGCTACCTTCCGGAACTCAGGCGATCTGGCCCACGAATTATGTGGCCTACATCGTCAATGCCCAGAAACTCTATATTCTGTCGACCGATTCGCATCTGAGCACCACGCTTCTGGCTGGCGAAGCGATCCAGAATACCGTTCCCTTCAACTCATTCACGAACGCCAATTTGAACGGCAACGTGATCATCTACGACGTGGATACCAATGACACTCCCGGCTGGGGATCTTCCAGCTACACGCCTCAATCTTCAACGACAATTGGTCTGCTACAGGCAAATGGCTCAAGCGGCACTATCGCTGCAACTCTGCAGCAGAACAAGGCTGGGAACACGAGCACCAAGTCCATCAGTGGTGCAGACTTCTCCGTCGCCTCCAATGGCCGCATAACCCTTTCCAATGTTGGGAACCAGCCGCCGGTTTTCTATCTCTCCGGCTCGGGAATCGGCTTCGGCATCGAAGAAGGTGGCGCGCCAGGCCTGTTCCATATGGAACCGCAGACGGCAACCACGCCCGGCAACGCCACGTATGTGGGTACTTATTTTGTGCCCGTGGCAGACACCAGCGTGGATACCTCTATGGTCACTTTGAACTCCGGCAGCGCAAGCATCCTGACATCCAAGAGCACAAGTAGCGGATCACTCAGTACGGGTTTGTCCAGCACGAATACTTATACCGTGGATCCGACTGGTCTGTTCACTGTCAGTGGCGCCAATTCTCCACTTGGTTACGTCATTTCCCCGTCGAGGTTCGTTGTTGCCGACGGCAGCGGGAATACCACGCCTGGGATCACAGTCCTGCAGAAATAGCCAGACTGACCTGCTCTGAGCGCCACCCCGATACCGCAAAGTATCAGGGGTGGCGCAGGTTTTTGCTGGCAGCAAAACCGAGGCAATCCAATGGGGGTTGAACCCCGAAACCTGCGAGTTACTCAGCCTGCGACGCAGTGCTGACCGGGCGGGTGGCCCACTCACCCGTCCCGATTACTTTCGGGCGCCCCACGCATGCGCGCCCTCTGCGCATGAGCGGGGCAGAACCAAAGAACTTTCCCCACAACAAACCTGCCGGAAATTCACCCCCAATTTGCTAAACTGAAAATAGGGAAAGAAAAAAGCAGCCGACAAAAGGCTGCTTTTTTTCACGCTCAAATATCATGTTAACCCGTCATCGGCTCCAAAGGACTGACAAGACTAAACCCTCCATAACCTGCTCCCCGTCAATCACTTCCGGGATGTTAACCAGAGAAAACAAAACCCGGTCTTTCCCATTCTGGAGCCGCCCGAAGGCCCTTAGAGGGTTAATGTATCCCATAGAATCAACAACTTAACCACAAAAACAACGGGGGCAATGCATTGTTAGAGGGTTAACCTGTCCCATAAAATCAACAACTTAACCTCAAAATCGATGGGACCGCCAAAGCGCTTTTTTACCAGGAACCACCGCAGGCCAGCCGAACAAACTCCACCAGCTCCGCACTCACAAACTCCGGCCGGCTCACCACAAACCTCGGTTTACCCTCCAGCAGCCGCCCCGCAATACCCTCCCACCGTAAATCCGCGCCGCCCGTCACCACCAGCGCATGCGCCCGGTCCAGAAACAGCCGTGCTGAATCCTTAAAGTCCGCCGTCCCCCCGTCCACCACCGTCAAGTACAAATCCGGACGCAAAAACCGCATCACGCTGTTCGACTCCAGGATCGCGTTCTCCGCTGCCTCCAGCTCCCGCCGAATCCGCGGCATCGCCTCGCCCAGCATCCCCACCCGCGTCCTCACCCAAAGGCACCGCGCCGCACCCGCCGCCACAAATCGAGAAGTATCCGTCCCCGCCGACCCATCCCGCTCCACCGTCACCGCCAGCGAGTGATCCGCCGTCTCGCAATCGCACGGCTTCCCATCCGCCGAGCAGAACCCGTGCCCGTACTGCGTAATCTTCATCGCCGTCCAGCGCATCTCCGGCATCGCGGCAATCAAACCCGTCACCACGGATGTCTTCCCCACATCCCGCGAGTGCCCGCCTACCACCACCACAGCCACAGCTACTCCCCGTCCCGCCCGCTGCGCCGCGCCAGCCTGGCCAGCACTGCCAGCTCCTTCAAATAGGTCCGCAAAGGCTTCGCCGGAGTCCCCCAGAACACCGTTCCCGCGCCCCGCAAATGCTTGTGCGGCAAAATCCCCGCACCCGACCCAACAATAACGCCCTCACCCACGGAAGCATGATCCCCCATCCCCACCTGTCCGCCTATCACCGCGCCGGCGCCCACGCTGCTCGACCCCGAAATCCCCGTCAGCGCCGCGATCACCACATTCCGCCCCACGCTCACGTTATGCCCCAGGTGAACCAGGTTGTCGATCTTCACGCCCCGCGCAATGCGCGTCTCCTCCAGAGCGCCCCGGTCAATCGTCGTGTTCGCGCCAATCTCCACATCATCCTCAATCACCAGCCGCCCCTGCTGCGGAAACTGCACATACTCCCCCGTCTTCCCATCCCGCACATAACCAAACCCGTCCCCGCCCAGCACCGCACCCGCATGGACCACTACCCGATCGCCCAGCTCCGTTCCCGCGTACACCACCACCCGCGGATAAATCCTGCAACCCGCGCCCACCGTCACCCCATCGCCAATCACTGCCCCAGCCTCAATCCGCGAACCCGCGCCAATCACAGCCCCCGCGCCAATCACCACATAAGGCCCAATCGAAACCCCATCCCCCAACACGGCCGTCTCGCTCACCGCCGCCCGCGGATCCACTCCCGTAGCCTCACCCACCGGCCGCACCAGCCGCGCCGCCCGCGCAAACGCCAGCTTCGGATGCCCAGCCACCAGCAGCGCCTTCCGACCCAGTGCGGACTCCACCATCCCCGGCCTGACTACCAACGCCGCCGCACCCGACTCCAGCCCAGCCGCCAGCGCCGCCTCATCCTCGGCAAACACCAACTCCGCACCAGTCGCCAGCCGAGCGCTGCTCACGCCGCTCACCTCCGGGTCATCATGCCCGCCCAGTTCGCAGCTCTCGCCAAGTGCCTTCGCCAGCTCCGTCAGCTTCATCGTCCCTCGCTATCTCCGCCTGTAAATCGGCTCCTCGCCCGCCGGCCGCGTCTTCCAACGTCGGTGAACCCAAAGCCACTGGTCAGGATACCGCCGCACCCACTCCTCAATCACCGTCGTAAACCGCGCCGTGTTCGTCACCGCGTCCTCTTCATCCGGCCCATCTGCCTTCACTTCAATCTCAGGACCAAAATGCAGCACATACTTCCGCTCTGCCTCTTCCCACAGCAAAAAGCCCGGCAGCACCGCCGCACCCGTCTTCCGCGCCACTCGCGCCAGCCCGGACGCCGTACAAGCATCCCGCCCAAAATACGACACAAACACTCCCTGCGGCGGCGTCATATTCGTATCCATCAATATCCCCACGGTCTCGCCCTTACGCATCGAGCTGATCAGCCCCCGCGCAAAATCATCCTTGTGCAGCACCCGATTCCCATGCAAACACCGGATCGCATTCACCAGCCCATCCACCCCCGCATGATCCAGCCGCCGAATCACCATCGCCATCGGATAACCCATCAGCGAGTGCCAAAAGCTCGAAAGCTCCCACGCCCCCAGATGTCCCGTCACAATCAGCACCCCGCGCCCACGCTCCCGTGCCGCAAGGTAATGCTCCAACCCCTCATAACGAATAAATGCCGCGCAAGACTCCCGCGTATACTTCCGCATCTGGCAAAACTCCGCCATCTGCCACCCCAGGTTCCGGTAAACCCTCCGCAGCACGCCCTCGCGCTCCGCTTCCGACCACTCCGGAAATGCCAGTTCCAGATTCCGCATTCCCACCTGCCGCAGCCTCGGCGCCGCAACCCAGGCCACCGCGCCCAACGCAGCTCCCACGCCCCGAGCCACACCCCGCGGCAGCGCCCCAAGGGCATGCACCAGTAACCAAACCGCGCCGAACTCCAGCTTCTTTCGCATCAACCCCGATTTCCAGCGAACTCAGCCCAGTGTAAATCCTTTAAAACTCACCCCTCTCGCACAAAGAAAAAGGGCAGCTCCCAAAGGAACCGCCCTGTTGCAGCAAATGCTCTTCGCTGGCTCAGTGCTGTACGCTCTCTCTAAAGTAATGAGCTACCGTCTCCAGGAATGCCCGCGAACCTGCAGGAGGTAAAACCTCGCCCTTCAGAATTGCGGCCATCGAGTGGTGCCCGCCATAGTAGGCATCGGTTGCGTCCCTGTTCTGCGCCACTACGGTACCGTTCAGATCGATGCCGGCAAATAGACCCTTGCTCCGCGACCACGTCAGCAGCTCCGATTGCATCTTCCAGTTCGTCGCCATCTGCGCATTCCGGCCCACAGGACCCGCCGCCGCCGAAGCGCCCGCGCCAATCTTGAACTTGCTGTTCAACAGATCCTGGAATCCCTTCTGGTTCACTGCAACCAGCACCAGTTGCGTGCTCTGGCCGCCAATCTGTAGACCCCAGGAGGCGCCTGTCATCTGGATAAACACAGGCGCGCTCCAGCCATGCCCCGTGCGGCAGGTAACCACGCCTTCGCCGTGCTCACCACCCACAATGAATGCGCCTTTGTACAAACTGGGTACCACACCTACGCACGTCGCATTCTCCGTAATCGTCTGCGGAATCGCCTTGTCCGGCACAGCCTCGATCTCCTGAATGACCGTCTTGGCCGCATCCATTCTAGCTTGCAGTTTTTCGCGGCTCACTGCCGCCATCGCCGGAACAGAACAAGCCGCAACGCAGAGGATAGCTACTATTTTCTTCGTCATTTGATTTCTCCAGTTCTCAATTCAAAATACGAACCACGGATACTGTCTTCAAAAATCTTCCGCGGCACAAGCCTGCAATCAATACGGGACTGCAGTTCTTTCACCCGCCCTTCGGCAGGCCGGCATACCCGGCCACCCGGGTGTTGCCTTTTTTACTACCCACATAGTTTCAAGTAGATGCCAATTTCAGCTCCAGGGTTGAAAGTCAGAATCCCTGCACCGTGGAAATCGAGCAAAAAAATGGGGCAGCGACGTGTCGCTAGCCCCGTTCCCCAGATCTGCGTTATTGCTGATCTTTTTGTATCTGCAACCAGAGATTGCGGCAAGATATCGTCAGGACAGTGGCCTTTAGTAACCACCCGGATTTCCATTACTCCATGGAGTGTAAACAAAGAGTAAATATCCCGTGAAAACCGCTGCGAAATCCGCCCCACCCGTAACCCAGCCAATACAAAGTTACAGGCATTTTCTGGTCCCTCGACGCAAAAGAACAGCACTGAAACATAAAACCCCGAAGCCGGGAAGAAGTTCCTCCCAAATGCTCCGGGGCTGGTAGTTTATTTGCCTACAGTGCCGAACCGGCTGCCTGCCCACCCTTGGGCAGCGAATTGTTACCCGTAGGCAGCTGCACCAGCATGTCTTCCTTCCGCATCACCAGGTTCGTTGCGTTCAGCGAAGCAAGCTCAAACCCGTGGCCGTGCGTAATCGCATCCGTCGGGCAGGCCTCCACGCAGTAACCGCAGAAAATACAACGGTTGTAATCAATGTTGTAAACCTTCGCGTACCGCTCCGCGCCAGAAATACGAACCTCGTCCGTATTCTCGGCCGCCTCAATATAAATGCAGTTCGAAGGGCAAGCCGCCGCGCACAGAAAACACGCTACGCACTTCTCCAGCCCGTTCTCATCCCGCTGCAACTCATGCCCGCCGCGAAATCGCTCCTGCAGTATTGCGCCGCGCGTCGGTCCCGGACCATCCGGGTAGTTTTCCACTTCCGTCGGTTGCCACATCTCCCGGAAGGTGATGCTCATGCCCTTGGCGATACCCGTTATGTTCCGAACAATCGACATGCGTTTAGTATACAAAGCCCGCGCCGCCGCCGAGCCTGTCCTCCTGCGGATTTTTCAACACTCTCAAACCAGAAGTTTTCGGCTGACCCAGACCGCACCGCTAATCGATCCCCAGTTTCTTCCAGACGGCGTCCACCCGAGCCTTCGTCGCCTTGTCCATCTCGATCATTGGCGGCCACGGCCGGTTGAATCCCTCAGCCGCCCACTTCCGCGTTGCGTCAATGCCCATTTTGCTGCCGTAATTCGGCAGCCGTGACGCATGATCCAGCGAATCCACAGGCCCCAGCGTAAATTCAATGTCTCGCTGCGGATCAATGTTGTTCGCCGCCCGCAAAGTTACCTCGCCCAGGTCGTGCACGTCGCAATCCTCGTCCACCACCACTATGCACTTGGTAAACATCGCCTGCCCCAGCGCCCAGATCCCGTTCATCACTTTCCGCGCCTGTCCCGCATAGCTCTTTCGGATGGAAACGATCATCAGATTATGGAAAACACCCTCCGGCGGCAGATTCACATCCACAATCTCGGGCAGGGTCAGCCGCATCAGCGGCAGAAAAATTCTCTCCACCGCCTTGCCCATCCACGCATCCTCCATCGGAGGCTTGCCTACAATCGTGGCCGCATACACCGGATCCTTGCGGTGCGTGATGCAGGTGATGTGGAAGACCGGGTAGTCATCCTCCATCGTGTAGAAACCAGTGTGATCGCCAAACGGACCCTCACTCCGCAGCTCCCGCAGATTCACATATCCTTCCAGAACAATCTCCGCATGTGCCGGAACCTCGATGTCCACGGTCTCGCACTTCACCAGTTCCACAGGCTTCTGCCGTAAAAATCCCGCGATAATAAACTCTTCGACTTCCGGCGGCGCCGGCACAATTGCCGAGAAGGTCGTCGCCGGATCGGTCCCGATCACCACAGCTACCTCAAGCCGGTCATCCTTTACATTGCCGAATGCTAACTTCGTCGTCCCGCCTGCGGTCTCGGCCATTGCCGCCACCTGCGCGCTCTTGTCTTCGCCCGCCTCGGCCCGCAGCCGCTCGCGCAGATGCTCGGCGGCATTCTTCTGCCGCTGCCAGTGCATACCCGTCGTCTGCCCGTCATACACCTGCATCCGGTACATGCCCATATTCCGCCGACCCGTTTTTGGATCGCGCGTAATCACGCCGGGCAGGGTAATAAAACGCCCGCCATCCATCGGCCAGCACTGCAATACAGGAAAATCCAGCACGCTGAACTTTTCCCGCAGAATCACTTCCTTGCAGGCTGCGTCCTTCGCCTTGATCACCTTGGGAAAAACCGCGCCCATCTCCGCCAGCATTGGCAGCATTTTCAGCTTTTCCATGATGCCGTCCGGCGACTTCATCTCCAACAGGGCACGAATCCGCCCCGCAATCTCATCCAGCGAGTCCACTTCCAGCGCCAGCTTCATGCGCCGCTCGCTGCCAAACTGGTTCATCAGCACCCGCGAGCCCGGATAATCCTTCACATTCTCAAACAGCAGCGCCGGACCACCCGGCTCATACCCCTGCGCGCCGCCCTTGCGCCCGGCCTTCGACGCGCGGTCCGTAATCTCTGCCATTTCCAGGATCGGGCTTACGCTTTCGCGTACCCGCTTCAATTCCTTCGCGCGCTCCAGCGCCTTGATCCATTCGCGTAAGTCGTTATATGCCACTGCGTTTACTCCAGGTATCCATTCCTATCGTACCCGCTGCCAAGCCCCCGCAGACCATCACCGCCGCCCGGCGTTCAGCGCATCGCACTTTACTTGCCCAGCATCCAGCGATTGAGAAGTGTTTGCGCGCAGGCGGCGCCGCACACATGCCGCGTTCCCGCCGAGTGCGCCTGGAAGAGGTTCCACGCCGTTATCTGGAGCAGCGGTTGTCCCTGCTCGCTTCGCGGCGGCGTAAACACGTCATCCCACATCAGCCACCAGTCGTGGCTTCCTTCCTGCTTCTCTTTTCCGCAAACATCGCAATGGTAACTCTCGGAAAACGCCATCTTCGTCCCTCCTCAGCATCCCGAGGCTCAGTCCCTCGCGCTCTCGATCGCCATGTCAATCTCCACCAGCGGATATCCGCGCTTCTTCCATTCATCGTACCCGCCGTAGAGCGGTCTCACGTTGCTGATGCCCACCTTGCGCAACTCCAGCGCCGCCTTTGCCGATATCGCCTCGCTCGGGCAGGTGCAGAACAACACGACTTCCCTGTTCGTCGGGATCAGTCCCACCTGCTTCTTTAGCTTGTCTGGAGACAGCAGTAATGCGCCCGGCAGAGTCCGCGGATCAGGCAAATAATCCAGCGGATGGCGCAGGTCCACAATAAACACCTCGTCGCCGCGATCCATCTGCGCCTTCAGCTCATCGGGGAAAATACGCGCCATCCTCATCTCCCGCAAGAACATTCGCTGCTGCATCACCCTCCACACCAGCAGCCCCACAAACAGCAACACCACCAGCAATAACGCCGAATGCCCCATCCACGCCAACACCTGCGGATGCCTCTGCAGTACATCCCCAAAAAACTTGCCCGCCAGCGTAACCGACAGCGTCCAAAGCAAAATCCCAGCCGCGTCATACAGCAGGAAAATCTGGAACGGCATGTCCGTCTGCCCGGCAATCGGAGCTGCCACCGTACCCAGTCCGGGCACAAACTTCGCAATCAGCAACGACACAGGCCCGCGCTTCGCAAAATACTCTTCCGTCTTGCGCACACAGACCGTGCTCTCAAATGAAAGCTTGCACAGCAGCCGCACCATGGCGCCGCCGAACCGCTTGCCCAGCCAGTACCAAAGCGAATCGCTTACCAGGCTCCCGCCCATGGCCGCAACGATCACCAGCGACAAATCCAGATGGTGCGTCGCCGTCAGCGCACCCGCCGTCAGCAGAATCGGCGTGCTCGGCAACGGTATTCCTAACTGCTCCGCCAGCACCCACAGAAAAACGATCCAATAGGCATGGCGAATGAAAAGGCTTGAAGCCGTCAGCACACCTTCCTCCTTGCAAAGACCGCGCCCGTTCGCAAATTCTCAAGGCCTCCCTCATAGATGTTGCCACCGCGTTTTCGATGCTCAATCCGGAAAACACAGAGGCCGGAGCAGCTGGCTCCGGCCCCTTATGCTTTGCTGTTATCGCCTACCGCGCATCGGTCAGCGGCATGTTTACGAGGAGCTCGCTCATGAACCAGACCTGCATCTCATTCGTGCGCACAAGGTTACCCACCAGCAGATCGTTCGTCCCTTCATCCCCCAACTCCGCTGCTTCGCGCGCCCGGCTCCGTGCATCCATCAGGATCATCTCGTGCGCCTCCAGCAGCCGCGAGATCATCACCGGGGCTTCCTCCCGCCCGCGCGGCGCATGTCTTACGCGCGTCATTTCAGCCACATCATGCGCCATCGCGACGGATACGCCTCCCAGCATCTGGATGCGCTCCGCAATCATATCCACCATCCCGCTCTGCTCCGCAAAATGCTTATCCAGCAGCAGATGAAGTTGATAGAACGTCGGCCCCGCAATCTGCCAGTGCGCCTTCTTGTACAAGTCCCGCAGGCACATCGTGTCGGCCAGCAGCACGTTCAAAAATGTGCATACCTTTTCGCGCACCTTCGCGTCCAGGCCGTTCGGCATATCCGGTATCACTGTTCCGAATCGCTGAATCTCCCGGGCATTCTGCCGCAGGTGCGGTGAAATCATATCGGTAATCTTCGAGGTTGTCTTCGCCCGTGTATCGGGCATTGCTGTCGCACTCATGGCTGTTTACTCCTTCACAGTTTCAGTGATGCGTACAGCTCATTTGGATGCCGCTTACCCGCCCGCATTTGGCTGGCTTCAGCACATTCTCATGCACAGGCCATCCACTCTTTAGCACCAAAGAATTGGGGCGTCCCCGGACGAACCCCGCATCTCTTGCATGCAACAAGAGTTACTTCACTCTGACCTTCGGCTCGACCGACATACCCGGCCTCAGCAGGTGACCCTTGTTTTCGCTCGGATTCGTAAAGTCAATGCGCACTGGAATCCGCTGCACCACTTTCACGTAATTCCCCGTTGCATTCTCCGGCGGAAACAGGCTCAGCATCGAACCCGTCGCGCCGCCAATCTCCGTCACCTTACCGTCAAACTTCTTCCCGTCCAGCGCATCAACAGAAATCTTTACCGGCTCGCCCGGATGCAGCTCATCCACCTGCGTCTCCTTAAAGTTTGCCGTCACCCACAGGTTATCCAGCGATACCAGCGTCATCAGATCCTGCCCCACGCTCAGGTTCTCGCCCACTTGCACGCTCTTGGTCGTCACAATGCCTGCTGTCGGAGCCTTGATCACGCAGTAGCTCAGGTTCAGCTTCGCCAGTGCCAGTGCCGCTTCTGCCTGCTGCACCTGTGCCGCAGCCTGATCTACCTTGGCCTTCTGAATTGCCACCTGCTTGGGCCCCGTTAATGCGTTGCTCAAGCTGGCCTGCGCCTGCGCCACCCGTGCATGCGCAATGCGCACCGCATCCTCATCCGCCATCACGTTGGCCTGCGCCTGCTCCACTGCGGCTTTGTCCGCCGCGGCAGCGGCCACGGCTGCGTCGTACTGCTGCTTTGAGATCACATCCTTCTGTACCAGCGGCGTGTAACGCTGCAGGTCCAGCCTGGCCTTCGTGTAATTGGCGCGCGCCACCTGCACCTGGGCATGCGCCGCCTGCAATTGCCCTTCGGCCTGCGACACGCTGCTGGTCGCGCTCATCACATCGGCATTCGCCGTGTGCAGCGTGCTGCTCGTATTCGTGTTCACCACCGGCATATTCGCCGTCGCGGCCTCGAGATTCGCCTGCGCGCTCGCCAGGTTCGCCTCGTCCTGTTCCACCGCAGTTTCGTAGTCGCTCGGATCCAGCTTCACCAGCACCTGACCGGCGTCTACATACTGGTCCTCGTTCACGTCTACTTCCGTCACGTGCCCCTTGATCCTCGAACTGATCTGGATTAGGTTTCCGTTGATCTGCGCGTCGTCGGTGTCCTCATAATACGTCGAGCGCCACCACCACAGACCCGCGCCAATCGCCACCACGATAAGGGCAATAATCAGATACAGCCGCTTGCTCTTCTTCTTTGGCTGAAGAATCTCTGGCTGCTCCTCAAGCGGCGCGCCAGCCTGACCGCTGCCCGCCCGGTTCTGTTGTTCAGAATTTTGATCCGCCACTTACTTGCCTCCCAGATAAGTCTTGTACTCGCGGCCCGCGATTCCCATGGCCCGCGCCAGGGAAAGCTTTGCGACGTTATGCGCATACAGGCTGCTCACGTACTCGGCGTCCGCCTTGGCCAATGCCTGCTGCGCCTGCGATACCTCAAGATTGTCCGAAACTCCAGCCGAATAGCGCTCCTGCGCTTCCTTCAGTTCCTCGGTAGCCAGTGCCACATTGCTCTCCGACACCTGCACCTGCTTCTCGCTTGACTGGATGTCCAGTATGCTGTCGTCCACATCCTGCTCAATCTGCCCGCGCAGATCGCTCAGCTTGGCATCCTCTTCGTTCAACTGCGCCTGCGCCTTCTGCGCATCGCCCCGCAGCTTCGGTTCTTCGAATATCGGCACATCCAGCGAACCCGTCGCGTCCCCGGTCCCGTGCGACTTCCGCACGTTGATCCCAATATCGCCGTAGTCGCCGGAAAACTTCACCACTGGCAGCCGCTCATCCGTAGCCGCCTTCCGCGCATGTTGCGCCGCGGCCACCTTCTGCTCCAGAGCCTGCAAATCCTTGCGGTTGGCCAGCGCTTCCTGCACGGCCTGCGCCCGGTTTATCTTCTCAAGCGGCGCAAACGGAACCTTCTCTGTTGCTGCAAACTTCTGCGCCAGCGGAAGACCGATTGCCCGGGCCAGTGCGATCTTGTCCTTCTGGTAGGCATTCTGGTCCGCGATCAGCGTCTGCTGCTGCGTCTGGTAGTCCACCTGCGCCCGCAGCACGTCCAGCTTGGGAGCAGTCCCGGCGGCGTGCCGGTCCTCGGCCTGGCTCAGAGAAACCTTCGATGTCGCCAGCTCAGCCTTGTCCGCAGTCACCTGCGCCTTGTCCGCAATCACCCGCAGATAAGCATTCCCGACCGTCAGCACCACCATCTGCCGGGCATCTTCCACCGATAGCTTCGACGAAGCAAAATCGTGCTTTGCCGCCAGGTAATTCTGCAATGAAGACAGATCCAGCAGCGACCACTTCAGTGTCCCGCGAATATCCGTGTACCCGTAAGGCCCGATAATCTTCGGGAAGCCCTCAATCCGCAGACCCGATGCCTCCAGATCGTTCTCCCGTTCCGCTTCGGTAATCTTTCCGTTCACACTTGGCAACAACGCCTGCAACTGGTCCAGTTGCGCGCCCCGCGCAGACTGCGTCGACTGCGAAGTAAGCAACAGCCCAAGATTATGCTGCAGTCCCATCTGAATCGCTTCGTCCAGAGAAAGCCCCAAAACTCCCGGCTTCACCATCTTCAGCGCCACGCTGCCCTCAAAAGTCTGGCTGTTGATCTGCGGCTGGATCACCTGGATCGGCGGAGGCGGCGTAGATACTCCACCGCCCACTTGCGCCCGCGCATGCGGCGATGCCAGTGCCATCAAAAGCAGCGCGCAGCCCACACCGGCGCTGGTCCAGTTTCGCTTTCCAGCTTCAAACACTTGGATAAGTTTCCTCTTAGGTCAGACGAAGAATCGATTGTCTTTCAATGAACACCCCCATTGGATGCGCAACGACCCCGGAAAAAGTGCAAAACTTTTCCGCAAAAATCCGACCCGGCGCCGGCGCACGCCCAGCCTGATCGCATTGTGGGCTCTCCGCTTCCGTCGCATGGCCGCGCACTGCCCGCAACTACCCGCGCAACGCCCTCAGGCCGTCACCCCGGCGTGCGCGAGTTGGTTCGCCAGCGAGCATAGCGCAGAGCGGAACATCAGGCTCACCATATCCGCCGTCCAGCCAGCCGATCCGCCCGCCTGTTTCAGCGCTGCCGCAGTGGACGCGTTATTCCGCCCCAGTACCGCCCGCAACACAAACACCGCCCGCTGGGCCAGTGGCAACTCATCCAGCCAATTCCGCAGCTTGTGCCGCTGCTCGCCGCTCAGCATCTCCGCCAGCTTCGCGCTGGAAATCCCGGCAGCTTCAAGATCGTCCGTCTCCACGCAGCCGCCCAGTGTCGCCGGCGTCTCGTCCACCGCAAACGACTCCGGAGCATGCTCCCGCATCCAGGTCAGCGCGCTCTGTGTCAGCTTCTCCCGAACACGCTCCTCAGCTCCCGCCTCAGCCGCGCACGGGTCCAGGTCAGAGGTCGATACGCATTCCTCCACCAGCCGCAGCGCCTGCTCCTGGTCGCCCACCAGCAGCGAGGCCAGTTGGAAAAGCTCCAGCGCCGTATGCTCGGCCCGCGCCACTCCGGCGCCGCCCTTTTCTCCGCAATCCTGGTTGCTCAACGGGTCACCTCGGAATCTTTCTCTATCCGTATCCTCATCGCCCCCGTTTGCCAAGTCAACCTGCCCATGGCCTACACTGATATGTCGAACGGCGCTTCTCCGGCCGGCCGCGCCGTGAGAAACTTGCCTACGGCTCCGCTCCAAACTGCTCCTGCATGGCTAAATCAAGGCAAATCACGAACAGTCTCTTCCTCGGCCGAGATACCTCTTGGCTCAAGTTCAACCGCCGCGTACTCGAAGAAGCCGAAGACACCTCCAATCCGTTGCTCGAACGCGTCAAGTTCCTTGCCATCACCGCCAGCAATCTCGACGAATTCGTGGAGATCCGCGTCGCCGGTATCCTCCAGCGCATTGAAGACGGCTACGAAGAAATCGATCCAGACGGCCGCTCCCTCGACCAGACCCTCGACGCCCTCGTCGAAGAGATGCACGACTACGTCAAGGAGCAATACCGCTGCTGGAACCAGCAGATCATCCCCGAACTCGACCGTGCCGGCGTCCGCGTCCTCTCGTGGAATCAGATGGACGACGAAGCCCGCGAGGCCGCCAACAATTTCTACCTCCGCGAAGTCGACCCACTCCTTACTCCCATCACCATCGACCCCGCGCACCCATTCCCCCGCGTACTCAACAAGGCCCTCTGCATCGCCTTTCTGCTCCACAGCAAGCGCAAGGCCACCAGCGGACCCGTCCTCGGCGTCATCACCGTTCCCCGCGCACTCCCGCGCCTCATCCGGCTACCCTCATCCGGCAACACCATCGACTACGTCTTTCTCCACGACCTCATCGAGCGCAACGCCTCCGGCATGTATCGCGGGTACGAAATCCTCTCCAAAGCCGCCTTCCGCGTCACCCGCAACAGCAACCTCTACTTCCAGGAAGAAGAATCCCGCAACCTCCTCGAAACGGTACGCTCCGAACTGCACAACCGCCGCAAGGGCGATGCCGTCCGCCTGGAAATCGAGCGCTCTGCCGACCCGGAAATCATCGAGCGCCTGCGCGTTAACTTCGAGCTAACTGAGTCCCAGGTCTACCGTACCGATGGCCCCGTCAATCTTTCGCGCGTCATGCAGCTTTACTCCGCCACGCCACGGCCCGACCTCAAATTCTCCACCTTCGTCCCCCGCGAGCTCCGCCTCCATCGCAAATCCACTGACATCTTCGACGAACTCCGCCACCGCGACATCCTGCTCCATCATCCCTACGACTCCTATGACGGCGTCGTCAGCCTCATCGAATCCGCCGCCGAAGACCCGAACGTAGTCTCCATCAAGCAAACCCTCTACCGCACCAGCTCCGACTCACCCATCTTCCGCGCCCTCACCGAGGCCGCCGCCACCAAAGAGGTCACCGTAGTCGTCGAGCTCACCGCCCGCTTCGATGAAGCTTCCAACATCCGCTGGGCACGCGCTCTTGAAGACGCCGGCGTTCAGGTCTTCCACGGCATCGTCGGACTCAAAACCCACTGCAAGCTCGCCCTCCTCGTCCGCCGCGACCCCGACGGCGAGCTCCGCCGCTACGCCCATCTCGGCACCGGCAATTACAACCCGGACACCGCCCGCTTCTACACCGACCTCAGCCTCCTCACCGCCGATCCCGAAATCACCGCCAGCGTCCACAACGTCTTCAACTACCTCACCGCCCACGCCGAATCCAACGACTACGCACCCCTGCTCGTAGCCCCGCTCACCCTCGCCGAACGCTTCATGCAGCTCATCCATCGCGAAACCGAGCATGCCCGCGCCGGGCGTCCCGCCCGCATCATCGCGAAAATGAACTCTCTGCTTGAGCGCAGCGTCATCGAAGCGCTCTACGAAGCCTCCCGCGCCGGAGTCCAGATCGATCTCATCGTCCGCGGCATCTGCTCCCTTCGCCCCGGGCTCAAAGGCGTCAGCGAAAACATCCGCGTCCGCTCCATCGTCGGTCGTTTCCTCGAGCACTCACGCATCTACTACTTCGAAAACGGCGGGAACCCCGATATCTACTCCGGCAGTGCCGACTGGATGCCCCGCAATCTCTTCGAACGCTGCGAAACCATCTTCCCTCTTCGCGACCCCGCCTTCCGGGACCGCGTCCGCGACGAAATCCTCGCTGCATGCCTGGCAGACACGGTCAAGGCCCGGCTGCTCCGCTCCGACGGCGAATACATCCGCGTCGCTGACGCACCCTCAGCCTGTACCGCACCCTCCCTCAGCTCCCAGGACTGCCTCATGCGCATCGCCGAGGGCAAAGCCTCCCTGCGCGACATCCCCGCGCCCATTCTCTACCCGCTCGCCGAAGAACAACCCGCCGCAGGCGCCCGTCAATCCATCTCCCCCGGTAAATCCGCAAAGAAAACCACCCGAACTCCCCGCCGCAAAAAGCCCGCGTCCACCAGCGGAATCCACCTCGCCGCCTCTCAGGACGACAACATCGAATCCGCCCTGAACTGACTCACCGCTCCAACCCAGTCCGGCAAGAATTAACATTTCACCCGCCTTCCGATTGTTACAATCGTGTTATTGCAGGACCGGAATTCCCCCGCGTCCGCTCTCTTAATGCCTTATGAATCTATACGTTCTAAGACATGCCAGCGCTGGAACCAGGCGCCAAAATCCCGTCATTGATGTCAAGCGTCCCCTCGACAAGGAAGGCAAGCAGCAGTGCATCCTGGTCGGCAGCTACCTCAATGCCCTCAAGATCCAGTTCGACCGCATTATCTCCAGCCCCCTCAAGCGCTCTCAGCAAACCGCCTGTTTTGTCGGCACTGAGATCGGCTACGAAAATGAAATCATCATCTCTGAGGCCCTCGCGCCCGGCGCCACCCTCCGCGACTTCCAGAACCTCATCGAATCCCTCAACGGCAACGAGTCCAACGAGAACATCCTCCTCGTCGGCCACAACCCCAACCTCACCACCTTCCTCGGCTCGCTCATCTCCTCCGGAAAAACGAGCATCCGACTCCGCAAGGGAGCCATCGCCCGCGTCGACTACACCCGCCGCCCCGGCACCCTGCTCTGGCTTGTAGAACCCCGCATCCTCCGCGGTATCTACGGCAAAGTCACAAGCAAATCCCGCCGGAAAACCTCCCGGAAGTAGTCGGCCTCTTTCCGTAGCGACCACAACTCCAGCTCGGCCCCGGTGCGGCCCTGGTAAAGCTCCAGAATCACCCGCTTCGGGTATACATACGTTTTCACCTTCAGCACATCGCTTGCCCGGTCCTGGTTCAGCCCCACCGCCAGCCGCAGCAGCACCACAGCTCGCTTCACCCACTCATGCTCCGTCGGCGGAACATCTCGCATCGTCCGACCCTCCGGTGCCGGTCGGCTCTTCCCCAGGTATCGCGAAATCGCGGAAGTCACCACCCGCTGCTGCGGCGTAAACCCATACAGCTCCGAATTCGCCACAATGTACTGCGCATGCCGGTGATGCCCCTGGTAATTCAGAAACTTGCCCACATCCCGCAGCACCGCCGCGCTCTCCAACCACAGCAGGTAATCCTCGGGAAGCTCATGCACCGCGGCCAGATCATGAAACAGCTGCACAGCATGCTGCCGCACCGGCTCCATCGCCTTGGGATCCGTCCCATACCGCCGCGCCAACTCCAGCACACCCTCCCAGCGCTCTCGCTCAAACGCCTCGTGCGCGCTCGCCCTTGCGTCTTCCTCGGCCAGCATCAGCGACAAAATACCGTCACGCATCCCAAATTCCGAATACCGGAACCCCGGAAGCCTGTAATGCTCCAGCAGCTCCGCGTAAACGTGCGCGCCCGCAATAATAATCTCGGACCGTCGCGTCCCAATCCCATCCACCCCGCTCCGGGCCGAATTGTTCATCTTCGTCAGCTTCTCGGCCAGCCGCCGCACATCCCGTGTAGGCGCTGTATTAGGCTCCCACTTTCCAGCAGCCTTGCCCTTGGCCGCCTTCGCCATCGACGCGCTCGCCGCCGCCAGAGCTGCCGCCGTCCCGCTCGTTGCAAACACCACCTTCGCGCCTGTCGGGTCAATCTTCTTTCCCACGCGCCGCAGTTCGCGCGCAATGAACTGCTTCATCCGCGCAATATCTTCCGCCGACGGAGGATCGCTCCGCAAAAACTCCTGCGTCAGCCGCACCGCACCCAGCGGAAGGCTCACCATGCCCTCAATCCGCTTACGGTCGGAAACAATCACCTCGCAGCTGCCGCCGCCAAGGTCCATCAGCACGCACCGCCCACTTGTGCCCGAATCCCAGTCCACCACCCCCCGGTGAATCAGCCGTCCCTCTTCCAGGCCGGAAATCACCTCCACATCCCAGCCCGTCTCATCCTTCACCCACGCCCGAAACGCCCGCGAATTCCGCGAGTCACGCATCGCCGAGGTCGCCACCGCCCGCGCCCGGTCCACTCCATGCAGTTGCGCCGCCTTGTGAAACCGCTTCAGAGCCCGAATCGTGTTCGCCATCGCCTCTGGAGATATAAGCCCCGTCTCAAAGACGCTCGCGCCCAGCCGCGTCACTTCGCGGTCTTCAAACACCGTCTGCAGCTTATGCTGCACCACCCGTGCAATCTTCAAACGGCACGAGTTCGATCCGATATCAATAGCGGCCAGGGTTCGCAATCTGTCCTCATCTCAAAGAAAAATCAAGGCAGTGCCTTACGCAGCAACATACACGATCAAGCAAACCCTACGCCGTTTTTCTCCACTCAACCCGCGCCGCAGCCTTGCCCCGCACCTTTTTGCTTATCAATAAACTCTCCCACTCGGCCAGCAGTTCCTGCCGCACCCGCCCCGTCGTCCTCATCGCACTCCCAAACTGCCGATCCCTGCGCGCCTCAATCCGCTTCACCAGCTCCGTCTGCTGCCCGCTGGCAGCGTCCCGCGCCTCCTTGGCCAGTACCAGCCAGTCATGCCACATTCCAATCGCATCCTGCACCCGCTTCAGCCGCTTCGCCGTTCGTCGGCTCCAGTCATCCTCGTCTCCTTCGGCAAGATAGCGAGCATGCTTCGCCCCCTTTCGAAACGCGTGCAGATTCCCCACATCCAGCACCGGCATCTCCCGGCAAAGCGCCGCAAAGCTCTCCAGCGCCGGTTCCGCCGCCTCCTTACCCGCTGGCAGATCACCCGCCTCACGCGCCGCCTCCAGCAGACTCCCGGCCCGCTGCGCCAGATTCTCCCGCCAATGTCCGGCCCGCTGCCGAAACTTCGCCGCCCGACGCTCCCGGCGCTCCGCCAGCGTCGTATCCAGCCCCGCAATCTCCTTTAAAACAGTGTCTGACCCTACATCCTGACTCATCTTCTCCAGCAGCCCCCTGTGCACATCCAGGTCCCGAACCCGCCCAGCGCGTCGCCGCATCCTTTTCAACAGCTTCCGCAGCTTGGCCGCGCCCTTCCCCACTGCAAGCGTCCCGCACGTCTCCCGATCCAGCGCGTCCACAGCAGCATCCAGCCTCCTTGAGTTCGTCCTCACATCATGGACCGCCGCCACACCCGGAGACTCCACGCACTGCCCCAGCGCGCACTCCAGCCGGGACACCACAGCCGCAAATCGCTCAATCTTCCTCACCTCTCCTGTCCCTCCTTTCCTATTGAACGCGCTTCCGCTGCTATCCTCAAAAATGTGACTAACTCGCGCCCTGCTAGAACCCATTCATCTGCTTCGGATACCAGCAAGCCGCCAGCGCTATACCGCTCTACCGCCAAAGCCTGGACCATCCTCGCCATTGTCTTCCTCGCCGTCCACTTCGCCGCCCTCTTCAGCCCGCCGCAAATGGACGACGTCGACTCCGGCCACGCCCAGGCCGCGGCGCACATGGCCGTCACCGGCAACTGGATCACCCCCTACATCGACGGCATCCGCTACCTCGAAAAGCCGCCCATGTACTACTGGCTCGCCGCCATCGACTACCGTCTTTTCGGCTTCCACGTCTTTTCTACCCACCTCCCGCTCACCCTCTCCGTCCTCGGACTCGCTATTCTCGGCTGGTTCTGGGGCCGCCGCGCCTATGGAGAACGAGCCGCCTTTTACGCTGCGCTCGCCATGCTCACCGCCATCGGCGTCTTCCTGTTCACCCGCCTCTTCATTCCAGACGCCATCCTGACCTTCTTCCTCATCCTCGGCCTCTACATGTTCTTGACCGGCTTTGAGGACCGAAAACCTCACCGCATCTACATCGCCTACGCAGCCATTGCCCTCGCGCTGCTCTCCAAGGGCCTCATCGCTATCGTCTTTTTCTGGGGAGCCATCATTCCCTACCTCCTCATCACCGGCGACTGGCGGCGCTGGCGTGAGTTGCGCCTCTTCTCCGGAACCCTGCTCTTCCTCGCCATCGGCGCGCCCTGGCACATCCTCTGCGGCCTCGCCAATCCTGACCAGGGCCACCCCATCGGCAACATCCCAACCTGGGGTAACGTCCACGGATTCCTCTACTTCTACTTCATCAACGAGCACTTTCTCCGCTTCCTCGGTACCCGCTACCCCCACGACTACAACAAGCAGCCCCCAGGCATTTACTGGATCGGACAACTCGTCTGGATCTTCCCCTGGAGCCTCTACCTCCCCATTGTGCTCCGCCGCGCATGGCGTAACCGCAGCCTTTTTCTTCGCGACATCCGCCACAACAGCGCCGATACCATACAGTTCCTCGACCCCAAATCCTCGGCCGACGAGGCATCCAGCACAACCGCACGCATTCGCTTCCGCGCACGCTCCAGCCTGCTGCTCGCCTGCTACGCCGGTTTCATCCTCATCTTCTTCGCCATCTCCACCAATCAGGAGTACTACACATGGCCCGCATATCTTGCCATGCTCCTCATTACCGCAGGGGCCCTCGCCGCAGTTGAGGAATCTCCCGACGCGGAAAATCCATCCTCGACTTCTTCACGCTGGCTTCGCGGCATCCATCTCGCCTTCGCCATCGTCTGCCTCATCGTTGCCGCGCTCCTCGCCTGGGGACTCATCGCCTCACGCAACGAACCCTACATCCCGGACATCGGAACTCTCCTCGCCCATCGAGGCGTAGGCGACTACTCCATGGCCACCTCCCACCTTTTTGACCTCACCACCCGCGCCTTCGCAGCTCTAAGACTGCCTGCGGCTCTGGCCTGCGTCGCATTCCTCACCGGCCCTCTCGTCGCATATATCCTCCGTCGCCGCGGACACCATTTCGAATCAACGGTCACCGTCGGATTCACCACCGCACTCTTCCTCATCGCCGCCCACATCGCCTTCGCGCGCTTCTCACCACTGCTCTCCTCGCACGCATTCGCCACCACCATCAATCGCCTCGAGCACAACGACAATAACCGCTACACCCTCCTCTGCTACGGCGACCAGAGCGAATGCTCCTCCGTCATCTTCTACACTCATCACTTCACCGCCCCTTACGCCAAGCTCGTCCACGGCAAGTACTGGTACTTCGAACCCGACCCCAGGAACAACGGCGGCTCAAAAGACCTCTTCGGTTCCTCCCTCATCTGGGGCTCCGACTACCCCGACAATCCCAACGTTTTCCTCGACGACACCAACCTCCTCGCATTGTGGGGCCACGGTAAGCGAAAGTTCCTCTTCGTCCCCCCCGAGTACTACAACCACATCCAGAAAATCCTCGGCGGACGCCTCTACGAAATCCAGGACCTCTCCGACAAAACCCTCTATACCGACCGGCCACTCACCTCGCAACAGCAAATCCTGCTGAACGAAAAATAAACCCGCCTCGCGCAAAAGCAAAAGGCGCGGATGCCCTCGCATCCGCGCCTTTTTCCCTCTTCCTTACTATCGTCGTGGCGAAGCAAAAACCGGCTCCACATTCACCGGCCCCGCCTCCGGAAAATACCGCCGCTGGAAATACATAGCCACATTCACCAGCCCGATCATCACCGGAACCTCCACCAGAGGCCCAATCACCGCCGCAAATGCCGCGCCCGAGTGAATCCCGAACACTGACACCGCCACGGCAATCGCCAGGTGAAAGTTGTTCGAGGCCGCCGTAAACGAAAGTGTCGTCGTCTTCGAGTAATCCGCCCCCAGCTTCCGCCCCATGTAGAACGACACCAGGAACATCACCACGAAGTACACCAGCAACGGAATCGCAATCCGCACCACGTCCAGCGGTAGCCGCACAATGTAACTGCCCTTCAGCGAGAACATCACCACAATCGTGAACAGCAGCGCCAGCAGCGTCAGCGGGCTCACCCGCGGCACAAACTGCGTGTCATACCATCCGCGCCCCTTCGCCCGCACCAGCACTGCGCGTGTCAAAAAGCCCGCCACGAACGGAATCCCCAGGTAAATAAACACGCTCTCGGCAATCTCACCCATCGAAACATGCACCACCGCGCCCTGCAAGCCCAGCTCCGCAGGCAGCACCGTGATAAACACCCACGCATACACTGAGTAAAACAACACTTGGAAAATCGAGTTGAACGCCACCAGCCCGGCCGCGTAATCCGTATCGCCCTTCGCCAGCTCGTTCCAGACAATCACCATCGCAATGCACCGCGCCAGGCCAATCATGATCAGCCCCGCCATGTACTGCGGATAGCCGCGCAGAAACACAATGGCCAGCACAAACATCAGCACCGGACCAATCACCCAGTTCTGCACCAGCGACAGCGTCAGTACCTTCTTATTCCGGAAAACCTCGTGTAATTCCTCGTAACGCACCCGCGTAAACGGCGGATACATCATCACAATCAAACCCACAGCAATCGGTATCGACGTCGTCCCCACGCTGAACCGGTTCAGAAAAGGAACCACCCCCGGCAGCAGCCAGCCCAGCCCCACACCCACCACCATCGCGCCAAAAATCCACGCCGTCAGGTAACGATCCAGAAACGACAGCTTATTCGTAACTTTCATGCGTACAATCCCTCAAAAAGTAGAAAACTACCCCAACATTCCAGCCATCGCAGCAAGTTTTTACGCCTTGCCAATCTCGCACAGCTTCTGCTCCAGTTCCATCCGCTCCAGCTCCGCCACCGGCAGCGCCAGCAGTAGCCGAATCCGCCGCTCTAGAATCACAAACGCCTGCTCAAACGCCCGCGCAATCTCCTCCGGCGTACCCTCCACCGCTGCTGGATCCTCAACACCCCAGTGCGCGGTCGCCGGATGCCCCGGCCACACCGGACAAACCTCATGCGCCGCGTTGTCACACACGGTAAAAACAAAATCCATCTGCGGAACATCCGGCCCCGCAAATTCATCCCACGACTTGCTACGGAAACCCTCCGTCGCAATACCAGCGCTGGCAAGCTGCGCCAGCGCCTCCGGCCGCACCTTGCCGGAAGGCTTACTCCCCGCGCTGTAAGCCTTGAACCGCCCCTTGCCCAGGTGATTCAAAATCCCCTCAGACAACACCGAACGAGCCGAATTCCCCGTACACAAAAACAACACATTCCAAACCTTGCTCACTGACTCTCTCCCTTTTGATGGCTCCCGCATCCACACTCGGGCCCGCAGCAACCCTCCGCTGGCCGCGTCGCACGAATAAACGCGCTTACAAACTTTCCTTCCAACTGCGGAGCAATCGCATCCACATCCACGCCCGACTCACTCAAAAACTGGCGTGCATCCTCCACGTCATACACCCGTGTCGGCTCAAGGTCGATCTCAGCAAACCCCGCCGCCTTCAGCTTTGCGCGATACTCCTGTTCTTCCAGCGCGCCGGCCACGCAACCCACCCACATCATCATGCTGTCGCGCACCTCCGCCGGAACCTCGCCCCGCACCACCACATCGGAAACCGCAAATCGTCCGCCCGGCTTCAACACACGGAAAGCCTCCCGCAACACCCGGTCCTTATCCGCCGAAAGATTGATCACGCAATTCGAAATCACTACATCCACCGTCTTCTCCGGCAGCGGAACGCTCTCAATCTCGCCCTTCAGAAACTCCACATTCTCCACGCCCGCCTGCCGCTGATTCTCCCTCGCCAGCGCCAGCATCTCGTCCGTCATGTCCAGTCCGTAAGCTTTGCCCGTCGGCCCAACCCGTCGCGCAGAAAGCAGCACATCAATCCCGCCGCCCGAACCCAGATCCAGCACAACCTCGCCCGCCTTCAGCTCAATCAGCGCCGTCGGATTCCCGCACCCCAGCGAAGCCAGCATCGCCTTCTCCGGCACCGCTGAAGCATCGGCATCGTCATAAAGATTCGCCGTAATCGGATCACAGTATCGCAACCCCTTGTCGCAGCAAGAACCAACCCCGGCCCCATCGCTTACAGCCTTCGCCGCACTGCCATACTTCTTCTTAACTTCGTCTCTTACGCTGCTCGCCGAGTCCATTTCATGTGTCCTCATATACGCTAATGCGAATATATCTCCGCCGAACACATCTGTCAAAACGCATATGTTTGAGGTAATCTGAAACTATGCCTCGCGCCACCGTCGACCTGCCCCGCATCTTCGCCGCGCTCAGCGACCGCACCCGTCTGCGCCTGCTCAATCTCATGCGGGACCGCGAAGTCTGCGTCTGCTATTTCGTCGATATCCTCAATCAGAGCCAGCCTAAAATCTCACGCCACCTCGCCTACCTCCGCCGCGCCGGTATCGTCAGCGCACGCAGAGAAGGCAAGTGGATGCACTACCGCATCACCCGCCCCACCAACACCGCCGCAAACGCCATCCTCGAAGCCACCCTACAATCTTTCGAGTCCGACAAGGAAATGCGCGCCGACCTCACCAAATTCAGAAAAACCTGCTGCGCCACCGTCACCATCGGCGCACCACTCCCCACGCAGCTATCCCCGCACAAAGCCTGACCGCCCGCTAAACATTCGGCGCCGGCAGCACTAGAAACTGCTCCAGCTTCCCATCCGGCTCCGTATAAGTTGTAATCGTCAGCGCATTCTTTCTATTCGGAAAAGTAACTCGAAAATCCCGAAACGTCATCCCGCCGCGCAAACTCTGGCTCATCATCCGGATACTCGCAGGCCGTCCCAGCGGACCAAGACTGTTCTGGTAATCCTCCATCGCCTGCTGGCTAAAATACGCGTTGCACCAGTCCGTAAACTTCGCGCGATCGATCTTCCCATGCTGCAGGCCCGTAAAAATCTGCATCGCCTGCGCCTCGGCACGCTTCGCTTCCTCGCTCTCGACCGCTCTCTCCGGCGTCCCCAGCACCAGCGGGGTCAGCGCCCGCACAATCGCGCTTGCCGCTGGAGAAGCCATCTCGTTCGTCAGGACCACAATCGCAGCCCTGGCCTTCGGAAACACAATATTCTCCGACACGAAACCTGAAACCTCGCCGCTGTGCTCCAGGTATGCTTGCCCATCCCGCGTCCCCACATCAAGCCCGAGCGCATAATGCGTGTTCTGCCCATCCTTCAGGTCCACCGGCGTAAACATCTCGTCGTACGACTGCTGCGACATCAGCGAGCGATCCATCAAGCTGATATCCCACTGCGCAAGGTCATAAGCCGGCATCGCCAGCTCAAACGCACCCAGTCCCCAGCCCGGACCCTCCTTTGTCGCCGGTCGCAGCGGCCCTAGCGCATACTGCTGATACCCTGCCGCATCCGTCTTGCCAAGATCGTGCAAATCCGAGTCCATCACGTCCCGCATCTCCAGCGGCTTAAAAATCCGCTCCCGCAAAAACTCCATCAGCGGCATACCGCTCACCTTCTCCACAATCAGCCCGGCAATCACATAGTTTGTGTTCGAGTACTGCCACCGCGTCCCCGGAGCAAAGTCCAGCGGTCGCTTCGCCCACACATCCAGAATGTGTTGCGCATTGGTCGGCTCTTCCATCGGCGGCATCACGTAATCCTCCGGCCAGTAATCCTGGTAGCCGGAGGTATGCGACAAAAGCATCCGTAGCGTCACATCCTTCGCATCCGTCAAATCCGGAAAATACTTTGCCACGGGATCGCTCAATGAAAGCTTGCCCTCCTGCTGCAGCATCAGCAACGCCGCCGCCGTAAACTGCTTTGAAATCGACCCAATCGAGTACCGCATCCACGGCTCCGCCTTGGTCGGCGGCCTCAGCCGCGCCAGCCCATACCCATGCGTGTAAACAATCTTCCCCCTCTCCACAACCGCCACCGATGCGCCCGGAGCCAAAGTCTCTTTCAGCACCGTTTCCGCCGCCGCGTCGATCTTTGCCGCCTGCGCTGCGGAAACCTTGTCCACCACCTTATACCCGCGCGCCGCCCTGCCCTGAGCCCAAACTACTCCCGGCGCAATCACGCTCATTACAGCCGCCGCTGCTATCCACTTGCGCATTACAAAACCTCCGCTGAACCCGTCAGTATATCCACCACTGACACCCCGCAAAAACCGAATCCTTCCACCCCCGCCGTCCGTCTACAATGGATACAGGTCTTACCACTCATACTTGTGCTCCCTCACCTCTTTCAGTCCCTGCTCCTCGCCGTCGCAGCCGCCATCGGCGGCGTCATCAACTCCGTCGCAGGTGGCGGAGGCTTCATCGCGTTCCCGGCCCTCATCGCCGCAGGACTCCTGCCCATACAGGCAAACGCTACCAACACGGTGGCGCTATGGCCCGGCCAGTTCACCTCCATCGCCGGGTACCGAGAGGAGGTTCGCAAAAAACTCCGCCTCGTTCTCCCCGTCATCACCGTGGCCGCCATCGGCGGCTTTGCCGGCTCATGGACCCTCCTCCACAACAGTCAAAATTCCTTCCTGCGTCTCGTTCCATACCTTTTCCTCCTCGGATCCACCAGTTTCGCGCTCAGCGGACCCATCTCCCGACGCATAAAGACACGCGCCGCCGCCCACGCCGGCTCGCAAGAGCACATCTACGTCCTGCCACTGCTCTTCCTGCTCCTCTGCATCACCTACTACATCGGCTACTTCGGCGCCGGAGCAGGCCTGCTCACCATGAGCGCCCTCGCCCTCTGCGGCGTCGAGCGCATTCCGGAGATCAACGCCCTCAAAACCGTAATCACCACGGTTGCCAATCTCGTCGCCGTCCTCATGTTCATCGCTTACCGCGCGGTTGACTGGCGCTTTTGCTGGTTCATGATGATCACCTGCGCCATCGGCGGATACATCGGCGCGCGCAACTCACGTCACATCTCCGACCGCGTTCTCCGCCCAATCATCATCGCCCTCGGATTAGCCATTGCTATCTGGTTCTTCACCCACCGCACTCTCTAAACCACACCCATGATCCTCCATCTGCCGCTCATCACCCTCGCCGGCTATTGCGCCGCCGTCCTCACCACCGTCTCTTTCGTCCCGCAGCTCCTCCGCGTATGGCGTCTCCGCAGCGCTCGCGATATCTCCCTCACCATGTTCCTCGCCTTTTCCCTGGGCGTCTTTCTCTGGCTCATCTATGGAATCTCGCTCCACTCCATCCCCATCATCCTCGCCAACGGACTCACCCTTGCTCTCTCGCTGGCCATCCTCGTACTCAAAATCTACTTCGACCATCACCACGAAAGCAGAAATTTCCCCATCCATCGCGCGAATCCGCCGCATCGACGAAAATAATCACATGAGCCACGAAGGAATCCGCTTCGTTTCCGAAGAGCAGGCCCGCCGCGCTGCCGAGCAGGACGCGCCTCTCCCCGCCGAAGCCATTAAACCGGCCAAGGTCCGCGTCAACAAAACCGAAGGCACGGGCATGGAAATCCAATGGAAGGACGGCCACCGCAGCTCCTGGACCTTCCCCTGGCTCCGCAACGCCTGCCCATGCGCTACCTGCCACGAAGAACGCGACGCCTCGGGCCGCCGGCCCGGCGAACCCCGCCCCAAATCCGATACCCTGCTCCCCATGTACGAGCCGCCACCGCGACCCACCGCCGTTACACCCATCGGGGCCTACGCCATCAGCTTCACCTGGAGCGACGGGCACTCCAGCGGCATCTACTCCTGGGATTTCCTGCGCCGCCACTGCACCTGCGACGATTGCAAGCGCCGGCACGCCTCGAAAACTGAATCCGCTCCGCAGGAATCGTAGAGGCTTCAACACAAAAAGCGAGCGACTGAAAAATCCGCCTACGCCCCGATCGCAAACCAGCGCACGGCCAGCACCACGGGAATCGCAAGGAACCACGGCGACACAAAGTAAGCCAACGCCACCGAACCAAGCACAATCGCCGACCGCCCAGCCCACTTCTTCACCAGCTCCGCCTGAGTCTGCGGCTTCTTCATCAGCGGCTTGCCCGCGGCCCGCCATCGCCGGATTCCCCCCGGCAGCACATAAATATCTTCAAACCCGCGCGCCTGCAACTGCCGCTGCGCCATATCCGCACGGTGCCCACTCAGGCATACGATCGTCAAAGGCTGCTTTCGGTCCCAGCTCTCGCAGGCACGCCGCAGCCTGGCCAGCGGCACCAGCTCCGAGCCCTCAATATGCCCGGACGCAAACTCGCCCGGCTGCCTCACGTCAATCCATCTGCGGTGGTCCATGCTGCTCCTGTATCCATTCTCCTACAGGCCCACCAGCGCCCTCAATCAATCTTGAACTGTGCCTGAATCTGCTCCAGCGTCTTGCCCTTGGTCTCCGGCCACAGCCACAGCACCAGCACAAACTGCAGCGCCATCATCGCCGCAAATCCATAGAACGGAATCGCATCC
>JAKATU010000002.1 GCA_021818585.1 Acidobacteriota bacterium | reverse complement strand
ATACCAGGTCGGCGACGACCCCGACGTCCTTGCCTTCGATCCCGGCCTCCAGCGCCTCTACGTCGCCTCTGAATCCGGAACCGTCGCCATCTTCCACCTCACCGGAACCACCCTCACCCGCATCGGAACCCTCCAGATGCCCCACGCCCACACCGTCTGCGTCGATCCCACCACCCACCTCGTCTACTTCCCGCTGCAAAACATCAACGGACACCCCGTCCTCCGTATCTTTAAACCGTCGAGCCGCCCCTGACCCCACGCAATTCCCGACCGGACTCCCTTCCCGTGGTAACCTGCACTCACGCCACAGCTCGCTATAAGCTATACAAAGCCCCGCCATCCTTGCTCTTAGCCGGGGCGATCTATTGCAACAGTCAACTTTCCACGTCGGAGTCGGAGTGAATGTGCGGAATTGCCGGAATCCTTTCACCAGATCCTGATCCGGTAAACTCTCCGCCCATCGCGCAGAACATCCTCGCTTCGCTCGCCCGCCGCGGACCCGACGGCAACGGCCTCTGGCGCGACGCGTCCTCCCAGCTCCTCGTCGCCCACACTCGTCTCGCCATCCTCGATCCCACCTCCCGTTCCGACCAGCCCATGCACTCCCCATGCGGTCGCTACACCCTCGTCTTCAACGGCGAAATCTACAACTACCGCGAGCTTCGCGATCAGCTCACCGCAGAAGGCCACACCTTTCGCACCACCGGCGACACAGAGGTCATCCTCACCCTCTTCGCCGAGCAGGGCCCTGCAATGCTTCCCCGTCTACGCGGAATGTTCGCCATCGCCATCTGGGACAATCAACAAAAGACTCTCACGCTCGCCCGAGATCCCCTCGGCATCAAGCCGCTCTACTGGGCCACCGGCGCGGGCTCCGCTTCGACGCTCTTCGCCTTTGCCTCACAGGTCAAAACCCTGCGCAATATTCCCGGCATCGACCTCGCGCCAAATCCAGCAGGCCATACCGGCTTCTACCTCTGGGGATCAGTCCCCGAACCTCACACCCTCTATCGCGGAATCCGATCCCTGCCGCCCGGCTCTCTGCTGCAGGTTCAATCCGGCCAACCTCCGCGAATCCAGCCATTCGTCACACCGCTCGCCGAGCTCTACAACCAGAGCCAGCCAGCCGCACCGCCAACTCGTCAGGAAATGCTCCACCGCCTCCACCAGATCCTTCTCGAGTCGCTCGCCATGCACCTCCGCTCCGATGTCCCTGTCGCAACCTTCCTCTCCGCGGGTCGCGACTCTGGAGCCATCGCATCGCTCGCCGCCGAGCTATCCGCGGAAAACGTCCGCGCCCTCACTCTCGGCTTCGACGAAATGCGCGACACTGCCCTCGACGAAGTCCCTCTCGCCACAGAAGTAGCTCACACCCTCGGCATCCATCAGGAATTTCAGTACATTGACCGAGCCCACTTCATCGCCGACCGTGAAGATCTCCTTGATGCCATGGACCAGCCCACCATCGACGGCGTCAACTCCTACTTCATCGGGAAACTCGCCCGCCACTTTGGCTTCAAAGTAGCCCTCAGCGGCCTCGGCGGAGACGAACTCTTCGGCGGCTACCCCAGCTTCGGCCAGATTCCCCGCTCCGTTCATCTGCTCTCCGCCTGCAATGCCGTGCCCGCGGTGGGCCGTGCCTTCCGTCTCGTCACCGCGCCCCTCATGAGCCACTTCACATCCCCCAAGTACGCCGGCCTGCTTGAGTACGGCGGTACCTTCGCCGGCGCATACCTCCTCCGCCGAAGCCTCTACATGCCCTGGGAGCTACCCCACATCATGGACCCGGACATGGCTCGCATCGGATGGCAGCAGCTTGCCACCGTCGATCAGCTCAACGCCTTCATCCACCCACTCGATCGCATCCAGCAGCCGCACGCCCGCGACTTCCTCCGCGTCGCCCTCCTCGAGCTCTCCACCTACATGCGCGCCCAGCTCCTCCGCGACACAGACTGGGCCGGCATGGCCCACTCCGTCGAAATCCGCGTCCCTTTCGTGGACATCCAGCTCATGCGCGACCTCGCGCCGCTCCAGCTCAGCCAGTTCACTCCCCAAAAACGCGACATCACCTCCTGCCTCAAAAATCACCTGCCGCCAAGCGTCCTCGACCGCCCAAAAACCGGCTTTACCGTACCCGTCCGCGAGTGGATTCA
This sequence comes from Acidobacteriota bacterium, assembly GCA_021818585.1. Taxonomy (GTDB): domain Bacteria; phylum Acidobacteriota; class Terriglobia; order Terriglobales; family Acidobacteriaceae; genus Acidobacterium. The sequence continues at coordinate 908 of JAKATU010000002.1, read as the reverse complement.
GCACGAAGTCCAGCAGGAGCGCGGTCTCCGCAGTTGGGCACGCTTCGTCCACAGTCGCTTCGTCGCCTGACCCTCCAATGCCTTCTGCCGCCGGCCGCTCGCAAGCCCTCCGCATCTCCACCCTCCTGCTCTTCGCCATCATGCTCTACGTCATCGGCGCCGCCATGACGCACCCCTGGCTGCACCTCCCCAACATCGGCAACACCCCGTTCACCCTCTTCTTCACCGCCTTCGCGCTCACTCACGCTGCCGCCACACTCGGTCCGCGCCGCGCCGCGGCCTTCTTCGTTCTCGCCGCCGCCATCTCCTGGGCCTTCGAGCAAATCGGTGTCGCCACCGGACTCATCTACGGCCCATACCACTACAGCCCCATGCTCGGCGCACGCCTGGGACACGTCCCCATCCTCATCCCTCTCGCCTGGTTCATGATGCTCTACCCCTCATGGCGCGTCGCCCAGGTCCTCATGCCTCCGTCCTCCAACCGTCCGCGCTGGCCATTCCTCCTCGCGCAATCCGCAGTCGCCGCCATGGTCATCACCGCATGGGACGCCGTCATGGACCCCTCCATGACCGCATCCGGCTACTGGGTCTGGACCCACGGCGGCGCCTACTTCGGCGTGCCCCTCCACAACTACGCCGGATGGCTCCTCACCACCATCACCATCTACTTCCTCACCGGCCTGCTCTTCCAGCGCCATCCGCTCACCCTCCCCGCCATCAGCCCGCTCGCGTCAGACTCCTGGGCCACCCTCCCCATCCTGCTCTACGCCTGGTTCGCACTTCGCTACATCGTCAATGAGCCCAGCCCCGTCTTTCACGTCATCGCGCTCTTCTCCATGGGATTCCCCGCCATCCTCGCCACCCTCCGCCTCATCACCCGCCCCGCGCCCCCCCATCCCCCAATCCCC
>JAKATU010000007.1 GCA_021818585.1 Acidobacteriota bacterium | reverse complement strand
GCAGGTCCCTCCGCTCCATCCGCTTCGCGGATTCCGGTCGGGATGACAATGCATAATTAGACCCGGCAATCCAACCCGCAGAAGAATGTTCTCTCCCCTGCAGAAGCAACAACACCACCCCGTTCGCTCAAAATGTTGTCGTTCCGACCGAATCACCACACCGCCTCGTTCCCCAAAATATTGTCATTCCGACCAGAGCGCCAAAGGCGCGCAGCGAAGGGATCTGCAGTTTCGAACTCTCACGATGCAGAGATGCTCCCGCTCCCAAAAGCATGCCCACCCCGGGAATAGCGCGCAAAGCGCGCGTATGCTCGTGCGCCGGCACCCCGCTTCGCGGAATCCCACCCGCCCCGTTAAAATATAAGGGCACGCCATGACTACAAAATCCGCAACGCCTCTTAAGGAAATGCTGGGCAAAGCCGCCTCCGACGCCGGCCTGCTCGTCATCGCAACCGACTCCGCGCTCGACTACAACCATCGCCCCACTACCCGCTTCCGGCTCGGCCTTCCCGACGACTCCGCCCGCGAACTCCTCCTCGAACTCAGCGAGGCCTTCGACTTCGACAAGCCCGATCTCCTTCCCGAGATCACCACCCACCTCCGCGAAGCCGCCAAGCGCCTCCGCAACCCGCGTCCCGATGCCTATGTCACCGTCGCCGGACTGCCCATCAGCTTTAGCCAGTTCGGCTGGCCCTTCCATCGCTCCACCTCCGGGGCAGACACCTACATCGTCCACGGCCTCGCCAGGCTCGAAACCGGAGCCGAATCTCCGCTCCACGCCAAGATCTCCGCCAGCATGACGGTCACCTTCGCCGAGATCGTCCCCGCACCCGAGCAGCCCTACGCCGAATCCTTCATCTACAACGCTATTCGCCGCACGCTCGACTACGGGCAGCTCGAGATGCTCAAGAGCGGCAACCGCCAGCCCGTCCCCGTCACCACCCGCTTCTACAGTCGCTGGCAAAAGAAGTTCATGTTCGCTGACTCCACCGATGAATCCCGCCTCGACTTCCTGGCCTCCAAGGCCTACTGGCTCTCCGGCGTCCTCGGCAACAGCGCTCCCGTCTGGATCGCGGACCCGCGCGACGCGCAGTACCTCAACACCACCGTCGAAGAGCTCTCCCGCACAGCCGCCGAACTGCAAAAGCAGGGCATGCTCCATCTCCACGACGACTACGCGGCAGCAACGCCCGCCCTCATGGCCCGCGCAGAAGAATTCCAGGCCCGCCTCATGAAGGCCCTCGACTTCACCAAGCCCAGCTTTAACGAGGAAATGCGCGGCGGTCACACCAATATGTAACCAAAACAGTATCAATATGCACAAAAAGCGCGGCAAAAGCCGCGCTTTTTGTATTTTCACAGTTACAAATTACCCAATTCCCCCAATCCCAACCAAATAAGTACTCATAACAGATACAAATACAGCCAGATTCGAAGAAAACCGCAAAGCGCCCCACGCAAACCGGGTGCCCCATTCATCGCATCGCGATGAGTGGAGGTCCAAAACTCCCACCAAGGGTCATCTCGCCCCTTCAGATATTGTCATCTCAATCCCCCAGATATTGTCATCTCGATCTCTAAGATATTGTCATCTCGACCGAAGTTCGCTCCGCAAAAGCGGAGCGAACGCAGCGGAGAGACCCACAGTTCCAATACCCGCACCAGAGAAACCCTCAAACCTCTAAACCACCAGCCGTGCCCCATTCAAGCCAAAGGCTTGAGTGGGGTCAGAACAAACAGGGTGCCCCATTCATTCGCGTCTTCTGCGCATGAATGGGGTCGGAATAATTTGGGCACTAGATCCAAACCAGGCACCACCCCATCAACTCCCCGACCCGCCGGCAGCCTTTCCCTGAGGATCAGCCTTCACGGCACCTTTCATCTGCGTCCCGGCAGCCTTGGCCCCCTGCGCTGGCTGCGACGAAGCAACGGACGCAGCCGCGCTCGGACTCACTCCCGGCCCAGCCGCCACATTCGCCACCGGCTTTACCACCACCGCGCCCGGTCCCTTCGCAGGAATCATCGGCCCGCCCGGCTGAATCTCCAGCGGCTGCTTCGCCTCTTTCACATCCGATCCCTTCCTATGATCACGCCTGCGCTTCGGTCGTGGCTTCACCTCCGGCATCACCTTCTTCAGGGCAATCATGTTCACCGCAGCCACATCATCCCGCAGCTTCACGTAAAGCTGACCCGCTACCGGCTGCGGCACTGCAATCGTCTCTCCAGGAAATCCATCCGGAACCTGCACCGCATGCTGAAAGCTCGGGTCCGTCGCCACCGAATCCACCAGGAAAAGATTCTGGCCCGTCAGCGCGCAAGTCGCACCCGCTCCGCCCGCTAAAGCCGAGCCCGTCGCCGTCGCATCCATAGCATCCCCATTCGTCCCGCACTGCAGCCTCTTCAACTCAGGCAGCCGAACCAGCGTCACCAGCGGCTGCCACGCACCCGCCACGCCCTTGTCCACTACCCGAAACTCCAGCGGGCCAAATGCCGACTCGCCAAATGCCTTCGATGGCCGCAGCGTTGCCACCGCCGTATGCAGGTCCTGCAGCGTCAGCCCGCCATTCTGCATCGTCAGCGTCGTCGTAAACACGCTGTCCGCCGTCGCCACCTCCAGCGCCTCGCCCCGGTCAAACCGCGCCGGAATCTCCGCCTTCACGGAGAAGCGCAGCGTAGCCGTCTGCGGCAACTCATTCTGGTCCGCCAGTTGAATATTGCTCTTGTCCTCGCGCGCCAGTTCCACGCTCTTGGCCAGCAGCTTCACCTCCGGCCGCCTCGCCTCAATCGTCGCCGTCGCCGTCAGCACCCGGCTGTCCTTCAGCCGCACATGAGCCACGGCGCTGCCTGCCGTCAAAGTCTTGTACTCCTCCGCATCGGTCGCCTTCATCACCAGCGCCCCATCAGAATTCAACTTCTCAGCGGCAAACTTCACGCCATGCACTTCCAGTGTCGCCACTTCCTCCAGCCGCGTGCCCGTCAGCTCGCCTTCGTCATCGCCCGCATGCAGCGTAAAGCTCTTCAACTCTGCCGCCTTGGCAAACTTCTGCAGCGTCACCGTCTCCGGCTGCGCCAGCCCGTACTGGTGCAGCAGCAGCGTCATCGTTCCCGGCTGCGCGTCCTTCAGCGGAAGCCGCACCGAAACTTCGCCCGGCTTCACCATATTCCAGTGCGTCGCCACCGCCGGAGTTCCACCGCTTTGCACCGCAATCTTCTCGACGCAGGCCGCATCGCTCCCGTGCAGTTGCACCTCGGCGTCCCGCCCCACCACAAGCTTGTCCGCCTCGCCTGCCGCCAGCATCCACGGCTGCACATGCGCATTCGCCAGCGTAAACTGCGGCCCCTCATAAGGAATAAATCCCCAGTAGCCATGCAGTGTTCCCACAACCGTATCGCCAAACGCCCGCGGATCCAGCCCCGTCGTATTCACCACAAATCCGCCCTGCTCCACATCCGCCTGCGCGGGCAGCTCCACCACCTTACCGCTCTTCGTCCGCAGCCGCAGCATCATGTCATGCGCATACCCGGTCGCAAACACCAGCGGAGCACCCTCCGCCTGCAGCAACAGTCCCGGCTTCTCCGCGCACTGCATCTGCTTGCTGCTCACCGCATGCAGCAGCGGCAGTTGCGGAGCCTGCACCGCAGGCATCGCCGCCACAATCACCGACTTCTGCTTCCCGAACGAAGGCGGCGTGTTCAGCATCAGGTGCATCGCCTTCACCTTCCGCATCGCCAGCGCCGGTATGTACTGGTACTGCGGACTATGAAAGGACGACATCACCCGCGCAATATCCATCACCGACGCAATATAAGGGCTGTAGTACCCAAACCCAGCCCGAGGCGTCGCGCTCACCTGCATCGCCAGCGTGCTCACCGGCCCCTGCGTCAGCGTGTCCGTTATGGATTCGCTCTGGCTGTCATTCAGCACCAGCGAGTTCTGGTCATGCATCAGGCACGGCGCCTGCTCTTCGCTCACCGAGTCAAAACAGGTGTTGTTCAGCTTGATAGACAAACTTCGCGCCAGCAACGGCGCAACCGTCTGCAGCCTGGCCGGGTCGCTCGCATTCACCCGCCGAATCGAATTCAGATACGTATCCAGCCGCGATCGGTCCAGCATCGCCTCGTTCAAATCCTGCGACGCCCGCACAAACGAACCCGGCTTATGCTCCACCGCCTCCACCAGCGTGTGATACGCTCCACCCGTCTCCGGAGCCAGCAGCACCAGCATCTGCCGAGCGCCCTTCGGCACCGTCAGCGTCAGCCCTTCGCTGCCGCGTCCCTTCCACGTCTCGTCTCTATGGAACCAGTCATCCGGCGGCGGATTCGTCGATCCCCGCAGAAACACCACCACCATCAGGTAATGCACCGACTGCGTCGCGGGAAAATTCGCCTGAATCCACACCCGGTCGCCCGACTGCAGGTTCGGAACCTCCGAGATCGGCAGCCGCATATTGCCGCGCGTCACCGTGGACTCCAGCGTCGGCCCAGCCAGATCAAACGAACTTGCAAACGCTGGAATCCCCAAACACAGCAAAACCACCACACAGCAAATTGCCCGAAAACGAAACACCATAACTGATCCCAGGTCTCTCCTGATTTCTGTCATCCCATGCTCAAAACCAGCCGAAAACGGCCCACTCTTCGCGCAGACACACTTCTTCCATGGCGTAGCTGCGCCCTCTTTTCATTAGACCCCGCCACACCCCTTCAAGTCTCGCTTCGGGCCTCACTTCGCCACTGGAAACTCACCGGCACGCCGCCCCGCAATCCCCACCAGGTACGCCACCCGAGCCTTGCCTGTCCCCGCCTCGCCAATCTCCCAGTGGTAATCCTCGGCGTCCAGCCCCCGCACCAGCTCCCGCATATCCGCCAGCGAATAGCTCCGGAGGCACGACAAAATTCCGTCCACCCACAACGTAAACGGAATCACAGGAAGCAGATACGTCCACACCACCCGCCGCCAGCCCAGCGGCCTCATCCCCGGGGTCAGCAGCCAGCTCAGCGCCGGCATCCCACAGCACAGCGCCATCGTCTTCACCTTCGGCTGGGCAAGCTCAAACACTCCAATTCCCTCGCGCTTCGCGAACGCATCGGCCAGCATCGCCCGCGCCGTCTCCGGCGAAAAATGATGAAACGCCGAAAAAATCGTCCGGAAACCCCGCAAATCTCCGCTCACCGCCGCCGCATCTACAGACTCGGCGCAAAAACCAATCCGCCCGCCGGAAAACCTCCGCGTCCGCTCAAAAGCACTCAAATTAGGAAACTTATCCGTCAGCACCACTGCCACCGGCAGCCCCTCGGCGTCTTTCAATCCCGGCGCCAGCGACAACCACGGCCCACCACCGCCCGAGCACAAATCCACCACCTGCCGCGCGCCGCTCTCGGTCACAGCACGCCGCAGCAGCCCGGCAATGCTCTCATACATGCCCAGCGTATTCCACGTGTGCTCCAGCCCATCCGTCACCATGTCCCGCAAAAATCCCGGGAAACGAGGGCTGTCATGCAGCTCAAACCACGGCTTCCGATCCATCTACTAAAGACTAATAGCTTCTAGCCGCTAGCTTCTAGCCCTTAGCTCCTGGGCTTTTCTCATCGAAGCCCAGCGCCTTCCACGCCCGACACACAGGCTAAAAGCTCAGATCTGGCAGCTAACGGCTGAATTCATGGACCGTGTTGAGCGCGGTCCATGAATTTCGAGCGAATTCCCTGTATCCTCCGTCTTTAGAGCAGGACAAACGCCATGAGTTTTGCCCCGGCATTCCTTGACGACCGGACCTCCACTTGGCCCGCACCTGCTCTCCTAACCACTATGGTGGAAAGCACCGAAGCCATTGCCGCCCTGGTCGAGGAGTACAGCTCCACGCTCTACCGTGTCGCCTATTCCGTCACCCGCAATGTCGCCGAGGCGGAAGACGCCGTGCAGGAAGCCTTCGTCCGCGTCCTCCGCCACCGCGAAAAACTCGGCGAAATCCGAGACCACCGCGTCTGGCTCGTCCGCATCGTCTGGAATGTCGTCCTCGACAAAAAGCGCCGCGCCAAAACCCGCCCCGAAACCGACGACATCGCCGACCACACCCGCTCGCTCCGCGCCTCCGGCCTCGCTGCCGACCAAAGCGCCATCTCCTCGCAGCAATACCAGCGCATCATGGCGCTCATTGACCAGCTCCCCCGCAAAGAGCGCGAAGCCATCCTGCTCTCCGCCGTTGAAGAGCTCTCCACCGCTCAGGCCGCGGAAATCCTCGGCGCCACCGAGTCCTCCATCCGCTCCCGCATCTTCCGCGCCCGCCGCATCCTGGCTGAATTACTGGAAAAGGAGGGAATTGAGCGATGAACACCCCCGACACTCATCACAACGCCGCCAGCCACCTCATCGACCGGGCCCTGCATCAACTCGGCTCCGTCCAGCCCCGCGACGGCATCAACAACCGCATCCTATACCGCCTCCGCCAGGCCGAATCCGCACCCGCTCCCCGCGCCATCGCCCCATGGCCACGCCTCGCTGTCGCCTCGCTCGCCGGAGCCTGCCTCTGCGCGGCCATCGTCATCGGCAGCGTCCAGCACTCCCGCGCCGTCGCCGCGCAAAATCATCCCGTCCTGCTCATCCTCCAGCAGCAAAGTGGAGTCGCCACCGCATCCTCCACCCGCATCGCCGCCCATCCGGTCATCGCTCCCAAAGGCGGAGGCCGCTCCGACGAGCACATCGGCCAGGGCCGCGCCACCGTCAAACCAGGCACCCACATCCACGGCGGAGACGGCATCCCAGTCCCCCCACACGCCCAGTAACAATAGCCGGGTGGCCCATTTTCAAGCCGAAGCCGGGTGGCCCATTCAAGCCGAAGGCTTGAGTGGGGTCGAAACAATCTGGACGCCCCATCGAAGCTCTGCTCGGGCCGAAACGAAAGCCTGCCCCGAGCGTAGCCGAGGGCATCTGCAATGCAAGCGCCAGCAACCAAGCCCCATGGGAATGGCGCGCTAAACGCGCATACGCCCGCGCGACCGGCAGCCGGAACACCTATTTTCCTCTCTGCGATACCATCAGTTGACTCGAATTTTCCGTAGTCAACCAGACGTTTCGCAGAACGCCCATGTCCCTACGCACCCTCCGCCGCTGCCTCACCCTGCTGATCCTCCTCACCGTCAGCCCGCTCATCGCGCAGACCTTCAACCTCGGCAACAGCCACCAGCGCATCCTCTCTCTCAACGGCAAGTGGCGATTCCATCCCGGCGACAACCCCCAATGGGCATCCCCCACCTTCAACGACTCTGCATGGCCGCTCCTCGACAGCGACGAATCGTGGATATACCAGGGCTACCCCAACCTCAGCGGCTACGCTTGGTACCGCTTCACCATCCAGACTCCAGCCAACTCACCCGCCCTCTCCATCAACCTCCCCCCTGTCTTCACCGGCTATCAAATATTTGAGAACGGACGCCTCATCGGCTCCGCTGGCAACACTCATCCCACCTTTGCAGTCATCATACCCCGGTCTCGGCTCTTCCCCATCCTCGGCACCCCATCCAAATCCCCGCAAACCATCCGGATCGCCCTGCGCGTCTGGCACTCCCCGCTCTGGTCCAACTACGCTGGCGGAGGCCCAGAATACGGCGGCGGCCTCATCGGGCCCAGCAGTCTACTGTCCCATCTCCACTCCCTCGGCCACGATGCCGGCCTCAACTATTACGCGGACGAATACGTAACCGCATTCCTCAGCGGCATCATCGGCTTCGTCATTCTCGTTCTCTTCCTCCTTCGCCCCACCGAGCGCGAATACCTCTGGTTCGCACTCATCCAGCTCACCGACTGCATCGGATACACCATCACGCTCATTCACTACGGGCGCGATCTCATTCCCATCCCGATCTTCGACCTCTTCACCGCGATCCTGCTCACCATCATCTGGGTCGCCAGCCTCTATTTCTTCTCCATCACCCTGCGCGAACGCCGCGGTTTCTGGTTCCGGCTATCTCTCGTGCTCGCCATTCTCAGCCCCATCTTCACGCCTCTCTACTGGCCCGGCTGGATCTCCGTCCCCGTCTCAGCGCTTCTCTCCACCGCCTGCATTCTGCCCTCGACACTCTGGGTCGTCGCCCTGCTCATTCGCCGCAGCCTCCGCCGCGACCCCGACGCCCTCATCCTGCTCGCGCCCGCAGCTCTCAAATATGGCTACTACATCCTTCAAACCGTCGTTGCGGCCATCGCCCAGTTCCATCCCGTCAGCTTCAGCAGTTGGGTCTTCGGTGTATACATCCCCGTCTATCCCTTCCATCTCACCCTCACCACCATCTTCAATCTCCTCTTCCTCATCGCGCTGCTCATCTTCCTCATCCGCCGCTTCTCCCAAGCGCGCGGCCGTGAAGAACACTTCAACAACCAGCTCGACGCCGCCCGTCACATCCAGCAGATGCTCATCCCCGAATCAGCGCCCGCCATCCCCGGCTTCGACATCAAGGCCATCTACATCCCCGCCGACATCGTAGGCGGCGACTTCTTCCAGCAAATCCCGGACGGCAAAGGCGGCATCACCCTCATCGTCGGCGACGTCTCAGGCAAAGGCCTGCCCGCCGCCATGATGGTCTCCCTCATCATCGGAGTCATCCACTCAGAAGCCGCCCGCACCACCGATCCCGCGGAAATCCTCACCGCACTCAACGAGCGCCTCATCGCCCAGCCCCACGAAGGCTTCGCCACCTGCCTCGTCGCCCATCTCTCGCCCAGCGGACTGCTCCGCCTCGCCTGCGCTGGCCACATTCCACCCTTCCGCGGCGGCAGCGCTGTCGAAATGGAAGGCTCGCTCCCCATCGGCGTCACCCCCGGCGCCGAACCCTCAACCCTCACCCTCCAGCTCGAACCCAGTGACCGCCTCACCTTCATCTCAGACGGAGTCCTCGAAGCCCAATCCCCCACCGGCGAACTCTTCGGCTTCGAACGCACGGCACAGATCAGCACCCAACCCGCCGAGGAAATCGCCCAGGCCGCCCGGAACTTCGGCCAGGAAGACGACATCACCGTACTCACCATCGACTTCCAGCCACAACCCGAACCCGTCCCCGCCTGATTTCACCCCGCCAAAGCTAAATCCCCTCACCCGCTCTCGCCAATTCCTATACAGAACTGATACCCTCTTTGGAACATAAACCGGGTCCATCCAACACCCGCGGTTCACCCTCAGGAGCTTCCGAAATGCCTTCGATCGTCACAGGTATTGGCTGGCACATGATTGGCGCAGCCTGTGCTGCGTCCTTCTATGCACCCATTGAAAAAGTCAAAAGCTGGTCCTGGGAATCCACATGGGCCGTCGCCGGAATCTTCTCCTGGGTCATCTTTCCCATCGGCGTCAGCCTCATGCTCCTGCCCAACTTCGGAGCCTTCTACTCGAGCATCCCCTGGGCCGTCCTCATTCCCGTCTTCCTCTTCGGCTGCATGTGGGGCATCGGCAACGTCAACTACGGCCTCACCATGCGCTATCTCGGCATGTCGCTCGGCATCGGCGTCGCCATCGGAGTCACCCTCGTCGTCGGCACCCTCGTACCCCCCATCGTTCACGGCCAGTTGCTCGCCATCCTCTCCACCAGCAGCGGAGCATGGACGATGGCTGGCATCTTCACCGCCCTCATCGGCATCGCCGTCGTCACCTGGGCGGGCCATCAGAAAGAACGCGCGCAAAGCGTCGTCGTCGAAGAATTCAACCTCCGCAAGGGCCTCATCCTCGCCGTACTCTGCGGCATCTTTTCCTCAGGCATGTCCTTCGCCATCGACGCGGCCCGCCCCATGGCCACCGCCGCGCACCAGCTCGGCGTCAATCCGCTCTACGACGCGCTCCCCGCCTACGTCATTATCATGGGCGGCGGCGCAATCGTAAACTTCGCCTACTGCTTCACCCGCCTCGGCTTCGTCAAAAACATCTCCATCGCACGTGACCTCGCACAGCCTCGCCGCATCCTCCTCATCAACGCCGCGCTCGCCGCAACCGGCGGAATCATGTGGTACTTCCAGTTCTTCTTCTACGCATGGGGACAGGCCAACGTGCCCAACCGCCTCTTCTTCATCAACTGGATGCTCCACATGAGCCTCTACGTCCTCTTCGGCGGCATCGTCGGCCTCTCCCTCGGCGAGTGGCGCGGAGCAGGCAAACGTCCCGTGCGCTGGCTCTGGGTCGGCATGCTCATCATCATCCTCGCCGCCAACCTCATCGGCCTCGGCGCCACCGGATAGTTGCAGCATCAAGCAACTAAAACAGTTACATAATAAGAAACACTGGGCGCCCCATAGCCGGTACTGAGCGAGCCACCTGCGAATCGACCGGATCCACGAAGGGGACCTGGGAATCGACCGAAGGCTGACCCCTCCGAAGTGCACACTCTCCGGGTGCCCCACTCATGCGCGTCTTCTGAGCATGAGTGGGGTTGGAATACAACAGAGATCCCGACTTCCCCCTTAAATGCCGGTCATCTTCTCCAACTCCTCCGGATACCGCGCCCCCTCGATCTCAATCTGCGCAGCAGCCGCATCCATCTCCCGCAAATCCTCCGCAGACAACTCCACCGCTGCCGCGCCCAAATTCTCTTCCAGCCGGTGCAGCTTCGTCGTTCCAGGAATCGGCACAATCCACGGCTTCTGCGCCAGCAGCCACGCCAGCGCAATCTGCGCCGGCGTCGCATCCTTCTGCTGCGCAATCCGCGCCAGCAGATCCACCACCGCCTGGTTCGCGCGCCGAGCCTCCGGCGTAAACCTCGGCAACCGGCTCCGGAAGTCATTCGACGCCAGCTCCGTCTTGTCGTCCATCCTGCCCGTCAAAAATCCCTTGCCCAGCGGACTGTACGGCACCAGCCCGATCCCCAGCTCTTCCAGCACCGGAATCACTTCCTTCTCCGGCCGCCGCCACCACAGCGAATACTCATTCTGCACCGCAGACACCGGCTGCACAGCATGCGCCCGCCGAATCGTGCCCACGCCCGGCTCCGACAATCCAAAATGCTTCACCTTGCCCGCCGCAATCAGGTCCTTCACCGCGCCCGCCACGTCCTCAATCGGAACATTCGGGTCCACCCGATGCTGGTAAAACAAATCAATCGAATCAATTTGTAACCGTTTCAGTGACTCATCCGCCACCTTCTTAATATGCTCCGGACGGCTGTTCAACCCCGCCCATCCCGGCGTCCCGTCTTCCTTCATCTCAAAGCCGAACTTCGTCGCAATCACCACCTTCTCCCGCAGCCCGGAAAGCGCCTTGCCCACCAGCCGCTCATTCGTAAACGGCCCATACACCTCCGCCGTGTCGAAGAACGTCACGCCCATCTCCACCGCCTTGTGCATCAGCGCCACCATCTCGCCCTCATCCTTCGGCGCGCCATACGAGAAGCTCATCCCCATGCACCCCAGCCCCATCGCCGAAACCTTCAAACCGTCCTTGCCTAATGTCCGCTCTTGCATTCCATCTCTCCTTTTCAAAACGTGCGAGGTTATGGCAGCCGGATACCCTCCAGCCGCAGCCAGCAAAAATTCACCTTGTCCCTACGAAACCGCCGAAGCCCGACGCGTCTCCCGCCACAATCCCGGCGGAACGCCTTCCCATCCGCGAAACGCCCGCACAAACGAGTTCGCGTCCTCATACCCCAGCAAATACGCCGCCTCGTTCAACTCCAGCACCGAGTTCCCCAGGTAATACCGCGCCATCTCGTGTCGCGCCTCATCCAGCAACCGCTGGAAACTCGACCCCGCCTCATGCAGCCTGCGCTGCAGCGTCCGCGAACTCATATGCAACTGCCGCGCAATGTCATCCATCCCCGGCCTGTGTCCCGTCAGCCGTTCCTGAATCGCGTTCCGCACCTGCTCCGTAAAGCTGTCCTCCATGCTCGAAGCCCGCAGCGCCTCATCAAACTGCGGAGCCAGCATTTCCAGCAACTCCGCATTGCGCGTCACAAAAGGCCGCGTCTCATCCTCGGCGCGAAACACAATCGCGTTCCGCGCAGAGTTGCAAATCACCGGACACTCAAAATGCCGCTCCAGCAACTTCACATGCGCGCGCGACTGCATAAATTCCACACGCACCGGCATCACGCGCTGGCCGCTCCCATGCTGCGCAATCGTCACCATCCACGCATAGCAATACTCGGTAAGCACATGCGGCTCCACGTCCACCGCCAGCAGCCATCGAAACCGCAAGCTCCACTCACCCCCGTCGCGCTCCTGCAAAATCTCTTCCGGGCAAGTCAGCCGCTTGTACCGCGCCATATGTGTCACCGCCGCGCCAAAGTTCTCCGTCGCCAGCGCCGCTATCGCCATCGGATGAAACCTCTCCGTGCGCGACTCCATCCCCAGCCGCAAGCCCACGCCCGGGTCCGCGCTCACATCCCCAATCGCCCTCCACAGCGCAAACAGCTGCTCCGTTGTCACCAGCACCCGCGTCTGCGCAAATAGGTCCGGCGAGAGCCCGGCCCTGCGCAACACCGCAGGCACGCGAACTCCCACTTCCTCCAGCTTCACCGCCAGCCGTCCCGGAACCCGAAAGTGCTTATTCATCTCTCTCACTCCGCCTTCAACGAAGCCATGTCGATCGAGAACCGGTACTTCACATCCGACTTCAGCATCCGCTCATAAGCCTCGTTAATCTTCTGTATCGGAATTACTTCCACATCCGCCGTAATGTTGTTTGCGCCGCAAAAATCCAGCATCTCCTGCGTCTCCGCAATCCCGCCAATCAGCGAGCCGGAAAAACTCCGCCGCGCAAAGATCAACCCAAACACGTTCACCTCCAGCGGCTCTGCCGGCGCCCCCACCATCGTCAGATTCCCATCGCGCCGCAGCATATTGATATAGGCGTTAATGTCATGCGGCGCGGCCACTGCATCCAGAATGAAATCGAAACTCCCCATATGCTTCGCCATATCGTTCGCGTCGCGAGAAATCACAACCTCATCCGCGCCCAGCCGCAGCGCATCGTCCTTCTTGCTCGGCGAAGTTGTAAACACCACCGTGTGCGCGCCCAGCGCATGCGCAAACTTCACGCCCATGTGCCCCAGTCCGCCCAGTCCAACTACGCCCACTTTCTTGCCTTTGGTCACGCTCCAGTGCCGCATCGGCGAGTAGGTCGTAATCCCCGCGCAAAGCAGCGGAGCCGCGCCCGCCAGATCCAGATTCTCAGGAACCCGCAGCGCAAAATGCTCTGTCACCACAATGCTCTCTGAGTAGCCCCCATACGTCACCCCGCCCAGATGCTTATCCGGCGCGTTGTAGGTAAACGTCGCACCCGCGCAAAACTGCTCCAGCCCATCCTTGCAGGCCGGGCAGGTCCCATCCGAATCCACCAGGCAGCCCACCGCCGCCAGGTCACCCGCCTTGAACTTCGTCACCGCCGAGCCAATACTTTTCACCCGGCCCACAATCTCATGCCCCGGGACGCACGGATAAACCGTCGCCATTACCGACTCCCACTCATTCCGCACCGCGTGCAGGTCCGAGTGGCAAACGCCGCAATACAAAATTTCAATCTCAACGTCTTCAGGCTTGGGATCGCGCCGCGCGATCACGGTAGAAGCAAGCGGCGAAGTAGAACTGGCAGCGGAGTATGCTTTAGCGTTCGGCATAATGCTACTTTAGATGCGCCCCACCCCGCCACGTTATGCAGATTCCGCCAATCCATAGGCAAATCCCGCCAGAAATTCACACTCCGCCACGTCCTAATCCGCGCGCCGCTCCAATCCCTCAGCGATAAGACATGCGCAGAATCACCTCAGGAAGTCGATCCCCCTGGATCGGTATCTTCGAAGCCGCAGCTTGAATTTCTCCAAGATCCTCTGAGCTCAGCTCCACCGACGCGGAGCCAATGTTTTCCTCCAGTCGATGCACCTTCGTAGTGCCCGGAATCGGAACGATCCACGGCTTCTGCGCCAGCAGCCAAGCCAGCGCAATCTGTGCCGGCGTGGCCTGCTTTCGCTCGGCAATCTGCTGCAGCAGCTCCACCACTGCCATGTTGGCCACACGAGCCTCCTCGGAAAATCGCGGAAACACAGATCGAAAATCACCGCTCTCAAACTTCGTCGAGGCATCAATCTTGCCCGTCAAAAACCCCTGTCCCAGCGGGCTCCACGGAACAAACCCAATCCCCAGTTCCTCGCAGGTTGGCAGCACCTCCGGCTCAGGGTCACGCGTCCATATCGAATACTCACTCTGGACGGCAGCCACCGGCTGCACCGCATGCGCCCGTCGAATCGTGTTGGCTCCAGCCTCTGAAAGCCCAAAGTGCTTCACCTTACCCGCCTCGATCAACTCCTTCACCGTGCCCGCCACATCCTCAATCGGCACGTCAGGATCAACACGGTGCTGGTACAGCAAATCGATCACGTCGGTCTTCATCCGTTTGAGCGATGCCTCTGCAACCTCTTTAATGTGCTCTGGTCGGCTGTTGAGCCCACTCCGCCGCTGCCCGTCTGGGGTGATATCGAATCCAAACTTCGTCGCGATGACCACCTTGTCCCGAACCGGCGCCAGCGCCTCGCCCACCAGTTCTTCATTGGCAAACGGCCCGTAGGCTTCCGCCGTATCAAAAAACGTCACCCCACGCTCAACCGCCGCATGCATCAACGCGATGGCCTGCTGCTTCTCAATTGCCGGGCCATAGCCATAACTCAAACCCATGCAGCCCAATCCGATGGCTGACACTTCCAGATTGCTCCTACCCAATTTCCGCTTCTGCATGCCGATCCTCCAAAACCCTCGATCCAACAGTGCCTCACCATGAAACACCGGCGATCCATGCTTCCACACTAAGCAGCAGCACGATAATTCGCCATGCAAAACCCGCCAATCCAAATTCCAATCCCGCCAATTCCCGCAGGCAGGTGGCCCATCCAGGCTTCTCTTGGGTGAGGACAGAAAATCCCGATCCCCAAGCGATGTCATTCAGAGCGAAGCGAAGAATCCCGGGAATGCCCCGGCTAAAATTGCCCTCAAAAGTTTCTCCCACGATGCCGGACACAGCAAAACAGACCACACTATCCCCCCAGAAAAGCCTCACCACAAGCCGACCTTCGGATACCGCTGCAGCAGCCCTGGCTAAGGAGCTGCTCAGGGGTCGTGGGGACTTTTATCAGGCGAGGAACTGTACTTCTCTACGGAGGCCCGTCGAATGAGTTTTGCATAAGCTTCCTTGAACAGCGTAAGGCTGATGGCTGTGCCATACGAGTGGCCACCGCGCGTATAGCTCAGGAAGAGATGGTCTTCGCTCAGCATTATGGCCACCAAATCCGCGCATGATTTCATCGTTGCCGCATCGGGTGTGCCTCCTCCGGTGAAGAACATGCACGCCGACTTGCTGCAGCGTCTTAATGGAAGGTGCATCGGCCCATTCGGATCGAACACGAGCTTCCAGGCCTTACCGTCTGGAACAGTTCGGGCAAACAAAAGATTGATTCCGGCCTGTTGATCGGCATTTGGATCAACCTCAAACATGACTCAACTCGGCTTGCGATCGCCTCGATTCACAGCTACTGCCACCGAGACATATTGATTGGGGTCGTTCGGATTGGGAGGATCGCCAGATTCTCCGCGCAGGATGTCTACCGATGCAATACAACTTTTCGGCATGCATTGGATATGCCATGCCTGTTGCTCCCTCAGCAGGCGCTCTGCAGGACTCTGCGCTCTAACACTGGGTATGAATAGTAGCGTTGCGATTACGAAGAATGCACAAGACAGCCTGCGAGATCCCATCTGTCTTCCTTGTAGCCAACTTTTGAGGAATTCTATCAGTCGCCCCTCGGAACTATGAATCCATAAGAACAGATCCCACTTCTGACTGTATCGTCGCCCGCTGAGAAGTTATATATCCATAAATGCTCCATGGGATATCGCTAAACAGACTGTGACCTTGCCCCCGGAAAACGTACTCCATATAGCGCTCTGAGAAGATATCGAAGGAGCGGATCAGATGGAGCGAATACCGAGGAATACCTACACGTACGAGTTCAAGC
>JAKATU010000044.1 GCA_021818585.1 Acidobacteriota bacterium | reverse complement strand
AACTCCGACAGGCTCCCCTTGCCTGCGTCATAGGCCTCAAGCAGCTTGCGCCGCAAATCATCCGAATATGGTCGCGCCATAGCATGTGCGCGGAGAATCGCCATCCATACTATATATCATCAGGAGACATGCTCTACGAGTGCCAAAGGGAGGGAAGCCGCTAACCATGGCAGGCTCTCCATGACTTCGTGCCGCATGTTTACAGGCATCTTGAATGTTGTGGAGAAGACGAGGTGGGCGAGCAGACAGAGCACGACACCTGCGAGGAGGCCGAAAGAAAAATTCACGACAATTGCGGTCCAGAATAATTTTTCCCGTTCCGTTGCGTGGCCTGGTTCTGGAAGCTTGGCGATGTGATACTCGGCGGCTTTACTGATGCCCGGGTCGAATAGCCCGAAGTAGCCCAGGAATAACCAGACGAGTGCGAGAACCCCATAGCGGTCGGCTCCGATGAGATGCAAATAGAGCGGAACTGTGACGAAGCTGATGAGTGTGGGCAGGAGATAGCCCGAAAGGTTGTAGAGGGTTGTTCTGCTTATGCTCATTTTGTTCGCCGTTTTTCAGGGGGACGATAAGAACGAGCCGATTTGCGACGCAACGAAGCTGTCCTCTATTTCAAAGACTATCGCAAAGCTGCGATAGGACAGAATCAGATGATATTGCTTGAGCGCAAGGTAAGCGCCGGGCGAAAAGAATGTTTGCCGCTGATGATTTAGCGAAACTGCGGTAGTTGGCGCAGCTCCTCAGCGGGTGAGGCCGATCCTTTCCATGAGGTAGATGGGCCAGAGAATGCAGTTGCGCGCGAAATTGAGGTGTGGTTTGGGTATGAAGGCCTTTGCGGGCTGAAGGGCGGCGGCAACGCGGTAGCGGAGGCGGGTGATGCGGAAGCTTTCTTCCGGTCCGATGGGATTGGTGAAGACCACGCCGCGATAACCGGGGAAGACGGCTGTGAGGAGTTGGCGCTGGTGCTTCCAGCGGTTGCGGTAGTCCTGTTCGCAGCGTTCCATGTCCCGATCTTCGAGGTAGTAACCAATGACTTCTTCGACTTTGCGTGAGCGGAGGTGGGGCTGGTCAGAGTATAGGAACTCCTCGGTTGCCCGCTCTTCAAGAGGTTTGGGCGTGACGTAGCAGGGTTCCGGGCTGCCGTGCAGAGGCTGATTCAGGTCGGGGGGATGTTCGGTGGAGGCGAAGTTGATGATGCCGACGCGGGGATTGCGCTCCATGACGGCGACGGCGTCGCGCAGGTACTGCGGGGGGCCCTGGCAGATCCAGTCGTCCTGAATCATGAGAACGTATTTGCCGGAGCAGTGGCGGAGGCCGTTGTTGTTATTGGCTCCGAGGCTACGATTTTTGGGTAGCAGAGCGAAGACGTCGGCAGGGAGGGTGCGGATTTGAGCCTGTATCTCCGCGGGGCTGCCGTCGTCGGTGATGACGACTTCGAGGTTGGGATAATCGGTGTGTTCGCGGAAGGCGTGGATGGCGCGCTCCAGGTGATGGAAGCGCTTGTAGGTGATGAAGAGGGCTGAGACCAGCGGCCATTCCTGCGGGGTGGATTGTGAACTCATGAGACTCTCAAAACTCAGGATACAGGCAGGGTGCGCTCGTGTGCGCGGAGTTCGGCGACGATTTCCGCGGCGGCTGCGCGGGCGTCGTCGGAGCGGTCTGGCGGGAAAGAGATGGCGCCGACGCGGGCGTGTCCGCCGCCGCCGTAGCGCTCGCAGATGTTGGCGAGGTTGACCATTTCCTCGGGTTTGCGGCGGGTCCAGGGATTAGAGCCGACGGAGACCTTGGTGCGGAAGCTGGAATGTGAGAGTCCGATGGAGTAGGTGGCCTCGGGGTGCAGGTAGTAGGGGATGAACTTGTTATAGCCCTCAAGCTGGCGGTCCGTGATGTCGAAGTAGATGGTGCCGTCCTGCATGGTGGAGCGGCTTTCAATGAGTGCGAGCGAGTCTTCGTGGCGCGCGAGGAGTGGCGGCAGGAGTTCGGCGACGAAGGGCTGCTGGAGGACTTCGGCCAGCGGCATCTGCGTGAGCAGAGGGATGAGGCGCGGGATGAAGGTTGGGTCCTGAGTGGATTCGATGACGAGGGTGAGCTTCATGGCGGGCGCAGCCATTTCCACTGCGGACTTTGGGCTCTCGTAGAGCGCGCCGTCGACGATGTCTGCCCAGCGGATGAGTTCGGCGAGGGGTTCGGTGTTCATGCCGAATCTGGTGGACGCGATGTGGGCGAGGAAGCTGGTGCAGGAGGTGTAGTCGGGATCGTAAAAGCGGCGGTTGGTGTAGCGGCCGCTGGCGATGCCGTTGAGGTAGTCCTGATTGTCCTCGGGCGTGAGGAAGGCGCTGAGGTGATGATCGAACCACCAGGTGATGGCGGTCGAGGCGGAGTATTTGAAGTCGACGATGGCGTTTTCGTCGCCGATGAAGTCGGCTTCATTGAAGAGCGCGCCAGCTCGGTGAACGAGGCCGCAGAACTCGTAGGTGGCGTCAGGGGTAATGCACTCGCGGTGGAAGCGGCTGAAGAGGGATGCGGAGCAGGCCCCATCGAAGCACTTGTCGTGGTAGAAAACGCGAACTTTCAATGCCGGCAACTCCTGTGAACGAACAATACCCGCGGAATTTTCTAGGATTGCTGGAGCGGGGCGGTGTGTCAAGCAGATACGGGGAGGATGCAGGTTGTCGTAGTCTGGAGGGAAAGATTTTACGGGGAGTTTTGACATTGGACAGCAAGTGGAGCGAACCGCTGGTGATTCCGGCGAAGCCCTACCGGGCGTATTTGTTTGATCTGGATGGCACGGTGGCGGATTCGATGCCGCTGCACTGGATCTCATGGCGGCAGGCGGTCGAGGAGGCCGGTGGGCATTTTCCGCTGGAGCTGTTTTACGACTGGGGCGGGATGCCGCTGGTGCGGAGCGTGGAACTGCTGAACGAGCGGTTCGGGTACGAGATGTCCCCGCAGGACGTGGCGTTGCGCAAGGAGGAGCTCTACTACGAGCTGGTGCCGGGGCTGAAGGCGATTCCGTCGGTGCTGGCGCACGTTGAGGCGCAGCATGGACGGATTCCGCTGGCGATTGTGTCGGGCTCGCCGCGGGCGGGGATTCATCGCTCGCTGACGCAACTGGGATTGCTGGACCGGTTTGACGTGTTGGTGGGGTCGGAGGATTACCGGCATGGGAAGCCGCATCCTGAGCCGTTTTTGACGGCGGCTGCGCGGCTGGGCGTTGTGCCGGGAGATTGCCTGGTGTTTGAGGACGCGGACGCTGGGATCGCCTCGGCGGAGGCGGCGGGGATGGACTGGGTGCGGGTTCCGGTGCACAGGGTGACGGAGTAGCAGACGAATTTTTCGGCGTAGGAATTTGTTGCCGCGCGGATGAGAGAATGGCTGCGTCATGGCCATTGATTCTTCGTTGTCTGCAAAGGGTAAGCGCCCTGGGGTGCTTGGTTGGGTGCTGCTGAGCCTGCTGGTTCTGGTGATGGTGGTTGCGATTGCGGTGGTGGGCGCGGCGTTGTGGGTGCGCCACGACATGTATGCGACGCTGCCGCAGATTGACGGGACATTGCATGTGCCGGGGCTGACGGCGGCGGTGACGGTGCGGCGGGATGGGCATGGGATTCCGCATATACAAGCTGCGAACATGGACGACCTGCTGTTTGCGCAAGGGTATGTGACGGCGCAGGACCGGCTGTGGGAGATGGACATTGCGCGGCGGTTTGCGGCCGGCGATGTTTCGCAGATTTTTGGGGCCAAGGCGGTGGAGCACGACAAGCTGCAGAGGCTGCTGCTGATGGAGCAGACGGCACAGCGCATTGCGAAGTCGATGAGCCCGACAGAGAAGCGGTATTTTGCCGATTATGCGCGGGGCGTGAATGCGTATATCGCGAGCCACAGGAATAATTTGCCGACGCCGTTCCGTGTGCTGATGTACAAGCCGCAGCCCTGGACGGTGACTGATTCCGTGGTGATTGGGCTGAGCATGGTGCAGCGTCTGGACACCTTTTGGCCGGACAAGCTGGCGCGTGGAGAAGTGACGGCGAAGATTGGGCCAGCGCTGGCGGCGTATCTGTATCCGGTAGGGTCGAAGCGGGATCACCCGCCGATTAAGGCGATGCCGAAGGGGAGCTCGGCTGAGGCGGCGAGCGTGGCGGGTTCGGTGAGTGAGGTGACGGCGGCGCAGTTTCGTGGGGAGTTTAAGGACATGGAGCGGCTGCGGGCGATTGATGGGCGGCCGGTTTGCCGGGGATGCATTCCGGGGTCGAATGAGTGGGTGGTGAGCGGCGCGCACACGGCGAGTGGGATGCCGATGCTGTCGAATGACATGCATCTGGAACATCAGATTCCGGACATCTGGTACGAGGCGGATCTGGAAGCGCCGGGATTTCATGTGGCGGGTGTGACGATCCCGGGCGTGCCGTTCATCATTGCGGGGCACAACGACCATGTGGCCTGGGGGTTTACGGCGCTTTACGGCGATACGCAGGATTTGTACGTGGAGCACCTGAATGGCAAGGGCGAGTATGAGACTCCGACGGGTTGGAAGCCGCTGAAGGAGCTGCACGAGGTGATTCCGGTGCGGGGCGGCAAGGGTGTTCCGCTGACGGTTGAGATTACGGACCACGGGCCGATCATGAATCCGATCCTGCGGCATACATGGGAGACGGTGGCGCTGAAGTGGAACGCATTCAGTCCGCAGGCGGACCGGCTGCCGCTGTACGGGCTGGATTCGGCGACGGACTGGAAGAGCTTTTGCGCGGTGTTTGCGCATTGGTGGGCGCCATCGCTGAACGTGGTATACGCGGATGACAAGGGGAACATCGGGTATCACGCTGTGGGATTTATTCCTTACCGGCCGCATGGGTTGATGGGCGTGCCGATCACCGATGACCAGCATGAGTGGCAGGGGTTTATTCCTTTTGACAAGATGCCGTGGGCGTATAACCCGAAGAACGGGCTGCTGGCGACGGCCAACTCGCGGGTGGCGCCGGATGGCGATCCGTGGCCGATTACGCTGGAGTGGGCCGCGCCGTATCGCAACGAGAGGATATGGAAGACGCTGAGCGGGCGAACAGGGCTGACAGCGGCGGACATGATCGGGCTGCAGACGAGCGTGTATTCCTCGCTGGACAAGGAGATTGCACATCGGCTGGCGGATGCGATTGAGCACTCGGAAGAGCCAGGCAAGAGGTTGCGGCAGGCGGCGGAGTTGCTGCGGGCTTGGAATGGGGAGATGAGTGTGAATTCTGCCGCGGCGAGCATTGTAGTGGAGACGAAGAAGGCTTTCTGGCCGATGGTGCTGGAGCCGAAGCTGGGCAAGGACTGGCGGATGTACAGCTGGGCGGAGAGCGCGTATGTGCAGGAAGAGATGATGATGGATGGTCCGGCGGAGTGGCTGCCGGGGAAGTATGCGAACTGGGATGATTTTCTGGCAGCGGCGGTGCGGCGCGGGCTGAAGGAAGGCCACGCGCCGAAGGACCTGACGCATTGGAAGTATGGGCGGTGGCATGTTCTGGAAGTGGAGCATCCTCTGTGGGGGCTGCTGCCGTGGTTCAAGGGATGGACGGGCGTGGGACCGCTGCCGCAGTCGGGGGGCAAGTCAACGGTGAAGCAGGTGGGGCGTAGCTTTGGGCCGTCGCAGCGGTTCACGATTGATTGGGCGCATCCGGACCAGGCGACAGAGAACATTTTTATGGGCGAGTCAGGCGACCCGGTGAGCCCGTGGTACCGGGACCAGTTTCCCTACTGGTATGAGGGCCGGACGATGGTGCTGCCGTACGGGCAGGCCGCGGTGGCCCGGGCTACGACGCATACTCTGCGGCTTGAGCCGTGAGGCGAAATTTCGGCTGTGGGTTCATTTATCATTGAAATTGAAGATGTCCGCGACTATTGATGTTGTCGAAATACTTCGTACGGGGGCGCAGGCTACCGATGCCGCGCTGGAACGGCTGATTCCTGCAGCTGATGTGACTCCGTCTTCAATTCACAAGGCGATGCGCCACAGCGTGTTTGCGGGCGGGAAGCGGCTGCGTCCGATACTGACGATGGAGGCGGCGCGGACGATTCGCGGTGCGAAGGGTTTACCGGATGGCATTGAGGAACTGGGTGCGGCGATTGAGATGCTGCATACCTACTCGCTGATTCACGACGATTTGCCGGCGCTGGACAACGACGATTTGCGGCGCGGCAAGCCGACCTGCCACGTGGTTTACGGCGAAGCGATTGCGATTCTGGCCGGTGACGCGCTGCAGACGCAGGCGTACGAGGTGCTGGCTGGGCTGAAGTGCCCGGCGGCGGCGACGGTGCAGATTGTCCGGCTGATTGCCCAGGCGACAGGCACGGTGGAAGGCATGATTGGCGGGCAGGTGCTTGACCTGGAGGGTGAGGGTTCGAAGCCGACGGCCGAGTCAGTGGATGCGATTCACCGGGCGAAGACGGGCGCGCTGATCCGGGTGAGCATTGTGGCGGGCGGGATTTATGCCGGGGCCGCGGGTGTGGATGTGGAGCGACTGACGACGTTCGGGCGCAAGGCTGGGCTGGCGTTCCAGATTGTGGACGATGTGCTCGATGTGACGCAGGATTCGGCGCAACTGGGCAAGACGGCAGGCAAGGATTTGACGTCGGACAAGGCGACATGGCCGGCAGTATTTGGCGTGGAGGCTTCGCTGAAGGATGCGAGCCGGTTGATTGAGGAAGCATTTGCGGCGCTGGAGCCCTACGGGCAGGCCGCGGAAGGACTGCGCACCGTGGCGCGGTATCTGGTGGAACGTACCCACTGAGGTTTTACCTGCCGGGATTGGAAGCAGGAGTGGAAAGCCCAGCGGCTTTGCACCGATGATGGTGCGGGCTGTGCTGCCGATGTGACAAGGGTTTTTCCCGTAGGCTATAAAAAGAAGTTGCTTTGATAATTTTTGGGTGCGCAGGCGGGTGACCGTAATTGTGCGATTCACGAGGCCATTCGCGGTGAGAACCGCCCCAGGCCGTACCGGATTGCGCCGGGCGCTAAAAGATACGGAAGGAATAAGGAGAAGTATGTCGACTGCTGTTGCAACTAAAGGACTGGAAGGGATTGTAGCCACCAACTCGGGGATTTGCTGGATTGACGGCGAAGCCGGAGTGCTGGCGTATCGTGGCATCGACATTCACGATCTGGCGAACCACTCGAATTTTGAGGAGACCACGTATCTGCTGTGGCATGGCAAGCTGCCCTCGAAGGACGAGCTGGCTGAGTTTACGCAGAAGCTGGCCGCGGCCCGTAAGATGGACCCGAAGATTTATGGTCTGTTGCGGTCGTTCCCGAAGGGCGGAACGCCGATGGAGGTGCTGCGGACGGCAGTTTCCGCGTTGAGCTTTTTTGATCCGGACGAGAAGGCCGTGGATCACGACTCGAATGTGCGGAAGGCGTTTGACCTGACGGCGCAGATTGCGATGATCGTGGCGGCGTTTGACCGTATTCGCAAGGGCAAGGAGATTGTTCAGCCGGATCGGACGCTCTCGCATGCGGGAAACTTCCTGTACATGCTGACGGGCGAGAAGCCGAGCGAGACGGCGACCAAGGCGTTTGACATTGCGCTGATTCTGCATGCGGACCATGAGCTGAATGCTTCGACGTTTGCGGCGCGCGTGATTGCGGCGACGCTGAGCGATATGCACTCGGCGATAACCGGCGCGATCGGCGCGCTGAAGGGGCCGCTGCATGGTGGCGCCAATGAGAATGTGATGCGGTTGCTGTTTGCTGTGGACAAGGCTGGCGAAGATCCGGTGGAGCATGTGCGCAAGATGCTGGCGGAGAAGAAGAAGGTCTCCGGCTTTGGGCATCGGGTGTACAAGACCGAAGATCCGCGTGCTACGCACCTGCGGCGCATGTCCGAGGACCTGGGACGGTCGGCGAACAACCCGAAGTGGTTTGAGATGTCGCGGAAGATCGAGTTGTTCATCAACGAAGAGAAGAAGCTAAACGCGAATGTGGATTTCTATTCGGCTTCCACGTATACGACGCTGGGAATCGACATTGACCTGTTTACGCCGATTTTTGCCACGAGCCGCATTGCGGGCTGGGCGGCGCACGTGATTGAGCAGTTGGATGACAACCGGCTCATTCGTCCGCGAGCGGAGTATATTGGGCCGGTTTACCCGACGAAGTATGTTCCGGTGAGCGAGCGGTAAGAACACTGTATGTGCGCAAAAGGCGTCCCGTTACGGGACGCCTTTTGTGCGTCTATGGGGCGGCGTGAATCTACAATAGAGACAAGATATGAAGCGGATTTACATGGACGCGAACGCCACTACCCCGGTGCTGCCGGAGGTGCTGGAGGCGATGCGACCGTGGTTCCTGGAGAGCTTTGGGAATGCGTCGTCGATTCACCAGCCGGGGCAGCGCGCACGTGCGGCGGTGGAGCAGGCGCGGGCGCATGTGGCGAAGCTGCTGGGTTGCCGTCCGGCGGAGGTGGTGTTTACCTCGGGCGGGACGGAAAGCGACAACGCCGCGCTGTTTGGGATGGTGCATGCGGGCGAGCATCTGATTACGACCGCGATTGAGCACCATGCGGTGCTGCATGTGGCGGAAAAGCTGCGGGAGCGCGGGGCAGAGGTGACGTTTCTGCCGGTTTCGCGCGAGGGTGTGGTGTCTCCGGAGGATGTGCGGCGGGCGCTGCAACCGAATACGAAGCTGATCAGCGTCATGTACGCGAACAATGAGACTGGCGCGATTCAGCCGGCGGTGGAGATTGGGAAGATTGCGCGCGAGGCCGGGGTCCGGTTCCATACGGATGCGGTGCAGGCCGCGGGCAAGCTGCCGCTGAACGTGGAGGCGCTGGGCGTGGATTTGCTGAGCATTTCCGGGCACAAGATGCATGCGCCGCAGGGCGTGGGAATTTTGTATGTTCGCAAGGGCTTGCAACTGGAGCCGATGATGTTTGGCGGATCGCATGAGCGGCAGCGGCGGGCCGGTACGGAGAATGTTCCAGGAATTGTAGGGCTGGGCAAGGCGGCGGAGATGGCGCTGGAGAATCTGAACTCCGGTGGAGTGGCGCGGCTGGCGCGGCTGCGGGACCGGCTGGAGCGGGGGATTCTGGCTGCTGTCGGGGGAGCGGGCGTGCACAGCGGCGGCGTGGCTCGGACGGCAAACACGAGCAATATGTATTTCGATTTCCTGGAAGGCGAGGCGCTGGTGATTGCGCTGGATTTGCGCGGGCTGGCGACTTCGGGCGGTTCGGCATGCATGTCTGGCGCGACGGACCCTTCGCATGTGCTTCTGGCGATGGGAGTTACGCCCAGGCATGCGCGGGCGAGCATTCGCTTCAGCCTGAGCAAGCTGAGTACGGATGAGGATGTGGATGCTGCGCTGGAGATTGTTCCTGCGGCGGTGGCGCGGCTGCGGGAGCTTGCGCCGGTGAACGCGGGGACGCTGGGATAACGGGCTGTTTCTGAGAAAAATGCCGTAAATTCGCATCGAACGGCTGATTCCACGCATACTTAAGAGAGTGACTTTCAACAACATTGTTGCGGTTGCCATGTCTGGCGGGGTGGATTCCTCGACGGTGGCGGCCATGTTGCGGGGCGAGGGCTACGAGTTGATTGGCCTGACGTTGCAGCTATGGAACCAGCGCCGGCTGGCGGGCCACGAGGGCATGCCGGAGCAGGTGCAGGGGCGTTGCTGCTCGATTGACGACGTGTATGACGCGCGTCGAGTGGCCGAGGCGATCGGAATTCCGTACTACCTGGTGAACGAGCAGGAGCGGTTTGAGGCTGACGTGGTGCGTCCGTTTGTTTCCGAGTATCTGGCTGGGCGGACGCCGATTCCCTGCTCGCTGTGCAACAATCATTTGAAGTTTGACCAGCTTTTGCTGCGTGCGCGGCAGTTTGGGGCCGACCGGATTGCGACGGGGCACTATGCGCGGAATGAGTATGACCCGGAGCGTGGGCGCTGGATTTTGAAGCGGCCTGCGGACCGCTCGAAGGACCAGACATATTTTTTGTTCGGGCTCACGCAGGAGCAGCTTTCGCGGACTCTGTTTCCACTGGGCGGTTATACGAAGCCCGAGGTGCGGGAGCTTGCCGCGCAGCACAGCCTGGCGCTGGCAACGAAGCCGGATTCGCAGGAGATTTGTTTTATTCCGGGCGGAGATTACAAGCAGTTTATTGACGCGTATCTCGACGAACAGGGTGAGGCGATGCCGGACACCTCCGGCGAGATGGTGACGGCGAACGGCGAAGTAATGGGACGGCATGCGGGCATCCACAACTTTACGGTGGGGCAGCGCAAGGGGCTGGGCGTGAACTCGACGAATCCGCTGTATGTGCTGCGGATTGATTCGGCGGCGCACCGTGTAGTGGTAGGCGGCGGCGATGAACTGGCGACGCGGAAGTTTCGCGCGCGGGATTTGAACTGGATTGCGATACCGGAGCTGACCGGCGAGATTCGTGCCGAGGTGAAGATTCGGCATCGACATGAGCCGGCGGCGGCGGTGATTCGCGCGGCGGGTGCGGATGAGGTGGAGATTGAGTTCGATGTGCCGCAGCGCGCCGTGACGCCGGGACAGTCTGCCGTTTTCTATGACGGAGATGAAGTGGTGGGCGGCGGTTGGATCTCGTAAAACCCCTCCTATAATGGCTGGAACGGTCTTGAGCGCGACTTTCGTAGTTGTGCGAGGTTGAGTCGTTTCGAGATCAGTGCCTGGTATTTGCCGCGAGCGCTGCCTGGCTGCCGCCGGGAGATTCATTTCGGAGATCAGATGCGTATTTCGATTGTGATGCCGACCTACAACGGCATGGAGTACCTGCAGCAGGCGGTGGAGTCGGTACTGCAGCAGGACTACGAAGAGTGGGAACTGATCATCAGCGACGATGTGTCGCGAGACGGTACTCGTGAGTACCTGGCGACGCTGGATGATGCGCGCGTGAAGGTGCATCTGCAGGAGAAGAATCTTGGCATATTTGGGAATTTGAATTTTCTTTTTCGGCTGGCGAGTTGCGGGATTACGCAGTTTCTTTGCCAGGACGATTACTTTTTAGACCGTGGGGCGCTGGGGCGTCTGGTTGCAGAGTGGGAAAAGCTGCCGGAGGATGTTGCGTTTCTGCGTTGCAATCACGACCTGGCGAATGCGAATTCTCCGTTATCGGCCTTTGAGCGTGAGGTATTGCCGGAGCGTATTTCGCCGGAGATGTCCGATGTTTACTTTGCGGTATTTGGATGCATACCGGGGAACTTGTCGAATGTTTCAGTGCGAACGGCTGCGGTGCGGGAGGCAGGCTGGTTTCGTGCGGATCTTCCGTATGCAGGCGACTTCGAGTTCTGGAGCCGGTTGGGTCGCAAGGCGCCGTGGGCGTTGACGAAGACGAAGACTACCGTGGTTCGATCTCATAGCGGGCAGGCTTCGAACTTTCTGAACTTCAAGGGCGAGTTGTTGCCGCAGATGCGCGAGGTGCTGGAGGCGGTTTATCCGCATGCTGTGGCGGCCGGCGCTTCTGCTCGGCTTTTGCGTTTGCTGATTACGATCAATTATGTAGCGCAGCATAAGGATCGCGGCGTGAAGCGTTTGCTACTGAAGCGGGATGGCGCTTATCTGCGCGCGGCGATGAGGGAGTTTGACCGAGGTAGGTTTGCTTACGGTCCATGGTTGAGCTGGCTGGTGTTTTTCGGATCGCTTGGCGGCAGGGCGTTTCGAGTCCCGATAGCGCGGCGACTTTTCCGGGAAGTGGGAGCTGTGGGGCGCTGAAGCGACGGACTGGTTCGCATGAAGATTTCGTCATACTGCGGACGCATAGCCTTTGCGACTGAACCCGAACGCTGAATTTTGCGTCTATTGACCATCTGGAAGCATTTCCCCATTAAGATTTGAAGGTCGATGGTTTGCGAGGAGTGCGCATGAAATTCCTGTTGGGTATTGTTGTGGGACTGCTTCTTGTTCCCATTGCCGGGTTTCTTTATATCAGTTTTGGCAATCCGCCGGTGGCGGTGGCCGATACGCCGTTTCCTTATGAGAAGCAGATTGTGCACATACCGCTGAATGCGCGCATTCACCGCGACATGCCGCACACAGTGCCGATTGAAGCGACTCCTGCGAATTTGATTGCGGGCGCGCAGATTTACCACGACCAGTGCGCGGAGTGCCATGGGGTTTACGGGCATCCGACGGATTATGCGGCTCATATGTATCCGCCGGCGCCGCAGTTGTGGTGGCCGCACCCGTGGAACAAGAAGGTAGTGGGAGTGAGCGACGACCCTCCAGGAGTGACTTACTGGAAGGTTGCGAACGGGATTCGGCTGACGGGTATGCCGTCGTTTGACCATGTGCTGAGCACGACGCAGATGTGGCAGGTGACGCTGCTGCTGAAGCACGCGGACGAGGCGCTGCCGGCGCAGGCGCTGGCGATTGTGAAGCAGCCGATAGAGAATACGTCAAAGGCGACGCAGGCGACGCCGAATGTGCCGCCGTTGCCGGCACCCGTTGCACCGGCTGGATCGAACAAAAAGAAGTAGCGAGTCGGGCAGGAAGCAAAGCCCCGCATGTGGTTGCGCTGCGGGGCTTTCGTGTTTCTGTGGTCGCGGTATGCGCGGATGGGATGGTCAGTATTTTGACCGGATGGTGTAGCTGACGCCGGTGGTGAGCTGGAAGGAGTTGCGCTTGGTGGGCGGCAGGGATGAGGGCGGCGCGTTGAGGTAGCTGTCGATGGTTCCCATGGAGAAGCTGAGGTTCTTGAAGAAGGGAATTGTCACCGTGTTGGTTTCATTTTCAGAGTACGCGTGCGGAGTGTTGAAGGATGGGTTGTAGGCAGCGTTCTGGAGAAAATGCATGTTGTGCGGCAGCCTAAGTTGGTAGACGAGCGCGAGATTGGAGCCGGCGAGGGTACGGTTTTGGCCGGGAGAAGCCTTGATGAAGCGCTGCCCCTGGTATTGCAGGGCGATTTTGAGGTCGAATTCCTGGGTGGGGAGCTTGATGGCGGTCCAGCCGATGCCTCCGCCGTAGGACTGCTGGAGGGCGAGATTCTGCGCGAAGTTGTGGTCGAGCGAGCCCTGGACGAGACCGTAAAAGCGGGAGGAGAAGTAGTTGTCCTGCTCGGCGTCAGCGTGATAGATGGCGCTTTTGGTTTCCGTGGAGGGCACGTAGGTGGTGACGGGTGGAGTGCCTGAGGTTTTGGAGTAGCCGGGCTGGGTGATTTTTCCGTAGGAGCCGCTGAGGTCGAAGGTGGTGCGGACGCGGGTATTGAGCCAGCTTACGGTGGGGGAGACGCGCTGCAGGGCGATGCCGCCGGAGAAGGTGTATTCCTTTTGGGTGGCCTGAACGATGTTGGCTCCTCCGGTGATGGAGCCGTTCCATGCCTGGAAGACGTTGGGGTGGTTGCGGAGCTCTTTTTCGAGGGTATGTTCGTCGAGAACAAAGCGGGCGTGCTTGACGGGGATGTTCACAGACGGCGCGGGGCTGACCTGGTGGACGGTGATGGTGCTGTTTGCGAGCGTCAGCGTCCCGATTGGAACATTGCCGCGGACCTTGCCGTGGCGTACGGTGACGCTGCCGGGCAGTACGGCGAGTCGGGAGGCGGTGCGGAGCTCCTTGACCTTGCTCCAGGGCACGCTGATGTTGCCGAGCATGTTGCTGTGGAAGACGAGCTTGCCTGCGACGGCGTGGAGGAATTTGCCCTTGAGGCTGTCTCCGTTGGTGAAGACGAGAACGTCGAAGTTCTGCTTCGCGCTTTTTATTGCAGCGACCGGCTTGTAGGGTGGGCGCGCAGGTTTGTGCGCCTGTGACTGAGCGGAAGCGTAGCAGCAGATGCAAATGCATGCAACGGCGGCGAGGGATGTGCCGAGGAATCGTGGCCGTAAAAACTTCATGTCTTCAGGACGCAACAGCGGGATAGTTTGATGCTAATGGATTCGTGGTGCGCGAAACCGGAAGGCATCCGCGCCTATACCTGATTGTATGGGGTTATCCGCCCGGATGTTTTTGGGTATCGGGTCAGTATGCGGAGTGGAAAGAGTAGGTGAGTCCCATGATGAATTGGAAGGAATTATGTTTGGTGGGTGGATAAGAAATAGGAATGAAGTTGAGGTAGCTGTCGTTGGTGCCGACGGAGAAGGCCAGATTTTTCCATGTGGGAAAGACGAGACTGTTGGTTTCATTGGCGGAGTAGGCCTTGGTGTTGTTGTAGGCGGTGACGTAGCTGAGGGCCTGCTGGAAGGTAAACGGCTTGAGGTGGAGCGCGTAGTTGGCGGAGAAAGTGGAGCCGATGAGGTTCTCGTCAGGATTGGCGCCGCCCGCGGTGGAGATGAAGTGTTGCTTTTCGTATTGGACGGTTGCTTTTAGGTCGACTTCCTGGCGATGAGTTTTGATGGCTGTCCAGCCGATTCCGCCTCCGTAGATTTGCTGGAGCTGAAGGTTTTGGCTGAAGTTGTGATCGAAGGCGGTCTGGGCGAGGGTGAAGAATCGCGGTGAGAAGTATTCGTCACGCTCGCCGTCGAAGTGGTAGATGGCCGTTTTGGTGACGATGGAGGGTACCAGCGTGCCGGTGGCATTGTAGTAGGCCGGCTGGGTGATTTTGCCGTAGGAGGCGGTGAAATTGAACTGGGTGTTATTGCGGCGACGGAGCCAGCTTACGGTGGGAGCAACCCGCTCGAGGCTGACGCCGGCGGTGACGGTGTACTGCTTTTCGGTTGCCGTGACGAGGGAGGCTCCGGCGGTGGCTGAACCGTTCCAGCCCTGGAAGAAGCCCTGCTGATGGCCGAGCTGCTTCTGGAGGGTGGCGAGGCTGGTGACGATGCGGACATCTTTGAGGGGAATCCGGGCGATGGTGGCGTTCGCGGAGGGATGGACGGTGAGTATCTGGCTGGCCAGGGTGAGGCGCCCGGTGGGGAGATGGCCGGATTGAATCTGGCTGGAGGTGGCGGAGTTCTTGAGCACGGCAAAGGGCTGGGCGGTGCGGAGCTCCTTGATGCTGCTCCATTGGATGTGGAGCTCGCCGAGCGGGCCGCTCTGGAAGAGGACAGTGCCGTTGACGGAGCGAAGGAAGATTCCGTGAAGGGTGTCTCCGTTGGAAAGGACGATGACATCCGGAGCTTTTGGCTGTTTTTGGGGTGCGGCGTGAGCGGCGGCGCCGAGGGTCAGGACAAAGGCGAAAAATAGGCCAAAACGAGCCAGAGAAGAGCGAGACAAGAGCTTCAAGTGGGTTCTCCGGGAAAGGTGGATTTTCTGTTTTGCGCATGATTCATGTTTCGGTGGCGCAGTGTTTTATGAGATTCGATGCAATTTTTCTGAAAACGGAGATGCCGTGCGGGCGCAGTTTCGGGCTGGATTTCCTTACAATAGGAGTATGGGCATTACGTATCAGCAGGCTCTGGACTATTTTGCTTCGGATGATTTGATCGGTCTGGGAATGGAAGCCGATGCGGTGCGGCGGAAGCTGCATCCTGAGGGCGTGGTCAGCTACATCATCGACCGCAACATCAACTACACGAACTACTGCACGGAGTATTGCACCTTTTGCGCGTTTTACCGGCCGCTGAAGGGCAAGATGGCGAGCGAGGGATACATCCTGGACTTTGAGACCATCTATGCGAAGGTTGCGGAGACGGTGGAGATGGGGGGCACGGGCGTGCTGATGCAGGGCGGGTTGCATCCGGACCTGAAGATTGAATGGTTTGAGCGCTTGCTGACGGGGATCAAGCAGCGGTTTCCGCAGATATGGCTGCATTGCTTTTCAGCGTCGGAGATTCTGGCGATTGCCGAGTACAGCGAGCTGAGCGTGCGCGATACGATTGCGCGGCTCAGGGACGCGGGCCTAGATTCGATTCCGGGCGGGGGCGCGGAGATTCTGGATGATGAGGTGCGGCGTCGGATTGCGCGGCTCAAGTGCGGGTCAGACGACTGGATTCACGTGCACCGGACGGCGCACCAGCTTGGCATGCGCACCACGGCCACCATGATGTTTGGGGTGGGCGAGACATTTGAGCATCGCGTGAACCACTTTGAACGAGTGCGGCAACTGCAGGAAGAGACGGGCGGTTTTACGGCGTTTATTCCGTGGAGCTTTCAGCCGCAGAACACGGCGCTGGGCGGCCGCGGTTGGGATGAAGCCACGGCGGTGGAATATCTGAAGGTGCTGGCGATTTCACGGCTTTACCTGGACAACATTGAGAATGTGCAGTCGAGCTGGGTGACGCAGGGGCTGAAGGTGCTGCAGATGGGGCTTCGCTTTGGCGGCAACGATGTTGGTTCGGTGATGCTGGAGGAGAACGTGGTGAAGGCCGCGGGCACGTCAAATTGCACGACCGAGGAAGAGCTGCGGCGCGTGATTCGGGACGCGGGCTTTAAGCCGGTGCAGCGGGACACGCTTTACCGGACGATGTTTTTGAATTAAACGGCAGGTTGGAGGTTGAACAAGCGGCGGTCCGATGGGCCGCCGCTTTTGCATGTTTGCGCTGTTATTTACGTGCGCCGTCGATGCTGAGAAATCCGGGGCCGCCGAGGAAGATGGCGAGCAGGGCCGCGAGATAGAGGACGATGAGCTCGCCGTGATCCGCCGCCGGGCCGCTGCCGAGGAAGGCGAAATGGTGCACGAAGGCCCAGGCTACGAATATGTTGCAGAAGCAGAAGGCGGCAGCCCAGCGGGTTCCGAAGCCGAAGACGAGCAGGAGGGCGCAGACGAAATCGGAAACGAAGGCGATGAGGAAGGTAACGGCGGGGTTCAGGTGAAAGAGGCTGGGAAAATGCGCCATGAAAGCGGCCCATTGTGTGGGACGTTTTTCCCAGCCGTGATGCAGGAACAGGGTTATGCCGGTGGTGATGCGCAGCGCGGTGAGGCCGAAGCGTGGGGCTGTGGGGAGGAAGTCAGCGGCCAGAAATCTTTTGAAGTTGCTCATGCGGGGCCTTTCGGGAGATAAGGTTTGGTACCGGAGGGTGGGATGGCTTGTCGTTTTCCGGTGGGGTCTGGTCTGGGCCAAAGCAAACGGAATGGTCTGCGCAACCGTCAGAATGAGTATGAAGCGGAAGCGTTCCCGGTTCGCGGCGAAGGCCGCAGACCGTACAATAGCAAAGACATGCCGGTCATGAAAATGCTTCCCCTGATACATGGATTTGTCGCCACCCGGAGTGCCTTACTGGCACAGATCGACATGCACACCCTATCCCACTATTGGCAGACGCATTACGCCGACCGTACGTTCCAGAATCTTTACCAGTGGAATTGGTTTGATGCGTCTCTGCTGATGCCGTATTTCCTGGTGATGATCCTGCTGTCGTTTTATGGCATACACCGGTATGTGCTGGTGTGGGAATACTTTCGCCACCGGAAGAATGCGACGAAAGAGCCGGAGCAGAGGTTTGAGCAACTGCCCTTTGTAACTGTGCAACTGCCGATTTACAACGAGCAGTTTGTGATCGACCGGCTGATTGAATCCTGCTGCCAGCTTGAGTATCCGAAGGACAGGCTGGAGATCCAGTTGCTGGATGACTCGACCGATGAGACACAGCAGGTGGCGCAGGAGCTGGTGAAGAAATACCAGGAGCTTGGGCACCCGATTGTGTACCTGCACCGGACGAACCGGCATGGTTTTAAGGCCGGGGCGCTGGACGAAGGGTTGAAGGTGGCCAAGGGGCAGTTTGTCGCGATTTTTGATGCGGATTTTGTGCCTCCGCCGGACTGGATCATGAAGGTGGTGCACCACTTTGCGGATCCCGCGATTGGGATGGTGCAGACGCGGTGGACGCATTTGAATCGGGATTACAGCTTTCTGACGCAGGTGGAAGCGATTCTGCTCGATGGGCATTTTGTGCTGGAGCATGGCGCCCGTTCGCGGTCCGGGCTGTTCTTCAATTTCAATGGGACGGCCGGGATGTGGCGCCGCGAGGCGATCCGGGACGGCGGCGGCTGGCAGCATGACACGTTGACCGAGGATACGGACCTGAGCTACCGGTCGCAGCTGGCGGGATGGAAGTTCAAGTACCTGCAGGATGTGGAATGCCCGGCGGAGTTGCCGATTGAGATGACGGCCTTCAAGACGCAGCAGGCGCGGTGGGCCAAGGGGCTGATCCAGACTTCGATCAAGCTGATTCCAAGGCTGATGCGCTCGAAGCTTTCGCTGCGGGAGAAGCTGGAGTCGTGGTATCACCTGACGGCGAATATCAGCTATCCGCTGATGATTGTGCTTTCGGTTTTGTTGATGCCGGCGATGATCATCCGGTTTTACCAGGGATGGTTCCAGATGCTGTTCATTGATTTTCCGCTGTTTGCGGCGTCGACCTTCTCGATCAGCTCTTTCTACCTGGTTTCGCAGCAGATTCTCTTCCCGAAGCGCTGGCATAAGACGCTGTTTTATCTGCCGTTTCTGATGTCCCTGGGGATCGGGCTCACGCTGACGAATTCGAAGGCGGTTATTGAGGCTCTGCTGGGAATCCAGACCTCGTTCAAGCGGACGCCTAAGTATCGCGTGCAGGCGAAGGGCGAAAAGTCGAAAGCGTCGAAGTATCGCAAGCGGCTCGGGATTCTGCCGCTGTTTGAGCTGTTGATTGGCGGCTACTTTGCGTTGTGCATCTGGTATTCGATTGTGAACCAGAACCTGTTTACAGTTCCTTTTCTGCTGCTGTTCGTGATCGGTTACTGGTATACGGGTCTGCTTTCGATCTTCCAGGGCCGGTTTGAGCGCTGGCGGCGGGGTGGGGTGAACCTGGACGAGTCTTCGGCGAAGCCGTTTCCTGTGGGCGTTTAGCTACTGTAATCTGCTGGGTTACCAACGCACCTATGGAGTTTTTGGATGCACCGATATGATCCTGCAGAGCACTCATACAAAGACATTTACCGGCTGATGATAGGTGCCGTTGTGCCCCGGCCGATCGCGTTTGTTTCTTCCGAGGACAAGCACGGGGTACGGAACCTTGCGCCGTTCAGTTATTTCACGGCATGCAGCACGAATCCGCCAGTGGTGTGTTTTTGCGTGGCGGTGAGGGCGGGCGAGACGCCGCACAAGGATACGCTGCGGAATATCCGGGAGACGGGCGAATTTGTCGTAAATATTGTTACGGAAGAGATTGTTATGCCGATGAATGCGACATCGGCGGAGGTGGGTCCGGAGGTGGATGAGTTTGTGCTGGCGGGGCTGACGCCGGTGGCGAGCGAGTTGATTCGGCCGGCGAGAGTTGCGGAGAGCCCGTTTCAGATGGAGTGCCGGTTGCGGCAGGTGGTGGAAGTGAGCCCGCTGCCGGGCGGCGGAAATCTGGTGCTGGGCGAGGTAGTGCTGTTTCATATTCGCGAGGATTTGCTGGAGGATGGCAAGATTGATCCCGATAAGTTGCGGGCGGTGGGGCGCATGGGTGGTCCCACTTATGTGCGCACGCGGGACCGTTTTGATCTGGCAAGGCCGAAGTAATCCAAGGAAGTTATTCGATCCTGCCCTGTAATGTGCAGAGGAATGAAAGAAGTGGTTTAGCATGGAGTGAGAAGGGATTCGCCTTCGCTTGCCCGGGTCTCCCAAGGGGAAAATCGTCGTTGAGTTTAGATACCAGCCGCATTCACGAGTTACCGCCGGATGAGATGGAGGTCTATCGCCGCCTTGACCCGGAGCGCATGCCGCGGCATGTTGCGATCATCATGGACGGAAATGGCCGCTGGGCAGGCAAGCGCGGTCTGAAGCGGTTTTTTGGCCACAAGAATGGGGCCGAAGCGGTGCAGTTCATCGTGGAGACTTCGTCGCGGATTGGTCTGCCGTGGTTGACGCTCTATGCGTTTTCACTGGAAAACAACCTGAAGCGGCCCAGGGCGGAAGTGAACTTCCTGATGATGCTGCTGCGCAGCTATCTGACCAACAACGTGCAGCGGATGAATGACAACAATGTGCGGATCCGGTATGTGGGGCGCACGACGGATTTACCCAAGGAAGTTTGCGAGCGGATGCAGTGGGCCGAGGAGTCGACGGCGAAGAATACCGGGACGACGCTGACGCTGGCGCTGAACTATGGCGGGCGCAGCGAGATTGTGGATGCGGTGCGGCGGGTGGCCGCTGACGTGGCAGCGGGGAAGGTTCGCCCGGAGGACATTACGGAAGCGGATATCGACCGGAACCTGTACACCAGCTACATGGCGGACCCGGATCTGCTGATTCGGACCTCGGGCGAGATGCGGATTTCGAATTTTCTGCTGTGGCAGATTGCGTATACGGAGATCATGGTGACGGACCGGCTGTGGCCCGATTACCGGGGAGTGCATCTGCTGGAAGCGATTGAGGAATACCAGCGGCGCGAGCGCCGGTTTGGCGGGCTGAACACGGGCACAGAGTCCGATGATGTGAAGTCGCTGCCGGACCGGGAGCTGGTGCTGTAAGTCGGGGCTTTGCCGGGATCCCGGGCCGGGTGGAACTGACCGGGAAGCTTTCTCTCTTGAAATAAAAATTGCAATCGGCAGTTTTTCCGTGCGCAGCGCGGGGGATGGGATTAGCATCTCTCCAAGCAGGAGGAGCGTTGCCGCATGGGTTTGGATGGCGAGCGTTCTGAAACGGCCGAGTTCGGGGAATTGGGTCCGGAGCAAACGAGTCAGGAATCCTGTCAGGAGTCGGGTCAGGTTTCTGGGCCGGAACTGGAAGAGGAACGGCGGAAGATTCGCCGGTTCCAGTTGATGATGGACATGGTGCTGGCGGTGATTGCACAGTCGCCGAGGCTGACGGTGGACGAGGCCGCGGAGATGGTGGCTGAGACCGAGCGAGTGGCGCTGAAGATGTTTCCTGAAAAGGGGCTGGCTTACCGAATTATCTACAAGCCCAGGCTGCAGAGGGTGATGCGCGAGCGCTACCGCATCCAGTGAGTAGGGTTGCCGCTACTTGTCTGAGATGGACGTGAGGCGGAAAGTGATGGTTCCCCAGAAGAGCCTGGCTCGCATCTGCACGGGGATGTGACGGGCATCGTCGGTGTACCAGATCCAGATATTGCCGCGATTCTTTACGACGCCGGCGTCTGCGGTGGGCTGGACGCGGATGGTCTGGAATGTGCCGAGCGGCGTCTGGACGGTTTCGTGGTCTTCCACCTTCATGGTGACGGCGACGGTGCGTCCCACATCGGCAAGAGGAATGCCGAAACTTTGGCCGACGACGAGATTTTGCGAGGCGGGGTAGAAGATGGCCGAGAGGTCGTCGGAGACGCAGCCGGGAATCGGGGTCTGCTTGTGCTCGGTGGTGCCGTCCACGAGGTTTTTCTGCTGAAAGATGGAGATGTTCTGGCCGTAGTCGAAGGCGAGGTTGCTGTCGACGCGGCGGTGGCCTTCGCTGATTTGCCGGGAGAAGCTTTGCGAGCAGCCAGTGGTGATGTTGAAGGACGACTCGAAGTGATCGACGACCTTGTAGATGAGGTTGACGGCGCCTACGGTCTCGCTGGTGGCGCTGATTGTTTCGATAGGGCCGTCCTGATCGAGGTGGAAGACGGCCGTGCCTGCGGGGAAGACGCGCCAGTCGACCGCGTAGGTGAGGGTTTGATGCGCAGGAAAGCTGTAGCCGGGGCGCGGCGGTTGCAGAGCCGGTGTAGCGGCCTTGGGGGCCTGTGCCTGCAGGCTGCCCAGTAAGAAAAGAGTGGTTGTGATTCCGAGCAGTCGATTACGCCAGTTCAAAAGTTGTCTCATCCCAAGGCCGGTGAAAAGCTTCACCGGCGAAAATACAGCCTCAGCAACAGCACGGCATACAGCGCCACCGCACCCATAAACGCATTGTACTCACGATGCCTGCTGTAAAGCGCGGGGGAAAACTTTCCGGCCTCGCCCTGCATACCGGGGGTGATGCGCGGAAAGAGCCGCGGGACGCGGCCGCAGTAATCGTCAAAGCCCGGAAACATGCCACGGAGGAACTCCTCTTCCGAGCGGATGACTGGCAAGTAAATCGTAAAAAATAGGATAGCGATGCCGGCAAGAATCCACCAGTTCCGGGCGGCTACGGCGAATCCTAATGCGATGGAGAGCGAGCCGAGATAGAGTGGATTGCGGGTGTGAGCGTAGGGGCCGGTGACGGTGAGCTCGCGATTTTTTTTCACGTAACCGGAGGCGTAGGCGCGCAGGGCGATGCCGGGGAGCACGAGCAGAAGGCTCCAGGCGAGCGATGCCGGTGATGGCTGTGCGATCCAGAGGAAGGCGATGGCGAAGGCAAAGCCGAGCGGCACGCGTATGCGGCGGGCGATACGGCTCCAGTTCGTTTTCATAGAGAGCCCTCCTTTGGCTGGGTCAAGAGCTCGATGGCGGCTGCTGTGACGGCTTCTGGAGTGATGGTGAGCAGGCCTGCTTCGGGTTCGGCGTGGCGGGTGTGGTCGCGCTTGCTCTGAGGGTGGCGCAGGACGCGGGACGGCACGCCGTAGGGGCCGTTGCGAGCCGGGTCCGTGGGTCCGAAGACGCCAACGACAGGGCGGCCAAGGGCACAGGCGAGGTGGAGCGGGCCTGTGTCGCCGGCGATGACGAGCGAAGCGCGGCGTGTGATGGCGATGAGCTCGGAAAGTGAAGGCGTAAGCGTT
Source organism: Acidobacteriota bacterium (assembly GCA_021818585.1). Lineage (GTDB taxonomy): Bacteria > Acidobacteriota > Terriglobia > Terriglobales > Acidobacteriaceae > Acidobacterium. Next base: position 50,675 of record JAKATU010000044.1, on the reverse strand, counting down.
ACGGCAGACGGACAGACGGCGGTGATTTGCTGCGCGAGGTCGAGTTCGGCAGGGCCTGCGTTGATGGCCACATGATAGCCCTGTGAGGTTAGGTTGAGCGCCACTTCTCCGTGGCGCGAGGCGGGCCAGCGCTTGGCTCCCCAGCCGGCGCCGGGGCTGATGAGGATGAGCGGCTGCAGCAGGCGCGCGGCATAGGCGGCACTGGCGGGATCGCAGGGCAGCAATGGCTGCAGCGAGGGAAGTGTCTGACCGGAAAGGGCTTCGGTGACTTCGATGGATTGCTCGATGACGTGGACGCCGCGCGTGGCGACCTTCTGCGAGAAGAAAAAACGGGCCAGCGGTTCGCGGGGTTCGGCTTCTCCGATGAGCTTGTGGGGGTGGGCGAAGCGGGCGATCCAGGCGGAGCGCACTGCGCCTTGCAAATCGAGGGCGACGTTGTATTTGGCTGCGCGCAGTTCGCGGCGGGCAGCGCGGATTTCGCTGAGCGTCTGGAGGCTGAACGGGGACTTGGCCCAGCGCTTGGCAGGGACACTGTGGAGTGTGTCGACGAGGGGCATGCCTTCCGTACCGGGCGAGGCATTTTCAGCGCGCAACAGCGATGTCCATTGCGGCTCGACGGCCCAGCCGATGTGCCAGGCAGGATGGGCGCGGCGCAGGGCGGTGATGGCCGGGAGCGAGTGGAGAATGTCACCCATGGCGCCGAGGCGAACCACGAGGACACGCAGAGATTTTGAACTGTCGGGCAAGAGTTTATTTTCTCATAGCGGAGGGGCATTTTCAGTGAGTGCGAGCAGCGTGAGCAGCTCCTGGCGGACTTTGGATTCGTCTTCAAAATACACGCGGAGCTGTGCGATGCGGAGGGTGGCAACGGCTTCCAGGCGGGCGCGCTGCCCGGGGCTAAGGCGGACGGCGTCCTTCTCGGTGGTGAGGAAGGTGCGGACGGGATGGCGCTGCTGGAGCTCGATGAGGTGGGTGATGTCGGCGTCGGTGAAGGTGTGGTGGTCTGGGAAGGCTGCACGGGCGGAGAGTGTGATGTCGGTGGCGGCGAGCGACTGGAAGAATTCGCTGGGCCGGGCGATGCCGCAGAAGGCGATGACGCTTTTGCAGGAGGGTGGTGCGGCGAGTTCGCGATGCATGATCCAGACGGGCTGGTTGAGATTGCGGCGGCGAAGTTCGGGTTCGAGGGCGCTGTCTTCTGCGCGAAGGATGAGAATGTGGGCGCGGTGCAGGGCGGATAGCGGCTCGCGGAGACGGCCAGCCGGCAGGAGGAACTCGTGGAAGTCGCTGGCGTGGAGGACGACCACGTCGAGGTCGCGATGGAGCTGGCGATGCTGGAAGCCGTCGTCGAGGATGTGCAGGCGCGGGCCGGGGATTTCTCGCTCGGCGAGAAGGCCGGCCTGATGGCGGCCGGCGCCGACGTAAACGGGCACGCCGGTTTGCCGCGCGATGAGCAGGGGTTCGTCGCCGTAGCTGGCGGCATCGCCTTCAGGCGGGACGCGTTCGGTTTGCTGCGAGCTGCGTTTGTAGCCTCGGGAGAGGACGTCTGCAGGAATGTTTTGCTCGCGGGCTAGTTCAATGAGGCGGATGACGACGGGGGTTTTGCCGCTGCCGCCGACGGAGAGGTTGCCGACGCTGAGAACTGGGTAGTTGAGGCGCCGGGCGGAGGATTTGTCACCGTGATAGCGACGATTCTTGAGGGCCAAGCCCGCGGTGTAGAGCGGGATCAGCGGAAGAAGCAAACGTTGGGGTTTCATGGCTGTTCTCGCAGAATGTTAAGGATGGTGGCGACGGCGCGGTCGGTAGCCCCGGCCTCGCGCCGGCAGACGGCGTAGGCGGCTGCGCCCATGCGCTGGGCTTCCTCAGGGTGAGCGATGAGATTTGCAATCGCCTCGGATACATTTTCCGGAGAGACGATGCTGAGGGCGTGTTCGGAGCGCAGGGTGTCTACAATTCCGCGGAAATTTTCGACGTGTGGGCCGATGAGGATGGGGACGGAAAACTGCGCGGGTTCGAGAGGATTGTGGCCGCCCTTGGGAATGAGACTTCCGCCGATAAATGCAACTGTGGCGATTGCATATAGGCCGGCGAGCTCGCCGATGGTATCGAGCAGGAGAATGGAGCCGGGCGTGAGCGGCACAGGATTCGCGGCCCAGATGGAGCGGCGATGCCAGGTGCGGCCGCTGCGGGCGAGGATTTCCGCGACGGTGCTGAAGCGCTCGGGGTGGCGCGGCGCGAGAATGGTGACGGCGTCCGCAGGGAGCGCGCTGAGCAGGATTTGCTCCTCGTTCTCCGCGCCGATGGCGCAGGTTGAACCGCAGACGAGGACGGGAGCACCGGGTGGAAGATGCCTGCGGATGATTTCAACGATGGGGGCCGGTGTGGCGATGCGGATGTCGTACTTGAGATTTCCGGAGACCATGGCATTGGCGGCGCCGAGGGCCCGCAGACGCTGAGCGTCAATTCCGCTCTGGGCCAGCACGGCGGTGAAGTTGCGGAGCAATGGTTGCCAGAGTTTGTGCAGACTGCGGTAGCGGGGCCAGGAGCGGTCAGAGATGCGCGCGTTAACGACAGCGACCGGGATACGTCGGCGGTGGCACTCGGAGAGCATGCGCGGCCAGAATTCGGTTTCGATCAGGACGACCATGCGCGGATCGAGCGCGCGCAGGTAGGCGCGGACGGCGAAGGAGAAGTCGAGCGGGAAGTAGAAGACGGAGTCCGAGCCGAAGCGCTCGCGGGCGAGAGCCTGACCGGCGCGGGTGGTGGTGGAGACAACCACACTGCAGCCGCTTTGCTCGCGAAGCGATTGGATGAGGCGGCTGGCGGCCAGGACTTCTCCCACGGAGACGGCGTGAACCCAGAGGACGGGCTTGCCTTTGACATATTCGCGAAGCGCGCGCGGCACGCGGCCAAGGCGTCGCGAAAGCCCCTCGCGGTATTTGCCCGTGGTGGCCATGCGCAGCAGCCAATAGGGCGAGGTGGCGAGGAGTACGGCCGACAATGCGATGCTGTAAAAAACGAGGAGCAAGCGATCTCTTTACTGGAGGGTTCCGCGAAGATGATAATCGGCGCAAGTCTATGCGCGCGCGACCGATTCTCTTCGCAACGTTTGTTGTCTTACTCATGATGCCATTTGCGTCGCATGCGGAGCACCGTTTGCGGGCCGCCAGGGATGCGACGGCGTATCCGAACCGTGCTGTTCACAAGCAGGAGCATGTGGCGATTGCGGCTGTGCCATACGTGTCTGCCGACCAGCAGAAGGTGTTTGCGATTCCTTACCGTAAGTTTGGTTTTGTGCCGATACGGCTGATTATTACGAACATGGGCGACAAGCCGATATCGCTGGAGCAGACGCGGGTGTTCTTTATCAGCGCGAACAAGGACCAGATTGAGGCGGCATCGCCGGATGACGTGGAGCGGAATATTCCGCTTTCGTATAAGGAAGGACGGAGGATTCCGGTTGGGCCGCTGCATGTGCCCACGCATCGCAAGGATGCGGACTGGAAGGTACAGCAGGATTTTGACCACTACGAGTACAACGCGGTGTCGGTTGCGCCGCACTCCACGAAGGCGGGATTTCTCTGGTACGACGTGAATGGGCTGGGCGGCAATCCGCTGCGGGGCGCGAGCCTGGTGGTGGAGCAGATTGAGAACGCGGACGGGCAGCAGCTTTTTTATTTTCGGGTGCCGCTGGATAAGGGGCGGTAGGGAGAAAAGGTTGCCTTTCGCTGGCTGGGATTGAACGATGTATTTGTTAGGTATTGAGTCCAAGTACGGCTTCAACTGGAGATGAAATGCCTGGATTGGTTTTGATGGACAGATTGGACGATGCTTACCAGTTCCTCTGTTCTGCGAAGGGTCTGCCGGATACGGTGAATGGTCGACGGCAGTTGGAGTTGTTTCTTCGGGCGTCTGTCGTTTTCAGTTGGATGGCTGTCGAAGAATGTGTAAAGGAATCACTACGCGCTTACGAAGGACAAGGCTACAAGGGATCCATTCCCAGCAAGCTATCCGGTGCTATCTGTCTTTCATTTGCCCTTCGCTCCGTTACCAAGCAATGTGTTGCTGGTCTGCCATTTATCTCAAGTAAGGGGGAGTTGGTCGAGCGGATTCGGATTGCGCTTTCAGATACAGCGAAGATTGAAGGTGTTCTGGACCATGAGAAAGCCGCATTTGATTTGCAACGGTTCAAGCGGCTTCGTGACCTTCGGAATGACTTAGTTCATTGGAATAACGGCACAACGGGCCCATTGCTAGCTGACGTCGAAGACCTGTACCGGTTTGCAAAAGACTTGATCGAAAGAATAGAAAATGCCCGCGTGCGCCATGAATTCAACAGCTTTCCTTCTATGCGCTGATGCAGCTGGCACTTTCTTCCTAGATTGTGCTCTCATCGACGAAGTCAGTTCTTAGCTGCACCTTTCTTTTCGCGGGCGCGCACTTTGAACCAGATGGGTGAGCCCTCGAAGCCGAAGGCTGCGCGGATCTGATTCTCAAGGAAGCGCTCGAAGGAGAAGTGCAGCTTGACGTCGCGATTGGTGAAGAGCACGAAGGTGGGCGGAGCGACGGCGGCCTGGGTCATGTAGAAGATGCGCATTTTGCGTGAGAGTGGCACGCCGGCGCGCTGGAAGTCGATCTGCTCCATGAAGCGGTTCATCTGGCCGGTGGAGACGCGCTTGCGGCGCTCGGCGGCGACGCGGAGAACGGCATCGAGGACGCGGTTGAGGTGCTTGCCCTCGGCGGCTGAGATGAAGATGATGGGTGCGTAGTCGAGGTACTTGAGGGCGTGGCGAAGCTGCTCTTCAAAGATTTTGCGGTCGGCGGGCGGCTTGCCGTCGGTGCGTCCGGTGGTGACTGCGTCCCACTTGTTCACCACGATAATCACAGACCGGCCGCTCTCGTGCGCGTAGCCGCCTATCGTGGCGTCCGCTGCGGTGACGCCTTCGGTGGCGTCGATGACGAGCAGGGCGACATCGCCTGCCTCGAGGTGGCGGCGGGCCATGACGACGGAGAGCTTCTCTGCCATGAGGGTGGTTTTACCCTTGCGACGGATGCCGGCTGTGTCGACGATGCGGAGCTGGTGGTCGCGGTAGGAGATGACTTCGTCGACGGCGTCGCGGGTGGTTCCTGCGATGGGAGAAACGATGGCGCGGCTGCTGCCGGTGAGGGCATTGAGCAGCGTGGACTTGCCGACGTTGGGGCGTCCGATGATGGCGACGCGGGTTTCCTGCTGCTGGTATTCGCCGTGGGTTCGGTGGAGGGGTTCGGCGGATTTTTCTGACGCGGACTCGGTTTCGGGCTTGGTTTCGGTTTTCGCCTCGGAGGAGAAGTCGAGGACGGCGAAGACCTCGTCGAGGAGATCGCCTACGTTGTGGCCGTGCTCGGCGGAGATGGCGGTGAGGTTTTTGATGCCGAGCTGACGGAAGTTTTCTGCCGTGGCGTCGAGCTGGGGCGTGTCGATTTTATTGACGGCGAGAAAGATCGGCTTGCCGGTGCGAAGGAGCAGGCGAGCGAGGTCGAGATCGGGCGCGGCTAGTTCTGTCCGGCCGTCGACGACCATGGCGATGGCCTGGGCTTCTTCGAGGGCGACGCGGGCCTGGCGGAAGATTTCTGACGGGATGAGGGCTTCGTCGTCGGGGATGATGCCGCCGGTGTCGACGAGGCGCGCGATTCGGCCATTCCACTGGACTTCGCCATAGATGCGGTCGCGGGTGATGCCGGGCTCGTCGCCGACGATGGAGCGGCGCGACTCGGTGAGGCGGTTGAATAGCGTGGATTTGCCGACGTTGGGGCGGCCCACGATGGCGAAGGTGGGCATGACGCCGCGGTCGCCGGCGAGCGGCTGGCGGCGCAGGTGTGCGTTCGTGGCGGATGGTTTACGTCGAGATTTCAATGGACTGGCCTTCTGTCATTCTATCGGGAGCAGCTTATGCTTAAGGCAGGCTTCTGCCCTTTACCGTGTCCGATTCCTCGTCCAATCTTCCGGGATATCCCTCGCTGCATGCGTTTTTTGCTCCGGGCGGCATTCTTGCGCGGTCGCAGATGCCTTATGAGTTTCGGCGGGGGCAGCTGGAGATGGCGCAGGCGGTGGAGCGCGCCATTGAAGAAGGCCGGCATCTGATTGTGGAGGCCGGAACAGGTACGGGCAAGACGCTGGCGTATCTGCTGCCGGCGCTCCGTAGCGGGCGGCGGGTCATTGTCTCGACTGGGACCAAGAACCTGCAGGAGCAGCTGTATTACAAGGACATTCCGTTTCTGGAGTCGCTGCTGGGGCCGCTGCGGGTGACGTACATGAAGGGCCGGGCGAACTATCTGTGCCGGCATAAGCTGTATGCGCTGCGGAGCCAGCCAATTTTGAATGGGCTGGAAGAGATCAGCCAGTACCAGGCGATTGCCGAGTGGGAAAAGACGACGGAGACGGGCGACCGGGTGGAGATTGACAGTTTGCCCGAGTCGAGCGCGGTTTGGACGAAGCTGGATGCGCGGAGCGAGGCTTGCCTCGGGCAGAAGTGTCCGGACTATGACCGCTGCTTTATTACCGAGATGCGGCGGAAGGCGGCGGAGAGCGACATTATCATCGTGAATCACCACCTGTTTTTTGCGGACATGGCGATCAAGCAGCAGGCGCGGACGGCTCCGGATGCGGGTGTGCTGCCGGATTCGACGGTGGTGATTTTTGACGAGGCGCATGAGCTGGAGGATGTGGCATCGAGCTACTTCGGGATCAGCCTGAGCAATTTGCGGTTTGAGGACCTGGCGCGGGACGTGGAGGTAACGCTGCGGACCAGGGACGCACTGAAGGTGGAGGTGGTGCAGGCGGCGCAGATGATCCGGGAGCGGGCGCGGCTTTTTTTTGGGTCGCTGCCGCGGGGGAGCGGGAACGAGGGGCGGATTCCGTTTGTGGCCCGGGAGGAGTTCCTGGAGATGCAGGGGGATTTGTACCTGGGTGTGATGAATTCGCTGCACCGGCTGGAGAGCGAGTTGGAACGGCTGCGGGGCGTGGATGAGGCGGCTCCGCTGCGGAAGCGGATTGCGGATTTGCGGGAGCAGTTGAAATTTGTGATGGAGGCGAGCGACCGGAACACGGTTTTCTGGATTGAGCGGCGGGGCGGCAAGCATGTGACAGTGCACCTGCAGGCTACGCCGATTGATGTTTCGCAACTGCTGGGGGAGCTGCTGTTTGAGAACTTTGCGGCGGTGGTGCTGACGTCGGCTACGCTGACGGTGCAGGGCGGGTTTGGGCATATCCGGAAGCGGCTGGGGATGAGCGATGCGCAGGAACTGGTGGTTCCTTCGCACTTTGATTATGGGCGGCAGGTGCTGCTTTATCTGCCGCAGGGGATGCCTGATCCCCGGGACCGGGAGTTCCAGGTGGAGGCGACGGCGCGGATTCGGCGGGTACTGGAGATTACCGAGGGGCGTGCGTTTTGCCTGTTCACGAGCTACCAGCAGATGCGCGAGGTATACGAGCGGCTGCTGAGCGAGGTGGGTTTTCCGCTGCTGCTGCAGGGCACGGCGCCCAAGAAGGCGCTGCTGGAGGAGTTTCGGACGACGCCGAATGCGGTGCTGCTGGGGACTTCGAGCTTCTGGCAGGGCGTGGATGTGCAGGGCGAGGCGCTGAGCTGCGTGATTATCGACCGGCTGCCTTTTGCCGTGCCGTCTGACCCGGTGGTGCAGGCGCGGATGCGGGCGGTGGAGGAGAATGGCGGCAAGCCGTTCTTCGACTTCCAGGTGCCGGCGGCGGTGATTACGCTGAAGCAGGGCTTCGGGCGGCTGATCCGGTCAGTGCAGGACCGGGGGGTGCTGGTGCTGCTGGATCCGCGGCTGCAGACGCAGCGGTATGGGCGCGTGTTCATGGACAGCCTGCCGCGCTACCGGGTGACGCAGGAACTTAGCGACGTGGAGGCGTTTTTTGCTTCGCCGAAGGCGGTTGAGGGCGTGGAAGCGGGCTAGTTGCGGCCGCGCATGCGGTTGATGAGGCGTCGGTCGCGCTTGGTGGGGCGTCCTGTGTCGGTGGCTCCGGCCTCGGCCATGGCTTTGTACTGCGCGGCGATCTGGGCGCGGGCTTCGCGGCTGGCTTCGGATTCTTCATAGAGGGCCTGCGCGACAGCGGCGGGGCCTCGCATCTGGCTGAGGGCTTTGACTTCGACCTCGAAATCGCCGCGCTCGGTGCGGATCTGGAGGCGGTCTCCGGGGCGGACGTCACGGGCGGGTTTGGCGTCGTTTCCGTTGGCCTGGATGCGGCCGAGGTCGCAGGCCCTGGCGGCGAGGGCGCGGGTTTTGAAGAAGCGGGCGGCCCAGAGCCATTTGTCGATGCGAATGGTGTCCATGGGGGTATTGTCTTAGCGAGTCAGCGGGTCAGCAAGTCAGGGCGTTTCGTTGTCAGTTGTAAGTTGCCAGTTGTGAGTCCTCAATCCTCAGTGCCCAGTCCATATATCAGGGAGGTCTGACCCCAATCATCGCGATAAAGCCGCTATGAATGGGGTACCCGGCCTTTCCACCCCACTCAAACCTTCGGCTTGAGTGGGTCACCACCCGGAAGTTGTTGGTGGGATTCGCTGGGGAGTTTGGGGTGGAGGTTCAGGAAGCCGGCGTAGAGCTGGTAGGCGCGGGCGAAGGCGGCTAGTTTGGCGTCCTGGTAGAGGCCTCCCAGGAAAGTGATGCTGACGGGGGTGTTGGGGCCTCCTTCTCTGTATTCGAAGGGGACGGCGGATGGGGCGGTGGGTGCGTCGGCTCCGCGGAGGCCGTTGGGGATGATGGCGGCGGGATTGCCGGTGAGGTTGGTCATGAGGAGCTGTTCGCCGCCGGTGGGGGCTACGACGATATCGACTTCTGCGAAGAGTCTGGCGGCGGCGCGGACGGCCATTTCGCGGGCGCGGTTGGCCTGGATGTATTCGACGGCAGGGTAGAGGCGCGCAACGCGGAAGATGTTGGGCCATGCGTCGGGGCTCTGGTCGACGAGGAGCTTGTCTCGGCCGCTGAGGGTGAGATGGCTGAAGGCGGCTGCAGCTTCGGCGTTGAGCAGCGGGGTCATGGCGTCGAATGGGAGCCTTGGCAACTCGACGGGCTTGAGGGTGACGCCCATCTGGTGGAGTTTTTTGAGGGCAGCCTCATTGAACTGGTGGTCGTAGGCGCGGAGATTGCGGAAGAATGCGCTGATGGCTTCGTTTTGCGCACGCTTCTTCTTTTGCGCCGCGGTTTCGTTGGCGGGCGGCGCGGGTTGTTGTTCGGTGTGGGTTTTGGGCGGCTCGAAGGCGTCTCTAAGGTAGCCGATGCGGAGGCTCTTCCAGTCGTAGTCGATGTTCCAGTTGAAGGCGGCATCGTGGACGGTTTCGTCATGGCCGTCTGGGCCGTAGATGTGCTGGAGGACGATGGCGCAGTCTTCGATGGAGCGGCAGATGGGGCCGATTTTGTCCATGGTCCAACTGAGGGCCATGGCGCCGGTGCGGGGGACGAAGCCGAAGGTGGGTCGGAGGCCGGAGACGCCGCAGCGGGTGGAGGGTGAGGAGATGGAGCCGAGGGTTTCGGTGCCGATGGAGAAGGCGACGCATCCGGCGGATGTGGTGGATGCGGGACCGGCGGAGGAGCCGCTGGAGCCCTGTCTGGGGTTCCAGGGATTGCGGGTTTTGCCGCCGAACCAGATGTCTCCCATGGCGAGTGCGCCCATGGTGGCTTTGGCGATGAGGACGGCGCCGGCGGCGTCGAGGCGCTGGACTACGGTGGCGTCGTAGTCGAAGTGCTGATCCTTATATGGGGCAGCTCCCCAGGTGGTGGGGTAGCCTTTGACGGCGAGGAGGTCTTTGCCGCTCCAGGGCAGGCCGTGGAGCGGGCCGCGATAGTTGCCGCGAGCGATTTCTGCGTCGGCGGCTTTGGCCTGGGCGATGGCGCGCTCCTCAGTGATGGTGATGACGAACTTGAGGAGCGGGTTATAGCGTTTGATGCGCCGGATGTACATTTCCGTGAGGTCGAGCGAGGAGACTTTGCGGGTGCGGATGAGTTCGGCGAGTTGGGGGATAGTGTCGAAGGCGACGTCTTCGAGGTTGGAGGGTACGGTGCGGATGGCAGGGAATTTGCCGTAAACGGGGGCTTCGCGTTTGGAGTCGACTTTTGCGCCGGGCGGGAGCGGATCGAAGACGAAGGCCGGGGGCATGGAGTTGGGGAGGTCGAGTCTGCGGATGGCTTCAAAGGCCTGGCGGTTGTCGTTGAGGCTGGAGATCATCATGGGGATGTCTGCCTCGGGGATGTTGACGGCGGCGATTTGGGCGGCCTGGCGGATCATTTCGGGCGTGATTCTGGCGTAGGCGGGGGATTTGGATTGGGGGGTGGTGGTTTGGGCTTCAGCCTGAGTGGCGAGGGTGTAGAGTGCTCCGGGAAATAGCGTGGAAGCGAGGCCGAAGCGGCCTGAGACGGCGAGGAAGGTGCGTCGGTCCAATGCCATAGTGGATAGTCTCCTCCTGGATTTGCGAGAAGTGGCAGTATAGAGCATCAACGCGTGAGTGCGAGATGAGGGAGGCTGCGGTATTGGGGCGTTCGAAGATTTTTGATGGGGATGTAGCAAGATGAAAAGATTGGCGACCCGGTTGAAAAGTGGTATCGCATGTTGTGCGCGTAAGGATTACAAAATAACGCTAGTGAGTACGAAAGATGCCGGGTATTTTTTACAACGAGTAGTTCGTGATGAACAACTTTGTTTCCCAACCATATGAGGCAATGCAGTTTTCGCTCCCGGAAATTGTCTCGGCCCTGTCTTACGCATTGGATCTGACCGAGGCGGCTGAGCCGGGGCATGCGCTGCGCACCTGCTTATTCGGCATGGCGATTGCGGCAGAGGTGGGCGTTCCCGCGGCGGAGTTGGTTCCGCTTTACTATGCATTGCTTTTAAAAGATGTTGGCTGTAGCAGCAACGCGGGGCGCATGTGCGCGCTCATTGCGGGTGATGATCGCGTGATGAAGCGCGAGGTGAAGCTGCTGGACTGGACAAGGCCTTCGTTTGGCGCGGTGCGGGCTCTCTACTGGCATGCGATGGCAGGTGAGTCCGGGTGGAAAAAGACCGGGCGAATTATTGAACTTGGGCTGGCGCGGCAAAAGAACAACGAGATCATGATTCGACTGCGATGCGACCGGGGCGCGGGCATTGTGCAGAAGCTGGGGCTGGGTGACAAGGCAGCCGAGGCAGTGCGTTCGCTGGACGAGCATTGGGATGGAAGCGGATATCCTGAGCGGCTGCGGGGCGAGGCGATTCCTTTGCTGGGAAGAATTCTGGCGGTGGCGCAGCATCTGGATGTGTTTGGGACTGAGCACGGAATGAGTCGCGCTATGGAGGTGCTGAAGGAGCGATCGGGACGGTGGTTCGATCCTGCATTGGTCCGTGTTGCGCAATCGCTGAATAAGCGTGGCAAGTTGAAGGGCGTGCTCGACGGTGAAGACCATGAGAAGCGGGTGATCGATGCGAATCCCGGACCGGTGCAACCGATGAGCGAGGATGAGATCGATAATGTGTGCGAGGCATTTGCGGATGTGGTGGATGCGAAATCGTCGTTCACCTATACACACTCACTGGGTGTGACGCGGGTGGCGCAGGTAATTACCAGGGAGCTTGGATTTTCTGCCGAGCGCAGTAAGCTGATGTATCGTGCAGCTCTCTTGCATGATCTTGGCAAGCTCACCGTACCGAACACCATTCTGGACAAGCCGAGCCGGTTGACAAGCGATGAGTGGGCCGTGGTGCGATCTCATGTCAGCCATTCAGAGGAGATTCTAAAGAGGATTCCGGCATTTACCGAACTGGCTACCATAGCTGGCGCGCATCACGAGAGGCTCGATGGGAGCGGTTATCCGCGAGGTTTGCAAGGCGAGGATTTAAATCTGGACGCGCGGGTGATTGCGCTGGCGGATGTATTCGGCTCGCTGACGGAGACGCGGCCTTACCGGGATGATTTTGGAATGGAAGAGGTGATTCGAATGGTGCGCAAGGATGCGGGAAGCAAGCTGGATGGGGATTGCGTGGATGCGCTGCTGGCGTCCGTGGAGCGACATGAGCCGGAACAGGGAATCGCCTGGGATGCCGATGTCGAAGTAGACACGGAGGGTTAGGGCGGTGTTCCATCCCCCGCGGGGTGCGAGGGATGGAACGGTTGAAGTGGCTTAGTGGAAGTTGAAGTACTGCATGACGTCTTTGCGGAGCTGGACGCGGCTTGCCTGGCGGGTATAGAACATGTGGCCGCCGGGGAACTCGTGGATCTCGATGCGATCACGGAGTGCCTGCGGCATCTGGTTGACGCTGAGAACCGACCCCATAAAGGGGCAGGAGAGATCGTTCCATCCGTGGCCGATGAAGACCTTGAGACCGGGATCGGCGGCGACGGCGTCGCGTAGCTGCTGCACGGAGCCTGCGCGGAGGCTGGCGCCGCGGTCCCACTCACGATTCACGGTAAAGGAGAGCGTGTGGTAGGGCGCGTCGGTCTTCCAGCCGACGGTGTTGGTGATGAAGTTGACCATGGCCTCAGTGGTGGGAGCGATGATAGAGGCGAGGATGGGATCGTTGGCGCGCTGGTAGGGCGCCCATGGGAAGGGATCGAGCATGGTGACGTTGGAGTCGTAGATGGAGCCGATTTTGCCCTGCTCGCGCCAGGCTTCGCGGAGGTAGGACTCGGTCTGGAAGCGGCCTCCGGATTCCTTGACGTAGGTGGGATCGAGGCCGGTCATCTGCGTGACCTTCTGGATCATGGCCTGCTGCATGGCCGGGTTGGAAGTGCCGGCGATGAGGGCGGTGGCATAGGGCCCTTCATCATAAGCGATGACTTTTTGCATGGCCGCGGTGGTGAGCTGGCCTTCGCGCTCGAGGTGCGCGGCGACGATGGGCGGCAGGGTGATCATCCACGGAATGGGCGTGTTGATGTAGCCGTTGCTCTCGTCCATGGGATTGAGATAGGGCGAGATGAGGATGAGTCCGTTGACGCCGACGCCGAGCCGCGACTGGAGATAGTAGGTGACGCGGGGACCGCGGAAGCCGCCGTAGCTTTCGCCGATGACGTACTTGGGCGAGAGCATGCGGTCATTTTGCACGAGCCACTTGTAGACGACGGTGGAGAGGTAGTGGATGTCGGGATCGGTGGAGTAGAAGAGCTTTTTGGTCTGGGCCATGTCGACCAGCGAGCGGCTGTAGCCGGTGCCGATGGGGTCGATGAAGACGAGGTCAGAGAAGCTGAGCCAGGTGCCCTGATTGTCGCTCATGACGATGGGGCCGGAGGCGCTGTCATGCTTGTTGCCGATCCCGTCGAGGTGCTTGGGGCCGATCGCTCCAAAATTGAGGAAGACCGAGGATGCACCGGGGCCGCCGTTAAAAGCAAAAGTGACGGGGCGATTGTTGCCCGGCATCGTGTAGGCGGTGTAGACAACCTTGCCGGCAACTTTGCCTTTGCTGTCGCGGATGTTGATGGTTCCGACGGTGACCTTGTAGTGGAGGGTTTTGCCGTCCAGGACCATGGACTGCTCGATGCTCTTGTTGGCGGGGAGGGGCGGGAGCATGTCCTCGGTGGATTTGGTTGAAGTTGCGGGGGCTTTGGCGGCGGCGTGTGGGGCGGCGTGCTTGCCGTGGTGTTCCTGTGCGAAGGCCGGCGAGGCAGCGGCGGAAACCATGAGGCAAAGTGTGGCGCAGCCGAGCGCAGCCCAAGGGCGGGCGACGGAAGCAAAGGGAATTTTCATGTTGTTAACGATATAGCAAACCCCATGAGGCGGGAAGCGCGACAATCGCGTGATTGGCTGGATTTTTTGGGTTTGGGAGGAATTTTTGCTGGGGTTGAAAGAGGGTCGGCGCTTGGCGCCGATCTGGCCCCCGCACTTTTTCCTCGCAAAATACGAGGAGAAAGTGGGGAGCAACCGGCGGTGGATCAAGGTTGGTCAGGGAATCGGGAGCGGAGGTGGTGGATCGGGTGTGGGCCCCCAGTGGGTGTTTTTGTCGAGGGCGCGGATGATCTGGATTTCGCGGGCGCGGTAGGGCTTGCCGTTCTGGTAGTAGAGGTCGTGGAACCAGACGGGTGGCTGGATGAGGACGTAGGGACGCTGCCATGAGTCCCAGGGCAGGTTGGTTTGGGTTTTGCCGACGACAAAGCCCCAGTTGATGGCGCCTACGTTGTCGCGGCGGGCGATGGGGAGGATAGTGTCAATGAGGCTGCCGACGCCGCGGGCCATGTATTCGGTGCAGATGATGGGGCGATGATACTGGGCGAGGTCGGCGATGGCGGCGGCGAACTGCTCGGGCCAGCCGTAGTTGTGGAAGGTGATGATATCGGAGTTTTCGATCTGGATTTTTGCGGTGGGCGAGAGGGTGGCGAAGGAGGTCCAGTCCCCCTGCCATATGCCGCTGGTGAGGGGCTGGGTGGGATGCTCGGCGCGTGCCCACTGAAAGACCTGCGGGAGCAGGTGGTCGATTAATTCGACTTTGTTTTTGGGTTCTTCTTTGCCGTAGGAGCTGTTGTTGGTGTTGTCGGGCTCGTTCCAGACGTCCCAGGCGAGGATGCGGGGATCGTTGGCGAAGGCTCCGACGATGCCTTTGACGTAGGCTTCGAGTTGGGGGTAGTCACCGGGATTCTCGAGCATTTTTGCGCCGGGGGCCTGGACCCATCCCGAGTTGTGGACGCCGGGGATGGGCGGATGCTGGGGGCCGAGGTGCGGGTATGGATCCCAGCAGGAGTCAAAGAGGACGAAGATGGGCTTGATGTGGTGTTTGGCGGCGATCGAGAGGAAGACGTTGATACGGCGCTTGAAGCCGGCGGGGTTCTGCTGCCAGAGGAGGTTGTGGAGGAAGACGCGCATGGTGGTCATGCCGTCGGCTTGTGCCCAGCCAAGTTCGCGGTTGATTTCAGCGGGGTCGAAGGTGGATTTCTGCCACATTTCAAGCTGGTTGATGGCGTTGTCGGGAATGAAGTTGGAGCCGACGGGCCATTTGTGATGAGCCTGCCATGCGTCGGCCTGGGCGACGGTCCAGCGGCCGGGCGCGGAGGGTGACTGGGCTGCTAGCGGGAGTGTGGCAGCGAAGAGGGTGATGAGAACGAGTGCGGGCAGGCGGTGGAGTGAAAGCGTTTTCATGATTGGCCTTATCAGGGGGCGGTGAAGGTTTGGTGGATTGCCTTTATTCTGTACCGCAGCAGGATAGACCAATGGGGGTGGGGTGTGCGAGTTTGGATTGAGCCTTAGTGGGATTGCTTCTTGAGGAACGTCAGATATTCCTCCGAGTTGGAGAAAACTAGAAGACCACTGTGGTCGAGCATCATCTGGTTGTAGCGGTGCGCATCGTCAATCGAAACCGGATTGTTGAACTTTCCGATCGGCGTGGCCTTCTCTAAATAGAGCATGGCCTGCGTTGGGCTGAGCGGGTAGTAAAGCTCCATTTTTTCCGGAACATCGAAGCTTTTCCCGTCGGCCAGCATGTTGATGATCGGCTGGTCCGACGTAATGAATGGGACTTGTGTTTCGTTGTCGAGAACGATAATTTGAAAATTCCTCCGGTCGACGAAGAATGATCCACCGGCCTCGATGGCCATGATGTGACTGAGAACGTCCCAAACTCGTTCCATATCGTCGAACAGCACATTTTCTTTCTGGAGAACCCGTTCTTTTAGAGCTTTCGTCCTGAAATACTGCACAAACAAACCGTGAATGAAGTCGATTGCCCTCTCGGGGTCTTCATAGAAGCTAAGATCACGTTGCTTGATTAATTCGAGAAAGGGCCAGAATCGACGCTCGATAGAGGCGTGGTAGTCCTCGTTGAAGTTTGCAATCGCTACCTTAAGCTCGTGCCTTGCTTGCGCTATTGCGGCGTCGCCCATGTCGTCTTCGGAAGCGCCTACTTCGGCTATGCGTTGCTGTTGTTCCGGAATGCGCTGTTCGAGCAATGCCTTTAGACGCGTTGGCAGAAGGTACATCTGGAGGAAACGCTTGTGGCCGTCCCGGCCACCTTCCCGCAATCCGTCGATGAATAGCTTCAGACAGTCGACATCTGGAACTGTAAGTTCTTTCAGCTTGTAGAAGTCATTCTCCCCGCCAACGACCTTCAGGCCCGAACGGCGGACCATTCCGTAGCCGAGCCACGCGATGCGTTCGTCCGCATCGGCCCAGGCCAACAGATATTGGCGCGGCGTGTGGTGGTGATAGACTTTCGGCTGCCCAGTTTCCATGGATTAAGCTTATCGCTCAGCCACACCGAACTGGAGAGGTCGTCCTCAGCGATGCTACGTCGGTAACGAGAATCGGGGATGTGGCCGGCGAACGGGCGCGGCGGTTCACGAGAGACAGGTCGCGGCTTTGCCGCGATTCCCGCGTCCCCTTCGTGGACATGGGGGCACCCCGGTGATGGGGTGGAGGTTGTTTTGTACCCCACACAAGCCGAAGTGCGGCTTGTGTGGGCCACCACGGAGTTTGTGTGGGCCACTACGATTTATACGGTGCTGAGGCGGGCGGCTCGGCGGCGGGCTACTTCTTTTTTGCGCCATTGGTGGAGGAAGAACAGTAGCACCATGATGGGGACGAAGGCGATTTGCCAGGCTCGTTCGCTGGTGGCGAGGTCTTGTTTGCGGACGCGGAATTGGCCGGAGCATTGGCCGACCTGATCTCCGTCGCGGACGATGACGTCGATACGCCAGAGGCCTGCGGTGGGCAGGGTGAAGTTGGCGGCCTGGAGGAATCGGCTGGTGGCCTGGCTGCGGGAGGCGTGGAGGGTGATGCGCTGGGTGGGGTTGCTTTCGTGGGTGAGGATGTAGGTGACCTGCGCGTTTTCAGCAAGGCCGGTGGAGTTGGCTCGCTCAATGGCTACGCTGAAGTCCGCGCGGCCTTTGGTGAGCGGGTCGGGAGTGGTGAAGAGCGTGACGGTGAACGGACCTGCGGGCTTGCGGAAGCGGAGACGGCCTCCATCGGCAAGGGCGCGGCCGGTGAGAGTAAGTAACAGTATGAGTAACAAATAGCGCTTTGCCATCACATTCCCATCCCGCGCATTTCCATCGGCTGGGTGTAGATCCAGAGGCAAATGGCGTAAAAGGCTGTGCTGCTGAGCGCCCAGATGGTGAGCATGGCAGCGGCGTTGCGTATGTTGGCGGACATTTGCCTGACGAGACGCCACCCGGCGTAGAGGGTGAGAAGCAGGCCGAGGTCGAGCATCCAGATTTGCAAACTGAAGAGGTTGATGCCCTTGGCTCCGGGGATGAGGCTGAGCTGCGAGGGCTTGCTGATCATGTTCATGGGCGCGGCAGGCGGCATGGTCTTCATGGACATGCCTGCCATGTTGCTCATGTTCATGCCGGGCATGTTGGTCATGGATTGCACGGCGGCGGCGTGGTGGTGCGCGGAGCCGGCGACGGCGTGCCATGCGTGCTGCACGGATGGCACGAAGGTGGAGGTGGCGGTGACGAGGTGGAAGGTGAGGTGCGCGGCCCACATGGCGAGTCCGAGGGGGACCATGGCGAAGGCGAAGCGGCAGAAGATGGTGCGGAGTCGGCTTTCTGTAGAGAAGAGTTGCAGCAGTTTTGCGATGGCGGCGCAGAGGGCGAGCAGGGTGACGAAGATGGCGGCGGCCATGAGGAGGGTGCCGGTATTGGTGGCGAGGAAGGAGTGCGAGGCTTCGAGTGCGTCGAGTCCGTCGACGACGGGAGCGATCATGACTCCGGCGTTGAAGATGGCGCCGACGCTGAGGAGGAGGACGAGCACGGCTACGTCAAAACGATTGGAGAATTTGCGCAGCGAGGAGCGGATGGGGTTGCGGGTGATGTCGCGCATGGGCGACTGGAGGGTGATGGCGATGTTGTCGGTGGGACAGGCTTTGACGCAGTCCATGCAGAGGGTGCAGTCCATGTTGCCGATTTTTGTGGGCAGGTAGAGCTGTAGCTCGCAGCCGCGCTGGTGCTCGTTGCCGCGGATGCAGTCGCGGGTAGGACAGGTGGAGCAGACCTGCCGACTTTTTACGTCGAGGTCGAGGGGGGAGATGAGCGAGGCGAAGAAGTTGAACTGGCCGATGGGGCAGACGTATTTGCAGAAATTTGCGCCGCGGAAGATGGAGTCAACAACGAAGACGGCGACGATGTAGGCGATGAGGACGTAGGCAGTGTAGCGGGGGGAGTTCCAGAGGGAG
Organism: Acidobacteriota bacterium; assembly: GCA_021818585.1. Lineage (GTDB taxonomy): Bacteria > Acidobacteriota > Terriglobia > Terriglobales > Acidobacteriaceae > Acidobacterium. Next base: position 32,560 of record JAKATU010000044.1, on the reverse strand, counting down.
AAGTGCTCGTAGGCCCAGAAGAAGATGAGGAGGAGGATGGTTGCGGGCCATTTATTTTTGAGCCACTGGGGGAAGTTGAGTTTGCCGAAGCGGAAGAAGCGGGCGAGCTCGCGCGGGAGGGTGAAGGGGCATGCGAGACAGAAGAGGTTGCCGGCGAGGAAGAAGAGCAGGAGGTTGATGGGGCGCAGGAGGTTCCAGAGCACGGAGCCGGCGAGGTTGAGGCCGGTGATGGGTGTTCCGTGGAGTCCATCGAGAATGAGCGCGGCGATGAGCAGGAGGGTAAGGCTCTGGAGGCCGGCGCGTCCGAAGCGGGAGCGCAGCATGGGACCGAGGATGGGTGTCTGGAGGAGATCGAATGGCTTTGGCGTGGGGCGGCGGATGCGCGCGTGGGCGCGCTCGTATGCAAGAGCGAGACGGCGACGGCGACCTGGCGAGAGCATCTGGAGGGTGATGAACATGAGGGGAATCCAGAAGGTCATTCCTCCCATGACCCACATTTCCGCACCGGCCGCGGTTTGATCGGTAAGTGGGCTGATGCCGAAGATGCGCGGCACCTGCGCGTAGCTGGGATAGATAACGGTGCCATAGAAGACGAGGAAGAGCGAGACGCCGGTGTTGACAACTTCCGCTCCGACGAGGAAGGGAATGATGAACCAGCGGGGCCAGCGGCTGCGGCTGGGCCAGGGCTGGAGGACGATCCACCAGAAGGCAAGGAAGGTGAAGAAGAAGCAGGCGTGTTCGACGTCGTGCCAGGTGTTGTTGCGGAGCGCGAGCTCGTAGGCCGGGGGCGTGTGCCAGAGGACGAAGGAAAGGTTGGTGATGATCCAGACGAAGGCGGGATGAGTGAGGAGATCCCGGATCGAGTGAAAGGCTTTTGAGTTCATCCAGGGTGCGAGGTCGTTTTTGACGAAGGCTCGCGGCAGGCCGCGGAGGATGGGCACGGTGGGCGCGCCGAGGACGATGAGGACAGGCGCGAAGGTCATGAGCAGGACGTGCTGCGTCATGTGGGCGAAGAGAAGGAATTGGCCGAGTGCGTCGAGAGGCGAGGCGATGGCGAGCCAGGCGGTGAGTATTCCGGAGAGGAAGCAGAGCATGCGCCAGGGCGGGAGCTCGCGCTCGCGGGTAGCGTAGGCGAGACGCCATCCGCGTATATATACGATGGCGAGGACGATGGCGCCGACGGTGGGCAGGAGCGGGACGTTCCAGGATTGCGCGATGGCTCGGGAGAGAGTTTCAGTCACGGGAGGCCGAATCCTGCGCGGCCCCGGCGTGCGCAAGGGCGCGGGCCGGAGCATGTTTCGGAGAGAAAGCGCGAAGCGGCGCTTGGGCAACGAAACTGCGAAGAAGCACGATGTGCGCGGCAGGGCCGTACAGCGTGGGCTGGGTCCTGAATGAGTGCATTACATCTCATGATAACGCCGCGTTATGCTTCAAGTTCATTACGAGGTCAGCTACTCTACAGTGACGGATTTTGCGAGGTTGCGCGGCTGGTCGACGTCGCAGCCGAGCCGCACTGCGATGTGGTATGCGAGCAACTGCAGCGGCAGCACGTCGAGCACCGGCAGCAGCAGCTCAGGCGCAGAGGGAATTTCGATGACGTGGTCCGTCACATGGCGAATTTCTTCGTCGCCGTAGATGGCTACGGCGATTACCTTGCCGGAGCGCGCGGTCACTTCCTGAATATTGGAGAGTGTCTTTTCGTAGCGAAGGCAGGAGTCGCGATCAGAGGGATCTTTGGTGGCGAGCACCACGACAGGCAACATCTCGTCGATAAGCGCGTTGGGGCCGTGCTTCATTTCGCCGGCCGGGTAGCCCTCGGCGTGGATGTAGGAAATTTCCTTGAGCTTGAGCGCGCCTTCGAGCGCAATGGCGTAGTGGATGCCGCGGCCCAGGTAGAGAAAATCCCGCGCGGCGGAGTACTGCCGCGCCAGTTTTTCGCACTCGGCGGCCACATTGCGCAGCACCTCTTCCACTTTGCCGGGCAGCAGGTTGAGCTCGTCCAGTAGATGGCGGCTTTCGGCTTCCGTCACCGTGCCGCGCACCTGGCCCAGGTGCAGCGCGAAGAGGAACAGCGCCACCAGTTGCGCGGTAAACGCCTTGGTGGAGGCCACGCCGATCTCCGGCCCGGCATGCGTGTAGATGGTGCCGTGCGCCTCGCGCGCGATGGCCGCGCCCACCACGTTGCAGATGGCGATGGTCTTCGAGCCCTTGGCGATCATCTCGCGCTGCGCGGCGAGCGTGTCGGCGGTTTCGCCGGACTGCGTGATGAGCAGGCCGATGGTGTTGGGATCGGGAATGGGATCACGATAGCGATATTCGCTGGCGTAGTCCACCTCAGCGGGAACGCGGGCCAGCCGCTCGATCATGAATTTGCCGGCGATGGCGGCGTGCCAGCTCGTGCCGCAGGCCGCGATGTGAACGCGAGTGGCCGCGCGAAATTCCTCGTCGGTAATCTGCATCTCGCGCAGGTAGACCCTCGCCTGATCAAGCGAGATGCGGCTGAGCGTGGTCTCGCGAATGGAGCGCGGCTGCTCGAAGATTTCCTTGAGCATAAAGTGCTTGTAGCCGCCCTTTTCCGCCTGGATCGGATCCCAGGTGATGCGCTGTACCACGGGCTGAATGGGCTCGCCTTCAAAGTCCGTAAAGGTGACGCCTTCGGGCTTGAGCAGCGCCATTTCGCCATCGCCCAGAAAGACGAGATTGCGCGTGTGGTGCAGAATGCCGGGCACATCGGAGGCCATGAAGTTTTCGCCCTCGCCCAGCCCGACAATGGCCGGCGGGCCGTTGCGAGCGGCGACGATGGTATCCGGCTCATCCGCACAGATGACCCCGATTGCGAAGGCCCCGGTGAGGCGGCGAATGGCGTAGCGCACGGCGGCGGCGAGTAACAGCGGCCTGCCGGCCCGCTCGGCGAGAATGCGCTCCTGCTCGATGAGGTGGGCGATGATTTCCGTATCTGTTTCGGTGACGAATTTGTGGCCCGCCGCGGTCAGCTCCTGCTTGAGCGCGAGGTAATTCTCCACGATGCCGTTGTGCACCACTACGATGCGGCCCGAGCAGTCGCGGTGCGGGTGCGCGTTTTCTTCCGTGGGGCGGCCGTGGGTGGCCCAGCGTGTGTGGCCAATGCCGTAGGTGCCCTCGATGGGCTTCTGGCGGATCACTTCCTCCAGATTGACCAGCTTGCCGGGCGCGCGCCGCAGCGTCAGCTCAGAGCCGCTGGTGCCTACGGCGATTCCTGCCGAGTCATAGCCCCGGTATTCCAGGCGGCGCAGACCCTCCACAATGACCGGAACAACTTCTTTCCGTTTGCCGACGTATCCAACAATCCCACACATAGGCGACTTTCCTGAACTTGATATGCAGACCGGGACAAAGTGCGCGCCGAGGATGCTCAGCGCGGGGAAAACTACTTCGAAAGGCCTTTGCTGGCTAGTCGGCGTCTTCCAGGTGGAAGCGGAACTCTTCGATCACCGGGTTGGTCAGTACTTCGCGGGCGATGCGCTCCACTTCCTGGCGCGCCGTCTCCGCATCCAGCGCGTCATCCAGCGTAATAACGAAGTACTTTCCCTGCCGTATCGACTCGATTCCGCCGTATTGCATCTTTTTGAGTGCGTTGAAGATTGCCTGACCCTGGGGATCAAGCACCGTGGATTTTAACGTAACGTGGACATGCGCCTTCATTCTGCATGATTATAAATGTTCATAGCCAACGCCGATGAAGGGCATCCTGATCAGGACGTCGCAAAGGGAGCAGAAAATCTAATTATGGTGAATTACCTCGAACTACCCCCCGGTGAGAACATTCCAGAGGTCGTCAACGCGATCATCGAGATTCCCGCCGAATCCAGCAATAAATACGAGTACGACAAGAAGCTCCACGTCTTCCGCCTGGACCGCAACCTGCACTCGCCGGTGCACTACCCGGGCGACTACGGGTTTATCCCCTCGACGCTGAGCGACGACGGAGACCCTCTGGACGTGCTGGTGCTGGTGGACGCGCCCAGCTTTTCCGGCTGCCTGCAGTCGGTGCGGCCCATCGGCGTGCTGGAGATGCTGGACCAGGGCGTGCTGGACGAGAAGATTCTGGCTGTGGGCAAAAACAACCCGCGCTACGCCGACGTGTGGAATTACTCGGAAATTTACCCGCACATGCTGAAAGAAATCACCCACTTCTTCTCGATCTATAAGGATCTGGAGGGCAAGCGGGTGGAGGTTCTGGGCTGGCACGACGCGGCCTATGCCCGCGAGCGCGTCATGCGGTCAGTGGAAAACTTCAAGCGCGGCGCCATTCAGCCGGAACCGGTTTCCAGGCAGGGCTAATCAGACGGCGAGGTAAGCACCTCACTGCCGGCCCGCCACCGCATGCCCAGCCTCATGACCGCGTAGCCCAGCAGTCCGCCCAGCGCAACCAGCCCGGCAAAGAGCAGCGCCGGCATGCCGGCCATGCGCTCGTCCCGCGAGAGATACGCCGCATACACAATCAGTCCGGCGGGAGCCACGCCGAGCAGCGACGCGAAGGCAAAGTTCCCGGCCCGGAAGGGCCGTTCCAGATTGGGCTCGCGGATGCGCAGTGCGACGAGGGCGGCAAACTCCAGCAGCAGGCTGGAGCCGTAAAGGATAATATCGGTCGAGAGCAGCCGCTCAAAGCTCATCTGCGCGGCCAGCGCCCAGCCCACGGCGCAGGCCACCACGGCCACCCAGGGCACGCCGCGGCGATTGCAGCGCGAGAAGGCCCTGGGCAGCATGCGCTCTTCCGCCATGGCATAAGGCAGCCGGGTGTAAGAGAGCATGAGCGTGTTGAACATGCCCACGGCGCTCATGGTTCCGCTAAAGATGATGGCGATGCCAAGCCAGCGCCCACCCAGGCGCGTGGCCGCGTCGGCCCAGGAGCCGGTCTGGAAGTCCGAGCAGCCCAGCCCCGCAAACCACATGCAGGCCAGCGGCAGCGCGTAGGCAACAATCACCAGCGCAATGCTGGCCACCATCGCTCGCGGATAGTTGCGCTGCGGGCTCTCCACCTCCTGCGCCACGGTGGAGGCATTGTCCCAGCCCATGTAATTCCATAGCCCCACCAGCATGGCCGTGCCAATGCTCGCGCCGGAGCAGTCTGCCGCGCGCGTGATGGGCCCTCCGTGAATACCGTGCCACACGGCATAGCCACAGAGCAGTCCGAAGGGCAGCATCAGCAGACTGAACATCCACGTGGCGCCGTCGCCTACCGGCTTTACGCCCAGCAGGTTCCAGATGGTGCACAGTACGACGATGCCCAGCGCCCACAGCCCGGTGCGTCCGCCTGTGGTGAGCGCGGGGTCCAGCTTTCCGAGGTAGGCCACAAACAGAGCGGGGTAAATCGCCATGTCAAAGATGCTGGCCGTGAGCGAGAGCCACGCTTCCTGAAAGCCCCAGAACGGCCCCAGTGCGCGCCGCACCCACACGTAAAAGCCGCCGTCCTCGGGCACGGCCGAGGCCAGTTCGCCAATCATGAGCGCGGTGGGCAGGCTCCATACGATAGGCAGCAAAATCAGAATGAGCAGGCCGCCGCCGTAGCCCGCGCCGCCCAGAATATCCTCAATGCCGAAGGGGCCGCCAGAGACCATGAAGAACGTGGCCATCACCAGCGGCAGGAGCGTGAGCTTGCGGCCCATGCCGGGGCGAAGGATTGGGCGCTGCTTTTCGGCCATCGTCCTCCTCACATGCAGGGCCCGCGAGCAGACCCTTTGAACAATGACTCGAAAATAAATCAAATGAGCCGGTAATGTGCGATGGATTCGCGAGGGTGAGTGGCGATGGCGGGGATTTCCGGCGCTGGCGCAACCTTCTTGCCGCACGGGGCGGGCAATCTTATATACTCAAGGCTGCAACCGAAGCGGAGAGATGGCCGAGAGGCTGAAGGCGGCGGTTTGCTAAACCGTTATAGGGCCAAAAGCTCTATCGAGGGTTCGAATCCCTCTCTCTCCGCCAGAAAACCCAAGTAAAGCTCATCAGATCTGTAAGATACTGAAGGATCTATCACTTGTAGTTGTCGGGCATCCGGCAAAACCCTTGAAATCTTTACAAGATTTACAGCCCTTACGCCTTCTGCCCCTGAATCATCCGACAATCCGACAACGTCAGATCATCAGTGCATAGTTAAGAATTGTCTTGATCAGGGGCTTCCGAATAACCACGGTGAGGTCATTGCACTTTCTTTCCGGGGACCGGCGCTCTCAACAAGGCCTCCTTACTCACGCCCTCTCGCCGCGCCTCTGCAGTCATTTGGTCAAAAAACCAGGCGCAGGCTTCCTCGTGAGTCACCCACGCCGCGCCCACAAAGCTGAGGCAGAGAACCGCCTCTTCCTCACTGCCGGGCGAATACATTTCCGGCAGGTATTCCGGCAACTCTTTCCTCGCAGTCAGGTAAAGCTCCATGTGCGGATTCGCCTTCCGTGCCGTTTTCAACGCCGCAATTGCGCTCTTTTCATCCCCGGCCAGAAACCGCTCCAGCACGTACCCCCAGGCAAAGTTGGCGGAAGCATCATCCTTGTACTTCTTCAGCAGACGGCCCGCGCCCTTAAGATCGCCCGTTTGCAGGTACAAACCAAGCAGAGGATCGCGAACACCCTGATTGTCATTCGGATTGAGCTCCAGCATCTTCTCGTAAACCTGAATGGCATCCAGGCAGATGCCTTCGTTGCGCAGCGCATCACCCAGAACCTGTAATGCGCGCATGTAGGGCCGTGTATCCAAAAGCATCCAGAAATGCCCTGTGTTCTCCTCGATGAAGCTCTTGCCCAGCGACCTTTCTCCGGCGGCGACCGCCTTCCGCAAGCCATCGAGAATCTGGCGCGGGTTGCGCGCGTCAAGATCCGTCATCACCAGTAGCGCGTCCACGCAATCCGGGTCCAGCCGCAGTGCGCGCTTTGCCAGCTTCCGCGCCTCGGCCTCGGTCCTTGCATCCATGGCATCCAACGCGAGTTCCTGTGCGGCATACCTGGCATCCACATCTTCATCGCTCATTTTGTCCGCCACCGATGGGCCGTTCAACGAGGCCATCAACGCTCTCAGGTCATTCTCCGTCACAGCTCTCTCGCCCTCTAGCAATGGTGCGAGTTGTTCCATCATCGACTCCACCGTAACCGGCTTCTGGCCCTTCGTCGTTTTCTTGTTTGCCGGCTTTTTGGCAACAGATTTCTTTGGCGCAGATTTCTTTGGCATCGGAACCTCCATCGGCAGCACTGGCGAGCACCCCTGTTCGCTGCGGAGCACCACCTTCTTCGATGGTATACGCTGGGCAAGGACGGAATGGAGTTCCACAGGATTGCAGCATCCGTTTTGATCCCCGCTCCCCAGAACCGAATGCGATGTTCTCAGAAGATCAATCTCCTGTCCCCTCCGAAATTTGGTCTTTGGAACCCCGAACTGACGGAACAACCGTGGTCTGGTGGGTTGAGAAACTGGGAAAAGGATTGACCTCAACCGAATTGGCAACGCAAGTCGCTATTCGCCTGGTGAAGCAATATGAAGCCTATGGACAGGCATTTGGGCGATGAACCCTCAGCTTCCTACCTTATCCAAAGCATGACCCAACGGCTCTCTTATTCCCCTGATGAATAAGAGAGCCGTTGGACTTGTCCACCTGATTCTCGGAAGGTGTCCTGCAAATAGGAGCAACCTCGCTAATCAATTTGTCCGGTACTTGCAAGGCCAGAAAAGCTTACTACGCTCGCAGATCAAGAAAGACCGATGTACCCCTCGATGCATCTACTTCGGACAAGTTGGCCGTTGCGCTCAGGAACCGGGAGACAATCATGAGTGCGCGGTCCATTGCTCTCTCATATAGCTAAGATCTGTCGCCTGGAAAATCCCTGGGAGGGCAATTCGATCTGGAGAGAGTCGAGGGCTCGTGCGATCCGTTCCTCAGTGTTCAAAAGTCCTCCTGGCTTTTTACCTGGTGATTACGGTGTCGATGTTTACAGGGCCGAGGAGTCCGACGGTCACCAAAGGCGACGCAGCGGTGTACGGATGGTAGTCGGCGAAGGTGTACTTTTGATTGTGTCGGGTTGTTCGTCGCCAATTGGACGGTTGACCCAGGCATTCGTGGCCTTGATGGTGAGCATGTTGCTGCCCGGATGCAGTGCCGATCTCGCATCGACGCGATAAGGGGTGTGTCAGACGATGCCCAGCGGCTTGCCGTTGACTGTAACTTCAACTGGGCGGGAAGCTGACCTTCCAGGGCCCGTGGATCGTGGCGATCTGGCGTGTCACCATTGCAGGTGCGGTCCAGGATTGCTGCTTTGCTCGCCCATGGAAGACGACAAAAACTGTTCCCCATGGGTCGAGGTGCAGCGGGATGGTGGTTCGACCATTCGCGATGGTGTAGGAGGCTGGCGTGATTTTGCCGGTATCCGAGTGCCGGAGGCTGGGCGCCATGCCGGTGATGCGGAAGCCGGCTTCTGCCGTAGCGGCGTTGTTGCCGCGATTGTCGACGAAGCAAATATCGCCGTGAGCGAGCTTGCGATGGATGAACTTGAGGTTTGCGCCGTTCAGCGTTTCGACATAGCTGAAGTCCGGCGCGACGTGCATTTCAGCAAGCGCCTCGGCAACAGTCTGGCCGGCGTATACGGTGGCTTTGCTGACGTGGTGAACGCCTCAGCCGTCACCGAAGAGCTCATTTGCAAGCGAATGGAATTCGGCCTGGCTGTCTGCAAGACTCGGTTCGCTGCCGGGTTTTGGAAGCGCGTATTCGTCCGGATGATGTGGTGGCCTGGTGGCGATTGTCCCAGGCATATCGAACGGTGGGGAACCATACGCGCCGGATGCACGCGTTGGCGATTTTCGAAAATCTGCGTAATGGCGCATATTCCAAATTGCTGAATCCGCAGAGTATAGTTGCGGTTACGCAGCAGAATCTGAGCGGCCCGGGCGGCCCATAATGGCCGCTGCGGAGTACTTGAAGCGCGGAGGAGAAACATGAAGATCGGGACTTTGACCTGGATGGCCGTGGCAGTAACGATTTTGGGAACACCTGGATTGGCGGCTCAGGAACCTGTCTCTGCGCCGTCCGCGATCAGGGTGGAGTGGAATCATACACTGCGGGTATCGCAGTCCACCCCGACGTTGCAGGTGGTGGTGAACCCGATGCTGAACCCGGGATCGCCGATGCACGACGGAGCATTCCGCGCACTGAAGGATCTCGGCGCGAACTATGTGCGGTATGTGCCTTGGCTACCTTATCCAAAGATGGCAGTAGCCGAGTTGAAACCGCCGACAGCACAACACACCTACTGGAATTTTTCGCACATTGATCCGATTACGAAGGATTTTCTGGCGGCCACGAAGGGACATTCCACCATCATCAACTTCAGCACGATTCCTGAGTGGATGTTCAAAACCGCGAAACCCGTTCCGTATCCCGCCAATCCAGACCAGGTGTATTGGCATTACGAGCAGGGAAATCATTTGCGCGATCCCAGCGGCAAGCAACTGGGCGACTACTATGCGCGGCTGGTAAGCTGGTACACAAAAGGCGGGTTCACAGACGAGAACGGTAAATGGCACCAATCCGGTTACCATTACCACTTTCCCTACTGGGAGGTGCTGAATGAAGTGGACTTTGAGCACCACACCACGCCACAGCAATACACGCGCCAGTATGATGCGATCGTCTCCGCGATCCGCCGGGTGAGTCCGGATACAAAATTTGTGGGTCTTGCGCTTGCCAAGCCTTCGGATGCTCCGCAGTATTTTGAATACTTTTTGAATCACAAGAATCATCGTCCGGGTATACCGATCAATTTCATCTCGTTCCACTTTTACGCGTCGCCGGCGATGAGCGAAGGTCCGCAGGATTGGCAGTACACATTCTTCGACCAGGCCAATGGTTTTCTGGCAACCACGCGGTATATCATTGCTATCCGGAACCGGCTTTCTCCGCAGACAAAGATCGATACAGATGAGCTGGGCGTGATTCTTCCTACAGACGGGCTGGATATTCAGGCGCGCAAGGCGCTGCATCATCCGATTCCAAAGATCTATTGGAATGCGGCTGCATCACTTTATGCCTACTTGTTTGTTCATCTCTCCAGGCTGGGCGTGAATGTAATTGGAGAATCGCAACTGGTAGGGTATCCGTCGCAGTTCCCGAGTGTGTCGATGATCGATTATAAAAATGCTAAGCCGAATGCGCGGTACTGGGTGTTGAAGATGATCGTTGACAACTTTCATCCCGGCGACGTAATGGAGAATACATACCAGCCGGAGTTGGATCACGGCTATCCGGTACTGGCGCAGGGATACACGACGCCGCAAGGCCGCAAAATACTTGTGGTGAATACATCGGATGAGACCAGGACGGTAGAGGCGCCTGCAGATTTTGCAGGAGCAGGTTTTGAAACGGTAGACAAGGCGACCGGCGATAATGCACCCCGGACGGGCACATTGGATGGACGAGTACTCACGCTGGCGCCGTTTGCGGTGACCGTGTTGCGGGCAAGGTGAGAGAAGTTTTGCAAGCGAGACATAAGTTTTATGAGACCGACACAGAATCGAGGAGCTGAAGAGTGTTTATGAATCGAGTGATTGGGCTGTTTTCACTGGTATTGTTTCTGGGAGCCGGATTGCCGGCTGTAGCGCAGGTGCCGATGGGGAATCCGGCAAACGGTCCGACGAAAATTCCTGACGCAAAGCTTGATCCTGCGCGCATGCTGGCGTCGTCGCAGTTGGAATCGGTACTCCATAAGCCATTGCCGGAACAATATATATGGACCGGCGGTGCGTCGAGTTCCATGGGACGGCGCAATGGCGTCGACCACTCGATGGCACATTACTTCCGTGGCGTGTTTGAGGTGCACAGCATTCCAGCGCAAGCCACGCTGTACGTGGCCGGGCCGCGTGAAGCGACGATTTACGTAAACGGAAAAGAAGTCGGACATTATCAGCTCGTTCCGCAAGCTCACATGGGAATTCGCGTTTATGCGTGCGAGGTAGCAAAGGAACTGCATGTCGGCAAGAACGTGCTGGCGATAGAAGGTTTACGGGGGCCGCGCGCCGGGAACGAAGCATGGGATAACGTGAGCCGCCATTTGCGGCGCGGAAAAGTGCTGGCCGCGATGATTGTTCCAGCCGCGCGAGGAATTGCAGCGGCGCCGATAGTGATGAGCAACGGGCAGTGGAAGGCGACAGCGCAGGCTGTGCCGCAAGGCTGGCAGAACGCGAGTTTTAACGATGCCAGCTGGCCTGCCGCGGATGATCTGGGCGGCATTGAAAGCTCTATCGATCTGTTTCAGGCCAACGCAGATGCGGGTATGTACGCATGGCCGGGTTACGACGGAATTTCTCCTTTCCTTGCGCATTATTCGTTGGATGCGATGAAAGTGAGCAACGTATTTGCCGGTGTCGGCACGATAAAGAATGCTCAGGCTATAACGGGCGGTTCGACTGCTGGAGAACTGACCGTCCTGCTTCCGAAGGAGCATGTGTCGTTGCAAAACGCTCCGCAGGTGCTGCTGGACTTTGGGCGAGAGGTGAATGGGCGGCTCGAGTTGCAGTCAAACTCGAATGCTCCCGCTGAAGTTACGGTTCAGTATGGTGAGTCAGAAGAGGAGGCTCTGAACGAGCCGTATCTTGGGATCGATCCCGTCTATATTCCGGCGCACGGCACTGCATACGGACCGAAGAGCGCCTTTCGCTATGCAATTGTTCGCTTTGTGGGTGGGCGTGAAACCGAATTCAAGACGATTCGCCTGGATGGCATTGCTTATCCGGTAAAGTACCAGGGTTCGTTTGAATCCTCTGACCCTGAGCTGAACAAGATGTGGACGATAGGCGCTTATACCGCCCATCTTTGTATGCAGGATGACATTTGGGACGCGCCGAAGCGGGACCGGAATCGCTGGATGGGCGACCTGGATGTGAGCGGGCGCACGATCGATGACGTGTTTGGCGATCACTTCCTGATGCAGGACACGCTGAGCCGTCTGATTGGGCCGGCGCCGGTGAAGGCGCATGTAAACAGGATTCCCGGTTACTCGGCCTTCTGGGTGTCGGGCGAGAAGATGTATTACCTGCATACCGGATCCATGAAGCAATTGGAGAGCGTGCACACGCGGCTGGTTCAACTGCTCAATTACATGGAGAAAGATCTCAATCAGCAGAACATGTTCTCAGACCTAACGCACGCATGGCCCTTTGTGGACTGGTCGCCGGAGATGAACAGCTACGATGCGCAAACGCGCATGGCCACACAGTTTGAGTATTACGCTGCGTTCAAGGACGGCGCCTATCTTCTCCGCATTCTGCACGATGACAAGAACGCACAGACGTTTGAAGAAAAGGCTGATGCGTTGAAGACGGCAGCGCAGGAGCACATGCTGGACGCCAAGGGCTCGTTTGGCGACCGCTGGCAGCCGAATGCGTATGCGGTCATCTCGGGCGTGGCGAACAAGAACCAATACGCTGCGATCTGGCGAAACTCACTTTCTGATGTGGGCCATGTAAAGTACAACCCTTACATCATTACTCCCTATTACAACTTTTATGTCGTGACAGCGATGGCGAAGATGGGGCACCGCAAGGCCGCACTGAACTGGATTCGGCAATACTGGGGCGGTATGGTGCAGGAGGGAGCGACCAGCTTCTGGGAAGGTTATGATCCCACCTGGTACAAGGGAAGTAACTTTCATGCGTCCCTGCAAGCGGACAATATGTCAGGCTACAACGTCAGCCTGGCGCACGGATGGTCGAGTGGTGTGACTCCGTGGCTGATGACTCAGATTCTTGGAATTCGACCGACTGCGGGCGGGTTTGCGAAGGTGGATATCCGCCCTGACTTACTCGGCTTGAAGTGGGCAAGGGGCGGCGAGCCGACACCGCATGGGGTTCTGAGCGTATCCATCCGTAACAACAACGGTTACGTGACGACCATTGGCCTGCCGTCAAACGTTGTGGCGAAGGTCTCGGTTCCTGTTCCGATGGCCGGCGCCACGGTGATGGTGAACGGAAAGCCAATGACCAGCACGCCGGTTGAAGGAGGGAAGCGCGCGGTGGTGGTGCTGAGCGGAAAGGGCACTTACACAGTTACGAGTCATTAACCTCTTACTTTGGCTCCTCATTCATCTGCGCCTGATTCATTCAGGCGCAGATGAGGATCACGAATAATCGAGGAAGTCATCAGGAGGCGGTGAATATGCCGAGAAGCGCAAGGGAGAATCCCTCTGCCGGGCGACCTTCGCCGCCAGGCGAAAAAGCAAGGCAGATTTCAAGGAGTTATGTTGTCCCGATTCTCAGTAACGCGCTCGCGATCATGGACTTCATTCACCCCTGAGCGCGCGGAGGATACAAGCATTGCTTGGATATCCTCCGGCGACGATTTATAGAATTCTGCGGACTATGGCCGCGCACGGTGTCATTGAGGAGTACGCACGCACTTCCTGCTCCTATCGTCGCATTGCTGAGGTGAGGAGCGTCATCAGTCGAAGTTCAAGCCCGCCCTGCCGATCAAGAGACAGCGTTGTGCGCTGATCGGATTTCATGCATGGCTCGCTTTTTGAGCGTCGATGCTTCCTCAGGAGCGATGGGAGCGAATTCCAACGCTGTAAGCGCAGTCGAATATGAGTAAGCCATCTCCTGCAGCCCCTGTCTGGGATTCCCGTATGCAACATTTGCGAAACCAGTGATCGCCCAACCGGGCAAATCCCACCATGCAGGTACATCATGGCAATTTGCATTGACAACCGTTTCCCCACTTGCATTCGTAGAGGTGGTCTGTTGACCACATTGCCGCGCGTGTCCATCCGAGTCCCGATTCGCTAGAGGATTGTTAAGCACATAGCTGTACAGGTTCAGGGACTGGGGGTTGTTCAGGTTTGCGTAGGGCACTGGCTCCTGAATCTTGCTCCAGTCCGGGGACATGAACCTGGCGTCATTTTCGGAGTAGTATCTGGCCCGCTCAGACTGTCGGACGGCATCGAGGGCCAGGCTGGCGCGGAAGCCTATAACCAGCGTGGAGTTACGCTCGTCGATGCCCGGATGCGGTGCAGGAGTTCTGCTCTCGACCCCATGACGCGGTTTTCGCTTAGGTCATTCTGTCCCCCACTCAAGCACGCTTGAGTGGGCCACCCGCCCATTCGATCAACCCCGCCTCGCTAGTTCCATGAGGGAGGTTCCAGCGGCTCGGGATGGCTGTTGACGGCCTCTTCCAGATCGTGGGCGAAGCTGCCATCGAGCCGGGCCGAAGAGCCGCGCGACTCGGCGGCGGCGATGACTTCGGAGAGCAGACGGCCGGGGCCAGCGGGAACCGCAACACGGAGCACGACGGCGGGGGCATCACTTTCGATGACGATCTCCTCCCCGGCGCGGACACGGGCCAGCAGGGCCGCGAAGTCGCGGGCCGCCTCGGCTTCCGAGATGTGGATCACTGCCATACTCATGATGATACCTCCGCTGGGGCTTTTTCGCTGTCGAACTCTGCCATCCCAGGTAAGGCCGGGAAGCCTACTTGTCCAGGTCCAGCGTCTGAAACGGTCCATCTTTTTTGACGGGGCCTCCGTAGAACTCCACAAGCTGTGGATTCCACGTCATCATGGTCAGAGTTATCAAAGCGACGAGTAAGCACCACCGAATAAGTGGCCATATGAGGATTTTTATGAGCCAAGGCCATGGCAGTAGCCAAGCGGCTAGCGTGGCACCGCTGATGGAAAGCCAGTTCAGGCCGTTGCGGAGTAAGGCGGTTGTTCTGATGAGGCGGTAGCAGTTGGGGCAGGGAAACTCTTTGGTGGCAACTATTACGGAGCGAGCAACCGGATTCCGGCATATGGGGCAAATCCCGGGCGGGATCCGGCCTTCTGATTGGTTTTTCGCTTGATCACGGTTGTTCATGGCTATTGACCCTGATGAGAATCCTCATAACTTGTGACCATCTGGTTTATCTTGTGCAGATAAAATCTGGTAGCGTGGATTCCCATCCGTATCTTGGGGTATTTGATTACCAGCTTAGTAGCGATTCGTAGGGCGGAGAATGCGGGAATACCCCGCGACTCAAGGTATGCAACGATCTTCTGGCCGGCTAGTCCGGCTGATTCTGGTGCTCTTAATAATCCTGCAACCGCGTCTTCAGGCAAAGAGACTGCACCGAGCGCTATTCCTTCCACTGCGCCCGCTGTATCGACCACTTGCGATGCTGGCCGGAAATATCCTTCGGCAGAGGCGTTGTTGCCAAAATTGGGATCGAGTGCAGGGCGATTCGGGAACGGCGCCCCATTCAGATCCGCCGTCCCTGAGCTGTCGCTTTGGTTATAAGGGGTATACGAGAATGTAATTCCACCGGATCCATCTGATCGAATTGTTCCAAAATCGACCTTGCCTGCTACATAAGTCTTCGACTGTCCATCCCCCACAGTGATTCCGCTGCATGTGCCTGAGTAGTCTGTGACTCTCTCTGTGTTATCGCCAGTAATGGTCTGAACCACGCAGTCATGTCCATCCGGATCGACGCCGCCCAACGGGTTGTTCAGCACGTAGCTGTACAGATTCAAACTCTGAGGGTTTCGCAGATAAGCGTAGGGCAGCGGGACGCCAAGTATCGGGGATGCTCCGCTGTCCGGGCTCATGAACCGCGCATCGTTACTGGCGTAGTATCTGGCCCCGAAGTAATCCAGCCCCGACTCCGAGTCATGCGTCTTCCCGGTAAAGTGTTGCTCATTGGGCACATTCGCAGCTTGGGAACAGTTTGTCCCATCGCCATACGGCAGGCTGGCGCAGATCTGCTCGACCACGCCCGCATCGTTGGTCGTCTCCCGCCGCGTCCCCAGCCAATCGTTCAGCAGGAAATACAGCCCCGCATTCCCCTCAAGCGAGGAATCATACGTGGCAAACAACTGCCCGTCGGCATATACATTCGTGTAATCCCACTGCATCGCGCCATTCGAACCCATGGTGGTCTTCGTGACCGTCTGCCCGGACTGATTCTGGATGTAGTCGCTCTCCTGCCCACTCCCCTCAAACCCGTTTGTTGTTGGATCGCAACTGGTGCTCATCGTAATCGGGCCTTTCGCCACGCGATTCCCACTGGCGTCATACACATACCCCGTCATGACGCCAGCCTTATTCACCGAGCAAATTCGGCCCTCCGCGTCATACAGATAAGAGTTATCAGAAGTCCCAGTAGTAATGTCCCCGGCAGCGTCGTATTGCGGAGCGCCCGTCGGCGAGCTAATAATCTGATTTTTCGTGTTATACGAGAAGCTCGGCTGCTGGGAGTCGCAAATCGTCGCCCCTCCCGATCCGGATGGAACGGAAGTGCTTGAACCATACTGCTGGGTGCGATTCCCCCACTGGTCGTAACTCCAGCAGTAGTTTGGGAAATAGCTCTGGGCAACGTTCGTGAGTCCAGCAGGAGGCGTCGGAGCCGCACCTTGGGTCGCCGTGGCCAAACGATTCAGCGTGTCATAGGTGAAGGCCCAGGTACCCATGATCTGGTCGCCGTACCCGACGACATTGCTATCCGGATCGTAGGCCAAATCGTAGTAATAGACTGGCGTTCCTGTGGTCTGGGTCTGTGCGTCCGCTCCACCCGTCAATGCGCCAGAGGACGGACTTGCCGAAAATGACGAAGGTGAGAACCCATCTGTACTGCTGAAGCTAAGTGAATAAGAGTAATTGGTGCCCGAGCCTGTGGTTGTTGATGTCAACTGGATAGTGTCATTTTGAGCGGAAATGCTCACCGGCGAGCCAGACGCGATTCCAGCCGCCAATCCACTCGCAATGGTGTTCGGCGTCGAAGTGGCCCCGTAGCTCGTCGTTGCAGACGTCACACCGTTCACCGTCAGCGTGACTCCACCGGTATCATAGACCGTCTCCTGCTTGCAAGTTGGTTCATCGATTCCATTCACAATTCGGTAGGGCGGCCCACATACAGTCGACGTGCGAGAACCTTCGGTTCCCGCGATGGTGAGGTGGTACCGATAGTTCGGGCAGTTTTTGCTTTTTCTTAAGTGGAAGTTCTTGCTCTTGTTTTTGCTTTTAGGCTGTTATGGGTTCCGGCACGCGACGGCTGAAGCAATCGACCACCGCGGCCAGATAGACGAACCCACGCGCCATGGGGATGTACGTGATGTCCATGGCCCAGGCCTGACTGGGCCGCGTGATGGCCGGCCCGCGCAGCAGATAGGGATCGATCCCGTGTCCTGGCGCGGGTTTCGAGGTGCTCGGCCGGCGATAGATGGCCTCGATCCCCATCCGCCGCATCCGCGTTCGGATGTGCCGGCGACCTACGTCCAGGCCCTGATGACCGAGCAGATCGCGCAGCATGCGGCTGCCGGCAAAGGGATAGTTCAGATGCAACTCGTCGATCTTGGCATGCAGCACCTTAAGATCGACCGGCGCGGCCTGCTCCGCACGGGTCTCGCCGAAGACTCCGGCGGCGCCCTCCAGCAACTGCGTCTTCCACTGCGTGATCTGGTTGGGATGAATGTCGAACTGCTCGGCCAGCGTCTTCTCGCCCTTGACTGCGGCCAGGGCAACCTTCGCCTGGAAAGCCGCTGTGTGGTTCCTGCGCGGACGTCTGCTCATCTGCTCTCCTCTACTCAGCCGTCCCAGGCTGACAAAGAGCAGAACCTCCACTGAAACCCCTGTCCGATTTTGCGGAACCGGCTCTGTGAGCCGCAGGGGCAACTGCTGGGACAACGGTGTAGCCGAGACACTGTTTGGATCGCTGAAGGTGGAACGACTGCACGGTGAACAGTTCCCAATCGTCCGTGTGGCGAAGGACGCAGTGCTCGACTGGCTGCTCTGGTTTAACCGCCAGCGCATGCACTCCACGCTGAACTACGTCAGCCCTGCGCAGTATGAACAGGACTGGAAGCAGAAACAGCAGGGCCGTGGAACTGACAGTCTGCTGGAAAGCATGGAAGAAACGATGAAGCCGTTTCTCCCACTCTTCCCACAGACCTTGGGAACCGCCTCCGGCGATTCCCACACTTCCACCGCCACGACGACCACCGGGATATAATCCCCAAACCTGCTCAGTTATGGGATATGCATTTTGAGGGCAAGATCAATGTTTGCGGACCAGACTGGCGTGCGCACTGCACAAGAGTCCCTCAATATGGAAAAGGTCGTCCGATTCACAGCGAAAGAAACCAGTGAGATTCGATCAATTGCGGTCGTAATTTACGCCGGGGATCAGTTTGGCCTCCCAATCGCGTAGTATTTCGCGATGGTGTTTGATGACCGATGCGTACTGCGGATCATCGGCGAGGTTGTTCAGTTCCCAGGGGTCGTTTTCAAGGTCAAAGAGGAGTTGGTTGGGGTACTCGGCAAAGTCTTCACCGTGGCCGGGAATAAACTGCGTGTGCTCTCCATCTGACTTGCGGACGAAGGGCTTTTTGAAGTTGCCGGAGTATTGGTAGCGCATGGCCCACTTGTATCGCTTGGTGCGGATATTGCGCCCGGTGACCTGCCAGTTGGAGTAAACATTGTCGCGCCATGTTTGAACCCCTTCTCCCAGTTTGTCGACAATGGGTCGGAGGTTCAGACCTCGATATAACGGTGGGGGCTCAATGCCGGCGTAGTTGCAGACCGTGGGCATGATGTCCACATTGGTGATCATGTGCTCGGTGTCGAGAACACCCGGCTTCACCCGATTGGGACTCCATACGATGAAGGGAACTTTTACTGAGGACTGATAGGGATGCCATTTTTCGATTCGCTGGTGGCGACCGAGTCCTTCACCATGGTCAGAGGTAAAGATGACCACGGTGTCGTCATTGCGCTCGCGAACGGCGCTCATGATGCGACCGACATGCTCGTCGATATCCTCAACCATGCGGTAGTAGTCGTAGGTGTAGTTGCGCCACTGTGTATGACTGTGGAAGCCGGTGTAGCGGTGTTCGCCGTACGGCTCCTTGAAGTGGTAGTGGAAGTTTGGGGGCAGGATTGGCAGTTTTTCGCCGAGGTGGTAGATGTCCTTTTCAGGAGTGCACCGCTTGCCGTCGAGATTGGTCGCCCAGTAGCAGATGTCGTGTGGATTCATGAGGCTTGCGACGAGCAGGTAGGGTGTTTTGCCGTGGTCGTTTGCGATGTAGGATGCCGAGCTGTTGGATACCTGGGGGTCGGCATAGATGCCCATGCCGGAACCGCCGACAGGGAGGGTTTCAAAGCCGGGAATTTTGCGCGGGCCACTGACATCGGGATAGTTCCAGTGTCCGCCAGCGTGCCATTTGCCGCAGTAGACACGGCGGTAGTCTGAGTGCTGCTCGAACCATTGCCCCATGTTTGGGATGTGTTTATCAATGCCGATGTTGAGTTGCACGACCCCGGTTTCGATCGCCATGCGACCGGTGAACATGCACGAGCGTGAGGGGGAACAGAGCGGATCGGGCGTATGGGATTCAATAAACGAATAGCCCTCCTGCGCGAGCCGGTCAAGATGCGGAGTTTTGAGCCAGTGACCACCGTAGGCCGGATCCCTATAGTGATCCTTGTAGTGGGCAATGGCGTCGATGTTGAGTTGATCTGAAATGATAATGATGATGTTGGGCTTTTTGGCTCTTGCTGTGTTTCCGGCTTTGGTCAGAGCAGATGCCACAGAGGGGTGATCCAGCATGGAAACACCGCCAATGGCTGCGCCAGCCTTGATGAAACTGCGGCGCGAGATCGACGAATCCACTTGCCCTGAAGGTGTATCGGAGGAAGTCTTCTGGGGGGACAAAGATTTATTGTTTGGCATTACCATCTCTCCCTATCGGGTTGGGGCCCACCGAAGAAATATAGTGAGGCGGGCAGATGCCGGTCTTTCCGTTGGCTATGTTCAGGGCGTAGACCTGCAAACCGGTGCAGACAAATAGCAGGCGGTTATGATCGTCGACCCAGTAGGTGGTGGGGATTACGGCTCTGCCGATGTCGCAGTAGCTATGGAGATCGACGTGTCCGCCTTTCAGCGGGACGGTGACCTGATCCCGGTATTCGAGAGTGTGTTCAGGCTGCGGGGTGTCGTACTCGTCGATAAGCGTATAGTGCATGGTCGGGGTCTTTTCACGTGGCAGCCGTTGCACCGCTTCCAGCATGGTCCATTCATTGCCGTAAGCCCCCTCCAGTGGTGTGCGTGCTGTGCGAATGTTGTCGCGGATGAAGAGCGCACCATCGCGGACTGCGCCAGTACGTCGTCGGCCGCTTTGCAGATATGGCGGATCGGTGGGTTTTTTCGCAAGCTTTGTGTCAAATAACCAGGAAACGGGGGAGGCCAGTGCGTCACTCTTGCAGTGAATTTCAGCGCGCTGAAAGTGGGAGTAGCCGGAAACAGACAGGCGGCGCGTATGCACGTCCAGAGTGAAGCCGCCTGCCGCTTTGGGCTTACGCACGAGAGTGAACTCTCCGACGCGTCTTGCCCCGTGAGGGATGAGCACGTACATCGCGTAAGACTGGCTCCAGGAGCCCTCCGGATGGAATTTGCCAAGCGGAGGCGGAACGTATTCGGTCGTGAGTCCTTTCAGGCCTCGCAGGCTGAAGTCGCTGACTTCGCTCAGGAATGCAAAGTCGTTGATGATAGCTGCCATATTGTTCTCCAGTGTGGATGACTGATGACGGATTGAGGTTGCAGTCTGCTGCAGGTATAAGCGACGTGGTAAGACCTTAGGCCGAAAGCACAGAAGAGCCTTACAGTCTCGAGGACGGATGAGGCAATCGGCATAGGATGTAGATACTGCATCTGTGCTCTGTGCAAGCGAGGCGATCGATCATCGTAGCGGTATTTTGAGATGCCGCGATTGATGGGATCGATTACCTAAGATTCATGACGATTTAAGCTAGCACACGTGCAATACGATCGAAAAGAAATTTATTTCCCAGTTGAAACTGGTACAACCACCTACGACGAGACTCCAGGAGAATACCTTTTTAGTGTTTGACTACATAGCAAAGACCGTTGTCGGTAATCGAGTGTGAGGGGCAAGAGCCTATGAAAAGACTACTATTTATCGGCTTCTCGGAGGAGGTCCACTACTTGAGTGCGCGTAGCTGAGTGTAGCCCAGAGGTCTGACCATACTACTGGAATTCATTCGGTTTCTCGCTTTCTTCTGAAATGGATTGCACGCACTCTAATCGACGACTTCAGAAAGTTTTCAGTTTCACTTTCGGGATTGGGCAGGCTCGTCCTTACTCGCTCCCTGAATTTCGTGATCATGGACTTTGCGGGGCGCGGTGTGTCCCCCCCCATGGTCTGGGTTGATGCGAGTATCGAGTGATGCAAGCGATCATGGATTAGCGTAAAAGGGTGTTGTGCCTGTTGACAAAAATCTGTTGACAAAGCCAGTTCGTGACACGTAATGTCCGTGTGTCGCTATTGCAATAGGTAAACAATTTGCTTGTTGTCAAAGTCGACTTCATATCAGGTGTCCCGATTCATGAGAACGCATTTCTCGCTGCAGAGCATAACCCTGAGCCGTGGCAAGGCGAGCAGCGAAGTAAAAGACGAGGTTATTCCGGCATTGATTACTAAGGAGAAAAGAACTATGAATTCTGCCAGCTACGCGTTTGGAGGCCAAGCAGGCAAGGTGAGATCGAAGTGCAGGAGTTACGGATGGCTCCTCTTTCTGTTCTGTGTGTGTGCGATGCTGTTCCCGGCAGTAAATTTTGCGCAAACAATGGGCAGTGGTTCGATCCAAGGAACGGTCACGGACCCAACCGGAGCTGTGGTTCCGACAGCGACAGTTACGGCCACTGATGTTAAGACCGGCAGCACGACCACGGCGCATACCACCAGTGCTGGTCTTTACGCGATTCCGAATTTGCAACCGGCCGAATACCGCGTGACGGTCGACGCGCCTGGATTCCAGAAACTGATCCAGAAAAATGTGACGGTAGTGGCGTTCTCCACAGCAAGCTTGAACTTGCAACTGAAGGTCGGTCAAGCGGACCAGACAGTCACGGTGAGCGGGCTCCCGCCTCAGATCGACACGGTGAATGGAACGCTGGAGACAGAGATACCGCACAAGGTCTACAGTTCGTTGCCGATAGCGATGTCTGGCGGGCCCAAAAGCGCACTGGGATTTGTGAATCTGGCTCCAGGCGTATCCCAAGGGGGCAATGCTACTTTCGACCTGAACGGTGGCGCAGGCGAGGCATCGCAGTTATACGTGAATGGAATGCCTGCCAGTGAAGTTCTAATTGGTGGTGATTTGAGGACGATCACCGGTGACACGCCTTTGGAGGCGGTAAGCGACTTTCAGGTGCTCACCAGCGGTATTCCTGCCTACTACCAGGGCGATGGTGTGGTGAATATCGTATTGAAATCGGGCACAAACAAATTTCATGGCACTGTTTATGAAAACATTCGCAATACAGCCTTTGACGCCGCTGGTTACTTCTCTGCAAAGACGCCGGTTGAACATCAAAACGAGTTTGGCGTAAGCGTGGGGGGGCCGATTTTGAAGAACAAGATGTTCTTCTTCTTCAACTATGACGGATATAGATTTGTGGCTGGAACAAATCCGGTCCTATATACGATCCCTACCTTGGCTGAGCGTCAGGGCGACTTCAGCGCCTTGCCTGTTCCGATTTATGATCCTAATACCGCGCAGTGTGTCGGGAACGTATGCACGAGGCAACCGTTTCCTGGAAATATCATTCCACAGGATCGGATTTCTCCCATTTCAAAGTTTCTCGAGTCCGCACTCCCGGCGCCCATTAACTCGTCCATCGTGAATAACTACCTCGGCTCATTCAACTCAGGAAATAATCAGAACCTGTTTCTCGGAAAGCTCGACTATGCAATCACAAAGTCGAATCACCTTAGTTTTGTTGGTCAAGAGGGATCGCTGGATCAGATTAGTATTCCCGCTGTAGGGGGAGCCCTGCTGCCAATTCCTTATGTAAATGGAAGAACTTCAAATAGCACTACAAGCCTGTACCAAGTGGAAGATACCCAGACAATTAATCCAAATCTCGTTAACATATTCGGATATCAATTCAACCGCTTCATCAACCCGCTGCAGAATGTGACGACGTCGGGCGACTGGGCTGCAAAGGCTGGACTGACAGGTATGCCGAGCGGCTTAGCCAGTGAGGACTTTCCGCCGGTCAGCTTTGGCGGCCCGAACTCACCGACGAGCTGGGCAACTTTCAATTTTTCTGCGTCGATTGCTTTTTTAGACACCGATAACGAGTTTCAGGATAACCTTCAATGGGTCCGTGGAAAGCACGATCTGACCTTTGGTGGGCAATTTCAGTTTCAGAGCGCCGATCAGAGCGAGCCAAGCCAGATTACGGCGAACAACTTCAGTAATGGACAAACTGCCGGCTATAGCTCTGCTGGCGTAATTTCCAGCACTAACGGAAATTCTTATGCTAGCTATCTTCTCGGTGACCTTGCATCTGCAAGCCTTTATGACACTAATGTTCCAGACGTCAGAGGCCGATTCAGTAATTATGCTTTGTATTTGCAGGACGACTGGCGGACGACGCGCAAGTTGAGTGTTAATTTAGGGCTTCGTTATGTAGTGTATAACCCGTTTGTGGAGGCGAGTAACAAGCTATCCTTCTTCAATCCCACTCTGGCAAATCCTGCAGTGGATAACTTTCCAGGAGCGCTGGAATTTGCGGGCAACGGTACGGATAGCTGCAACTGCAGAACACCTGTAATTACACGTCACTTGAATTTTGAACCAAGAGTTGGGTTTGCCTTCAGCCCAAAGAACGGAACCGTGATTCGTGGTTCCTACAGCATTATGCATTTCCAGTCCGGAGCTCTCGGAGGAACTACTCCCAACTACGGACAATTGGGATATGCGGCTTCTCCATCGTTTACAGCGGCAAACGCCGGCGGTGTGGCTGCGTTTAACTGGAATAACGGGTATCCGTCATACACGCACCCTCCCTTCTTCGAACCTACCTTGAATACCGGCTTCAATACCACGACCGGGCCTACCGGAGGCGGAGTGACCTATGCCGATCCTCAGCATGCCGGTTATCCTTCTTACACTCAATATTGGAATCTTACTCTTCAGCAGCAGTTCACTCCGTCGACCGCATTTTCGATTAGCTACGCGGGAAGCTCAAGCCGTCGTCTTGCCCTTGTGAGCGGCTATGGCATCTACTCTAATCAATTAAACCCTAAGTATCTTCAACTCGGTAACCTGTTGCTGCTTCCAGAGAATGCCAAAAATTTGGCAGCGGCGCAGGCCATGATGCCTGGGATCAGCGTTCCGTACGCCAATTTCGATGGCTCGATAGCGCAAATGTTGAGGCCGTTTCCGCAGTATGGCGGCATCAATGATCAAATAGCCAGCTATGGGAGAGGGCATTACGATTCCATGCAGGTGGTTGCGGAGCACGTTATGCAACATGGATTGTTCTTTCACGTTGCCTATACGTGGGGTAGAGAAATCAATGATGCGGGTGGTGAGCACGCAAGACCGAACACCGCCGCAGGAACCAGAAATGCTTACGATCCAAACCTGGATCGCACGGTTAGCAGTAGTACGCCGACCCAGATATTCACTGGCACGCTCAGCTATGTTCTCCCGATTGGTCAGGGGCATGCGCTGTCTTTCCGAAGCGCACGATTGAACAATTTGATTGGTGACTGGAGGTTGTCCGTTATCACCAATTACAGCGCTGGCGGTTTTCTTGGGCCCTTTACCTCGGTCTGCAGGTTACCGGCTGCGGGTAATTGCTACGCTGACTATAACCCCTCGTTTGCTGGAGCAGTCAGGATTAATGGTTCTTATGGCAGTGGCGCAGCGGAGGGTGGACCGAAGATAAATCCAGTGCCATATATCAATGTGAATGCATTTCAGGATGCAGCTCCCTACACGTATGGAACAACTCCTCGGCATGGCGCATATGGATTGAGAGCTCCAGGCAACGCCAATGAAAGTGTGGCCGTGGATAAAACATTTCCGATATGGAAGGGGACATCTTTGCGGCTGAGGGCGGATGCGTTCAATATTTTCAATCGGACACAACTCGGAGGAATCGTAACCAATATTGATAGCCCTGCTTTTGGCAGGGTGACACAACAAGTGGGTCAGCCGCGACAACTGCAATTTGAGGCGTACCTTAACTTTTAATCGTGAACCTGGAAGGCTTGCTCGATCGTGAGGTCGAGCAAGCTTTTCAGGTTGTGCTCCAGCTGACGCATGGGCCGTCCTCCGACACTTCATCATGATGCAAAAGACCCTTGCCTGTGTGACAAAAACACCAATCGGTTGATTGAGGTCACAACATCAAATGCAGAATAGCTTCACGATGAATGTATCGGGGGATTGTCCTCGAGGGGATTCAAAAGGACGACTGCGCTGATACAGGTTTCGAATGTGGACGTAGCCTGGTGGCGATTAACGCGGCCAGGCCGAATGCGACGGAAGTGATTCCGAGCGCAGCGCTGATGCCGGCATGTTCCGCGATGCCTCCAATCATCCACGGCGCCGCGGCGCTGACAACGCGGCCAATGTTGTAGACAAAGCCCATGGCGGTTGCTCGCAGGCGCGTCGGAAACAACTCACTCGTAATGATCACGAAGCCGGAGAAATATCCAGTGCCGAAGAAGCCGACAAACGGTCCAATCACCAGCAAAGCCGCTGGATTGCGAACGGAGGCGAACACGGGAACAAGGATTGCCGCGATGACGAGAAAGGCGATGTAGGTGTACTTGCGGTTGAAGTGATCGGCCAGGTAGCCAAAGGTGAGATATCCAAGGAAAGTGCCGAATTGCATGACGATGGTCCAGCCCGAAGTCTGAACAATGTTTAGGCCTCGTCCGCCCTGTGCGACGGGCATGGACAGAAACCGCGGAACCCAGGTGAACAGACCCCACCACGCGAACAGCGTCGCGGCATTCATGGAAGCGCAAATTAAGGTACTGCGGCCAAGTGAGCCGCGAAAGATCTGGCCGACTGGCGGGCGCGTTACCCGCTCGCGTTCAAACAGCTCCGGTTCCCGAACGTGGCGTCGAATCCACAACGTTACCAGGGCCGGGGCAACTCCGACGAAAAATACGGCGCGCCAGCCAAAGCTGGGCAGAACAACGGCGACGATCCCAGCGCCGAGCGCGTAGCCTACGGCCCAGAAGCTTTGCACGACGGCCAATGCCTTGCCGCGATGTTGCTCCGGCCAGATTTCTGCCACGAGAGCCGCACCGGAGGCCCACTCGCCGCCCATGCCAAGCCCTACAAGTACCCGGTACGCAGCCAATTCAGTCGCGGAGTGCGCAAATCCGCAGAGGGCTGTGGCAATGGAATACAACAGCATGCTCATGGTCAGGGCCCGCGTGCGTCCCATGCGATCCGCAATCACGCCGAATACCAGGCCGCCGACAGCGGCGGCAATCAGCGTGGCAGACATCATCGCTCCGCTTGCCGCCGAGGAGAGGTGCATCTCGCGCTGAACCGGTCCCAGCACAAAGGCGTAAAGCATCACGTCCATGCTGTCCAGCATCCAGCCTAGAGAGGCTGCCAGCAGGGCCCGTTTCTGATTCCGGGAGGCGGTTGTGAGCCAATCAAGAAAAGGTAGCAAGCTTGCTCCGTTACTGCTTCATGAGACTTCCAGCATACGGTATGCTCGGAGATTAATCCTTCCTCGGTAGGGAGAGTAAGTCCTTGCGCGTTGCAATCGACACGGGCGGTACATTTACGGACTGCGTCTATATACAGGATGGGGTGCTTCAGGTACTTAAGGTTTTTTCCAGTTCCGCAGACCCCGCAAACGCCGTTCTTGAGGGGATGTCCCTGATTGGCTCGGGCGTGATGGACGTGCGACACGGAACAACGGTTGGCACCAATGCGATGCTGGAGCGCAAAGGTGCGCGGGTGGCATTTGTTACCACTGCGGGTTTTGAGGACACGATTGCGATTGGCCGGCAGACCCGCGCCCATCTCTACGATTGGTTTGCTCCTGTTCCCGAATGCATTGTGATGCCCGGCCTGCGGTTCGGCGTTCCGGAGAGGGTCAGCGCGGAAGGAAGAATCCTTCGCGTGCCTTCTGATCAAGAGCTGGAAGCCCTGGCCGATGCGGTGCAGAAATCCGACGCGGAGGCGATTGCCATCTCACTGCTCTTTTCTTTTGCCAATCCTGCAAATGAGCAGCGGGTTGCCGGGGCCCTGGCGCATCTGGGAGTGCCTGTATCCGTATCGCACCGCATTCTGCCTGAATTTCGAGAGTACGAACGCGCTTCCACCACGGTGGTCAACGCCTACCTTGCGCCGCGGATGGAAAAGTACCTGCTGGGTTTGTCTGACCGCGTGCGTGCCGAGCATCAGGGCAACGTCGAGGTGATGCAGTCCTCAGGCGGTATTACCTCTGCTCGGATTGCTGCGCAGGAGCCCGTGCGCACCGTTGTGTCAGGTCCGGCGGGTGGCGTGATTGGCGCTTATCGCATGGCGCAACTGGCCGGATTTGGAAAGATCATCGGATTCGACATGGGTGGCACATCCACGGATGTGTTTCTTGCCGACGTCAGCCGGGGCGGCACCGCTCTCACGCATGAAGCCATCGTGGCAGGCGTGCCGGTTGGTGTACCGATGCTGGATATTCATACCGCCGGAGCAGGCGGGGGTTCGATTGCTCGCTTTGACGCCGGCGGCCTGCTGCGCGTGGGGCCGGAGTCCGCAGGGAGCAATCCCGGACCGGTTTGTTATGGCCGCAGCGATAGCGTAACGGTCACGGATGCGAATCTGCTGCTGGGCCGGCTCGATGAGCAGAGCTTTCTTGGCGGCAAGGTCAAACTGGATCGTGCTCGGGCTCACGCCGCGCTCGATGCTGCGCGTGGGCCGTTGCTCAACGTAGAGGCGTACGCATCGGGAATCCTGCGCGTGGTGGAAACCGAGATGCAGAAGGCGATCCAGGTCATTTCTGTCGAGCGAGGTCATGATCCTCGCGACTTTACGTTGGTGGCCTTCGGCGGCGGCGGCCCCTTGCACGCCTGTGCGTTGGCGCGAGCGTTGCGCATTCCTCGCGTTCTTATTCCTCGGCTTCCCGGTGCTTTGTCGGCGGTCGGTATCCTGCTGGCGGATGCGGTACGGGACTACTCCCGGACTGTGATGCTGCGGGATGACGCTGAAGAGCAGCTTGGCAGAGTGATAGCGGAGCTGGAGACGGAGGCTCAAGCTGAATTTACTTCTGGAGGCCCTGCACACGCCAGCTCCTCGTGGCGGGTGGAGCGATCGCTGGATATTCGCTATCGCGGCCAGGGATATGAACTGAACATTCCTTTCGATGGGGCGAGCCTTGCCGCTACCCTGAATGAGTTCCACGCGCTTCATCAGCAGCGGTATGGTTTTTGCGACGCGCAGCGCCCCGTGGAGATCGTCAATGTACGTCTTCGCGCCGTGGTTGTTGGTGAATCATTCGTGCCCGAGAGAGTTGCACGGATTGAGGGTAAAGGACAGGCGGCGCTTACCGGTGAGCGGCAGGTGTACTTCGAGGGTCAGTGGCAGACCGCGAAAATCTATGACCGCGAAACGCTCATCCCGGGAGACAGAGTTTCTGGCCCGGCTTTGATCACGGAATACAGCTCTGTGACGGTTTTGCCTCCGGGTGCATGGGCCAGCATGGATGGATGGGGCAATCTTGTCGTGGACGTTGGTGTTGCAGAAGATGAGTCGCATGGTGTGTCCTTCCCAGATATGAAAGTCGACCAGCCTGATTCCGTGGAACTGGCTATTTTCTCCAGCGCAGTCCATTCCATCGCAGAGGAGATGGGCGCTGCGCTGAGGCGGACGGCGGTTTCCCCCAACATCAAGGAGCGGCGGGATTACTCCTGTGCGATTTTTGATGCGCGCGGGCAGGTGATTGCGATGGGAGATCACATGCCGGTGCATCTTGGCTCGATGCCGATGTCTGTGCAGGCAGCGGTCGAGAAGATCGACTTTGAGCCGGGTGATATTGCCATTCTGAATGACCCGTTTGCTGGTGGGACGCATCTGCCTGACATCACCATGGTGCTGCCGGTGTTTCTGAGCGATGAGGATTCGGCTCCTTCGTTTTATGTTTCCGCGCGGGCGCATCATGCGGATGTTGGCGGTACATTCGCCGGTTCCATGGGGCCGGCGAGCGAGGTGTTTCAGGAGGGCATTCGCATCCCACCGGTTCGAATTGTCCGGCGCGGGCGGCTCGACCGCGAAATGCTCGACCTGCTGTTGTGGAATGTGCGCACGCCACAGGAGCGCGAGGGCGATCTGGCCGCGCAGATTGGCGCCTGTCGCGTGGGAGAGCAGCGTGCGCGCGAACTTGCGGAGAAGTACGGCGCGGAGCGGGCTCAACAGTGGGCAGCTGCACTGCTGAACTATTCCGAACGTCTGGTGCGAGCCGAAGTGAGCAGGATGCCTGCCGGTGAGTTCACCGCGGAGGACTGGCTGGACGATGATGGCATAACAGATTCGCCGCGCCGCCTGGCAGCCGTGCTGCAACTGGCGCCGGAGCAGGGGAGCCTGACGATTGATTTGCGCGAGTGCTGCGACCAGGTGCAGGGCAGCGTGAACGCGGTTCGGTCGATTACTCTGTCTGCCTGCTTCTATGTGCTCCGCTGCCTGCTCGGAGAGCAGGCGCCTGCGACGGCGGGCATTTTGAGGCCGTTGACGCTGCTCACTCGCCCCGGGAGTATTGTGGACGCGCTGCCGCCGGCGGCGGTTGCTGGCGGCAATGTGGAGACCTCGCAGCGCATTGTCGATGTGGTGTTGCGGGCGCTTGCCAAGGCCGCTCCCGAGCGGGTTCCGGCGGCTGCCGCTGGAACCATGAGCAATCTGACCATCGGTGGGGTTGATCCACGTACCGGGGCTACGTTTACCTACTACGAGACCACGGCGGGCGGCATGGGGGCGCGTCCGGGGATGGATGGCGTCTCCGGCGTGCAAACTCATATGACGAATTCGCTGAACACGCCTATCGAGGCGCTGGAGTACGCCTATCCGTTCCGGGTGAGGCGCTATGGGCGGCGAGCCGGCTCCGGCGGAGCAGGGAAGTTTCGGGGTGGAGATGGTCTGGTTCGTGAGCTGGAGTTGCTGGCGGACGCGCAGGTTACGTTGCTGGCCGAGCGTCGAAAGTTCCGGCCCTACGGACTGCAGGGTGGCGATGAAGGCGCGGCCGGCAAGGCTACAATGCGGTTGCCGGATACGGCCGAGGATACGATTTTGCCGGGCAAGTGCAGTGTACGGGTTTCGACGGGCACGGTGCTGCGACTGGAGACGCCCGGCGGCGGCGGCTGGGGCGAATAGCGGTTAGCAGGGTGATGGTGGTGAAGCCGGGCTTACTTGCCCGGCTTGCCTGGGATCACTTCAATCTGAAAGATCTTTGGCCACAGCTTGCCGGTTACCAGCAACTGGTGGGTTGCTGGGTTCCATGCAATACCGTTGAGGACTGCGTTTGGGCCGCGCTCCTCAGGCAGCGGAAGGATTCCGGTGAGGTTGATCCAGTGGACGACGTCGCCGGTCACTGGCGAGATGATGGCGATCCGGTTGGTCATCCACACGTTGGAGTAGATCATGCCGTTGATGTATTCGAGCTCATTCAACTGCGTGACCGGCTTGCCGTGATAGGTGACGTGCAGGACACGGACGGTTTTGAAGGTCTCGGGGTCGATATAGCGCAGCTTGTCGCTGCCGTCGCTCTCGATGAGGTCATGCCCGTCCTGCGTAAGTCCCCAGCCCTCGTAGTTGTAGTGGAAGGTTCGCAGAAGTTTGAAGGTACGGCGGTCATAGACGAAGCCAGTGTGCTCTCTCCATGTGAGTTGGATGAGTTCATTGCCCCACGAAGTCAGGCCTTCCGCGAAGTACTTGCTGGGGAGATGAATTTCCTTGATGGGGTGTCCGGTCGCCAGATCATCTTCACGCAGGGTCGATTGCCCGTAGAGGCCGTCGCTTTCGTAAAGATGGCCGTGGGAGAAGCAGAATCCCTGGATGAAGGCGTCAGGGTCGTGCGGATAAACGCGGATGACGCGGTAGCTATCAGCGCCAAACGCGACAGGAGCTGCCAATAGCAGGCAGCACAGGGCTAGCAGGGCACGGCGAAAGAGAAGCATCGATTGTCACTTTATCCCATTCGAGGTGAGTTGTGCTCCCATTAGACGTATCAAATCCTGAGTGGTCGTCGCGGTCTATCGCTGCGAGGCTGGAAACTTCGGTGCTGTACAAGCTCCCGCTGCCTGTCACCATGGGTATGGGGTCACTCTGCCGGTAGAATGAGTGGATATGAAAGCCATGGAATCGAAGGCAGTGCTGATTACTGGCGCTGCCCGCCGCATTGGGCGCAGTCTTGCCCTTGCTCTGGCCGCAGCCGGGGCCAATGTCGCGATCACCTTTCGAGAGTCGGAAGAGCATGCCGCCAGGACCGTGGAAGAACTCCGGGCACTGGGCTTCGATGCGGTCGCCATCCCGGCCGATGTTCGGTCGGAAGCCTCGGTGCAGACTGCCGTGGAGGCTGCTGCGGCGCGGTTCGGCAAGCTCGACCTGCTGATCAACAACGCCGGGCGATTTGAGACCGCCGATCACATCCGGATTACGGTGGAGCAGTGGGACGCGATGTTTGAGACGAACACGCGCGGGCCGTTCCTGATGGCGAAAGCGGCTTATCCGCACCTGAAGGCTACGCGCGGAAGAATTGTTAATATCGGCTCGCTGGGCGGGCTGCATCCCTGGTCGACGCATGCGCACTACTGCACGTCGAAGGCGGCGCTGCACATGCTGACGCAGACGATGGCGAAGGCCTTTGCGCCGGAGATCAGCGTGAACTGCGTGGCACCGGGCATGATCGTAAACGGGGAAGTGAGCGACGGTTATGAGCACTTTCTGGAGAAGACGCCGATGAAGCGGAACGGCACTCCCCAGGATGTGGCGGCTGCCGTGATGTTTTTTGCGACCGGGCCGCACTTCATCACAGGGCAGATTCTGAGCGTGGATGGCGGGCTTGGCTTGTCGACTTAGCGGGCTGGTTGCGGGGCTCTGTACCCTACGATTTTGAAATGCATTGTTACTGTCCGCTAAGCCCAATATAATCATGATATTATGAGACGTTAGTCTGCCAAGTCTCTTTGAATCAGATATTTCACGGCGATGAGTAATACTGCGAATTTATACTTTATATACGATTTTAATCGCATATCTATACGAGTCATGCCCTCTTTGAGCCCGGTTATCTCTGTGGACGCTGCGCGCCGATTCCCACGTTCCCTGAGCAATCGTTCGACTCGCCTGTAGCTCACTCAGGAAGGGCTACGGAGCACCCAGGCGCCAGCTGCGCGGGCCGCACTGTCCCGGGTTCGTAGCCTGTAAAAACCTGGACACCCCCGGTCCTTTTTGTGGGGATGTTGTTGATTCCATGAGATAGGTCAAGGTTCCAAGTGCTGGCCGCACGGGCGTACGCGCGCTTTGCGCGCCGTTCCAGTTCGGACATTTTCCTGTCCCACCCAAGCGGAGCCTGGATGGGGCACCCCATTGTCTGGTGTTCGTCCGGTTCGTACCCCTCAGAAAAAAGCGTTCACTACCCCCCACTTTTTTGTGGGGAAGTGATTGATTTTATGGGACAGGTTAACCCTCTAACGATGGGTGTGTCCCCGTTGTTTTTGTGCGGATGCTGTTGATTTCATTGAGAGAGTGGAGG
>JAKATU010000051.1 GCA_021818585.1 Acidobacteriota bacterium | reverse complement strand
TCTTTGCGCCGGAGAACCCACCCGTGGATGACGGGCTTCTCCAGGTACGCGAAATTCGGCGACTGCCTCTGGATGCCCGCCTGGTTACGCTGTCGGCCTGCAACACCGGCGTCGGTCCCGTAGGCGAAGAGGGAGTGGCCAATATCGTCAATGCCTTCATTGAAGCGGGGGCGCAGAGCGGCGGCCCCACGTTTTTTGAGGTGGATGATCGAGCGACCGCGCAGCTCATGATTGACTTCTACCAGCACCTTGGCCATAACGAAGGAAAGGCGGAGTCGCTGCGGCGAGCACAGCTCGATATGCTGCACTCCGGCGCGCCGCCATACTACTGGGCCGGATTCGAGCTGGTAGGCGAGCCGAGCGGCAGCCTCTTCAATAGGTCGAGCACGGAAACCATGGTCAGGAGCAATCAATGACGACGAATTCGGCCTTAAAGACCACGTTGCCCATCCAACTCTCCGCAAAGAACGGACATGTCATTCTCGACAATGTGCTCAGAGCCCTGCAGAAACGCTTCTATTCGCCGGAAAAGCTGAACGAAGACTGGTGGGCGGCTGTTGAGCGCCACAGACCGCTCATTGAAGGGGCCGTAACGGCAGACGCCTTTGAGCAGGCCATGAGCGATCTACTCATGGAGTTGCACACGTCGCACCTCGGCTTCTTTCACCGCAGCGCCCGCAGAGCGTCCAGCCGCGCCGCGCTCAGCGCGACTTATCTCGCCGATGACACGCCCTATGGAAAGCGTTGGATATTTCAGGATGTCCATTCCGGCGGGGCCGCGAGCATTGCCGGGATTGAGCCGGGCGATATCCTGCTCAGCGTCTATGGCCGGGAGATCATCCCGCCTGAGCATCCCGTCTTCGTCATGGGCAAGCAGACCAGCGTTGAGATCGTCGGCAACGACGAACAGCGAGGCACCGTGTTGGTCGATGTGGCGCGTCCCAAGGGCAAGAACCTCCACTTCATTCAGCCGACGCTGGTTGAGGCCCGCCGTTTGGACAGCGGACTTGGATATCTGAAGGTTGCAATGTTCCCCGGCATGGTGGGCGTCGAAGTGGCAAATGCTATCTCCAGCGCCGTTGAAGAGCTGGGCGCGGTTGAAAGCTTGATGATCGACCTCCGTGGAAACACCGGAGGAGGCGTTGGCGCGCTGCGCGTCATGAGCCTGCTGACTCCAGAACAAATCCCAGTAGGCTTTGCTTTGGACAGGCGGCGCGTCACGAAGAACCTTGACTCGGAAAAGCTCACCTTTCCCCGGTTCTCCCGCATCCCTGTGTCCACCAAGGCCCTCTGGCCGCTTGCATTGAAGTTTGCGCCCGCAATGCTGGCCAAAAAGCCGATCGTGCTTCAAACTGAAGGGCTGGGCAAAAAGCCGTTTCATGGACGGGTCGTACTGCTCGTCAACCGGCATACTGCCAGCGCCGCCGAGATGATCGTCGCGTTTGCGCGCGAGAACGAGCTGGCTACGATCATTGGTGAGACGACCGCCGGACGGCTCCTCTCCGCGACGTCCGTGAAAGTCGGCAAGAACTTTCGCCTGGCGCTGCCCACCGGGGCCTATTACACATGGGCTGGAACGATACTGGAGGGCACTCCTATCGTTCCCGATCGGATTGTTGAATTCGACTGGCGAGATCGACGGGCCGGGCGCGATCGACAGCTTGAGTACGCGATTGACCATATTCGTGGCATCGACGTTACGCAATCAATACCTCAATGAGTGCGTCGATAATATGCTTATCGAAAACCCGGAGGAGATTGAAGTACCGAATCGCCAGTACCGCAGGCCCGGGAGGTTGGCCTCAACATACTGTCATCCATGCGACTGTTTTCGTGAATCATTGCATGCTCTGTCGAAATCGCCCTGGCATTTGCGACATAGGATTAGCGAGCCGCAAAGGTCTTCGCAGAAGGAGAAAACTGATGCAATACACACTGCTGTTCGGTCTGACCCCGGGAGAATTCGAAGCACGCTCTGACCCGGAGAAGCAAAAGGAGTTCTATGGAGCGTTCATTCCCTACATGAAGGCGATTCGTGAAGCCGGTATCTTCGTGACCGGTGCCGGGCTCCAGCCTCCATCTTCGGCTACCACCGTGCGCCTGAAGGAGGGCAAGCGGCAGGTGCAGGATGGACCTTTTGCCGACACCAAGGAGCAGATTGGCGGCTTCGTGGTCATCGATGTGCCCGACCTCGATACCGCCCTGAGCTGGGCAGCCCGCTATCCTTGCGAGGAAGGCGGCCTGGTGGAGGTTAGGCCAAATCTGCCCACTACGATGCCTGCCACGGCCTGATGGAAACTCACTCTGTTGTCGAGCGAGTCGCCCGCGAATCCTGGGGGCGGCTCGTCGCGTTTCTCACGGCGCAATGCGGGGACCTGGCTGCGGCTGAAGATGCTGTGGCCGAGGCCCTCCGCAGTGCGCTTGATGGCTGGCCCCAGAAGGGCATCCCTGGAAACCCCGAAGCGTGGCTTCTGGTCGTCGGTCGGCGCCGTCTACAGGACACCTTGCGGCACGCACATCGGTATGAAGAGTTCGACCCGGCGAGCAGTGGCATCGTTGAATTCGTGGAAATCTCAGACGATGGTCCGTTTCGCGACGAACGGCTGCAGATGCTCTTTCTATGCGCGCATCCGGCCATCGACAAAAGCATCCACACACCGCTCATGCTGCAGGCGGTGCTCGGTCTTACCGCAGAGCGGATCGCATCAGCCTTCCTTGTGCGGCCCTCCACCATGGGTCAGAGGCTGAGCAGGGCGAAGGCAAAAATCCGGCAGGCAAAAATCAGGTTCGAGTTGCCGGAGCGCTTTGAAATGCCCAGCCGACTGGCTGCCGTTCTGGAGGCCATCTACGCTGCGTACGGCACAGGATGGGATGACCCGGCGGGCTCGGAACCGAGTCTCCGGGGTCTCACACAGGAGGCGATCTTCCTGGGTCGGCTCCTCGTCGAACTGCTGCCGGACGAAGGTGAGTCCCATGGGCTGCTGGCATTGATGCTTTATTGCGAGTCGCGCAGCGCAGCGCGCCGCTCCTCTGACGGCTCCTATATTCCTCTGGCGGAGCAATCCTGCGAGCTATGGTCAAAGGCTCAAATCGCGGAGGC
>JAKATU010000052.1 GCA_021818585.1 Acidobacteriota bacterium | reverse complement strand
GTCCTCCCCAAACGCTGGATCGTGGAGAGAAGTTTCGCCTGGATGGGATGGTCCCGGAGGTTCAGCAAAGACTACGAACTTTGCCCAACTTCCGCAGAGTCCATGCTCTGGATCAGCTTTACACACACGCTGCTCAAAAGACTCGCTTAGTTTATGGACAGATTCTTAGAAGATTTTGTTTTTGCGGGGGTACCAGGTGAGCTGGAAGTTGGCGGTGGTGTCGCTTTGTGTTTGCGGATTGAGGAGGGGAATGAGGTAGTTTTCATACTGGACCCAGACGTGTACTTCGAGGTTCTTGTCTGGCAGGGCTCGGCGGGTGATGGAGAAGGTAAAGTCGTTCTGGGTGGTGCCGCCGTTCTGGAATGTAAGGTCAGTGCTGCGGGGGATAAAGGCGCTGCTGGCCTTGTCGCGGCGGTAAATGAACTGGGCTTCTTCCTTGGGAGAGAAGTGCCAGGTGAGCCATGCCTGTCCGCCTTTGTTTTCGCGTCCGATCCAACTGCCGAAGGTGTTGCCCTTGTTGGTGGTGCCCTGTCTCTGGATGGTTTCGTATTCCATGAACTGGCCGCGCTGGACGTGGTTGCTGACGGGGTCCGTGGAGACGGCCTCGACGCGCAGGCTTAGTTTGGGCAGGCTGGGAAAGTGTGAGATGTAGATGCCGGGAGCGACGCTGGAGCGGCGGGGTGTGTCGACTGGGCTGACGTCGTCGTGGACGAGCGAGTCGCAGTATAAGGTGACCCAATTGCGGAGGAATGGGAGGCGATAGTTGAAGTCGAAGCTGGAGAAGCGTGCGCCGGGGTCATTGACGGAGTTCTTCTCGGCGGCGGGGACGTTCTGGAAGCTGAAGAAGCTTTTCAGGAAGGTGTGGAGGGTGATGGGTTCGTGGCCGAGGCCGCCCCATATGATGGTTCGATCGAAGCCCATTTCAAGATTGCGGGTGGGCTTGAAGCTGAGCTTTTCCATGTGGACCCAGGGCTCATTGGGATAGGTGTGGCCTTTTAGGCTCCCGACGAAAAACTCATAGCGGAAGGGGCCGGTGAGCAGGGAGAGCAGGGGAATGCGGAAGGGTTGTACGTCGTTGATCTGGAAGGAGTAGATATTCTCCGCGTTGTTGCTCCATGACATGACGGTGCCCTTGTCGGGCCCGAGCCAATGGTCGGTTTTGCCGAAGGAGATTTCGTTTCCAAGCAGGTGGAAGGAGAGATTGGCTTCCATGACGCGGAAGTCGTTGGAGGATGGGATGGGTCCTGCGGGGAGATCGTCGTAGCGGATGTTGGGATTGTAGGGGGCGATGTAGTCGATTTGCTCGGAGAGATACTGTGCGAGTGCCTGAGAGTAGCCAGTGGTGCTGGGGGCGTGCTGGAATTCGCCACGGAAGTAAAGGGAGAAGCGTCCTGCACGGGTGCGGGTGCTGAAGCCTGTGTAGTTGTTGAATCCTTCGGCGTAGGGGCGGCCGTAGTCGTTGATGATGGTCTGGCCGAGGTGGTAGCTGTCGCGCAGGGGAGTGCCGGAGATGCCGCGAATGTCGGTGTAGACGCTGCCGAGAACGGTGCGGGGATGCAGGAAGGTTGTGGGATTGCCTATTGTAGGTTCGACGTTGTTCCAGACTGCGTAGTAGATTTCGTAAGCCTGCGGATCTTTGTTGGCATTGAACTGGATTTTGGCAGCGTCCTGCTCGAGCATCCAGGCAATCTGGAGGCGTGTCCAGGGGCGAATGCCCATGAAGGCGGTGTCGAGATAGCCCATGGCGTGGAGGCGGTCGAGGGCGGGGTAGATCCAACTGTCCATGGGGACGTAGGTGGAGCTTGCCGTGTTGGTGAGGTAGTGGGATGGAAGATCAGGGGATTGTGGCCCGGGGATGGAACGGGCAGATGCGGCGTGGGCGACGGGGAGGACCGCGCAGACGGCGGCGACGGCAAAGATGCGCAGAATAGCTCTCACTCAGGCCTCATAGAACACGTACTCGGGGGATTGGTTCCGGCGTAGTGGAGCGTGGCCAGCGTGCCGGATTGATAACAGGCTATTGGAACGGACGGACTGTGACAATAGCTGGAATAAATGAAGATATGGAGAAGTTAGCCCAGGAAAGAAATGGCTGGCATGGTGGCCCGGCCAGCCATTTTAGATTGAGGTTGGAGATCAGGCGTGCGCGGCGTCGGCTTTTTCCGTGTCGATGCCGAGTTCGGTGAAGGCCTGCTGCGCTTTTTTTGCGTCGAATTTGCCGTCGCGTACCAGGCGGGAGAGCGTGGCAGCGACGATGGATTCGGCGTTGACCTCGAAGTGGCGGCGCAGGTGTTCGCGGTTGTCGCTGCGGCCGAAGCCGTCCGTGCCGAGCGAGGTGAGCCGGTTGGGGAGCCAGGGAGCGAGCTGATCGGGAACGACCTTCATGTAGTCGGTCGCCGCGATGATGGGACCCTTGGCGTTCTTGAGGGCTTCGAGCAGGTAGGGTTTCTTTTCCGGCTCGGCTGGGTGAAGGCGATTCCAGCGTTCGACGGAGAGCGCGTCGCGGCGGAGCTCGGTGTAGCTGGTGACGCTCCATACGTCGGTCTGTATGCCATATTGATCCGCGAG
Organism: Acidobacteriota bacterium; assembly: GCA_021818585.1. GTDB lineage: Bacteria > Acidobacteriota > Terriglobia > Terriglobales > Acidobacteriaceae > Acidobacterium. The sequence goes on along the minus strand of JAKATU010000052.1, from coordinate 13,590 downwards.
GATTTGCTGTGCGCGAAGGGCTTCGAGAAGGATGGGGCCGCTGCCGAAGAGGTGAGCGACGGGCTTGCCCTTAGCGGCGGGTGAGGTCTTGTAGATGCCGCGGAGGATGCCTTCGGTGACGCCTTCGGGCATGGCGGGCATGGCGTAGTCTTCGTTGTACATGGTGATGTAGTAGAAGACCTGCTCGTTTTCCTGATACATGCGGCGTAGACCATCCTGGAGGATGACGGTGAGCTCGTAGACGAAGGCTGGATCGTAGCTGACGCAGTTGGGGACGGTGCTGGAGAGCACGTGGCTGTGTCCGTCCTGGTGCTGGAGGCCTTCGCCGAGCATGGTGGTGCGTCCGGCGGTTCCGGCCATGAGAAAGCCCTTGCCGCGCGAGTCGCCGAAGGCCCAGATCATGTCTCCGACGCGCTGGAAGCCGAACATGGAGTAATACATGTAGAAGGGAATGGTGGGCACGCCGTAGTTGGAGTATGCGGTTCCGGCGGCGGTGAAGGATGCCATGGAGCCGGCCTCGGTAATGCCTTCCTCGAGGATCTGGCCGTCCTTTTCCTCACGGTAGTAGAGAAGCATGTCCTGATCGTGGGGGGTGTACTTCTGGCCTTCCGGGGCGTAGATGCCTACCTGCCGAATGGCCGATTCGAGGCCGAAGGTACGGCCTTCGTCCGGAACAATGGGGACTACGAGCTTGCCGATGGTAGGATCCTTGAGCAGGTGGCGGAGGATGCTGACGAAGCCCATGGTGGTGGAGACTTCGCGGCCACGTGAGCCGCCTGTCCACTCGGCGTAGTAGTCGAGCGCGGGAGCCTGGAACTCGAATTTGGGGACGTTGCGCGATGGCATGAACCCGCCGAGGGCTTCGCGGTGTTCGCGAAGGTAGGTGATCTCGGGGCTGTCTGCGCCGGGGTGAAATGGCTTGCCGTTGTGAGCGAGCTTTTCCGGCACGGGAATATTGAAGCGCTTGACGAAACCGGCGAGGGCCTCGTCAGTGAGCTTCTTTTCCTGGTGAGCGGCGTTGCGGGCCTGGGTGGTTCCGATGCCGTAGCCTTTGACGGTTTTGGCGAGGATGACGGTGGGTCCGCCCTTGTGATCGAGGGCGCGCTTGTAAGCGTTGTAGATCTTGAGGGGATCGTGACCGCCGCGGTGGAGGTCTGCGAGTTGATCGTCTGTGTAGTCCTTTACGAGTTCGAGGAGCTCAGGGTACTTACCGAAGAAGTGTTCGCGGAGATAAGCGCCGCCCTTGGCCTTATAGGTCTGGAAGTCGCCGTCGACGCACTCTTCCATGCGCCTGAGAAGCAGGCCGGTGTGGTCTTTTTCGAATAGCTTGTCCCAGTCCGAGCCCCAGATGACCTTGATGACGTTCCAGCCTGCGCCGTGAAAGACGCCTTCGAGCTCATCGATGATGCGCTTGTTGCCGCGAACGGGGCCGTCGAGGCGCTGGAGGTTGCAGTTGACGACGAAGATGAGGTTGTCGAGCTTTTCGCGGGAGGCGAGTGAGATGGCGCCAAGGGTATCGACCTCGTCGGTTTCGCCGTCGCCGATGAAGGCCCAGACCTTGCGGGGTGTTTTCTCGATCAGGCCGCGATTCTCTAGGTAGCGCATGAAGCGGGCCTGATAGATGGCGTTGAGCGGGCCGATGCCCATGGAGACAGTGGGGAAACGCCAGAAGTCGGGCATGAGCCAGGGGTGCGGATAGGACGACAGGCCCGGGTGCTCGCGAAGCTCGTGGCGGAAGTTGCTGAGGTGCTGCTCGGTGAGGCGACCCTCAAGGAAAGCGCGGGCGTAAACGCCGGGCGAGGCGTGGCCCTGGAAGTAGATGAAGTCGCCTGGCTGCTCGCCGTAGCTGGCGTGGAAGAAGTGATTAAGGCCGACCTCGAGAAGGGTGCAGAGCGAGGAGTAAGTGGCGATGTGACCGCCGATGCCGTCATCCTTTTTGTTCTGACCGTGGACCATGGCCATGGCGTTCCAGCGGATGAGGGCTTCGATGCGCTTTTCGAGCTCGCGATTGCCGGGGTACGGGATTTCTTCGTGCCGGGGAATGGTGTTGAGGTAGGGCGTGGTGAGCTGGCTGGGCCCGGCGATGCCGGCTTCGCGGGCGCGCTGACGGAGCGCGTCGAGGATTTGGCCGCCCTGCTCGGGGCCTTCGGCAACGACTATGTCGTCAAATGCTTCGATCCATTCGGAGAGTTCCTGCTGGAAGTCGTTCATTACGGGAATCGGCGTTTTGGTCGTCATCGTTATCCTGTCTGATCGTAATTGGCGAGCACTCAGGCCAGCCTGGATGTTGCTGAAGTTGATTTTGTGGAAGCGTGCTGAAGCGCCGGAGCGATGAGACCTTTCCGGCGGAGGTGGGCTTCCATACGGGTGACCGGGTTGGAGTCGCCGCGCGAGAGTTGTACCTGCTTACAGTCGATGAGCGAGGGGCCGCCGTGGTTGCGGGCGCGGAATGTGGTTTCCTGCGCGACGCGATAGAGGGCGACGGCATCGTGGGTGTCGACGGGGATGCAGGGGACGTCTTCGCGGATGGCACGGGCGCTCCAGTCGAAGTTGGATGGAGCGGGGAGCAGCACGTAGAGAATGGGAGCGTTATGACGGGCGGCTGTGCGGAGTGTCTGGCGGAAGGTGTCTGCGTCGAGGCGGCCTGCGCGGGTGAAGGCGATGACGAGCGAGCCGGGCTGATTTTGCGCGAGGCCAATGGCGAAGCCGGTTGCGATTTCGGGGTTGAGTTCGAGGGGCGCGGTTGCGGTGAAGGGCGCGAGGTGGAGGGGAATGTCAGCGGTGATGCGGTCGTGCGGGGTGAGGTCGGCGAGGAGCGAGGCGTAAACGGCGGGGAACTTGATGGCTGGAGCTGCCTCGGCTTTTGCCTTTGCGGGCTTGCTGTTGGTAGCTCGCAGGAGCGCGGCGTGCAGTTGGAGAAGGCGCTCATCGCTGATGAGTGGCTCGCCGTGCTTGCCTGCAACGACGGCGTCGGCGGGGTTCTGCATCGCACTTTGAGCGTTATGTTTCATGGCGTAACGGCGGGCTTGAATTGCGCCCAAGGGTGACTCTAAATTCTATCGCAGACGCAGGGGTGGGATATTGCGGCGATTGCAGGCAGGAGCGGTGGCGATGGAACAGGCGCGCAGGTGTGCGGGTTTGTGGAGAATGGAGGACTGTTACACGCGCGTGCGGAGATTGCAAGAGGAAAAGTTGGGAGGTTTTTCCTCAGATTTGAGGAAATGCCTGTGCATATGTGGGGGCGAAAAAGCGGAAATGCAGGAACGGAGCGGGGTTGAGCAGATTGCACCGCTCCTGGTGCAGTGAGTGAAAATTATGTGGAGTAGTCGGCGTTGATGTGGATGTATTCATGGGTGAGGTCAGTGGTGAAGAAAGTGCAGGAGCCGGAGCCGAGCCCGAGGTCGATGCGGACGGAGAACTCCCGCTGCTGGAGGTAGGCGTGTGCGCGGGCTTCGTCGTAGAGCGGCGAGCGTCCGCCGTCGCGGCAGATTTCATTGCGGCCGAACCAGATGTTGATGCGGCTGGGATCGATGGCGACGCCGGAGTATCCGATGGCGGCCATGAGACGTCCCCAGTTGGGGTCGTTGCCGGCCCATGCGGTTTTGACGAGAGGCGAGGTGGCGATGGTTTTGGCGACGGTGAGGGCGTCGGCTCTGGTGGGCGCGCCTTTGATCTGGAGTTCGATCACATGGGTGATGCCTTCTCCGTCGTGAACGATCTGGCGGGCGAGTGAGAGGCAGACAGCTTCGAGAGCGATCTGGAAGCCGGGATTGTCTGCGAGGACGGAGACGCCGGATGCTCCGGAGGCGAGGAGCAGGACGGTGTCATTGGTGGACATGTCGCCGTCGATGGAGATGCAGTTGAAGGTTTTGTCTACGGCGGCGCGTAGGTAGTTGTCGAGCGCGGTGGGGTCGATGGCGGCATCGGTGAAGATGTAGCCGAGCATGGTGGCGTGGGGGACGAGCTGCGGGCCGATCATGCCGGCGCCTTTGCAGGCTCCTGCGATGCGGATGGAGCGGCCGTCGATTTGGACGGTGGCGGTGGCGACTTTGGGTTTTGTGTCTGTGGTGAGGATGCCTCGCGCGAAGCTGGAGAATGCTTTCGGTGTGGCTGCGGCTTCTGATGCCGCGTTGGGCATGGCTGCGACGAGTTTTTCCGCGGGGAGCGGGACACCGATGATGCCGGTGGAGGATGGGAAGACCTGGTAGTCGTGGCAGCCGAAGGTTTGCGCGGCGGCGGCGCAGACCTGCTCGGCGGCGCGGAGGCCGGCTTCGCCGGTGGAGCAGTTGGCATTGCCGGAGTTGATGGCGACGACCTGGATTTTGGATCCGCTGCGCTCGATGTGTTTGCGATCGACGATGAGGGGTGCGGCCTGGACGCGGTTGGCGGTGTAGAGGGCCGCGGCGGAGATGGGCTGATCGGCTATGGCGAGCGCGAAGTCGGGCTTGCCGCTGGGCTTGAGCCCGGCGGTGACGCAGGCGAAGCGGAAGCCTGCGGGAAGTGCTTCGGCGGATAGGAGCAGGTCGGTGTTGGACATTCAGAAATATTGTCGCTGATAAGAGAGCTTTTCGCTCTTAGCTTTTAGCCCTTAGCTCTTGGCTTTGTTTGTTCCCTGTGTGCTGGTGGCCGGTTTGATGCCAAGTCAACGCACGCCAATGGATCATTTGCACGGGGTATTGAAGGCTGGGTCGGCCTTCGGACGGTATGGTCCCACACTTTCTCATCGAGGAGCTCGATGAGAAAGTATGGGACACCCGCTTTGTTTCAGAGTGTAGGGGATTCGGTTAGGCTGAGACGGAAAGGATGAGGATGACGGACGAGATGCGGGCTGTGGATGCGGGTGTGGAGTGGTTTCTGGAGATGGAGCACGTGAGCGTGGCGCGCGGCTCGGTGGTGGTGCTGCGGGATGTGTCGCTGCGGATTCGACGGGGCGAGCAGACGGTGATCCTGGGGCCGAATGGGTGCGGGAAGTCGACGCTGATCAAGACGATGACGCGGGAGTGCTATCCGCTGATAGAGCCGGGGATGCGGATGCGGCTGTTTGGATGGGAGCGCTGGGTGGTGGCGGATTTGCGGCAGCACTTTGGCGTGGTGGAGGCGAATCTGCCGGGGGAACGGACTCCGCTGACGAATGGGATAGATGCCGTGGTTTCGGGTTTGCTGGGGTCTTCGACACTTTGGCCGAATTTGACGGTGACTCCGGAGATGTATGACCGCGCAGAGAATGCGATGAAGCTGCTGGATGCGGGTTATCTGGCGGACAAGCTGGTGGGACAGATGTCCGCGGGGGAGCAGCGGCGGGTGATGATTGCGCGGGCGCTGGTGAACGAACCGGAGATGCTGCTGCTGGATGAGCCTTCGAATGCGCTGGACCTGGCGGCGCAGGCGGAGCTGCGCGAGGCACTGGAGGCGGTGACGGCGCGCGGGGTGGGGCTGATGCTGGTGACACATCACATTGGGGATATTCTGCCGAGCGTGGAGCGGGTGCTGATGATGCGCGAGGGCAGGATTTTTGCTGATGGGAGCAAGAAGGATCTGCTGACGAAGCGGAAGCTGAAGGATCTGTTTGGGGTGGATGTGGAGATAGCCGAGCGAAATGGATTTTTTCACGCCTGGTAGGGGTGGAGGGAATTTGCCGACGATGAGCGAGTTGGTGCGGCGGGTTTGCGGGGATCAAAGCTGGTTGCGGGATGGGGCCTTGACCTGTGTGGCGAGCGGGCTTAGTTTGAAGTCACACGGGAAAGGAGGTTGATCCAGATTTATGAAAAATTCTGATGGCAGTTGTATGACTCAACGTGAGGTGACTGAGGCTTAGAGCCGCTCTCGACTCTAGTCCTGGCGTTACAGGAACATTCACGCCGAGGCCCATCCGAAGTTCGAGGGTGCCTCAGGTCAAACTCAACAGATCACCGGCAAAGAGCCCTGCATGCGAGACCGCACGCAGGGCTTTTGCTCATTTGGATGGCGGGTTGGTGCTACGGGATCTGGGCTTCGAAGGTGGAAGCCGGTAGTCCTACGCCGTTGTAGAGGTTGGCGGTGGTGTAGTTGGCCCATGCGTAGCGGACGGCGGGGGTTTGCGGGAAGGATGTGGTGTCCACGACGACGGTGTTGCCCTGGATGACGGCATTGACGTAGTGCCATTTGCCACTGCCGTCTTCGATCTCAAAGCCTTTGAGCGGGCCGCCTTTGCTGACGAGTCCCTGGGCTGTGTGGGTGAAGTAGATGCGCAGTTGCGCGCCCTGAGGGATGACCTGCTCGAAGAGTGGACCTTCGTCTTCGATCTGTTCGCCGTAGGAGATGTGATAGGCGGTAAGGGCGAGGCGATGGGCAACGGTCTGCTTGTCTGCGGGGTGGATGTTGTGGGGCTCGCCGACGTCGGAGCTGACGGCCATGCCGGTTCCGCGGAGGTCGAGGGTGGTGCGCTGGGCATTGCGGATAACTCCCCAGTGATCTTTGGGTGCGTCGAAGCTGGAGATCTGGACATAGAGGAAGGGGAGCCTGCCTTCGTGCCAGTGGGCGCGCCAGTCCTGGATCATGGCAGGGAAGAGCTGCTTGTAGAGGTGCGGATTCCAGCGATCAGAGCTGTCGGTTTCGCCCTGGTACCAGATAAATCCACGGATGGTGTAGGGGGTGACGGGTGCGACCATGCCGTTCCAGAGCCAGGAGGGGTGCCAGGAGCGGGGATCGGGCTGCCAGCCGTGCTTCTTTGGTTTGGCGGACTGCTGCCCGCCGAGGACGGAGACCTGCGGCAGGGATGCCTGATAGGCCTTCCATTTGGTGAATACGGGCTGGAAGTCGGGGTGTGAGGTGAGCAGGGAGTTGCTCATCCATGAGGAGATGGGCGTGCCGCCCCATGCCGAGTCGATGATGCCGATGGGTATGTGGAGATGGGCTTCTAGGTCGCGCGCGAAGAGGTAGGCGACAGCGGAGAACATGGGCGATGTGGTGGGATCGCAGGTGGTCCAGGTGGCGCCGATGTTGTTAGCCGGGGAGTCAGAGGCGGTGTTGGGAATGAGGAGCAGGTGGATGTTGGGGTGGTTGGAGTTGTCGATCTCCTGGGCAGAGTTTTTGATGATGTAGAAGCTGTTGAATCCCTTGAGCGGGTCCTTCATGTTGGACTGGCCGGAGGCGAACCAGACGTCGCCGACGAGGACGTTGGTGAGTGTTATGGGGGGCTCGTTATTGCTGCCGGTGACGGTGAGAGTGTAAGGACCGCCGGCGGGTTCGGGTGCGAGCCAGAGTTCCCAGTTGCCCTGGGAGTCGGCGGTGGTTTGCTCGGTCTGGCTGTGGAAGGTGACGGTGATGTTTTCGTTGGGGCTGCTCCATCCCCAGATGTGGATGGGGCGACCGCGCTGGAGGACGGCGTTGTTGCTGAGGATGTTGGGCAGTCGCAGGGTGTAGGGGACGTTGATTGTGGAGGCCGGGGTGGTCTGGGTGGTGTAGATGACATTGGTTGAGGGGTGGATTCCGGGATTTGCGGCGTGGCTGGAGAGGATGCCGGTGGAGCCGAGGTCCTGTGCGGAGGCGGCGGTGACTGCAACGGTGAGAAGCGCGGCGGGCAAAAGGAGTCGGTGGAAACGGGTGAGTTGGAAATTCATAAGAAGCAGTGACCTCCATGGGAGCGGAATTGGTGCGCTGTGAACGATGAGAACGTTTGACGTTCGGCGGCGCAGGTGCTCGATCAGCGCGGAAAGCCTTGGAATGTGTCGTTGTGAGTATAACGAGGCCGCGGATTGGATGCCCAGAGGAGGTATGTCCAGAATGGGACACATTGTGGTTGGGGTGAGGTGTTCCACAGGCTCACACACGGGAAATTCATGCGGAAAACGCTAGACTGAGGGGTGATGAAAACGCGGACGATCAAGCAGTACGAACTGGTGAGGAAGCTGGGCGCGGGCGGCAGCGGCGTGGTGTATCTGGCGGAAGATTCGCTACTGATGCGACCGGTGGTGTTGAAGGTATTGCGGCGCGGGCTGCTGGATGCCGAGCAGATGCGGAAGACGGTGCTGCGCGAGGCCCAGCTGGCCTCGGCGATTGAGCACCCGAATGTCTGCGGCATTTACGAGGTGGGCGAGCAGGGGGAAGAGGCGTTTATCGCGATGCAGTATGTTCCGGGGCAGTCGCTGGACAAGCTGATTGCGAAGGGTCCGGCGAATGTTCAGCTGGCGCTTTCCGTGGGCATCCAGATTGCCGACGGGCTGAATGCGGCCCATTCGCTGGGGATATTTCACCGGGATTTGAAGCCGGCGAATGTGATGCTGACGGATGGAGGGTTGGCGAAGATTCTGGACTTTGGCCTGGCGAGGCGGCTGACGCGGGAAGAAGCGGATTTCGATCCGGCGAAGCCCTCGGCGAAGAACACGGAGACGGCGACCTACACGGCTCGTGGCGGGACGATTGCGTATATGGCTCCGGAGCAGTTTGTGACGGGGCAGAGCAGCGTGCGGAGCGATTTGTGGGCGCTGGGCGTGATTCTGTATGAGCTGGTAAGCGGGCGGCATCCGTTTTCGCGGCCGAATACGGATGAGTTTCAGACGATCCGCGCGATTCAGTTTCTGGACCCGACGCCGCTGGGCGAGTGTTGCCCGGAGGCGCCGCAGGAGCTGGCCTCGGTGATTATGCGGCTGCTGCACAAGACACCGGCGGAGCGGTATGCGAGCGCTCTGGATGTGCGCGAGGCGCTACGCACGATCATGAAGACGATGCAGTTTGAGACGGGCGTGATTCCGGGCGATGCCGGGGCGAACCTGATGCCGACGATTCCGGAGCGGGAGAAGCGTGCGGCGGGATTGCTGTCTCTGCTGGCGGAGCGATTTCGCGAGTCGGAATCGGATGTGAACAAGGCGCAGGCGATACTGGTGTTGCCGTTCCAGAATCTGGGCGGCGGGGATATTGCCCCGCTGTACGGATTTGCGCTGGCGGATGCGATTGGGGCGCGGCTGGCGCGGATGACGTCGCTGGTAGTGCGGCCGTCGAGCGCGCTGATGCATGTGCCGCAGTCGCAGATGGATCCGCTGGCGATTGGACACCAGCTGATTGTGGACTACGTGCTGACGGGAAGCTTTTTGCGCTCGGACAAGGGCTTTGACCTGAACTGGCAACTGCTGGAAGTAGCGCGCGAAAGCGTGAAAGGCGGCGGTTCGATCAGCGTGGGCTCGTTTGATCTGATTGCGGTGCAGATGGAGATCTGCGACGAGGTATTTGCGTCGCTGCAGGGAACGGGGCAGCTCACGGCGCGGAATGAGCGGCTGACGATGCGGTCCGAGGCGCTGGGTGAGGGCGTGTCCGAGTTGTATCTGCAGGCGAGCGCGATGCTTTCGTCGTTCATGCTGCGGACGGGCAGCCGCGCGGACCTTGACCGGGCGCGGGAGATGTTTGAACAGGTGACGGAGCGTGAGCCGCAGTTTGCGGCCGGATGGAGCGGGCTGGGCGTAACGCATGTGCAGTACACGCGGCACGGGCTGGGCGGGCACATGCACGTGATGGCGGCGCGGAGGTCGTTTGACAAGGCGCTGGAGATCGATCCGGGATCGGTGGAGGCGAATTTATATCGCGTTTACATGCTGCTGGCGCGGGGCGAGAAAGAGAGCGCGCGGCACGGGATTGAGATGCTGCTGGGCAGTGCGTCGAAGGCATGGAATGTGCATGTGCTGGCCGGGACGATGCTGCGGCTGGACGGCGTTTACGAGGCGGCGCTGGGGCAGTTTGGGGAGGCGCTGCGGTTGAATCCTTCGAGCGCGCCGATGATTTATAACCACCGCGCGCGGGTGTACCACTACCAGAACATGCTGGACCTGGCCGAGGGTGAGCTGGAAAAAGGGCTGGCGCTGGAGCCTCGGCATCCGTTGTTGCGTACCTCGCTCGGGTACCAGCGGATGCGGCAGGGGCGGCTGGACGAGGCCATCGCGATTATGGAAGCGGTGCTGAAGGACGATACGAGTCTGAGGATCATTTATCCGACGCTGGCGATGTGTTACGTGCAGATGGGGCAGCGGGAGCGGGGCGCCGCGCTGATTGCCGAGGAGTCGATGGCGGCGGCCGAGGCGGACAGCGAGATGGCGTACCGGCTGGCGACCTATTTTGCGGTGGATGGGGATGAGAGCGAGGCGCTGCACTGGCTCAGGCGTGCGATCTATCTGGGGAATGAGAATTATCCGTGGTTTTCGCGGAATCCGGCATGGAACCGGCTGCGGGGGCATGGAGATTTCGAGCGGATTCTGGAGGATTTGAAGCGGAGTTATCGAAAGAACCAGAGGCAGTGGAAGCGGGTGTTTGACGAGCTGAACTTGAAGTAGTGGTTAAAGGTTGAGTGCCGGGATTGGTGTGGCTGGGTTGCAGGTTGAGCGATCTGGTGATGTTTGTGTGGTGCTCTGGTGCGGATGGGAGGTGGAGATTTTTACGATTTCCGCTACTTTCCCTTAAAGTTTTCCTCCGTTCCTCCGATAAGTGCGACAAGAGGATTTCTTCATGGCGATTGGATCGCATCTGCCGGGACAGGGTGATGGGGTGTCGCCCGGGATATTCGGGAAGCAGTCGGCGAATGTCGTATTGCGCCCGATGCAGAGCGTGGAAGCCTCCGAGGGGTATTCTGGGACGCCGTCGCAGCTTTCTTCCGGTGGATTCGTGGGGGCTTCGGCGGCGGATTTTTCGGATTTGGAACGCGAGTATGCGGAGTCGTTAGCGGCTGGCCGTGATCACTTTATGGCGCATGACAGCCTGGGCGCGATGCGCGGATTTGTGTTTGTGCTGGGTCTTTATGTGGCGATGGGTGTGATCGGTCTTAGCGGGTTGATGTTGTGGCACTGGCTGAGGTGAAATATGGAAATACTTGCCGGAAGTAGTGCAGTTACGTTGTGCCTATGTCTGCTGGGCGTATGGTTTGCGCGAAGCTGATAGATTCAAGGCATGGAACTGGTAATTAACGGCCAGCAGCGGGAGTTTGCTGAGCTGAGTGAGACCTCTACCGTGAGCGACCTACTCGCGGTTTTGCAATTGAAGGGCGATCGTGTGGCGCTGGAGCGGAACGGGGAGATTGTTTCGCGGGCGGCGTGGGGTGAGACGCGGATTGCCGATGGTGACAAGGTGGAAATCGTACATTTTGTGGGGGGCGGGGTAGGCAGCTTTTAGCTGCTAGCGCTTAACTTTTAGCTGTGGTGGCGGCTGGCGGCGCGGGTTGGGGCGGAACCGAGGATCTCTCGACTTCGCAGAGCGCTGTGCGCTTTGCTTCGCTCGAAAACACCATCTATGGAACTGTGTTCTTCTCCTGGATTGTCTGGGGTCGGCGCTACGCGCCGATACGGTCCCACTTGAGGCGATGTTTGTACCCACTCAAGCCAACTGAAGGCTTGAACGGGCCACCCGGTTGCTGTTTTAGAGGCCAATGGTCAGGCGGGTTCTTGGGTCGAGGTAGTCGCGGAGGGCGTCGCCGAGGAAGTTGAACGACAGGACGCAGCACATGACAGCGATGGCGGGGAAGACTACGGTGTGGGGCGCGTCGAAGAGGTGGGCGCGGGCGTCGTTGAGCATAGAGCCCCAGCTTGGCGTGGGGGGTGGCACGCCGAGGCCGAGGAAGCTGAGAGTGGCTTCGGCGAGGACGGCTCCGGCCATGCCGATCGCGGCCTGCACGACGATGGGCTGGATGATGTTGGGCAGGATGTGGCGAAGGAAGATGCGGAGGTCGCCTGCGCCGAGGGCGCGCGCGGCTTCGACGAATTCGCGTTCACGTGCCGCGAGGACCTGGGCGCGGACGAGACGGGCGTAGCCGACCCATCCCCCGATGGATAGAGCCAGGATGAGGTTGAGCAGGCCTGGGCCGAGGAAGGCTACGAAGGCGATGGCGAGCAGGATGCCGGGCATGGCCATGAAGGCGTTCATGGCGAACATATTGATGATGGTGTCGAGGATTCCGCCGTAAAAGCCGGCGATGCCGCCGAAGATGAGCCCTATTAAAAGCGACAGGGTGACGACGGAGGTGGCGACTTCAAGGGAGATGCGCGAGCCGTAGATGATGCGCGAGAGGATGTCGCGGCCCAACTCGTCTGTGCCGAACCAGTGTTGCGGACTGGGGCCGGCGAGGCGGTCGAGGAGATGGATGTGGTCAGGGTTGTAAGGCGCGAGCCAGGGCGCGAAGATGGCAGAAACAAGAAACACGACCACGAGCGCTGCTCCAATATAGGCGAGTGGTTGTTTTCGAAAGCGTGTCCAATGGGAAGATAGATTCAAGATCTGATGATAAAGCTCTGCGTGCCGGTTGGGGCAGAGTTTGATGGAAAGGGATTGCAGAGGATGGTTCGGATACGGAAGCGGATATTGTGGATGGCGGCGTTGATTTGCGGCGGGCTGATGGCGGCTGCTCCGGTGATGGCGCAGGCGTATGGCGGACGGCAGGAGGATGCGGCGCGAGCGATTTTCAGGCTGACGAACCAGGACCGGATGCGGCATGGGCTGGCTCCGCTGCGGTGGGATGCGGGACTGGAGCGGTCTGCTGCGGCGCACATGGAGTGGATGCTGCGGGCGCGGGAGCTTGAGCACCAGTACCCTGGCGAAGCTCCGCTGACGGAGCGGGCGCGGCAGGCGGGTGTGCATTACAGTGAGGTGGCGGAGAACCTGGCGGCGGGGTTCAGTCCGGAGTCCGTGGAGGTGGGCTGGATGCACTCGCCGGATCACCGGAGGAACATTCTGGACGGTGGGCTGACGGATGTGGGGATTGTGGCGGTATGGCACTACGGGCGGTTGTACGTGGTGCAGGATTTTGCGCACGTGATTATGGCGCGCGGCCCGGAGCAGGTGGAGCAACGCGTGGGCGAGTTGCTGCGGCAGCAGGGGATTGATCCGGATGGGCCGCGCGCGCCAGCTGAGGAGGCTTGTCGGTCGCAGCGGGGAACGCCGGGCGGGCCGGGCGTACGGCTGGTGATCCGGTTTGAGACGTCGAATTTGAACCAGTTGCCGGAGCAGGTGGTGGAGGCGCTGCGGCGCGGGCATTATCGGCGGGCGAGCGTGGGGGCGTGTGCGCCGGAACGGCCTCAGCCGGGGTTCACGATGTTTCGGGTGGCGCTGGTGCTGTATTGAGGTGTGGCGGGCGCGGAGTTATTCCGCGCCTTCGCCGGGTTTGGTGGGCTCGAGCTGGAGTGCGTTGTTGACGCGGTTGAAGTAGTTGAAGAGTCCGATGGCGGAGAGGAGTTCGACGACTTCGCCGTCGGAGTAATGGCTGCGGACCTCGGCGAAGAAGGCATCTGAGATGCCGTTGGAGTTGAGGGTGACCTCTTCGGCGAGGTGCAGGGCTGTTTTTTCGGCCGGGGTGAAGTCGTCGCGATTGGCGTAGTCGGCGAGGTTTTCGATCTGATCGTCGGACCAGCCGAGCTTGCGGCAGATCTGGGTGTGGGAGCCGAGGCAGTAGCGGCATTCGTTGAGCTGCGAGGTGCGGACGATGACGAGTTCCTTGAGCTTGATAGGGAGGGTGCCGGTGTTCAGGATGGCCTGGAAGTGGGCGATCATGGTTTCGAAGATTTCAGGCCGCAGGGCGATGGTGCGGAACATGTTGGGGATGTTGCCGCGGGTCTGCATGTAGTGGTCGAAGAGGTCGGTGGTGCT
>JAKATU010000046.1 GCA_021818585.1 Acidobacteriota bacterium | reverse complement strand
CATACATTCCCTAGTGCAGATGCAGGCGCCAGGCGGTGTAGCTGGCGATTTCGTGGGCTACGCGGCGGAAGTGGTCGGACTCGGGGATGGGCCTGCCAAGCGGGCGCGGAGACGTGTATACATGCAGGCCATATGCCTTGCATAGCTCGTGGATGCGAAAGAGATGGGTTCCGTCGCTGACGACATCGATGGTACTGAGGTTGTTTTTGATGGCGATACGCGAAAGAGCTGCAACAGACTGCTCGGTGTTGTCGCTGTGGGTTTCGGCGATGATGTGAGCCTCGGGGACGCCGTGCGCGATGAAATAACTGCGGCCTACACCGCCTTCGGAGTAGATGTCGCCGGCTTCTTTTCCGCCGAGTGTGATGAGAAGCGGGGCGAGTCCCTGACGGTAAAGCGCGAGGGCGTGGCGGAGACGGTCGCGGAGGACGGGGGATGGGCGGCCGTCGTATTCGGCAGCGCCAAAGACGGCGATGGCATCGGCGCTGCGGGCCTGATCGTGGCGGGCGTAGTAGCGGATTTGGAGATCGATGTGTGCGACCCACAGAATGCCGGCGACAAAGATGGCAGCCAGTGAGAGGCTGAGGATTCGGCGAGGCAGGCCGCGACGGGCGCGTGTGCCGGAAGGCTGGCCCAGGCCTGCTGTCATGGCTGCAGCGCGAGGGCTATGGCGTGCGTGGGGATGGCTCCTTCGCGCAGGATATGCCACTGGCCCGCGCCGGCGGAGAGGTCGACGATGGTGGTGGGCAGGCTGCGTGGAGTGGGACCGCCATCGACGATGAGGGGGATGCGGTCGCCGATCTGGTCGCGAACGCAGGCGGCGTAGGTGCACTCCGCGGCGTTTTGTAAATTAGCGGAAGTTGCGGTGATGGGGAGTCCTAGAGCGCGGACAATGGCGCGGGGGATTGCGGAGTCAGGAACGCGCAGGGCGACGTTGCCGGTATTGGCGGTGCTGCGCAGGGGCAGGCGGGAGCCGGCTTTGACGATGATGGTGAGCGGGCCTGGCCAGAAGCGTTCGACGAGGCGGTCGAAGTGGACATCGAGTTCGCGGGCGATTTCGTAGGCCTGTTCCGAGTCTGCGATGAGCAGCGAGAGGGGTTTGTGCCTCTGGCGGGATTTGATTTCGTAGATTTTTTCGACGGCCCGAAGGTTTACGGGGTCGACGGCGAGGCCGTAGTAGGTGTCTGTAGGCATGCCGACCACTTTGCCGGCCTGGAGGCAGGAAACGACGGATTGAATGAGATCCGACTCCGGTTCGTCCGGGTGGATGCGCAGCATCTCTGCGTACAAGGCTTCTCCCAGTTCAGGACAGCGAGGTTGAGCAGTATCCGCGGGAGCACTGGAGGCGGGGAGCGTAAAATCCACGCATGCCGAATGCAACCGAGCGAGCACGCACTGCCCGTATTGTACAGAGCCGTCACAATGCCCGAGTGAAGGAATTGCGGAGGGCGTTTGCGCAGCCGGGACGCGGGGAACGCGGGCTGGTGGCAATTGAGGGTGAGTTGCTGCTGGGCGAGGCGGTGCGGAGCGGGCTTGCGGTGAAGACGGTGTTTGTCCGCAGCGGCAGCGAGGCTGTGCTGGAGCGGGTTGCGGTGGAGGCTGGCGAGGTTCTGGAGCTTCCGACGGATGTGTTTGCGAGCGCGGTGGAGACGGAGTCTCCGCAGGGCGTGGCGGCGCTGGTAGGGGTTCCGCGATTTGGGTTGGAGGAGATTTTTCCGGAGCGGGGTGCGGCGCTGGTGCTGGTTCTGGCTGGGTTGCAGGATCCTGGGAATGTGGGGACGCTGATTCGGTCTGCGGAGGCGTTTGGAGCGAGTGGCGCGGTCCTGCTGCCGGGGACGGTGAACGTGTGGAATGCGAAGGCGGTGCGGGCTTCGGCGGGGTCGGTGTTTCGGCTGCCTGTGGTTTCTTTGGGTTTGGAGGAGATGACGTTGGAGCTGCGGAAGCGGGGTGTGAGGCTGCTGGCTACCGCGGCGGATGGAGATGTGGCGTTGGGTGCGGCGGGGTTGGAGGGTCCGGTGGCAGTTGGGATTGGCAATGAGGGCGCGGGCGTGCCGGCTGAGGTGCTGGCGGCGGCGGATGCGCGGGTGGCGATTCGGTGCCCGGGGCCGGTGGAGTCATTGAATGCGGGGATTGCGGGGAGCATTCTGTTGTACGAGGCGGCGCGGCAGCGGGCGGGAGCGGGGCGATGAATCTGTTTATGGGGATGGGTGCGCAGGAAGATGGGCGCGAGGGTGCTGCTGGGCGTCCGCTGGCGGAGCGAATGCGGCCTCGGACGCTGGACGAGTACCAAGGGCAGCAGCATTTGCTGGGACCGGGGCGTCCGCTGCGGGTGCAGATTGAGAAGGACGATGCTGCTTCGATGATCTTCTGGGGGCCTCCGGGGGTGGGGAAGACTACCCTGGCGAAGATTATTGCGGAGGCTACGCAGGCGAGCTTTATTGAGTTCTCGGCGGTGCTTTCGGGGATTAAGGAGATCAAGCAGGTGATGGCCGATGCCGAGAAGGCGGCGGCTTATGGGTCGCGGACGATCCTGTTTGTGGACGAGATTCACCGCTTTAACCGGGCGCAGCAGGATGCTTTTTTGCCATATGTGGAGCGGGGGACGATTCGGCTGATTGGGGCGACTACGGAGAATCCGTCGTTTGAGATCAATGCGGCGCTGCTTTCGCGGTGCCGGGTTTATACGCTGCAGGCGCTGACCGATGCGGACCTGGTGGCGCTGCTGGGCCGGGCGGCGGCGGACACCGAGCGCGGGCTGGGCGCGATGGGCGTGGCCTTTGACGAGGCGGCGCTGGCGCTGATTGCGAGCTATTCCTCCGGCGATGCGCGCAATGCTCTGAATGCGCTGGAGGTGGCGGCGAAGCTGGCTGCGGGCCGGGATGAGGCCCGGGTAACGCGGGAGCTGGCGGCAGAGGCGCTGCAGCAGCGGGTTTTGCTGTATGACAAGGGTGGCGAGGAGCATTACAACCTGATTTCGGCGCTGCACAAGTCGGTGCGGAACAGCGATCCGGATGCGGCGCTGTACTGGCTGGGGCGGATGCTGGAGGCGGGCGAGGACCGGATGTATGTGGCTCGGCGCGTGGTGCGGATGGCGGTGGAGGATATTGGGCTGGCGGCTCCTGAGGCGCTGAATCTGACGCTTTCGGCGCGGGATGCGGTGGATTTTCTGGGCATGCCGGAGGGCGACCTGGCGCTGGCGCAGGCGGTGGTTTATCTGGCTCTGGCTCCGAAGTCGAATGCGGTTTATACGGCCTATGGGGCGATTCGGGCGGACATTGAGGCGACGCGGGCGGAGCCGGTTCCGCTACATTTGCGGAATGCGCCGACTAAGCTGATGCGGGAGCTGGACTACGGCAAGGGCTACCAGTATGCCCATGACGAGGAGGGCCGCGTGGCGGACATGGAGTGCCTGCCTGCGAGCTTGAAGGGTAGGCGGTATTACCAGCCTACCGGGGAGGGCCGGGAGAGGCTGCTGCGGGAGCGGATGGAGGAGATCAACCGGGTGAAGGCGGCTAAGCGGAGTGCTGGCCGCGCGGGCGAACGCGCCTCCGGCGCAAATGATCTACCCTAACTCCGCTTCGCTGCGCAGGGGTGGGGCACCTGGGGGCTAGCTGTTCAGGCTCTTGTGCCTTTGGTCCGGGAGCCATGCTTTTGCTTGTTTCCAGTCTGTTACGCGCAATTCGATGGGGGGTGTTTTGGAAGCTCCTGGAGATCCCCGTTGTTTTTTGTGGATAAGTTGCTGATTTTATAGGACAGACTAGCTCTTTAGCGATGGGTCCATGCCTCTTGTTATGTGGGGATGCTGTTGATTTGATTGGCTTGACGAATGTCTTAAGCTGGTCGCGTGTTTTGCACGCGATTCCCATGCCCCCTTCTTGGGCCTGTTCGACTCGCTTGCAGCTCGCTCAAGGCAGGCTGTGGGGCAAGTACTCCGCTTTGCGCGCCATTCTTTTTGGGGCTTGTTGCCTGGCTTATGGGGGATTGGTTTCGTTTGGCGGGAGCTATGCCTTCGGTTTGTGCAGGATGGCTTGGTTCAGGTACGACGCAATTCGTGTTGGCTGGTGATGGGCTGCGTTGGGGAACGCAGGGTGGGTTTTATCCCTAGTTGAGGGCTTCTTCGAGGGTGGGCACGAAGGGAAGTATGGTGTCGACTCGGGTGATTTTGAAGAGGTCCATGATCCGGTCGTTGGTGCCGATGATGGCGATTCTGCTACCGATGCGCTGGCAGTGGACGTAGTAGTTGACGAGTTCACCCATGCCGGTGGAGTCCATGTAGGGGACTTCGGCGAGGTCGATGACGGTGAGCTGGGTTTCTTCCTTTCGTAGTTCGGCCTGGAACTGGAAGAAGTTGCCAAGGACAAGGGGTCCCTTGAGTTTGAGGATGCGCGCGCCGGGTTTGGCGGCGGAGACTTCGACTTGCAGTGGAGCACGTTCCATGCCGATCAGTGTAAGCAAGAAAAGTGACTTGTGGGGTTACAAATTTGTGAATCGGAGTTTGCGGGTGGGTTTTGGGGAGGCGGAAGCCGTAGGGGTAGGATGAGGGTATGGCGGAAGTAACCGAGCACAGCTGCGTCTGCACGGTCTGTGATGCGCCGCAAGGCGCGAGTCGCGGGAAGTGGGCGTTGTGGCTGCAGTGGACTACGGTTGCCTGGATGGTGGTGGAGTGCGGGGTATCGCTTTGGAGCGCGGCGCGGGCGGGTAGTCCGGTTCTGCTGGCGTTTGGCGCGGACAGCTTGGTGGAACTGTTTTCGGCAGGGGTGGTGCTGCTGCAGTTTGCTCCGCGCTGGGGGCTGAGCGAGGCTCGGGCGGCGCGGATGGCGGGCGTGCTGCTGTATGCGCTGGCGGTGGTGGTGACGGGGATTGCGGTGGGGACCATGGCTGCTGGTGTAAGGCCGGAGACGAGTTTGCCCGGAATGGCGATTACGGCGGCGGCGCTGGTGATGATGCCGCTGCTGGCCTGGCAGAAGCGGCGATTGGCACGGAAGCACGGGGATTTGGCGATGGCAGCCGATGCGGTGCAATCGGCGACATGCGCTTACCTGGCGGCGATTACGCTGGCGGGGCTGGCGGTGAATGCGGTGTGGCACGCGGCGTGGGTGGATTCGGCAGCGGCGCTGGTGGCGGTGCCGGTGATTGTGATGGAGGCGCGCCGGGCAATGCGGGGCGAGAGCTGCGGATGCCACTGATGTGCTGCTTTTGAATTTCTGTAAAGAGGAGAAGTCAGCCGCCGGCGATGGCTCCGAGGATGATGAGGGGTTCGACGCCGGAGACAATGGCCTGAGGCAGCGGTGTGTCGGTGGGGTCGTGGGAGAGATCCTGCTGACATGCGAAGAAGCGCAGGAAGTCGCGGCGTTTGTGGGTGACGTGGTCGCGGATGGTTCCGCGGAGCATGGGGTAGCGCGCTTCGATGGCGTCGAGTACGGCGTCTATGGTGATGGGCATGGCGACTTCAAGTTGGACTTCAATGCCGGTTTGCGCGAGGGTGCGGAGGTGCTGGGGGAGTTCGACGCGGATTTCGGATACTGCAGTCATGGGAGGGTCTGGACCTCCACGGAAAGGACGGCGGGCAGATTTTCGACGATGGGCATCCAGTTATCGCCGGCGTCTGCCGAGGCATAGACCTGACCGCCAGTGGTACCAAAATAGATGCCGCATTGGTCGAGCGAGTCTACTGCCATAGCGTCCCGGAGGACGTTGACGTAGCAGTTTTGCTGCGGGAGTCCAGTTGTGAGAGCTTCCCATTCATTGCCGCCGGAGCGGCTGCGGTAGACCTGGAGCGCACCGTCGATGGGGTAGTGCTCGGAATCGCTCTTGATGGGGACTACGTAGAGGGTTTCCGGCTCGTGGGCGTGGATGTCAATGACGAAGCCGAAGTCGGTGGGGAGATTGCCGCTGACTTCATGCCAGTTGTCGCCGGCGTCGTTGGAGCGCATGACATCCCAGTGTTTCTGCATGAAGAGCACGCCGGGGCGCTGCGGATGCATGGCGATGTGGTGGACGCAGTGGCCGACTTCGGCGTTGGGATCGGGAATGTATTGAGAGCGGAGGCCTTTGTTGATGGGCTTCCAGGTGAGGCCGCCGTCGTCGGTGCGGAAGGCGCCGGCAGCGGAGATGGCGATGAAGATGCGGTTGGGGTCAGAGGGATCGAGGATGATGGTGTGGAGGCACATGCCGCCCGCCCCGGGTTGCCATCTGGGTCCGGTGCCGTGGCCTCGCAGGCCGGGGAGTTCGGCCCAGTTGAGGCCACCGTCGATGGTGCGGAAGATGGCTGCGTCTTCAATGCCGGCGTAAACGGTATCGGGGTCGGTGAGGGATGGCTCGAGGTGCCAGACACGCTTGAATTCCCAGGGGTGGGGTGTGCCGTCGTACCACTGGTGGGTGTGGGTTTCGCCTTCGTAAGCGAACTTGTTGCCGACTGGTTCCCAGGTTTGGCCGCCGTCGTTGGAGCGCTGGAGGATCTGGCCGAACCAGCCGCTGGTTTGCGAGGCGTAGATGCGGTTGGGGTCTGCCGGCGAGCCTTTGACGTGGTAAATGTCAAAGCCGGCGAAGAAGGGTCCGCTGACTTTCCAGTTTTTGCGCTTGCCATCGGAAGTGAGGATGAATGCGCCTTTGTGTGTGCCGACGAGAACACGAACGCTGCTCATAAGGATTTCCTCCCAGTGAAGATAACTGCGGTTTATGACTGTGGCTGAGCGGTGTTGACCATCCAGGGGATACCGAATTGGTCGCAGCCCATGCCGAAGCCGGGTGACCAGTAGGTTTTCTGGAAGGGCATGTGGACCTCTCCACCGACAGTAAGAGCATGGAAGGCTTTTTCGCCTTCCTGGGCGCTGCTGGCTTCGAGGGTGATGGCGATGCCGTGGGGCTTGCTGTAGCGATCTGGTGGAGCATCGGAGGCCATGAGGCGGGAGTCGCCGATGGTGAAAGTAGCGTGGATGACTTTGCCTGAGAAATCGGGCGGGACATGAGCAGCCATGGGTGTGTCCTGATAGCGGCTGAGGAAGAGGACTTTTGCGCCGAGGACTTGCTCATAGAAATGAAGGGCTTCTTCGCAGTTGCCGGGAAAGCCGAGATGAGGGCAGGTGTCCATGATGAACTCCTTGAGATGTGAGTTGAGGTTCGAGGCCAGGTTGAGAGTTACGTTAATCGCGAGCTGCCTGTTCCAGGGTTGAGATGTGAATTTTTTTCATGGGCATGAGGGCCTGCATGGCCTTGGGGTTGCGGACGAGCTCGCTGATGTTGGCCGGGACGACCTGCCAGGAGAGGCCGTACTTGTCCGTGAGCCAGCCGCAAGCGACTTCGCTGCCGCCGTCGGCAGTGAGCGCTGCCCAGTAGTGGTCGATTTCCTGCTGGTTGGCGCAGTGGACGGCGAAAGAGACGGCGGGGGTGAATTGGTGATGCGGGCCGCCGTTGAGGGCGGTGAAGGGAACGCCGTCGAGTTCGAATGCGATGGTGAGGGTTTTCGCAGGGGAGGGTGTAATGTCAGGAAAATTAGGGACGGATTGGAGTATGCGGGAGTTGGGGAAGACGCTGGTGTAGAAGTTGACGGCTTCTTCAGCGTTGTTGTTGAACCAGAGGAACGGGGTGATACGAGAGTGGTTTGCGAGAGTGGACATGCGTGTCTCCAGTAGGAGGTGCTGTCGCGAACTCGAGGTCGCGACAAGTGGAACTAATTTTGTTGCATGAAGGTCGGCGGTTCATCGGCGCTTGGTCCCCAGGTGGCGGGCACGGGAATTTCGAGCAGCCGCAGGTAGACGCCGAACTGGCCACGATGCTGATACCAGTGGTTGAGCATGATGCCGCGGAGAAAATCATAGCGCGGGATGGCCAGCAGGACCCGGTCGCCTGCGAGGAGGCTCCAGGTGGCGTTCATCGATGCATCGTCGAGCCTGGGCAGGAGTTCCTTGACCGTAGTGACGCTGGCATCCAAAGTCTCAATGATCTCTGCTCGCGTTGTGGGCTGAGGAACACTGAAATCGGGAGCCTGCGCGGTGTCGTTTTGTACTGCGCGGATGACTCCCCCGGGGACGGCGGCGAGATGAAAGGCGAGTTGACCGGCGGTAAAGGAGCGGGGATGGGGCTGCCAGGTAAGCTTGTCCTGGGGCAGACGCTCGATGAACTTGCGGGTGAGGGCGGCCTGGGGTTGGAATTCGGCGAGCATGGTTTGTGCGATGGACATGGATGGCTCCAACGAAGTGAATTTGTAACCAATACGAGTACTTGTTGTACTGATTGCTATTTTGGGGGCCCGCCCAGCCAGGGGAGAATTGGCGTGGGGTCGTCATTTTGCCAGCGGCGGCGGACTTCTGCGAGGACGGCTTCTCGATTTTTCGCCATTTGTGAGATCACTTCGCAGGGTGCGCCGGTTTGTTCATGTGTTGCGCCCCAGACCAGAATTTCAAGCAGGGCGGGGGCGAGATCGATGCCTTTGGTGGTGAGCCGGTAGAGCCGACGGCGTGCGTCTCCCGGGTCGGGTGCGGTGGCGAGGATGCCTGATTCTTCGAGTTTGCGCAGGCGATCCGCGAGGATGTTGGTGGCGATGCCTTCGCCACTCTGCTGAAAGTCTTTGAAACGGCGGAAGCCTCTTACCATGAGGTCGCGCACGATGAGCAGGGACCAGCGATCTCCGAAGATATCGAGGGAGATGCTGACCGGGCATCCGGAACGCGGGTGGTCAGAGGACTTCTTTGACACGGGAGAAAGATAAGTCATTTTACTTGTGATTTGCAAGTAAAAAGTTGGAGATTTTTCCTTGAACTAAAAAAAAATAAACCGCAGGTCCCTCCGCTACGCGCCTTTGGCGCTCTGGTCGGGATGACAAATCATTGATTTATCAGGCTTTCATTGCGTGCAGATTCAACGGGTGGTTGGTTGGAGGGACCAGGCGTTCATGCCGCCTTCGAGGGTGCCGATGTTGGGGAAGCCTGCTTTTGCGAGGAGGCTGGCGGCGAGGCTGGCGCGGTATCCGCCCTGGCAGATGGTAATGATGGGTTCGTCTTGCGGGAGTGTGTCGAGTTGGTGGGGCAGGTCGCCGAGCATGATGTGGCGGGCGTTGGGGATGTGGCCGGCGTTCCACTCGGAGGGGTTGCGGACGTCGAGCAAGAGGGGTTGATTCGCGGAGTCGAGACCGGACTGGACTTGCGCGGGATTGAGGAGGGAGATGGTGGCGGTGGGGAGATTGGCTGCAGTCCAGACGTGCATGCCTCCGGCGAGGTAGCCGGCGATGTTGTCGAGGCCGACACGGACGAGGGAGCGGCGGGAGGGTTCGTCGTCACCGGAGTTGTGGATAAGGACGATGAGCAGTTTAGCGTCGAGAAGCCAGCCAGCCCATAGGCTGAGGCTGGGTCCTGCTCCCATGCTGATGACTCCAGGGATGTGGGCGTTGGCGAAGTCTTCCGGCGGGCGGAGGTCAAGGAGAATGGCGTTTTGATTCTGAGCGAGGTCGTGGACCTGTTCGGGCGTGAGTGCGGTGTTGCCGGGGAGGGTAGCGACGGAGGGTGCTCCGGCGGAGTTGAGCTGCTTCATGCGCGGGTAGTAGGCGGGCATGGCAGGAACGGAGTCGAGGATGTGGCGGACGAAGTCTTCTTCGTTGAGGCGGTAGAGAGCGGTGGTAGCGCGCTCCTGACCGAGAGTGGAGTGGGCCTGCGCGCCGATGGAGGCTCCGCAGAAGGAGCCGGCGCCGTGGCCGGGGTAGATGCGGAGGTGGTCGGGCAGGTGGGCGATTCGCTCGTGGAGGCTCTTGTAGAGCTGGTGGGCGAGACCGATTTTGGCGTCTTCGCCGAGGAGATCGGGACGGCCGAGGGAGCCTGGGAAGAGAAAGTCTCCGCTGAAGATGGCGATGGGAGTGGTTGTGCTGTGGTCGTTGTCGTAGAGGAGAAAAGACAGGTGTTCGGGGGTGTGGCCGGGGGTGTGGAGGGCTTCGATGGTGAGGCGACCGATGTCGATGCGGTCTCCGTTGTGGAGCGGGCGGTGGGGCATTGCGTACTGGTAGAGTTCGCCCTGGTCGTAGGCGCTGAGGGCCAGTTCTGCGCCGGTGGCGGCGGCCAGGCCTGATGCTCCGGAGGCGAAGTCGGCGTGGATGTGGGTTTCGAGGATGTGGGTGAGAGTGAGGGAGTGCTCGGCGAGGTATTCGGTGTAGCGGTCGAAGTCGCGGATGGGGTCGATGATGACGGCGCGGCCTTCGGAGGCGATGACGTAGGAGTATTGGGCGAGGCCGGGGATTTCGATCTGGTGGAGGGTGAAGGGCATCGGCGAATCTTACTCCTGTAGCGCCCGGTTCAGGTGGGCTGGGTGAGGATGACTCTACAGGTTAACGCGAGTGGTGAATGTGCGCTGCGCCGCGGATTGGTAAAGCTCTAGAATTCTTTCGGTGTTTGATATCTGCAATCTACACCCACCAGGCGGTGCCGGGCTGTTCGCGGAGGAGGATTTCGTTGAGGAACAGAGCAGCTTTGGTGAGGCCTTCTTCGGCGGAGAGCAGGCTGTCTTCGTGCTCGATGGAGATGGAGCCGTTGTAGTTGCAGAGGCGGAGGGTGGAAAGGAATTCCTTCCACCAGGAGGCGTCGTGGCCGTAGCCGACAGTGCGGAAGAGCCATCCGCGGGTGCGCTCGGCGGTATACGGCTGGGTGTCGAGGACGCCGGTGCGGGGCAGGTTGGCGGGGTAGAGTTGCGTGTCCTTGGCGTGGACGTGGTGGATGGCGTCGCCGAGGATGCGGACGGCGGCGATGGGGTCGATGTTCTGCCAGAAGAGATGGCTGGGGTCGAGGTTGGCGCCAACGGCGGGGCCGGTGATGTCGCGGAGGCGGAGCAGAGTTTCGGGCGAGTAGACGACGAAGCCGGGGTGCATTTCAATGGCGATGCGGACGCCGTGGTCGGCAGCGAACTGGGCGTGCTCGCGCCAGTAAGGGGCGACGGCGTAGTCCCATTGCCATGCGAGGAGGTCCTGATAGTCGGGCGGCCAGGCGCAGGTGACCCAGTTGGGATGAGTGGCGGTGGGCGAGTCGCCGGGGCAGCCGGAGAAGTCGACGACGGTGGGGACGTTGAGTTTTTCCGCGAGGAGGATGGTTTTGCGTGCGACTTCGCGTGCGGCTGCGGCGCGCGCGGGGTTGGGATGGAGCGCGTTGCCGTGGCAACTGAGCGCGCAGATGGTGGCGTCGGCCTTGGCGATGGTTTGCTGGAATTCGGCGAGGGCTTCGGGGTCGTCGAGGAGGGTGAGCGGGCAGTGGGCGTTGCCGGGATAATTGCCTGTGCCTAGCTCGATGGTGGTGATGTTGAGGGCGCGGAGTTTGGCGAGGGTTTGCTCGAGGGTGAGGCCGGAAAGGAGCGGGGTGAAGACGCCGAGTTGCATGCCGCCATTGTCAACGTGCGGGTGGGGTGGTGGAAAGAGGGATTATGTTTGTGAGGCGAAGCGGGTGCGCCACCATCTGGGTGAGAGCATGCGGACGCGGTAGCCTTCTTCGGCGGAGGTCCAGAGGTAGAGGGTGAGGATGTAGAGGAGTGGGGTGAGCTGGAAGAGGAAGCGCTGGCTTACGACGACGGCATAGTAGGTGAGCGGAAAGAAAAAGAAGGCGAGCGCGATGAGTGTGGTTCCAGGGGAGCGGTTGCGGAGCGCGAGGAGCAGACCGAGCAGGCCGGAGACGCTGAAGAAGGCGAGATTGATAGTGGGGAGGTAGAGCAGAAAGTCGGATTGTTGGGGATGGGGTTGTCCGAACCAGAAGTAGAAGACGCGGCGGAAAGTGTCTGCGAAGAAGTGGGCGGGATGGCTGCGGATGAAGGCCATGGCTTCGCGTCCGCGCATGTGGCAGTAGGCGACTTCTCCCATGGATCGGTAGAGGGCGTATTGCCGGGGCGAGTCGTAGGGATGTTTCCAGATCATGAGGGTGCCGTTGGAGCCGGGACCGTTGCCGAGGTAGAGCTCAGCGCCGAAATCCGTGCGAATGGGGATGAAGGTGTGGAAGACGAGGGTGTTGCGGATCATCCAGGGCGCCATGCAGGCGATGACGAGCAGGCAGGTGAGGGTGGCGCGCAGGAATACGAAACGAAATTGCGGGGTGCGCCATTTGGGAGCCAGTAACCACAGGATACTGGGCGGAAGGACGAGCAGGAGTGTGGAGTCACTGAGTGCGAGTGCGCCCCAGAGCAGGCCGAGGAGTATCCATGGGCTGAGATTCAGGCTTTGCGAGGCGCGGATACGGAGGGTGAGGGCGATGGTGCAGGTGAAGAGGAGCGCGGTGAGGGATGTGTCTCGCGGTTGGGCGACGTAGTACATGGCGAAGGGCCAGACGGCCCATGTCCAGATGGACGCGACGGCTACCTTGCGGCTGAAGCAACGCGCGGCGATGGAATGCATGGGGAAGATGACGAGCGCGCCGAAGAGAGCATTGAGGAGCAGCATGACGAGCGCGGAAGTGTCAGAGTAGATACCGAAAACACGGAAGACGCCAGCCATGAGATACGAATAGAGCGGGGTGACCCAGGCAGTGGGGCCGGTTTGTCCATAGAAGGGATTGGAGAAGCCGTGGCCTGAGGCGACGGCGCTGGCGACGCGGCCTTCCTCCCATCCGAACTGGAAGTGATAGTGCGGCTGGCTGGCGTAGCGGTAGAGGTGGAAGTTGAAGATGAGCGCGGCGCGAAGGGTGAATGCCACGGCGAAGATGATCCATGCGCTGTGATACCAGGGGGCGGCAGGATTTCGTTTTGGGTCAGCGGGCGCGGGCGACATCGCCTCATTGTAAAAGGGCAGGGAGTGACGCAGATACGGCGATTTGGCGGGTTGTCTCTGATTTGGAACGGGGCTGAGTGGGCACGATAGACTGGCGGTGCATGAAGAAATGGGTTTGTGTCTTTTGCGCGTCCGCTGAGGGCGGTTCGTGGGAGTACATGGAGCAGGCGCGGGTGATGGGCCGGGGGATTGCGGCTCGCGGGCTGGGACTGGTTTACGGCGGCGCGACGGTGGGCACGATGGGCGCGGTGGCCGATGCAACGCTGCAGGCGGGCGGCGAGGTAGTGGGCGTGATTCCCGAGTTGCTGATGGAGCGCGAGCTGGGGCATGCGCGGTTGACGGAGCTGCATGTGGTGCGGACGATGCACGAACGGAAGGCGCTGATGGCGGAGCGGTCGGATGCTTTTGTGGCGCTGCCGGGCGGGTTTGGGACGCTCGACGAGTTTATCGAGATATTGACATGGGCACAGCTACGAATTCACACGAAGCCCTGCGTGCTGGTGAATGTGCTGGGTTATTACAACGGCCTGGTGGAGTTTTTGAAGACGGCGGTGGAACGGGGATTTTTGAAGCAGAAGAATTTTGAGCTGATTCGCGTGGCGCGAGACGCGGATGAGGCTTTGGACGTGGTGGAGCGGGCCTGGACCGAGGGTATGGATGCCGAGGATATGCGGATGGGCCGGCTGGTCGAGTGAGTGGGCTTTTCTTCTCCAGTTATGGGTTTGAATAGTGCGAGCCTGGCGGGTTAGCTAGGCTCGGGTGCGCCACTTGTTGGAGAGTGCGGTGAGCTGGTCTTTGGGTGAGGCTAGTGGAGACGCCTGCCTGGGCGGGGCTGGATTTGCGTTTGGGCGAGATGCGGAAGCCATGAGCGCCTTGATGGAGAGGCCGATGCGCTTTGCCTTGATGTCCACGGTGAGGACTTTGACCTTGACGATCTGACCGGTTTTGACGGCTTCCGAAGGGTCTTTGATGTAGCGGTTGGAGAGTTCGCTGATGTGGACGAGGCCGTCCTGGTGGACGCCGATGTCGACGAATGCGCCAAACTTGGTGACATTGGTTACGACGCCTTCGAGAGTCATGCCGGGCTGAACGTCTTCGAGGGAGTGGACGCCTTCATCGAAGGAGGGTGCGACGAATTTGTCGCGGGGATCGCGGCCGGGCTTGCGGAGTTCGGCGAGGATGTCGTCGACGGTGTAAGAGCCCGCGTTGAGTTGCGCGCGGTCGATCTTATCGAGTGACTGTGGCTGGCGGATGATGTCTTCGACAGAGGTGTTGAGCAGGGTGGCGATCTGCTCGACGACGGAGTAAGACTCGGGGTGGACGGCGGTCATGTCAAGGGGATTCTCACCGTTGCGGATGCGGAGGAATCCTGCGGCCTGCTCGAAGGTTTTGGGGCCGATGCCGGGAACGTCAAGCACTTGTTTGCGCGAGCGGAAGCTGCCGTTCTGATTACGGTGGGTGACGATGTTGAGGGCCGAGCGTTCGGAGATTCCGGCGACATGGCGCAGGAGGGTCCAGGAGGCAGTGTTGAGGTCGACGCCGACGCGGTTGACGCAACTCTCGACGACCTGCTCGAGGGATTCGGCGAGCTGGCGCTGGTCTATGTCATGTTGATATTGACCGACACCGATGGATTTGGGATCAACTTTGACAAGTTCGGAGAGCGGGTCCTGCAGGCGGCGGGCGATGGAGATGGCTCCGCGCACGGTGAGGTCGAGGTCGGGGAATTCCTGACGGGCGACTTCTGACGCGGAGTAGACGCTGGCCCCGGCTTCGCTGACGGTGACGGAGAAGATGTCGGCGATGCCTTTGTCGCGAAGGAAGTTGCGGACGAAGGCGTCTGTTTCGCGCGAGGCGGTTCCGTTGCCGATGGCGATAGCGCGGACGGTGTGCTTTTTGATGAGGAATTCGAGCTTTGCCGTGGCCTCGTCGGTGCCATGTTTGGAGGTGTGCAGGTAGAGGACGTCGTGGGCGAGCATTTTGCCGGTTTCGTCGACGATGGCTACCTTGCAGCCGGTGCGCAGGCCGGGGTCGATGCCGAGGACGGAGATGGGACCGGCGGGCGGCGCGAGGAGGATGTTGTAAAGATTGTCGCGGAAGACCTGGATGGCCTCAGTATCGGAGCGGCGCTTGAGTTCGAGACGGATTTCGCCCTGGATGGAGGCGTTGAGGAGACGCTTCCATGCGTCGTCGATGGCGAGCTCGAGCTGGCGTGTCCAGTCGCCGGGCTGGCGCAGGATGTGGCGGCGCATGAGGGTGAGTGCGCGCTCGGGTTCGACTTCAATGAGGAAGTAGAGGATCTTTTCGCCTTCGCCACGCCGGATGGCGAGCATGCGATGCGAGGGGATGGTTTTGGCCGGCTCGCGGTACTCGTAGTACATGTGGAATTTTTCCTGCTCATCGACGGCGTCGGTGACTTTGCGGCTGACGACGACGCCTTCGTCAAAGACGAACTGGCGGAGGATCTTGCGTAGATCGGCGTCTTCGCTGATCCACTCGGCGACGATGTGGCGTGCGCCTTCGAGGGCTTCATCGATGGTGGACACGCCCAGCTCTTTATGGATGAATTTGGGAGCGAGGCCATTGAGAGATTCTTCTGCGGGTTGCTGCGCCCATAGGTAAGCGGCGAGTGGTTCAAGGCCTTTTTCGCGGGCGATGGTGGCCTTGGTACGGCGCTTGGGCTTGTATGGGAGATAGAGATCTTCGAGCTCGTTTTTCTCAAGAACGGATTCGATGCGGGCTTTGAGCTCGTCGGTGAGCTTACCCTGCTCGGCGATGGATGCGAGGACGGTGGCGCGGCGGTCTTCGAGGTCGCGGAAGTAGGCGAGTTGCTCGGAGATGGCCAGGATCTGGACCTCGTCGAGGTTGCCGGTGGCTTCTTTGCGGTAGCGCGCGATGAAGGGGACGGTGCCGCCGTCGTCGATGAGCTCAATGACCGCGGTGATGCCGCGGAGGGGAATTCTGAGGGTTTGAGCGATGTGGGCAAGGATGGCAGGGGAGAGAGATTTCTTGTCCGTCATGAGTGATCCATGTAGATGTTAAACGCTGCAGAGCGGTAGTTGAGGTGCGTGGTTGTGCAAAACGCGGATGGGCGCAAGTTGTTGCGTTTGAATGCGGTGGAAGAGGTGTGACAGGAGATGGTGATGGAATTCACATCGTGAGGCAGAAACGAGCGGGAGAATGAATTGCGGGCATCGATACATCCTCTTGCACGGCAATGATGTCTAGAAGAGTAGGAGGAAAGGTATGGAAAAGACTGTTCATGCGATTCCGGTTCCTCTCCAAATCACTTTTCACCGTGCGGAGGTGATTCCTGATGTTGAAGAGTTGATTCGAGCCGAGGCTGCGAAGCTGGAGCGTTATCATCCGCGGATCATAAGTTGCCGCGTGAAGATAGAACAGGAAGGTGGCCGCCAGAAAGGCAACCTTTGGAATGTTCGTGTTGATATTACGGTTCCGGGCGGCGAAATTGTGGTGAAGAGCGAGCCGAGCCTTAGTGGGACAGCACGGCATACGAAGCAGGCGTCGATCCGCAAGGGCATGGAAATTCGGTGCGAGCGGCAGATTCTGGAACGGGCAGTGCGGGAGGCGTTCCAGGCTGCGCGACGGCAATTGCAGGACTTTGCGCAAAAGCAGCGTGGCGACACGAAGCGGACGCAAAAGCCGCAGACGGCAAGGATTACACAGGTGTTTGGCGATAAGGGCTACGGATTCCTGGTGACTCGGGACGGGAAGGAAGTGTACTTCCACAAGGAGAGCGTACTGAATGATTCGTTTGGACACCTGAGGCCGGGGACAACGGTGGCGTTTACGGAGGCCAAAGGAGAAAAGGGTCCGCAGGCGACGAGTGTAAAGGTGCTGCATCGGGAGGGTCCGCACGGGACGGTGCATCGTCACGCGGCTTAGGTTGACTGCGGGAAAAGGCTTGAAGTCGGCAGCGGCTAGCGACGGTTGGGTTGCGACGGGAAATGCTTGCTGAATGGGTAAACGCGATGCAGCGGGATGGCATCTGAACACATAGTGGCAGAGGTTGTGCTTGATACTTCTGCCCGCTCCCGCATCCTTTTCAGGAGATGATCATGAACCGGTGGCGTTTCGAATTGATGCCTGGCGGTTTGGGTGTGATTGCCGTGCATGTCTTGAGCCGTCGTTGCTCAGGTGAAATTGCGCAATGGATGGGGAGACTATGCGGGCAGAAGTGATGGAGTGGGACAAGACGATGTCTTTTCGAATATCGACGCACGCGTTCGGTGACGGAGCTTCGATTCCGTTGAAGTACACGTGCGGCGGAGCGGATGTGTCTCCTGCGCTGAACTGGAGTGAGCCGCCGGAAGGAACGAAGAGCCTGGTGTTGATGTTGGAAGATCCGGATGCACCGGGTGGGACCTGGTATCACTGGCTGGTTTGGAATATCCCCGGGCACTCGGGCGGGTTATGGGAACATCTAGCGCCGATGGGCAGGCTGCCGGGCGGCATGATGCAGGGAGGAAACAGTTTTGGCAGGATGGGGTACGGCGGGCCGTGCCCACCGATGGGGCAAACCCATCGTTACGTGTTTAAGCTTTATGCGCTGGATACGATGCTGGACTTGCCGGCAGGTGCGAATCAGCTGCAGTTAGAGCATGCCATGCGAGGGCATGTGAAGGGTGAGACGGAGTGGATGGGACGGTACGGGCGCTGAGGTGGAATGGGTTGCGTACTTGGGGATAGATGTGAAGTGAGCAGGATGTAGATGTTTGCCGGAAGCAAGCTTATGGGATGAAGTTGCCTTGGAGGACGGGATGAAACAAAGCAGCGCGAAGAAGATTATGAAGACAGAAGACCGGTTATGGAATGAGGTAGGTCGGTCTGGCGTGTATCCGGCATCGGGTCGATGCCGAAGAAGGATGTGCCGATTCGTCGGCAGATGGAGTGGGGACAGGGTGAGCGCGGGGTGGCGGGTTATGAAGATCATGGGTCATCTGAGTTAAAGTTTGAGGGCGGCGAGTTATTCGACGGGCTGGACGAGAACTGGGCAGGGGTCTTCACCAAGAGTGCGCTGCGGGCCGCCGAGGGTCGCGAGGTTCCGCTGGCAGCGTGGCCGCTGTTTTGCGAGCGGTTTACACGACATTATGCGGGCGTCGTGACGACGATTACGTTTACGGAAGTCAGCCAGGATTTCCGGTAGCCGCGAAGCGGCTTGCTTGGATGAAGATGTGGGCGAGAGTGATGGAGAACAAGGTGGATGCGATCTCTGTGCAACTGGATCGCAAGCCGAATGACTGCCTGTTGAACCTGACCTGGCTGAAACGGCTGACTTACTTTACACAGTCGAACGGCGAGCCAAAGTCACTGAGCATTGAGCGGCGTGAGGGGCATGTAGTGATGCTGTTTGGGAAATCGGCTTGAGGCTGGAACTGAAGGGATTCTGGATGGTGCTGCGGGGCGATTCACGAAGTCTGCGAGGGCGTGCCTTCCTGACCCTTGAACGCTGCATTCGCGAGGGAGGGATTCCTCTGCTTTGTGCAAAAGCCTTTAATCGACAGGATTGGGTTCTGAGCCTGTTTTATCTTTGGTGAGGTTGCCTCTGCGGCTGCTGGAGCTGCTTCGGCGGTCTGTGGTCCGGACACGGCGTTCAACAGGATTGGTGCGAGGATCGGGCAGGCCGAGGCGGCGATCAATCGTGTTGGCGCGGCGGTCTTCGGATGGTGCCCTGCGCTCTCCCTGGGCAGCCTGTTCAGTAAGGCTATGGGCTTGCTGGTGATCCAAGTGATCGATGTCGCCATCGATGCCGTTGGAAGTAGGACCAGCGGTGGCGGTCAGGAGCTTGTTGAGTACGGGTATCTGGCAACGTTGCGTCTCTACGAAATCAACTCCATCGACCGTGATGGTGAAGTCTGAGTTGTCGGCCCTGGTGATGTAGCCTCTGCGCTCCAGGTACCAGGTGGTGAAGTCGAGATAGTCCCTTGGGAATCCCAGGCGTTTTTCGACTTCCGCCAGGGAGACTCCGGGGCTCATGGGGTTGCTGCGGCGACGGTAGTACAGAACGGCCATCAGGGCAAGACGGCGATTGAGTTCACCGTCCATCTGGTCCATAAAGTCGACTGAGGAAGAGAGTGGAGTGAAGTGAGGCGCCTCGTTCTCGCGGGCAGCATCATATTTGGCACGGCTCTTTGGATCAGAGAGAATGTCGTAAGCATGTTTGAGGATGTTGAACTGGTCGGCGTCGCCTGATTCAGGATTGTCCGGATGGAATCGTGTGGCCAGGAAGAGATAGACGCGGTGGATGGTTTCCTGATCGGCGTTGGGGCTGATCTGAAGAAATTCGTAGTAGTCGACTTGCTTTGGCATGAACTTCAGATTGTCCTTTCGGGATCGGGAGTCAATTCCACTAAAGGATGTCAGAATACTATGACTGAGGCTAACCGTGTGACCGAGAGAGAAAACGGTGTGAGGAGTTGGGTTAGCTGGATTGGATGAACATTGGTAGAACCCGTTTGTCGGGAAGATTGCATCGAGGTTATACCTGTGTAACCCGCGGGTTGTTGGTGGGAGTGCTTGCGCTGCCTCGCCTGGATTCAGGCGAGCTGTGTGAGCTGAGAACTATCCTGTCTGTTGAATATTTGTGAAAGCGATAGGTGTTCCTATTGGTCATCGCAATCTTGGCATTGCTGGTGCGCGATTGCCTCAACTGCCTACGGGCAAAACGCGCTATCTGACTCCGGGCGAATTGAGGGCAGCGCTGGAAGCGGCTCCCGAATGGTTGCGCGCGCCGATGGCCTTTGCTGCCTGTACCGGGGTGCGGCGGGGTGAAATGCTGGCCTTGCGCTGGATGGATGTGGACCTTGAAAAGCGGCGGGTGTTTCTCCGCGAAACGAAAAACGGTGCGCTGCGGATTCTGCCTCTGTCTGGTGCGGCCTTGCAGGTATTGGCGAGTCTTCCAGAGGGGACGGCTGGTGATCTGGAATTTGCCGGAGTGGACCCCGCACAGGTTTCGGTCTACACAAAGCGGGTGTTTCATCGTCTCGGCATTACGGATGCCAGCTTTCACACCTTGCGCCACACCGTCGCATCATGGCTGGTAATGCAGGGTGTGGACCTGTACGCCGTGGGGCAGCTTCTAGGCCACAAAACTCCGCGCATGACGCAGCGCTACGCGCACCTGTCCCCGGACTATATGGCGGGGGCGGTGAATAAGCTGGATGGAATTATGGGCGGGATGTTACCTGCCTCAGTCTGAGGAGGGCAGAACGTATCGCAATCATTACTGCTTAACCAGCTTCCCATCTTTGAAAATGTAGTCCACAGTCTCCGAAGGAGCACTCTTTTTGTAGAGACTCAAGCATGTTGGCAACGCTCCTAGGTCACTTTTGCTGTTGCCTTTTAAATCATGCCAGTCCCAAGTGCGGCACCATTGCCCCGTGACGGTGTCAAGCGCAATGCCTGGAGAACCGGAATTAGGTACATTCTCGAATCGGTTCATCGGTGGGCTGTGCGGTATAACGGATGACCTTGAGGTAGGCGGCGGTGAAGGTTTTGGGGTTGGTTGCTCACAACCCATCAAGATAACAATACAGAGAGACGCGAAAAGGAGTGGTCCTTTCTTGCGCCGATTCTGCCACTGCGAAGACTCCACGTAAAGCCAGAAAACCCACAGCATAACCGGCAGTTAGTCACCATAGAGTCACCGCCCGAAAATGTCCTATCGGTGCATGAGCGCTAAATTGTTGAATGTGAATGGCGTCCCCGACGGGATTCGAACCCGTGTTACCGCCGTGAAAGGGCGGTGTCCTAGGCCACTGGACGACGGGGACGCATGGCGGATTTCAGAGGGAAAACCGCTTGGAGGCAATACTCTGACTCTATCAATCGCATGGGGCAGTGTCAAAGTGATGAGGGGCTCCGAGTGGGTGCATGTCGGCGCGTTGATGAGATCGGGCCATGAGTGTGGACGGCATTATGGGCGAGTTGCGATTGCGGATACAGGCTGTTGTTTGCCGGCCACGGGGAGTGGTCCGGATTGTGCGCGCGACTTGGCGGAGCGGCATAGCTTGCCGTGGCGTGGAGGCTATGCGAGACTACGCTAGAGCCTTCGATGCGCCCGTGGTGCGCAGAAGGCGACTCCTTCCCAAGCCGGGATGGCGGAACTGGCAGACGCAGCGGACTCAAAATCGTCGCGATAATCAGATAAAACAGATTAAATATAAGAAAATAAATTGTTTATCGTGATATCGATCACGGCGCGAGGCTTGCGCAACTCTTGCACACTTTTGTGCTTCTATAGAGAGAAGCAGGAGGTGCAGCCGTATGGCAGAGCATCACACCATCCTCGGTGGCAAAGTCCACATCTACAAGCGCCCGAATAGTTCGAGCTGGCAATGCGCAACCTATCTGGCTGGAAAGAACCGGCGCACGACGACCAAAGAAGACAGCCTGTCGAAAGCAAAAGAGTTTGCAGAAGACTGGTATTTGCAGTTACGCGGCAAACTCCGCGACGGCCAGTTGAAAAGCGGCAAGCTGTTCCGCGACGCTGCCAAGTTGTACCTACGCGAGTTCGACATTATGACGCAGGGACAGCGTAGCGCGAAATACGCATCAGGACAGCACGCACGTGCCAATGGCTATCTGATTCCGTTCTTCGGCAGCATGGTGCTACCTGAGATCACGGCGGGGAAGGTCAACGAGTATCGTGTCCATCGACTTGAAGAATGCAAGGCTATGCGCGGCAAGCCTCCAGCGCACAGCACCATGCACCAGGAGATCGTGACGCTGCGCCAAATTTTCAAGACTGCTCTGCGGCATGGATGGATCGATCACCTTCCGGATTTGTCAGCGCCATATCGCACGTCCGCGAAGATTTCTCATAGAGCATGGTTCTCGCCGGAGGAGTACAGGCAGCTTTATGAGGCAACACGGAAACGCGCCCAGGACCCCAAACAGCCCCGTTTTCGTTGGGAAGCGGAACAGCTTCACGATTATGTTCTGTTCTCCGCCAACACTGGACTCCGCCCTGACGAGGCGAGGCGTCTTCAGTTCCGTGATGTCACGGTGATCGAAGACGAGGGGAGCGGTCAAACCATCCTTGAGATCGAGGTACGTGGCAAGCGAGGCGTTGGTTATTGCAAGAGTACAACTGGTGCCGTACATCCGTTCGAGCGGTTGAAAGCGCGCGCTCGTCCAGATGGAGGGCCGGGAAGATCAGGCAGCCGGACCGCATCAATGGCCAACGGTGAGTGGCACGCTCCCGGACCTACTGATCTTCTGTTTCCGAAGTGGCCGCGCGAGTTGTTCAACGCAATCCTTGAGGAAGAAAAGCTACGCACCGACCGTGATGGTAGGCCGCGAACGGCATATAGCCTACGCCATACCTATATTTGTCTCCGACTGCTTGAAGGTGCTGACATCTATCAGATTGCCAAGAACTGCCGGACCAGCGTGGAAATGATTGAGAAATACTACGCGGCGCATTTGAAGACGCAGCTCGATGCTTCCGCTATTAACATCATGAGGCCACGGTCGAAGAAGAAGGCTCCGAAGAAAGACCCCGGACGAGTCAGGGCCGTTCATTTGGCTGAGGAAGCGTAGGTAAGCACGGAGTTTCGATCATCTACAAAGAAGCTATCCAGTAAGCCAGGATGGAACCATCCTGGTAGGATTTGGGGCCGGAACCGGCCCTACTCCGGCCCGGAACCGGGCCAATATACTGGAGCGAGAATCCGGGAGCGCAGATCGATGACTGAAGTGAGTCGTGAATGGTATGTGTATGTTTATTACGATCCACGTAATTTCCAGCCGTTTTACATTGGCAAAGGAAAGGGCAAGCGGCTAACCGCCCACGGCTCCGACCCACAAGACACAAAGAAGACAGCTACGATACGTGCAATTAGAGCCACTGGACTGGAGCCCACTATCCGAGTTATCGCTAACCGCCTAACGGAAGAGCAGGCATTTCTTGTCGAAAAGACGCTGCTTTGGAGCACTCGCGGATTGACAAACGTGGCATCGGGTAATTTTAAGGAGAACTTTAGGCCGGACAATACGCTACATCGCCCTCTCCTCGGTTTCGATTTCAGTAATCATATCTATTACTTCAATGCATGCCCCGGCCCCCACCGGCTCTGGCATGAGAATGTTCAGTACGGTTATGTCAGCGCGGGACAAGGGAAAAGATTTAGAAATGCAATTTGCCATTTGCACAGGGGTGATCTAATTGTTGCTCGGGCCGACGGGCCAGGGTACGTCGGCCTAGGAAGAGTGGTATCTGAACCGTTGCCGATACGTGAGTTCAAGGTGCCATCGTGTGCCAAGGACAGAGCGGCACGCGGGAAGCCGCTCGCGCGTCTTGGCCTTAAAGCGAACATCACTGCCAACCTTGACGACGATGAGATGTGCGAATGGGCGGCTGGCATTGATTGGCTGAAGACAACGGATCGTAAGAAGGGGCATTGGGCACCAAAATCTGGACTGTATGCACCAAGGGGCGTGACTTGCCACTCTTTAGATCGTCAGCCAAAAACGGTTAAATTCATTGAACACGTTTTTGATGTGCAGCTTGAAAAGCTAGCAACTTTCCGGCTCGCTGCTGCTGCAAGGGGGTAATCGATCACGGTGAAGGTTTCTGACTATTTCGCTGAACTTCACGTCGCAGGACGCCTGGCGGACGCAGGATGGGATATTTACTTTCCACACCGTGACAAGGGATTTGACTTCGTCATTTCAAAAGTTGTGAACGGCTCGCCAATTCTCCGGCCTGTGCAGGTAAAGGGTAAATATCCAAGCGCCGAGAAGATCGATACGGTCGTATATGGATACGTTGGGAACCTCACACAAACGCATTCAGAAATGGTGCTGGCAATCCCCTACTTCTCGGTCTCATCACCCGATGCGCCGGTTTCCATCGCGTATATGCCGTGGGGGGCTATCAGACCACATTCGCGCGGTTTCCGCTGCCAACCTGCTTCCTACATTGACGGAAAGCCAAAACCACGACGCGAATATCAAAAGTTCTTCGACGAGGCCGGAATTGAGCGGCTGGAATCCCTGACGTGGAATCGGGAGTCTGCTTCTTCGTAATTGTTCAATTTAACCGTGTCACCGAAAGCTTTTCGGTTCACGATGAAAAGTAGTCAGCCAAGGGACGCCAGTACTTCGTCTGGTGATTGAGCATCTATACCAGTGAACCGGCGAAAGTCTTTCACGTTGAGTGTCAGCAAGTTCGCAATCCCGTGCACGTGCATCGCCGCTACCAAGCGAGCATCATGGACTTGGATTCCGGAGACGCCCGCTGCTACTACGATCCTTCGCCACTCTTGATGTGTCGCTTCGCTGTCGGCGGCAAAAGAGAATTTGGATTCAATCAGAACGGCGCGCTCGTCCGTCTCTGCAACTGAGAACCCGAACCCGTTTCGATCAGCCGGTCGGGTGCACACGTTCCAGAATTCCGCCAGATTTTGCGACGTGTAGAAAAGGTCCGCGCCCTGTGTCCAAAGACTGTCCGTGCATTGCCGGATCGTTCCATATTCGGGGCTGTCGGGCTGTACAAGGCGGAGCAAGATGTTCGTATCCACCAAGTAGGACGAACCAGGCATCAGGCGTGCTCACCATAGATCATTTCGCGGGTGAACGTCTCTGTTTGCAGTTGGGGAACATTCGGCGCTTTGCTCGCAAGAGCGTCCAGAAACGCGCGAAATTCTTCCTGGCTTGCTCGCGCATGCCCTTTGCCCCTGGAAGCGATGGCTTCCTGAAGAAGCCGCTGTGCATACAGCTCCAGAGCAATGCCGCGAGCCAATGCTTCAGCGGCAAGCTCTCTTTCCATCTCCGGGTTGAGTTCGACGCGAATCGTCATGGCAATCTCACTCCTTCCTTATTATCGGATGGCTGCAAGCGAAAGTCGACCCCAACTTTTAGTTGCATTGGGCAGCACGGTTGCCATTAGACCGCAAGTTGGGACGGCGCGGCTGTCCCGCCGATCCAGTGTCTCGGCTCTATGCGCAAGCTTGAGGAGGAGCCTAATCTTTGTCGGCCCTCTTTCTATTTGCAGTTTCAATAGCCATGCCTGAATATTCCAACGTAATAGATTCAATTACAGCAAATGCGGTACTGCCTGCGCACTTTCCTGTCTCTTTGAGAAGCGCAATCTGATGTCCTCATTAGATGCCTTGTCCGGGATAGGAGATAACGGTACAATTCCGTCGTCTTTGGAATTAAGAGGAAATTCCAGTGAGTAGCGGTGCCTAGGAGCCCATAAGGGAGAATTTGGTTAGAAGTGTGAGGGGGTGGAGACATGATTAAGATGTCCGTGTATGTGCCGCTTGTGTTGCTTCTGGGCAGCATGACAATGTTTGGACAGACAACATGGGGCGGCCTTAAGTTTGGTTCATCACCGCGCGAGGTTCAGAAGTCTCTGGCGGCTGAGCACATGACTTTGCAAAAGTTCGATACAGGTTGGGTTGTGCAACCAGTGTGGGAGATTAAGGAGCCGACTCCTGGCGAGCCACTCATATTTCATTTTGCCCCCAACCTGGTTTTTTCGGACGGTACATTGACCAATGTAACGCTTGTGTACAGCGACGAAGAGCCGGCAGCTCAATACGACGCGACTACCTGGATCTACCAGCAGCTAGTGATTAAGTATGGGCCAACAGCAACAGAGCGCGGCCGATGCAAGCCTAGCCGGGACGATTTTGGACCCTCGGTGGTCTTTGGGCAGGCTTCCCCGACGGTAAATTGCAGCGCAATGTGGAAAGACAAATCGCAGACTATCGCCTTGGATTGGTACGAGCGGGGCAGCGAAACCGGCTTTGGCAAGTTAATTCTTACAATCACGTACAAGCCCATAGAAAACACAGGCCTCTAGATTTCTAGCCACATGATATTGGCTTATTCCTGAAATCGCCGGAAGTCCGCGTTGGGAGAGCAGTGGCGTGATCCAAGTCAGAGGCACTCATGTTTTTTCCAGTGGAATATCGCTGGTCGTTCCCGCATCATGATGTTGTTGGTAGTAGACGCAATGCAGCCGCAAGTAACAGTTCGGACAGTTTGGGCTTGTCGGCCTACAGTATGACTTGCCAACGTACCACAGGGGCAAATCGAGCTTCCACGGGTCGGCGCTAAGGTTTCGGGTCAGTTGGATGACCTTGGTCGCCTCAGTAGCTCTGATCTCTTCGCCGTAAACGGCGCGACCGAGTAC
This sequence comes from Acidobacteriota bacterium, assembly GCA_021818585.1. Lineage (GTDB taxonomy): Bacteria > Acidobacteriota > Terriglobia > Terriglobales > Acidobacteriaceae > Acidobacterium. The sequence continues at coordinate 47,643 of JAKATU010000046.1, read as the reverse complement.
TCTACGCAAATGAAGGTCCGCCTTCACGTCGCCCGAGTCGCCTGTAATTTGCTCGCAGTCGCGCAATGCACCGACGATCATACGAGATATTTGATCGCCAGCTCCCAAAGCCCAGAGATGGATCAGTGCCTCAAAGGGGGACCTTCCAGTCCATATCTTTCGGGCGTCGCCGTCGTAGATGGCACACAACTCATTAGCTATGGGCCATAGACGGCGGTATCCTCTGTGAAACCGGTGCGGTCTGCCAAACTCTTCGTACTTCGAGTCCCACTCTTCTTTTGAAAAGGAACTGATTACTGCCCAGAGATCGTCTGTGTCGCCGCCCTTTTCGAGCTTGTCAGCCAAGTGCTTGCCTCTTTCCCACGCTAGGTCAGCGTCCCACTGCCAATCCAGGAGACAACAGATGAGAAACCTGTTGGCAATTCTTTTCGAGCATTCCGCCCCTTCAAGATGCGAAATTTCGCCCCAATCCACTCTGTTGTCGCGGTTCTTCAAGAGGAGAGCGGCGATTTGTTGCAAGTCGCTTGTCATGATGAATGCTCCTAATTCGTCCGTGTCAGGACGGTGGGAAACTGGATTGTGCATGCTGCAAGTGCCGCTGCTTTTCGTTTTGGGGCGTGCTCCACGATGTCCCTCTCTGCAACTCACCTCTCAACGCGCTAGGCCGGGCTTCCTTTCACCTAGCCGAGCGATACACTTTCTCCACCTCGTTGGCAAGGTTATCCAAATTACTTTGTCCAGTAGTTGCGGTCTGCAAATCTGTGTTGATTGCCGCGTCAACCTGCGGAACGATGCTTCTATACCCTGCGATCATATGGCCGTCGAGCAAGCCGTCTGGAGTGAGGGAAGTCAACTTCTGCAATTTTTTCTCGCAAGCACCAACATCTTTTGCATACGGGCACGCGGCCTTTAGCTTATCCAACATCGTTGGAAACTGATGCTGCGCGGCATTGATTCTTGCATCCAAGCCCGCAATGGCCTCTCGGTTTTCCCCTTGAAGCTCTAGAAGAGATTGCGTCTCCTGGTCACGATAATACTTGTCGTTTTCAACTGCCAGAGCACACGTCTGCCAACGCCACGATGGAACTCCTTGAGCGGCGAGCGGGCGAATTGTTCGCAAGCAGTTCGTGTAGCGGGTCGCGCGGTCCGCGTACCAGTTTCGAACGCCTCGCACGTGGTAAATCCGTTCCTGACCCCACGCCATATATTTTGCCAAGTCGGCATTGAGCTTTTGATCGTTCGTCTGGGCTTCCTGCACTGCCACAACGGCTTGCCGAACCATTGCAATATGGTGACCGGTCTCATCTAAACCCACGAGCACTGCGTCATATTGCTTCTGCGAGGTTTCGTGGAATACTTCCGTCTGATTTCCCACGCTGAGCGTTAACGTTCCCCCTCTCAGGCTGCCGATCAGGTTCGTCGAGGCTCCAAAGAACTCCGCCAAACCGACTATGCCGCCTTCAAGTTGTAGACTCACGTTCGGCCTGGTGATCGTGCCGGTGACATCATAGACGGCGTCTTTCTTCCTAGAACCATCGTTGTTGATGGACGAAATGACCAACGAGCCGCTGAGGTGGCCTGGCGGGGATTCGACTAGATGGAGCATATCGACTTCCACCGGGTTGTCGTGATTGACGAACAGCCCCGTTAACATCGACTGGGCGTGCCCCGAGTTGCCAACCATTGCCAAGCAAATCGTTACTGCGATGCTAAGGAAGCGAGAACACATCCGAAGCTTCATATCGTACCTCGCGAAGAGCATTGTTACATGCTCTAGTCCGGAGGGATAGCTAGAACATCAGCGGCCCCGCCATCAAGCCACCGCGAACAACGCTGGGTAGATGGGCACAGCTTCAGTGAAACCGTCATACAAAACCGCCGCGCAAGGGGGCATTTTCAAGGTGCTCGGAAGCTGGATTGTGGTAACAGAGAAAGCCTATCACTCTGATTTCATACCCAACATGATTTCAGAGGCTGGATTTTGGGCGAATTGGCCCCGAATAGTCGCCCTCGCCTCTTCTAGGTGGAAATCTATCAATTTGCCTTTGCCATTCCTATTGAGCAAAAGGAGACCAAACATGCAAAGGCCGCCAAATTGAAAAGCGGCCCATCTTCCAAACTGGCGTAAGTCGTCCGATACCGTACCGCCAGACGCGTTGGCACTGAGCATTCTGACAAGATCGAGCATTAATCGCCATCGATGGTGCGTCATTGTGAGATCGTCACCCGTTGCAGTAGCAATGATTTTGCGCATCGCACTGACAGAAAAATTCCGGCATATGAAGTTGAGCCATTCCTCCAATTCTGATCCGCTTACGAATTCAGAATGATCGCGAACTGCGCGATTCTGAAGCATCCATGCCCGAACTGTGTCAGCTAAATGCTCGTCAATGGCGACCTCAGGATCAGGATACGGGTTGAAGAAAGCGTTCAATACCTCGAATAGAAGTGGCTCCAGACTTGTCCATGGAAGACCTGCCTTTCTGGCCCATTCTTGATCCGAAAGTCCCTTGGCGAGGTTAGGACATAGCCCACCGATTGCATCTTCGCAATCCTCTTTCGAGAGGGCGGTCCCGAGCCATTCCTTCCGAGTACGGGCGAGTGATTCGAGCCATAACGTTCTGACGGTCTCGAGGTTCACTTCAAACCCCGCGAACCACAGCCCCAACGGGACCCACTTGGTTCGCCCATTTCTGTCAAGGAAGTCAGAAACGGCTATTGCTTGAGAGATGATTCTTTCCTTGTCCTCCCAGTAACGCAGAACGCCCAAGCCCCGACCGCGGCTACGTGCATTGAGCGGCGGCAGCAATCCTTTGGCCCGCCAGTCTCTCACCTGGCGTTCGGTTACGTGGTAGCCACGCTCTTGGAGTTCAGCGACCAATTCTGTCTGCGACACCATTCCGTCTCGATTTTACAAGTGACATTCTTTTACGACTTCCCGATTTTGCGTCGTTGCTACATTGATGTCCAGACCAGCCTGGTCTCCTGGAGGGGTATCGCAATGGAACGTCGAAAAACAGCACAACTCATGCCGGAATTAGTGCCGGGACCGCTATGGGGACGGAGCGCTCACAAAATGCTGGGTAACAAGGCAGTTTGGAAAAGGCAGATTCGCAGCGACACGCTTGCGGCAGCGAACAATTGCTGTTCAGTTTGCAGATCGAATCAGGGGCGCATGACCTGCCACGAAAAATGGGGATACGACGACGAGCGATGTGTTGCGACGCTTATGGGCTTCGAGATTCATTGCTCGAATTGTGATCTGGTAGCGCACGCCGGTCGCGCGTTCAAACTCGGTTACGGCGAAGTCGTGATCTCGCATCTCTGCGCATTAAATCATTGGGACATTGAGCGTGCCGTGGACGTTCTCAAACACGCGATGGATGTCTGGATGAAGCGAAGCGAGGAAGACTGGAGAATCAAGGTGGCATCTTCCTTAGTAGAGCGATACCCGGAGCTTGCGGAGTTGCCAAGATTTATCCCGTCACCAATCGCATATTGATGGCTAACGGCGAGATTTGAGAACTTCGCCGCCTACGGCGTCGGCAGTATAGCGACACGTCACCCCCAAATTGGGTTGCGGTTTGTAAACGTGACGCGTGTCCGGTTATCCAGCGTTAACTTACTTTGAATCAATGGTTTGACAAACCATGCATCCTCCTGGGTTTCCAGCGTTTACGCACGTAAACGCGCAGAGCACTCCGAGGAGCGCGACGCGTAAACGCACTGATAACCAAAGGTTTCCAACATCCCGGCGCTTGACGGGAAAAATTGCCGGGTGCAAGCTAGTTGCGAGGCGGGCTCCCCCATGAACACTCCCCGCATCCCGAATCCTTTGTCGTCTCCAGACTCACCGAAAGGTGACGGGCGTTCGCTTCTCCGCGTCAAAACTATTGCAACCAGAGTAACGCCGGAAGAGCTGGCAGAGGTCGAAACTGCTGCCGAAGCCGCAGGAAAAACCGTAGCCGAATGGCTGCGCGAACTGGCCCTGAAGGCCGCGCGAGAGCGTCCGGCAGACCCTACCGAACTCCTGCTGGCCGAGGTTTCGGCACTCCGATACATGCTCTTGAATCTCTTCCATGCGACGGCCCAGGCCAACGCCGAAGGCAAGCATCTGCTGCCCGATTCCGTGGTCAAAATCCGTGACCAGGCCAACCTGCGGAAGCTGGCCGACGCCCGCAAACTGCTCGCAGAATTCCTGTCCCAGGAGGGACCGGACGAGGGCAAACCGTGAGCCGCCCCATGCGTTTTCCCAGCCGGGGCAGGTGGTTCTTGTGGCTGATTTTGATCTTCGTTCTGGGACCATTTCTGGTGATCGTACCGGCCACGCTATGGCTCGGCTGGACGATGAATCCAGTCCAGAACTTCTACCTCGGAACCTACGCTGCCAGTTCTATGCTGAGCAGCTTTCCCGGTGCCCTGACTACCGTTCGATACGCCGAAAAGACGGCTCCGGGTAGAAAGCCAGAACCGCTTTTACCAAAAGATGCGGTGAAAGGGGCGAGTGCCAGTCAGGGGCTCGCACTGAGTCCAAAAGCCCTTGCCGAAGGCTGGCGAGGTGTCATTATTTCGCCGCCCGAGAAGGTTCGCGCGGAGGCGTTTCGAGCGTATCTGGCGGCAACGATTTATGACAACGACAGCGCATGGCTGATCTTCCTTCGCCCTATCCTCTACCTGACGGCGGCAGTGTTATTTCTGTATGCGCTGTGGCTCTTTTTTGGTCATAAACTGCGCACCAGTTGGAAGCATGAGCAGCGGCATGGCCGACGCACCAAAGGCCCAGAGTTGGCCTCGGCTTTTGAGTGGCGTAGAGCAAAGACGGGCGGCATTCGCTTCCGCCTACGCTTCGAGAATTCGCTTTTGCAGTGGTTGCCGTTTGGTCCAAGCTACCGGCTTCCAAAGCGTCTTGAGGCGAGCCACATTCTGATGATGGGCGACACCGGCAGTGGGAAATCGAACGCCATCCGGCAGCTTCTTCGCCAGGTGCGGAAACGCGGAGACAGCGCTATCGTCTACGACCCGGCAATGGACTTTGTGAGCGAGTTCTACTCGCCCGCGCGCGGCGACTTGATCCTCAATCCACTGGACCAGCGTTGCCCATACTGGAGTCTAGGCGAAGAGATCGACCGCGACGAAACGGCTACGACCATCGCCGCCGCGTTCCTGCCGGAAAAGGAGTACGAGAAGGAGTTTTTCACCGATGGGCCACGCCGGATACTAGCCCACTTGTTGAAGCGGCAACCGCAGCCCAGGGACATTCTGAGTATGATGGCCGACCCGTCATGGATTGAGGCGAAGGTGAAGGGAACGCCGCTGGCCGCGCTGCTCGATTCGGGAGCGCCAGCACAGCGGGCGGGTGTGCTGGCCAGCCTGAATATGGTGGCTGACAGCTTAGAGCTATTGCCGGAGTGGGAGCATACACGGCCAACATTTGCGACGGCGGAGTGGTACACGAGCCGGAAGCGATGGGTGTTTCTGGCTTCTACTCCGGCCTATCGTGCGAAGATTTTGCCGCTGCATTCGGTGTGGATCGATTTGTTCATCCTTCGCATGATGGGGTACTGCGAAGACCACACGGCGAAGCCGGTATGGTTTGTGCTGGATGAGTTGGCGAGTCTCAACAAACTACCTCAGCTCCATACCGCCGTCACCGAAAATCGCAAGTACGGGAATCCCGTTGTGCTGGGCTTTCAGGGGCGGAGCCAGCTTGAAAAACGCTACGGGCAGGATGCCGAGGCCATGCTTTCGCAGCCCGCAACCAAGCTGTTTTTCAAGACCACCGAGCCGCGCGCGGCCAAGTGGATTTCCGATGCCATCGGGGAAATTGAAGTGGAGCGATTGAAAGAATCGCGCAGCATGGGGCTGCTAGGAAGTAAGAAATCTTATGCGATGGAGATTGCCACCAAGCCGCTTGTCATGGCTTCGGAAATCTCCGGCCTGGAGCCGCTGCACGGCTTCATCAAGCAGGAGAACAAGGTTGTGCCGGTTCACTTCCAGTTCGCAAGGAAACACGGCAGACAGCCGGAGTTCATCGAGCGCAAATTGCCGGAGATTGCGCCCAGGCCGTCACCGCCGCCGCCGCAGATAGCAGCTCCCGCAGAGCAATCCAAATCATCGGCTGCGGACCAAGTCACGCTTCCACTTTTCGATGCGCCCGCTGAAACGCCTGCCAATGAGTCCAAAGAGGCGTTCGTGTGGGATGAGTCCAAAGGGATTGAGTAAGGTTGCTCGTTTGTGAGGACTTATAATTCACCCATATTTGATTGCCATTTTTAGCCGCTTGGAGGCATCTTGATTATTCCGATGCTCACTTGCACTGATACCGCAGCAGAGATCGAGTTTTGTAAACGGGCTTTCGAGGCCACGGTCCTTTCGGAACGGTTGTGGACGGACGGGAAGATTATTCACGCAACGCTTGCTGTGGGTGAGTCACTGTTTATGGTTCATGGGGAGATCTCACACTTGGCTAGTCGAGAACCGCAAAGTGATGGAAGCTCTGGCGTGGTGATTTATCTGTATCTCTCCGATCCAGACAGCACGATGGAGGCCGCCGTACAGGCGGGTGCAAGCGTGATACTTCCAGCCGAAGATGCACCGTGGGGCGACCGCGTAGGCCGCATCATGGACCCGTCGGGGCATGTCTGGAACATAGCACGTCGCGGGCTGGCAAACACCTGAACTCTGCTACGGAGGGATTTCTAACATGCTATTTACCAAGCGGCTGCGAGAGCGAGTCCGCCGAGGAGAGATAACAACTTCCGTCCGAATCTGGATGCGCCCGCATGTTAGCGTGGGAGGTCGATACCGCATGGAAGAGGGTGAAATCGAGGTGGATTCAATCGAGATAATTGGGTTTCCAGACATCACTCCGGAACTGGCGCGCGAATCGGGATTTCTTGGTGTTTTGGATTTGCTCAAGGTTGCTAAGCATGGAAACGGCGAGAGAATCTATCTCATACGGTTTCACTACATCCCACCAAACAAAACATTACTTCACTCATGAACGAGATGACCGCCGACGGTGGATTGGTCACGCGAAGTCGGCTTCTGGTTGCTCAGGAATAGAATTTTTATATGCTGACGATCTCCAAGCCACTGTCAGCTTCACAGGTACGGACGTACCATGAGCGGGAGTTTGCGTCGGAGCGGCAGAACTATTGGAGCCGTGACCAGCAGGGACATAGCGAGTGGCAAGGCAGGCTGGCCGAGCAGTGGGGTTTATCGGGTGCTGTTGGCGATGAGCACTTTGCGCGTCTGACCGAAGGCCAGCATCCGCACACGGAAGCACAGCTTGTTCGCCATCAAGCCTCCAAAACCTATGAGGGGAAATTCGGCAAGGAAGTAACGAGCGTAGAGCATCGCGCCGGTTGGGATGCTACGTTTTCCGCACCGAAGTCGGTCTCACTCACTGCCCTTGTCGGCGGCGATGAGCGCGTGAGAGAGGCACATCGCGAAAGCGTCCGCGTGGCGCTCACCGAATTTGAGAAGTACACCCAGGCCCGCATCGGCAACATCCACGCGCCGGAGACCACCGGCAAATTTGTTGCAGCGACCTTTGAGCACGATACCGCGCGGCCTGTGGACGGCTACGCTGCGCCGCAGCTCCACACCCATGCTGTGATCTTCAACGTCACCGAGCGCGACAACGGGCAGACACGCGCCTTGCAGCCGCAGGAGCTATTTGCTTCGCAACGTTATGCCACCAGCGTTTATCGTTCCGAGCTGGCGATGCGTTTGCAGGGCTTGGGTTACGAGTTGGAGCGCGGCAAGCACGGACAGCCGGAGATCAAGGGTTATACGAAAGAGTATCTGGAGGCCAGCAGCCCTCGCCGGGAACAGATCAAAGACCATCTCCGCGAGATGGGAATTGACGGGGCCGGAGCCGCGCAGGTTGCCGCGCACCGGACGCGGGACAGCAAAGAGCTAGTATCGCCGGAAGAGGTATTAGCGCGGCACCGCGAGCTGGCCGCGCAGTATGGACACCAGGCCGACCGGGTTGTGGCCGAGGCGCGGAAGCATGAACAGCGCCACGTCTACGAACCTGACCGCATCGCTCAGCAGGCCGTAACCTATGCGCGCGATCATCTTTTTGAGCGTTCCGCCGTATTGAATAGCCGCGACATTCTGGAGGCGGCACTCAATCGCGGCATGGGAGAAACAACGTATGCCCACATCCGGCAGGAGTTCTCGCAGCGGGCCGCGCGGGGCGAGTTCCGCACGGTCGGAGCGGGACAGCAGTACACCACTGCCGCAATGCTTCGCATGGAACGTGAGATCGTCACGCGGATGCAGGAAGGCAATCAGCGTGGGATGAGCGATCCGATGCTGGTTTCTCCGCAGATTCGGATTACGACCGAGGACCGGCACCCGGAACTGAATGCCTCGCAGCGAGAAGCTGTAGACCAGGTGCTTCTCTCCCGCGAAAAGATGGTGGGATTGGACGGCGTTGCGGGTGCGGGCAAGACAACGACACTCGCCGTTATCCGCGAAGGCGCGGAGGCGCAGGGGTACAAAGTCGAAGGCTTCGCGCCCACTTCCCGCGCGGCGCAAAAACTGGCCGACGCAGGCATGGAAACATCCACGCTGCAAAAGCATCTTGCGCGTGGGCAGAAACCGGACACGGGCGAGCGCCGCCTGTATGTGCTGGATGAGTCCTCGCTTGCATCCACCAAACAGATGCACGAGTTTGTACATCGCCTGCATCCGAACGACCGCGTGTTGCTGGTGGGAGATCGGCGGCAGCATGAGGCGGTCGAGGCCGGGCGTCCCTTCGCGCAGCTTCAGGATGCGGGCATGAAGACGGTGAAGCTCGAAGAGATCGTCCGCCAGAAAAATCCGGAACTGAAACAGGTAGTCGAACAGCTTGCGCGTGGTGAGGTGTGCGAGGCCGTAGAGGGCTTGGAGCGGCAGGGCCGAGTGCATGAAATTGCAGAGCGTGAGAATCGCATCACCGCGATTGCGAAGGAATATGCGAAGTCGCCGGAGGGTACGCTGGTTGTCTCGCCTGACAACCGCTCCCGCGTGGAAATCAATCTGGCGATCCGTGCCGAGATGCAGGAGCGCGGGTTAGTCAGTAAAGACGAGCATCTTATTGCGGCGCTTGTCCCACGCCAGGACCTTACCGGGCCGGAAAGGACATGGGCCGCGCGGTACGAGTTCAACGATGTCGTGCGCTATGCCCGCGCGTCGAAAGAAACCGGCATGGAGCGCGGCGAATACGCCCGAGTCAAGAGCGTGGATGCGGAGAGAAACCTCTTGACGGTCGTTAGAGCCGATGGCTCTGAGTTGACCTATGATCCGCGCAGGCAGCATGGCGTGTCTGTGTATCGGGAGGAGCAGCGCAGCTTCGCTGTGGGCGACCGCATCCAGTTCACCGCACCAGCCAATGACTTGAAGGTTGCCAACCGCGAATTAGGAACCGTCGAAGCCATCGGCCAGGATGGGCAGATACGCTTGAGGATGGACGGAGGCCGCGACGTGCAGCTCGACCCGCGCGAGCATCCGCATCTCGATCACGGCTATGCGGTCACGAGCCATTCCAGCCAGGGACAAACTGCCGAGCGTGTATTGATTCACGTCGATACCGAGTTGCCCGCGAAAGATTTACTCAACAGCCGGATGGCTTATGTCGCCGTCTCGCGCGGAGCCGAGGATGCGCAGCTTTATACCAACGACCGAGAGAAGCTGCCGGAAGCATTAGGGCATGACGTGTCCCACGAGAGCGCCCACACGCCATCGATGAAGCCAGAGCAAGCTGTCTCGCCGAAGCAGGAAATCGCACCAGTCATCGAGCACGGCCTCGATATGGGACACAGCCTCTAACTTACCTGCCCCGGATAGCAGGAGCCTAGCCCAACCTGCCCGTCTGTCAAGGCCGCAGCCGCTACGCGGTGCCTTCGGCAGCCTTGACACCCGGACCTGACGGTTGGGCAAAATCAGCCAATTATTCCAGGGCAGGTAAGAGAGACAAATACAAACGCTCTTTGTGGTCTAATAGATGTATTGGCGGGTTGGCGGAACTGGCAGACGCAGGGGTCTCAAAAACCCCCGAGAGCAATCTCATATCGGTTCGATTCCGATACCCGCCACCATCTGGCGTCTTCCCTCAAAAGCTTATGCAATAGGTTTCCCAACGTGAACAGTCGGGACCGAGGCTGATCCTTGAAAAAAGACGAAATTTACACATTTTCTTGCACAGTATTCCGTAGTCTTTTTATAAGCTATAGAAAATAAATTCTTTATTGGCAGACGCAGCGGACTCAAAATCCGCCGGCCCTTGCGGCCGTGGGGGTTCGACCCCCCCTCCCGGCACCACATCTAAACCTATTTGCAATCAATAGCTTGCGGTTCGGCATGCTCTTTCGAGGCAAAATTTGTGCCCAAAGTGTGCCCAAAGTGTGCCCAAACTTCCCCTCACCGGCATCATGAACGCGACGTTTTTCAATCCCGCCGGAGCACGACAACTATGAATGCAAGACCTGCTGTTTCGCTGGTTGCTGCAGATCCACCGCGCTGTGTTACCCGCCCCGCTCGACAAGTGAAGCGCCGGTGATCGGCTAAATGTGCTGATGAGCCTTCGTGGTTGCCATGGACCAGCATTGCACGCGATCCTCTCCCGCCTATTCAATATGTCAGTGATTCATCCAGGCTCGTGTTCCACGAAACTGGCATGAATTGGAGGCGATGATCGCCGCCCGAGCCAGCGTATCCGGGAAGCTTAATCCAGTCCCCAGAAAATAGCTGTATGCTCCATGGAAAATGTCCCCAGCGCCCATTGTGTCGACTGTCGGAACATCAGGAACAGCAAGACTTCCGGAGCCTTGTTCCGACGCGAATCGGATCGGATTCGATCCGGCAGTGATTGCGATCTTGTTGACGCCGTGCCTGCTAAGAAATTCAACGACTTGTTCGGGCCTAGAACAGCTGGGAGGCAGAAAGTCAGACGAGCAAATTGCTGTGTCGACATAGGGCAGAAGCAACTCAGTTCCGGGTTTCCAGCTTCCTCCGTCTAATACAACTGCGACGCCGTGCTCCCTGGCGGCTCGAGCCCATGCGATACAGGCCTTCATCAGATGGCCGTCTACCAATAAGACCGAAGCCGAATTCAGCAAATCCAGATCAACCCGATCAGAATATTCACTGATCAGCGAGGCGTTCGCGGAAATGACATTTCGTTGTCCCTTCGAATTCACTGCCACTGCAGAAATCGCGGGCACATCAGACCGGTCGGGGCTGAGATCGAGCGCTTTGACTCCATATGTATTCAGCTCATCCCGCAACAGCGCTGTCAAAGGATGTTGCCCAATGGAAGTGACCAAAGCCGCATTTCCACCAAGATGCCGAAACGTAATGGCGGCATTTGTCGCTGGTCCTCCTGCGTATGCGGCCTGGCTTCGGGCGGTCAACTTCGAGTCCGTTAATGGGAACTCGTCCACTTCGTAGATCAGATCGATGGTGGAGAGCCCGAGAAATATGCCGCTGATCAAAATATCTCCTTCTGTAGGTGCACGATTTTCTATCAGTATTGCAGGGATGCAGAGATTTGCTGCCTATGTCGAAATTGCTGCTAAAAAATGCCGCAATCCGGAAGCTTTTAGGGCGTCGCAAAACCCGTTCGGTCTGTCTGGCTGTCAGTCTCTTTCTCGCCATTACCCCGAGGTCAGTGGGTGCTCTGGGCTTAAGCGTTGATCTGTTGCGAGAGTTTTTGGTGGCAACATTGGTTCGGTCCCACAGGGGACACATTTGGGGAATTGCGGCGCTCAATCCGCACACAAGGCCTGATTCGGCCACGGACTGGTGCGCCGTGCAATAGCCGTGTGAACTGACCGCGACTCAGTCCACCGATGCCAATCGTTCTGCTTGGACGCTAATTGGTGGCGGAAGAAAAATGCATCCAGCCCAAAGCCATTAGGCCCGAGAGGGAAGAGTCCGGATGCTGCGCATGGCCGATTCTCGGTGAGTGGTTTGGCTGGCAACAGTTGACCCCATACCGTGCAGCAACCCCTCCACACTCGCCGACATGTCGGGACCTAACCGGTCTCATGTGTGGACTGTTAGGGAAATGGAGAAATTGGACATCCTCTCTGGCGCAACAGGAAGCAGCCCAATGAAGACAAGTCGTCAGATTGAGCCAAACCGGAATTCTTCGCATGCCTGCACCGTGGAAAGCAAATTCTTTGCACGAAACAATTTTGGGGTTATGTGTCACACCTACTCCCGATGCCGACAGGCAGCGTTGTCCTTCGGCGAACGGGAAAGGCTGCCCTGACTAATCACGGGATACGATAAAGGGCGGTCGCACGGAACTTTCCAAGATCATCTCCCTCAATAAAATTAGGTCGAAGAGCCTGCAACGCAATCAGAGCTTGCCGACATTCCGTGGCGGCGCTGATCTCCGAGAACAGCCCATAACGATTCAACTGCTGGGAAAAGTGCGCGTACACTGCACTCGCGAGAACGAAAACTGGATCACTCGGCATCGTATCCTTGGCTTTAAGGCCCCACCATAGCAACGAGTTGTTCAGGCCCTGGGACAGGTCGTACCCCAGCAGTTCGCCGCCATGAGAAGGTAATTGGTCACCTTCACAAGCCTCCACAACTTCGTAATTCCGCTCTGCTCCGTAAACATTGCAGAGATCGCGTAATTTTTGGGCTTTCTCCTTATCATTGACAACCCCAAGCTCTCCCCCTTCTTCGATGAACCATGCAAAGAGCACGTTCGCTTCATGCTCATCTGGCAGATTGTCGAAGTGCGGAGGGTGCATGCGATAAGTGCCCCTGTAAATCGGATTCGGATGACGGCTCGGATCGCGCGGTCCATCTAAAATCAGAAAATCACTCATCGTTCACGGACTCCTCGCTGAACCCTGCGGGATCGTCGGATTTGAATATGCTGCTCAAGGCTCGGCGCACGTGGTCCGGGAGAGCGGGATATCGGAGCATCGGAGTGGCCTCCTGATCAGATGGGCGATTCGATAACTTGCGATTCTACACGCGCCGCTGTCGCCATCGTGGTGTGATGGCGGCCTCACTCTCCTTCCGGGGTCTCAAGGCTTTGTGTCCGCGGTAGTGAACATCGCTTGAGCAACGCGCCGTCAGTGTCATAACTCGCTCAACCAGAGAGGTTTATGCACGATCGTGACGATACCTACCGTAAAACGGGCTGGTGTCCCGGAAAGGGGGTAGACTTCAGTGACTCCGTAGTCGAGGACTGGAGTTGGAAAGTTGCCGCAGAACAGGCTCCGAGTAACGGCTTTCGATATCCTGCACAAGCGCATATGCAAGTTCCCGATGTAGCGTCTAGTTGCTCTTTCTGCCAAGCCAGACGTAGGGTGCGGCTTTTCGAGTCCAGGGATTCTCGGGGTACCTTCTGCGCATGATCGCGCCGACCTCGTAGGCAATCTGCGCGGTCCGATCAACATGAGGCTTGGTGGGGTCCTGCCATTGCCATTCGCGGTTGCAGCCATAACGAATCATGCGAAGCGTCAGAAAGAGCGCCTCGGGTACGTCGGGGGCAGAAGGATGCGCCTTTGCGTACGCAATTACCCGAGAGCCCAGATACTCATCGGCACCGCCCATGGCAAGCAACGCTCTCGTCTGTTCCTTTCCTGTTTCTCGCTCGGCGGAGGACAGAAACGCCGCCGACTCAGATCGAACAGGATCGCTGTCCTCGCCATATTCGGTGGTCCAGTTTGCGCACCACCAGTTGTCTCCATAGCTTTCCACAAAATCGTAGGAGTACGAGCGCTGTACGCCGTTGTCGAGATACGGACGCAAACCTGGATTGCGCAAAAGCGTCATGAGCGGCCGGAATCCAACTCCACGCCCGGCCTGGTGTTGAAGCTTCGCAGGTAACAGCGGCAACATCGCATCCGCGATTGGCCCGTTCTCAAGAAGCACGGCGCGAACCCACGTCATGATGGCCACCGATTGCCGGAGTCGTGCGGGCAACGCATCGGAATGCGCGGCCTGAGCAAGCACAGATAGTGGTGCTTCCCTATTCAAGACCGAGGCCGCATCTCCGCTGAACTCTACGGGACTATTGTCCTGCTTGCAGTCGTATTTGCGCTTTGGATCCTTCATGACATCCAGACACTCGTCGAGCGAGGACTGTTCCTCTGAAACGCGTTCGATGATTTTGCGCGGTGCGTCAGCCAAGGCAGTGTTAAGCGATTCAGCGCTGCGCATACTCAATCCCGCAAAAAGATTGACGGCGGAAGCGCTGTCCGTCTCCTGGACCCGCGGCAGCGCCGCCGCGAGTTCCCTCCGCGCTTCGGATTCCCGGCCAAGATCAACCAACAGGCGTATGCGGTGGTATTCAAGAGTAGGCCAGGCCGGTGAAATGGCGGGAACCCGCGCGGCAGCTTCCATCAGAGCAGGCGCCGCCGCATCGGAGGCCGAAGCCTTCATGATTGCCGCAACCAGCCAGGGAGTGCGTCTTGTTTGCTGCCACTCGGAGATTGCATGCTGCTTTGCATTTTCAGAAGGAGACTGGACCGTGATGAGCCAGTCAATGAGTGGTGAAATCGACCGTAGATTGGCAACGCTCCTGTAAGCTTCGTCGAAGCCGGGCGCCTTCTGCGCCTGCGTCAGCGGGCGGTAGTCATTCACTGGCCTGTTTACATGAAAATCGAAATCCGACGAGTCTGCGCGGATCGGAATCGAATCGAGCTTTGCGTTGAGATACCATGCCAAATCCGTGAGGTCCTGGGCGTAAAAAGGATCCACTTTAGGCCCGGCCAGCGCTGCGGAAAGTTCAGCCAGCCGTACCCTGGGTTCGGTCCGGATCTCCACGAGGTGCAGCAGGTTCTCGACCGCATACTTTGAAATGCCCGGTAACTGCTGCTGACGCATTGCGTCGAGCTGCTCCTGTGCCTGTTGCATAAGGCTCGGATCGAACCCTGCCATCGGATCGTCGGTCCCAGGTTTTGCGCTCACAAAAGCATCACGAATGAGAGTTCTCGCCACCATGTAACGCGCTATGCCCCACCAGGGCGAACTGCTGTCCCGTGCAATGCTGCGGAATGAGGCGAGAGCGGCGGCAAACTTGCCGGCATAAAACTGCGCAGCCGCAATCTGGTATGCACGATCCTGCTGCAACAACAGCGGTGAGCCGGCCGGCGGCGGCGCTGGCGAAATGGCAATAACCTTCGGCTTATTGGAGATGTAGACAAATTCATCGCTGGCGTCGCCGCAGTTGGAGAAGACGGCGTCCTGCCCTTGGATCCAGTTGGCAAGCTCCGCGCTGTGAGCGCCCCAGACTTGCGCACGGCTTTCCAGCGTCGCAATGGCTGTGCGAAAGGCATCCTTCTGGCAGTTCAGGTACGATCCGGCCAGGAGGAAGCCTCCGTTGTAGATCATGCCGAGTTGCTCAATGTCATGGAGCGCGGGCTGGGCCGGCGCATAACGGTTGCGAGCCTTGAGCCATGCATCGGCCGGGCCGAGGGGCTCTATGTAGTCGGGGCTGCGTGTGTTGTTCGCGTAATTGATATCCATTTGCTCCGCGAGGGAGTAGGTCGGCGAATAGCCTTTTTGCTCCGTGGGAGACAGCTTGCCCCCGCTCAAGTAGCGGTAGGCAACGGCGAGGTCGGCACGGGGATAGGTAGACAGCAGAACGCCGAGTTTGCCGGCAGCATACTCGCGAGGATGATCGGGACGGAGCTTATGCACAAAGACATCGGGGAAGAAGTCGGGCCCACAGGCCTGGACATAAACGAAGGGAAACACCAGGAAGACGATCAGAGACACGATGGACGAGAGCTTTTTCATGGCCGAACCTTCCGTACCGGATCAACAGATGAGAGCAGTGGCAGATCATCATGCCAACCGCGGTCAGGAAAAATGTACACCCGTTTGCCCGCAAGCGATAAAGGATGCGGCTCCCGCGTGGAGATTCCAATGCTCCCCATGCAGAGTGGCTCGCGAATCCGAAATTGCGGCATACCCTGCGGCGCATAGCGCCGGTCCGGCTCCATGCGGAACAGCATAGGCACCGCTTCGTCCACAGGCAGCCCCCTGATCCAGTCGTCGTAACTGCACCATGATGCGAGCGCCGTGATCGACAGCGGAAGTGACGGCGGCATACGACGGCGAAGATCCCTAAGCAGGCGTGCATAGAATGCGTGCTGAGAAACCCGAGCGTCAAGATCGACCTGCAGGGCCGCAGCCCTGGGTTCAGCGGAAGTGAGGATTACGCTGGCTACCCTGCTCGCAAGGCCGGGCGCAATCGCACTGGGAGCTTCAATGCGAATAACCGCAATGCGCCGGATGCCCGCAGGATAAAACACCGGTTGTCGCCGTGGAATGACTGTCACGGATCGGCCGACAAGGATCGTCGCGTCCAGAATCGCGAGGGCTGTCGTACGCGGGTTCACCGACCGCATATCCTCCGGACGCGCCCAAACCCAGAGGGTACGTGACGGAAGCGCGTTCATCCGTCCAGGCGGAGGGATGAGACTGGGAGCCGCGGGCTCCATGGCAAGACACAGAATGCCTAAGAGGATCCAACTCAGCAGCTTTCGAGGCGAGCTCGGCATAACTCTGGGCACATCCAACAATCTATCGAGATAGAGACCACGTCAAGAGTTCTTCCGCAAGGAGCCGCTTTCTGGGTGGTTGAGGGCGGCGGAGCCGAGGTGGGGAATTTCTTGCGTATGATGGCACGCCATGGTCTTGCCACGACCGCGAGATTACACAAAAGTCGCGGGCATTTTCTGCCATGTTGCTCGATGAACTGCGGAGTTATTGGTCCATCATCAGAATATAGGTTGGCTTTACTGGTCGGACCTTGACACATGATTCTTCGCGGGCGTAGGATCGCGACCATCCCAATTGTCAGAGACGGATAAGGCTTTTAGAGGCTTAGAAGTGAGGGAATTTGGGAAGTGTAAGCTGTTCACCCAATTGTTTCGGAGAAAATCCCGTGCGTATGTGGTGATGCAGGCCGTAGCAGATCGTCCATGTGGTAGGACCTCATAGGCTGGTTTTTATCTCGACGAAGCTGATGCTTTTCCATGCTACGTGAGTGGCTATTAGCGTTTGGCGCTTGGGCAGGTATCCGTCGACCAGTGAGGTCGCTGATCAATCCGAACAGAAGTGCTGTCAGGTACGGACCAAGTCCATGGGGTAAAGGAGGATGACGCAGGCTTTAAAACTAACTTTCATATATAAGCATTTTTTATCCAAGACGTGTTTGGTGCGCTAAATCCGCGCAACAGAGCGCTTTGGAAGCAAATGAACAAATTGGCATTCGGAGTTATGTGCGCAACGCGGCGCAAGTAGACCTGTTGCGAATGTTGAGGCCGTAACATCAGCAGTTTTTACGGAGGTTAAAGCCATGTTTACGCGCAAATGGCAACTAGGTCTGATGGCCTTGTTTGTCTGCAGCTTTATGGCGGTCAGCGCTTTTGCGCAGGCTGGTCTGGGAACGATCGTCGGGACGGTCACCGATCCAACGGGTGCTGTCATCCCGTCTGCGACGGTAAAGATACTCGACCAGAATACCGGTGCAGTTCGTACGGTTAAAGCCAACGCCGAGGGGTATTACGTGGTGCCGTCGCTGGCGCCCTCGACCTATCGGATCACAGCATCGGAAAGGGGGTTTGCGCCTAGTGTGCAGTCTTCAATTACGCTCCTTGCCGACCAGCACCTGACGGTCAATATGAAATTGAATCTGGCCGGGGCGAAGCAAACCGTATCCGTGACAGAAGGAACGCCGAACCAAGTGGACACGACCAGTTCGACGCTTTCACAGGTTATTGAGCAGAAACGGATTGTGGATCTTCCATTGGATGGGCGAAATCCGGTGCAGCTGGCTTTGTTGGTGCCCGGTACAGTCCATGCGCCAGCAAATGGTTCTGATCAAGGCCAATATAAAACGCTACCGGCAGCCATCACGATTTCAACAAATGGTTCCCGAGCCAACCAAACGAGCTTCAATCTGGATGGTGCATCGAACAACGACATCTACACGGATGTGAATCAGCCATTTCCGTTTCCAGATGCGCTGCAGGAATTCAGCGTTCAGACGAGCAACTATGCAGCGCGGTATGGTGGCAATTCCGGCGCGGTAATCAATGCCATCACTAAGGGCGGAACGAATCATTTCCACGGAGACTTGTTCGAGTTTGTTCGGAACGCCGTGTTCAATGCACGCAATCACTTCGCCTCCCAGCGCGATCAACTGAAGCGGAATCAATTTGGTGGTGTGATTGGCGGTCCCATCGTTCGGAATCGAGCGTTCTTCTTCTTCGGTTATCAGCAGACACAGTTGCGGGACACGCAGAATGGGCACCACGCGTATGTTCCAACGGTCGCGGAGTTGAACGGTGACTTTTCGGCGATCCCGACACAGCTGTACAACCCGGTTACGAAAGCCCCTTATCCGAACAATCAAATCCCTACAAGCCAATTTGATCCCGCGTCGGTGAAGCTGGTGACGAATTATCTGCCCTCATCGAGTCTTCCGAACGGGGAAGTGGAATACGCCACGCCGATTTCTCAATCCTTCAATGAGTATGTGATCCGGGGTGATGAAAACATTTCTCCGAAGGATCATCTCTTTGAGAGGTATTTCCTTGATAAGTACACGGACAATCCAAATCTGGATCCAAAGAATTACCTGTCCGCGGTAAGCCAGTCGCAGATCAACTCGCATAACGCCATCATCGGCGAAACGCACATTTTCAACTCGAATTTGCTGAACGATGCCCGGATCGGATTTTCCCGGGTGAGCACGAATGCCGGACCTCCGAAGAACTCGATCAGTGTCGCGGATCTTGGGGTGAACGTGTATCAGCCGTCGGAATTTGCCAAGGCATTGGATGGCATCCAAGTGGCAAGCTATTTTGACCTGGGTTCTTTTCCGCCATCCATCATGAATCGCAATAATTACCTGATCTCAGATGATTTGACATGGGTCCATGACAAACACAATTTCGCCTTTGGTGGCATGCTGGAGCGCGGACAGGTGATTATCAGAGATGCCTACCTCGCCGGTGGTGAATTCTACTTCAGCGCGGACAACACTGGGAACTCGTTAGCTTCGCTGATGCTCGGAAGCCTGCGGAAGTTCAAGCAAGGCAACGGCGAATTTAAAGATGATCGTGACTGGGTGGCGGCACTTTATGCTCAGGACAGCTATCACATCTCACGGCACCTTACGCTGAACTATGGTGTTCGGTGGGCGCCCTTCATTCCCTGGTATGAAGTGGATGGGCGCGTCGAGCAGTTCCGGATGTCAAACTACTATGCCGGTATCGTGTCGCAGCAGTTTCCGAATGCGCCTCCAGGACTGCTTTTCCCTGGCGATCCGGGCATGCCCAAGTACGGCGTCAATCGTACCTGGCATGATTTTTCACCGCGTGTAGGCTTTGCATATACTCCGACTTCGTCAGATCGAACCAGTATTCGTGGTGGCTTTGGCGTGTTTTATGATGCACAGCAAGTAGGCATTGAAAACAACCGATTTGTGGATGTGTCGCCTTTCAGCACGCAGGTGGATGTGACGACGCCGCAAGGGACCTTTTCCAATCCTTACGAGGGGATGGTGAATCCGTTTCCTGCGCCAGCCGTGCCGTCGAAGAATTCCATCTTCCCGGCGCCGGTACTGGCTGTGACCTATGATCCTGCGCACAATTCGCGCATGCTACCCCCGGTGACCTACAACTACAACGTTACGATTCAGCATGAGTTCTCAAAGTCATATCTGTTCACGGCCTCTTATGTGGGGTCTTTATCCCGGCATGAAACGGAGACGATTGAGCTGAATCCTGCTGTATACATACCTGGCTCTACGCTCTCTACCGATCAGCGACGGATGTTTCAGGGCTACAGTTCGATCGGCCAGGGAACCGATGACCTGGTATCGAATTACAACGGACTGCAGATCAGCATCCAGCGGCGCCTTGCACCGCTGACGCTCCTCGCGAATTACACGTACTCAAAGGCCCTTGATGATGTTCCGGTGGGACAGGGGAATGCCGGTATTGCTTCGCAGAGCGTCTCGGCGCTTCCCTGGACGAATCCGAATCGCCACAAGTTTGATTACGGCCGTTCGGATTTTGATCACCGCCACATTTTGAATGTATCGTATGTGCTGAATCTGCCGTCCTTCAGCGGGCATGCCCTGCTGGAGCGCAGTTTGCTGGGCGGCTGGATCACGACTGGGATTCTAAGCTACCAATCCGGTCAAGCGTTGACTCCGCTTGCGGGTGCCGATCGCTCCCAGACCGGACTGGGGCGGGATCGAGCGATGCAAATCTCCAAGAATGTCTACGGCGGAGATGCGTGTGGCAACACGGTTCCATGCGTGAACTGGCTGAATCCGGCGGCGTTTGTGACAAACTATACGGCTACCAGTTTTCCGCTGGGCAGCGCCGGGAACGTTGGTAAAGGTGCATTCAATGGGCCGAGTATGACAACTTGGGATGTTGGTCTGTTAAAGAACTTTTACGTTATGCCGCAGCGGATGCACCTACAGTTCCATGCGGAGTTCTTCAACGTCCTGAACCATACGAATCTTGGAAATCCAAATCTGACGGCGAACTCGTCGTCATTTGGAGAAATCCAGGGAACCAGCACCGATCCACGTATCGGCCAGCTTGCGATGAAGCTGATCTTCTAGCATAGACGCAAGCTCCGACGTGCCCGGAAATTCATCTCCGGGCACAACGCCCTCATAGTCCGGGTTCCCACTCTCAGAGAGAGTGGGAACCCGGGAAGTTTTTGCCGGCCAACGATGGACGAAGATCGAAAAGCCGGCTGTCTGCTTTGCGGAGTGGTCCTGAAGTGTTGCCGGAGTTCTCATGAAGTCAAAAGTATTCGCGTTCCTCCTTGTTTGTGGCACTGCCATCGCTGCGGCGCAAACCGTGCCTGGAACTGTTCACAGGTTTTTGCCAAAGCGGCTTGAACCAGCCTCTGTTGTCACCTATCAAATGCAGCAGTTCCTGCTGAGCAGAGCGGCGAAGCTGCCGCATCCGAAAAGCAGTGAACAATGGACAAGCGAGGAAGGGCGAATTCGTGCCCGCATCCTGAAGAATGTGATCTACCAGGGTTGGCCGCAAGCATGGATCGACTCGCCACCCAGGTTTGAAGAGGAAGGTCCGGTAAAGGTGCCCGCCGGGGCTGGGTACAGGGCGGAAAAATTTCGTTACGAGGTGGTCCCGGGCCTGTATTCGACGGCCGTTCTGTACGAGCCGGCGAAGTTAACCGGCAACATGCCTGCCGTGTTGAATGTTCTGGGGCACTGGCCTACGGGAAAGGCAATGCCGTTTGAGCAGAAGCTGTGCATCAACGAGGCCCTGAGGGGGATGATTGCACTGAGCCTGACGCTGATTAATGAAGGTGAAATGACCATGCCGGGCAATGGTCACCAATTTGGATCGGACCTTGATCTTACAGGTGTGAGCGGGGAGGGTCTGTTCTACCTTGGAATGCGTCGGGGACTTGATTACCTGTATGACGATCCGCATGTGGACAGGCGTCGCATAGCGATGACGGGACAGTCTGGCGGCGGATGGCAAACCATCATTCTGAGTGCCCTTGACCCAAGGGTGAAAGTGGCGATTCCAGTCGCCGGCTTTGCTTCACTTCAGGGGCGAGTCGAGCGGATTCCGGGTGAACCAGGTGATTACGAGCAGCTTGCTCCTGGCTTGCTGAAGGGCCAGAATTACCAGACGTTTGCGGCGATGCTAGCGCCCCGGCCTCTGCTGGAATCTAACAACGCTGAAGACTCCTGCTGCTTTCGTGCCCCACTGGTTAAGCCATATATCTACGAAGCGGTGAAGCCCTTCTACCAGTTATATGGGAAGCCGGATGCGATTCGGTTTCACTCTGATGCGCAAGTGCTGGCTCATAATTACGACCGTGACAATCGCCAGATGACCTACCGCTTCCTGGATAAATGGTTCCATTTGAAGGCCAGTGGAGAGGAGATTCCTGTAGGGCAGGACCTCAATACCTATGACGAGCTTGCGGCTGGGGTTCCCGCGAATAACCTGACCATACTCGGTCTTGCGAAGCAGTTTGCGGGGAAGGTGGTGCATCCGGCGGTTCCAGCTGAAGCGGCAGGCAGATTGGCTTGGGTGAAGCAGGAGCGGGTGAAGCTTTTGAAGGTGGTCCATTACAGCCCGGTGACTGTGATGCAGCCGTGGTATGTGAATGACACAAACGATAACACGGTGAGATCTGTGTCATTTCGTTTTGTGATGAGCAATGGGCTTGGAGCAACCGGCGTATGGATCAAGTCAAAATGGACACCTAAGAATGCACCCATGACGGTGATGATTGATGACGGCGGGCGTAAAGCCGCGGATCGGGAAGTGTGGGACCACTATCCAGAGGTTGCCTACCAACTGGAAAGCGGTAACCAGGTTCTTGTCCTCTCGATTGCATTTAGCGGTGATGCAAATCCTTACAAAGGAGATATAGGTCGATTCGGCTATATGCTCACTGCTGTGGACGCGCCACCGCTGGGGTTAGAGGCTGCTCAACTGGTTGGAATTACCAACTGGGCTCGCAAGGAGTGGAAGCCATCCCAGATGAAGCTAGAGAGTACGGGATATCGCATGCAGGTGGTTTCGCTGGTGGCGGGCTCGCTGGCTCCCGGACTTTTTAAGAGCATCACTATCCATGAAGGAATGCGCAATCTGCAATACATTCTGGACGATCGGATTTCCTCCGATAAGGTTCCGGACATGTTCACCAAGAATTTCTACAAGGACTTCAACCTCAAGATGCTGAAAGTGATGGCTGAGCCTGCTGTCGTTATGGAATCAGGCTTTGTACAAGTTAAAGCCTCAACGTCGTGAGACAAGCGGGCAGGGCTCACGGACAGGTGCATCTATAGATGGAAGCGGTAAGTCAGTGCGGCTCCAGCTATGGGGCCGTGAAGATGGAAGCATGGCAATTGGTGCAACCGGTGTTATGAGGGATATGGCTGCCTGGTTCCACCTGGTAAATGATCGAGATGGAAAATAGTTCCCATTCCCGCAACGATGCTCCTCATGAGGAGCCACACGGTGCAGCGCCTCGCAGGGTGATCGATGTACTGCATTACATCCAACAGATGATTCAGGACGGGGAGCTGCGGCCGGGGGACCAGCTTCCAACGGAGCGAGACCTTGCGAGGCGATTGAAGATGAGCCGGGGAAGTGCGCGAATCGGTATCGGATATCTCAGCGCCATAGGTATTGTGGAGATGCGGAGTGGGGTAGGAGCGTTTTTGTCTGATGGCGCAACGCAAAGGAGAAGTCCTTCATTGCAGTTGATGGGGTGCGTGCACCATTTTGGGCGGGCACAAGCCATTGAGGCCTGCTCGATTATTGAAGAAGCAGCCGCGGGGCTGGCGGCAGGACGATTGATCGAACGCCGTTCGATAGAACTCGCAGAAAATCTGGCGGAGATCTATGCGTCTGTTCTCAGCGGCGAGGATTTTATGAGCCATGAGATGCGGTTTCTTCGGCTTGTTGCGGAGTCTTCCAGGAACCAGGTTCTGGTGGCCGTGACGGACATGATTGCCGCGATCCTGTTTTCGAGTCCCAAAGGAGCGCTGCGTACGTCGGAGCAAAGACGTGCAGCGGCGGACCGTCATCATGAGATTTACAAGGCAATACGGGCGGGTCGCCGGGAGGAACTGGGCCGTAGACGGAAGAGCTCTTCGCAATAAACAAGTTTGAGACTGCGCTGCGCCGGGTGGAATGGAAGTGGGTTCGGCAGCTGTTGATCAAGGCGGTATCTAAGAGACGCATCCCAGGCAAAGAGGATGACTTTGACGACTTGCTAAGGCTTGCCATCGATCTGGAACTCGCCCTTCGCTCTGACCTGTTAATCCATGGAGTAGGCGAGACACTTGATCAGCCGCCCCCGGCTACTACTTGACCCCGAGATCAAGGATGATACACAGATGATGTTCCCATTGGCGCTCGGTGACGAAGGACCCTCTTCTGTGCAACTGGGGAGATACTTGACCTATACATGGCCAAACTCTTCACGAGACGACAACACGCTCCCAATCCCGAATAGGCCTCCCACAAACTCGCTCTGTTCTCGGAAATTGCTGGCCCACTCATCGACGTTTTTTTGCGAAGTGCGGCACTCAGGCCGCACACCATCGTCGGCTCAGTGAAGGAATGGCTCACGATGCGATAGTGGAGTCTGCTGATCGCGAGTCAGTGCTTCTGTCTTGCTTCCCTTAATCTTGTCGGATGATCTCCTTCCGCAACACAATTGAATTCGATTGGAGATACACAGCTACTTCCTGCGCCAGAATGAGGAACAGGCCCTTTTGCAATTTTGGCTGTGAGGGCGTTGAGAAGAGTTGTGCCGAGAATTTGTCTTTGATCCGCGCGAGTTACGATTATCGGCTTGATAAAGTGCGATGGACGTAAAACTCCACTTCCCATTTGTGTGGCAGTATCTAACCCTGAGATTCGATGGACGGCCTTTGCGCGTAGTTTCCTGCACTAGCAGCTTGCTTCCGGGACTACCAGTTGACAATACCTACGACTGCGCAAGTGCTCAGATGGACCGGGGGCAGGATTGGGCGGGCAAAGCAAGCTTTTGAAACCTGAATGATGTGTATCGACTACTGTCTGTAAACGTTCAGATCGCGCTGCGGGTAGTTCTCGTAGAAATGCTCGAAGACCGACGCGCACTTTTGGTCGTAGAAGTCTTTGGAGTACGCGCGTGGCAGGCCGTCATCCAGCAGGCTCTTGATGGCGTCTTCCACCGTTGCGCGTGCCCGGCGCGTTTTGCGCCAGTCGAGGACGAGCAGGTTCTTCAGGCGTTCCAGGAGTTGACGGGCTACTTTCTTGACCTCAGCCTGTTCTTCGGTGTTCAGCTCTGGCGCGGGGCGGGTGAGGATGTCGAAGACGGCCAGTTCCTCTTCCGTGAGGTTTTCACGGACATGGCGCTGCTGCTCATCGTTCAGGCTTCGGCTCAGGGCGACCAGGTCACGAAACAGTTCTTCGATGTTCAGGCTGCCCGAGTTGTAGGCCTCGATCAGCTCCTCAAATTTTGCCTGGTAGTCCATCCGCGACTTGTTCAGGCGGATCATCCTCTCCATCTGCACGCGCACCGCAGCTTTCAGCACTTCCAGGTCCGTGTTCTTCTGTTTCGATTCCCGGAATTTGCTGCGCAGCGCGTCGAAGTCGATTTTGGAAAGGTCCAGCACGTCGGAGGATTTGTCTGGCATCGATACGCCCGTGATCGACTCGTCCAAGAGCGCTCCAATGTCGGCCATGACCGCCGAAATGTTCACCGGGTCTGGATTGAGCTTGGCTTTGATGGCATCGGCGATCGCCGCCAGGCACGACACCTTTCCAACGAACTGCATCGCAGCCGCATCCGGCTTGATCGCGTTGTAGAGGGTGCTGACCAGCCGTTCCCGCGCCTGAGAATCACGGCGCAGGCGGTCTGGTGAGATCAGCGCATTCACCGCATCCTCGATGCGGGCCACGCGCTCAAAGCCTCTCGCGGGCAACTGCTCCATCTCGTCAATCTGCACGCCATGTTGGCGGCAAAGGAGCACGGCGTCTTCCAGCGCAACCGTTAGATCCTCGACCAGCTTTGCCTTGTCCTTGACCGGCGACTTGCCGTCCTTGCCCGCGCCATAGATCGCCAGCGCCTTTTCGAGCGATGCAAACACATTGGCATAGTCCACGATCAGACCGCTGTGCTTGCCGGGGAAGACGCGGTTCGCACGGGCAATCGTCTGCATCAGGGTGTGGTTGCGGATCGGCTTGTCCAGGTAGATGGTCGAACAGCTTGGCACATCAAAGCCGGTCAGCCACATGGCGCACACAAACACCAGCCGCAGCGGGTCTTTGTCGTCTTTGAAACGTTCATCCAAACCCGGCTTGGAATCATTCATGCGCTTGCGGTGCGGCTCAATATCGAGCCCCAGCTTCTTCATTTCGGCAATTTCGTTCTGCGCCGGAGAAACAATGACCGCCATGTCTGTTTTCGTCAGCACCTCATGCCGCTGCCATAGTTCGCCCTTTTGCGACTCGGTCAGATCGGCGCGCTGCATCTCCTGCTCCACCCGGGCCGTCTCTTCATCCCAGTACTTCCGCACCTTGTCATACATGCGCAGCGCGGTGGCTTTATCAATCGAGACCACCATGGCTTTGCCGAGGAAACCGCGCCCCAGGAAGTGCCGCACGATGTCCTTGGCCACGGTCTCCAGCCGGTCATCGCGCGTCAGGATGTGGTACTGGCGGCTCAGCTCGTGCTCCAGACGCTTTTCCTGCTCGGGGTTCAGGTCTGCATCTTCCACGACGTTGTAGATGTCCTCGTTCAGGTCTGGATTGACGAGTTGCAGCTCCGGCGTGCGGTTCTCGTAGTACAGCCGCACTGTGGCTCCGTCCTCCATCGATTGCTGAAAGTCGTAGATGGAAACGTAGTCGCCGAAGACATCCTTCGTGCGCTCCTCGCCGGCAATCAGCGGAGTCCCGGTAAAGGCCAGGAAGGTTGCATTCGGCAGCGACGATCGCATGTTCAGGGCCAGCGTGTCGTACTGGCTGCGATGGGCTTCGTCGGTAATCACGATAATGTCGGAGCGGTCATTCAATTCCTCTGCCGACTGGAATTTCTGAATCAGCGTAAAGATGTAGCGGTGGTTGCCCTGCAGCAACTGGCGCAGATCCTTGCCGCTGTCGGCATGGCAGACTTTGCTTTCGGACTCGCTCACCGCTCCACAAGCCTTGAAGGTCTTGGCAATCTGGTCATCCAACTCCACGCGGTCTGTCACAATCACAAAGCTCCAGTTGCCCTGCTGCCTGCGCAGAATTTTCTGCGCAAAAAACACCATGGAATAGCTCTTGCCGCTGCCCTGTGTCTGCCAGAAGACGCCGCCGCGTCCGTGCCTTTCCTGCTGCGCCTTCAGCATGGAGGCGATGGCGTTGTTCACGCCCAGCACCTGGTGGTTCTGGCCGATGATCTTGGCGATGCCTTCCTTCACTTCAGAGAACACGGTGAAGTTCTCCACCATATCCAGCAGCCGCGCCTTGTCGCAGACGCCGCGCAGCATCACTTCCAGCGAGACGCGGCGCGGTTCGTCTTCGCGCTCGATGCGCTTCCACTCAAAGAAGCGGTCCCAGTCCGCCGTCAGCGAGCCCACGCGGCTCTCGGTGCCGTTCGAGGCAATGAGGAAGGCGTTGAAGGCAAAGAGCGCCGGAATCTGATCCTTGTAATGCGTCAGGTTATCGTCAAAGGCGGCGCGCGCGGGCACGCCGGGCTTCTTCAGCTCAATCACCACCAGCGGCAGGCCGTTCACAAAACCCACCAGGTCGGGGCGGCAGGTGTAGAGCGCGCCGGTAATGCTGAACTGGTTGACGAGCAGGAAATCATTGGCCTGCGGGTTCTGCCAATCCACCACGCGGACACGCTCCTGCTTTTGCCCGCCGTGATCGCCGTCGGGAATGGAAACCAGGACGCCTTCCTTCAGCAGCTCGTACACCTCGCGGTTGGCCGAGGGCATCAGCATCGCGGAGCGGTCGCGCGTCAACTCGTCGATGGCCCCGGTGATGGCTTCTGGCGGCAGGCCGGGGTTCAGCTTTTCGAGCGCGGCACGCAGGCGCGGGGCAAGCACCACCTCGCTCCTGGTTTCGCGGCCCAGCGTCCCACCTGCGCCAAAGGTTTCTTCCATCGCCGCCGCCGTATCCCAACCCATCCAGCGGAACAGCTCGATGGCGGGCTGTTCGACGAGCAGGTTTTCAGAGTATGGCAGCGGCATGAGCTAATTGGCCTCCAGCTTGATCTGGCCGGAAAGCAGGCGCGGGAGCAGCAGGTCGCGAGTGGCGCGAAGGTTGATCGTCTGCTGATGCAGGGTGCGTGCCTCATCGAACATTCCCCCCACGAGGCTTGTAAATTTCGCGATGACCTCTCGTTCTGGCTTCACGACCACCATTCGCTTGAACGTGTCAACTACGATCGTGCTAAAGGTCGCCCCGCCAGTATTCGTTCTTAGGTAGTCCACCTGCTGCAGCGTCATCAAGAACAGGAAGCGTTGAGATACCCCGACTTTGCCGCGAAGAGCATAGCAAGACTGGTTCATTGCCATCGGGACTGAGGGCAGCGCAACCTTACCGACGGTTCCTCTTGCTGTGATAAAGACCGTGTCAGGGGGATATAGCTGACTCGCGCATTTTGACACCCCCAATTCCGTGACGTGCTTGTCGCAATCGCTCACATAGAAACCTGCGGGCGCATCCCGTGGCGTAAAGAAAGGTATATCCCCGTTCCAATAGTCAGGAATATCTGTCTTCGGAGTCCCGCCGCTCAACACATCTGAGATATCCGTAAACGGGACAGCCTCCCAGCCTTGTGGGATTTCGCCGAGGGGGGATGGGATGCGGGGATGGTTTTCGTGGCCGGGGAAGCGGAAGTGAACAAACCACTCGCGATAGAGCCTGCGGGCCATCCCCTCCAGTATCTGAATCCGCCTCTGGTTGTTCTCAATCAGATCGTCATAGGCTTCTAGTGCCTGACACACCCGTCTCTGCATCGATACGGGAGGCAAGTGTATCTGCATCTGCTTCAGCAGATTGATTGTGAAAGCAGGCTGGGCTGAACCGATCCTCGATTTGGCGAGTTGTGCCTTTCCGGAGGGCGACAGCATCCAGTAATAGAGGAATCGACTATCGAGATTTCGGAAGTGCCGGAACCATAGAAGGTTCCCGTCCTTAAAATAGAACTCTTCGTTGTTCCTGACCACATATGGCAGACCGAGCAACGCTCCAATGGAGGTTAGCAAGAGATCTCCCTCTGCTGGAGCACCGAATTTATCACGAAGTTTTTCGAACTGTGACCTCCGGATAAAAAGCTCAGTCGTGATCGCTGACTTCCCATGGTACTTTTCGCTTATTTCTTTTCCTCGGTAGAATGGAACCCCCTCGGGTACATAATCTGAGGCATAGATTCGTTTGCTTGATGTAATCTCGCAAAGTTCTTCCATTCGCCTAATGAGCCACTCTTCCATTACGCCCCCAAAATCTCGGCCACATTACTGGCAATCGTAGCTTCGAGTTCTCGCGCTTGCGCGTTGAGAGTTTCGAGCTCCTCGTTCAGCGCCTCCAGCTTCTCCTTGAAGTCTTCGTCGCTCATCTCCTCGCCTGGAGCTACGCCAACGTAGCGGCCCGGATTGAGCGACCAGCCCTGCGCCTCGATCTCTTTGCGGGTGGCCACCTTGCACAGGCCGGGAACGTCAGCATATTTCGGCTTCTTGCCGAAGACTTCCCGGATCTTGTCCTCAGCTTCCTCGCCGCCGAACGTGTAGTCCAGCGCCTCGTCGCGATAGAGCCGCACAAGGTTGGCGAGGAAGCCGATCTGCGCGGGTGTCCACTCGCGGTGGGCGCGGTCAATCTGCCGGTAGATATGGCGCGCGTCCAGAAAGAGCACCGTATCGGCGCGCGGCGTGGCGGCCTTGCCTTTGTCCAGAAACCAGAGCGTGCACGGCAGTGTGACCGTGTAGAACATATTCGGCCCGACGGCGACCATCACATCCACCGCGCCGGACTCGATCAACTGCTGGCGAATCTCCTGCTCGGAGTTGCGCGCATCGGATGCCGAGTTGGCCATGACGAAGCCCGCGCGGCCCGCGTCATTGAGCGCGGAGTAGAAGAGCTGAATCCAGAGGTAGTTTGCGTTGTCCACGCGGGGCAGGCCGAACGGGAATCGCCGGTTCTTGCCGACGGCATCTTTCAGCCGCTCCTTATCGACGGCATCTACATTGAACGGCGGATTGGCGAGGAGGAAATCGAAGCGCCCGGTTGCGGTGTGCGGGTCGTCGTAATAGGTATTGACGTTGCCGCCGTGCTTGATGTCGCCCTCCAGCCCATGCACGGCCAGGTTCATGCGGCAGAGGCGGCCGGTTTCGTCGGTCTTTTCGACGCCGTGGATGGAGAGCTCGGCGGAGGGGTTGTGCTTGTGCTCTGCAACAAAGCGCGCCGAGGAGACGAACATGCCGCCTGAGCCGCAGGCGGGGTCGAGGATGCGGCCATGGTACGGCTCGATAACCTCAGTGAGCAGGCGCACGATGGGGGATGGCGTGTAGAACTCGCCACCGCCCTGGCCCTCGGTGCGGGCGAACTCGCCAAGGAAGTATTCATAGATGCGGCCAAAGGCGTCGTAGTCGAGCGTGGCGGGGATCTCGGAGATCATCTTGAGGATCTCCGAAAGCAGTTTGCTGGTGAAGCGGTTGTAGCTGCGCGGCAGCACGCCGGAGAGCTGCGGGTTGTGCTTTTCGATCTCGCGCATGGCCTCGTTGACGGCCTTGCCGATGTCGGCGGCCTCGGGCAGGGAGAGCAGATGATCGAAGCGAGCATCGGGCGGGAGATAGAGCACGCCTTCGGCGTGGTACGCGGAGGGATCGTCCACGCGGGAGCCGCGCCGGGAGCTGGCGGCGGACTTCTCCAGGCTGGCCCGCTGCGCGGCAAAGCGAACGCCCGCAAAGCGCAGGAAGATGAGACCCAGAATCGGCTGCGAGTATTCGGAAGCCTTGAGGTCAGAGTTGGCGCGGAACTGGTCGGCAGCATCCCACAGGCGCTTTTCAAGCGTGGTGGTGCCAGCGTCTTTTTCAGAAGGGGCTATCCAAAGCATAGGCAAATGAAACCGATACAAGTTTAACCGGCAAAGCGGATTTTTGGACCCCCTCGCTATATGCGAGGGGGCTGGAGCCTGGGTTGTGAAGCCACTTAGATAATAGGGATAAAAACTATCTGACCGGATACCGCCGGTTATACTTTCGTACAAGGTCAAACATGGCAATTTATCTTCATGGCGGGGAAGTCACTAACGTATTTCGACTCGCAGGCCGGGACGAGAATAGCGCGAGCTATGCGCTCGGCTGGACGCTGGATCAAAGCCCTCACTATCGAAGCTTAGTATTGAAAGAGGCCTTTGGCCATCGGATCAACGCGAGCGATGCGGTCATCACGCTTCAAAGCCACGGCGAGGACGGCGGCTACACGGACATAGAGATTCGATCCGGCCAGGACGTTCACGCAATTCTGGAAGCCAAGCTGTCGTGGAACTTGCCGACGATCGATCAGCTTAATCGCTATGTGAACCGCCTGGTTACCGCGAAAGCCAAACATCAACGGTTGATCTCCGTCAGCGCGGCGCACCAGGCTCACGCCAGCCGACAACTGCCATCTTCGCTTCACGGCATTGGACTCAGTCACCTTTCATGGAGCGACCTGCGACGTCTGGCGCAAGAGGCTGAACCTATGACGTCGGTACTTCATGAAAAACTATGGCTTCGACAGTTGGGCCAACATTTACGGGAGTTCGCATCTATGGAACGGAACAAAAGCAATCTGGTGTACATGGTGGTTCTCAGCGAAAAGCCGATGATCGAAGGACAGACCCACACCTGGATCGACGTGGTGGAAAAGGACGGTTGCTATTTCCACCCGGTCGGCAACGGCAGCAACCGCTGGCCTCCGCAACCACAGAACTACATCGGCTTTCGCTATTGGGGGCGGTTGCAGTCCGTTCACCATGTCGATAGCTACGAGATCGTTAACGACCTCTCCGCTTATAACCCGCTATGGGTTCCCACGAACTCGGACCACTTTGTTTATCGCCTCGGCCCGCCGATGCGGCCTGCCCATGAATTGAAAAACGGCAATATCTGGCCCAATGGACGTTTTGAATGCGCGATTGACACTCTGTTGTCCGGCGCTTTCGAGACGATCCGTGACGCCGTTGACGAGACAAACCGGCGGCTCGCGAATGGCAATTGATCGTGGATTTGACCCTTCGTTCGGTCTCTTTCGCGTGGGCATACACGGGCGAGGGATCGGGACTCGCCGCCGCCCGTAGTCAATGACGATTCTGGTCTCCCTACCGTAGGGTAGGTATTCAAAGTCTCGCGTGGTCCGGCGGCAGTATAGGCGAATAATAGGCGAATATGCCACAATAGCAAAATAGAGGCCGGACAGAAGGCCATGGCGCGGCAGATGCGACCCGTGAGCGAAAGTCGGTTTCCGGAAGGCGTGGTCGCGCCCGAAGAGTGGATGTGCGATGAGGGATTGGCGTTGCGAGCAACGTTTACTCAGGCCCGGCCTGAAGGTTGTGAATTCATCCAACCTGCTGATCTTCTGGATGCGCATAGCTCCGCTTTTTCAGGCATACCCGAGTGGGATGCGTTCGCAAACCACACTTCCGGTTGCCTCCGATGCGAGTTCGGCGGTCATGGCGACGGGACAGCACGAGGACTGGGAGCATAGCTGGACCGCTGGCTGGCTACGAAACTGTGCAGCGATTCCGCCTGAAATCAGCGGGTTTTACGGTGTGCCGTTCCTAATTGGGTACGTGTTTTCCACCGGTGAAGGCGGAGGTAGAGACGCTAGAAAGCACACTGCTAGACTTGATTTGGAGGATACCGGCCGTGGCGCGCTCAGATTTACTGCTCAATCTCGTCAAGGCCGGCTTCAACGGCGAGCGGGAGCTTTTCACGAAGACCGTGGAAGCCGTCATCGCTGAAGAGCGCTCCAAGAGACATCATGTTCTAGCCGATTCGCTTGCCCAGGCTGCTTCCGGTGCAAAAGGCCGTGAAACTCCAGTGCACCTTGTGCTCAAGAGCCCGAGCGCAGATCTGCTCTTGGAACAACAGCCTGACGTGACCTTATCCAACCTTGTTTTGCCCACGACAGTGCATATTCTTGCTACGCAGCTCATTGAGGAGCAGCAGCGGGCCGACTTATTGCGCTCCTACAATCTGGAGCCACGAAGCCGCGTGCTTCTGACCGGACCTCCGGGAAACGGCAAGACTTCTCTGGCGGAGGCAATCGCTACGGCCCTCTCTGTTCCTTTCCTAGTAGTGCGCTACGAGAAAGTGGTTAACAGCTATCTGGGCGAGACAGCAAAGCGCATTGAGGAAGTGTTTCAGTATGCGCGTCTCCGTCAATGTGTTCTGTTTTTCGACGAGTTTGATGCCCTTGCGAAGGAGCGCGAAGACCGGCAAGAGTCCGGAGAAATCAAGCGAGTGCTGAATTCCTTGCTGCTTGAGGTCGACCGGCTGCCAAGTTATGTTGTCTTGGTTGCTGCGACAAACCATCCCGATTTGCTGGACCGTGCAGTCTGGAGGCGTTTCCAGATCCGTACGAACCTGCCGTTGCCGGATCGCGAGCACATTACGCGGTGGTTCGATCTTCTCGCTGCCCGTTTCCCTCAGTTCCATGTATCGAAAGTAAAACGCTCCTTCGCCCAGTTGGAGGGTGCAAGCTACTCGGAGTTGCAAGACTTGGCTCAAGACGTTTTACGGAGATGTGTGCTGGATGGAGCCAATGATCCAGATCGAGTTTTTCAGGAGCAGATCAAGCTTTGGATTCTGAGCCATCCGAAGAGGAGTACTGGGCACAATGGGCACGTTGCCAATCCTAATCTTTCCAACGCACGTAACAGCCGCACGAGCCAAGAAGGGCAGCGGCGCGACGGCAGTGCACCTGCCAAACGCGACACGACAAAGCGAACGCATCGGGCCGCAGATTCAACGACTCGAACAAGCCTTCGCTGAAGGCCGCGGTGCACTGCGAGCCGATGTCGAGGGAGCGGAGCCCGAGAAGGTCCTCGTTCTTGAGACCGTAGGTTCGATCACCGATTTCTTCAATGCCGTCCGCCGCATCCGCGGTATGGAGTGGTTGGCCGAAGTCGATGAAGAAATGGCAGCGGACCAGGACTTCTATCGCCCTGATAGACGGAATTGAGCAGTCTGAAACTCCAGTTTGATCGATCTCAAACGACGGATTCGCGGCACTAAATCGACACAATTTCAGCCCTGCACGGGACTGAGGAGTCGATAATCGGGCCTTCACCGTGGGATGGGCAGATTTGGTTCAGCTTCGGTGAGTGTCCCGGCACTTGCAACGACTGCAGGCTCACCGCTGGCTGGGTCACTGGGAACAAGGTAATGGAAGTAAAGCCAGCAGTACTCAGACGCATCACGCACTGATTTGTCGCGAACTCCGATGGCCTTCGCGAGAGATCCTATTATGTGCACGGTTCTAAGGAACCTCTGAAGAACAGCGAGTTATAGCGATGCGGGGCTGTCGTTGCGCCGTTATCGCACCAACGAAGCAGATTGAGCGGTGATCCGCGATGTTATTTCGTCCGGCGGAGGCTCATCTGGCCTCCGCCGGACACACTACGCCCCGATGGGGTCCGTTCGTAGATTGACCTTGGCGAGTCTTCTGCGGTGCTGGTAGAGATTGGCCAGCGCGAACCCAGCGCACAGCCACTCGTGGTTCTTCCTCAATCCGCGATAGCGCACCTTCGTAAATCCGAACACGCGCTTGAGGATGCGGAACGGCCACTCCACCTTGGCGCGTACGCGGGCCTTGGTCCGGTTCCTGCGCTTCTCGGCTTCATCCACACCTGCTTTGGTCTTCACCCGCCGCGAGGTCATGTCCTGTGCCTCGGGCGCGGCTTGATGAATCGCCTCGGTCTGGCCCTGATATCCGGCATCACCCCAGACCTTCGTTTCATCGCCGTGCAGCAGATCCGGCAACATGTGCACGTCGGACACCGATGCCGCCGTCGAGCAAACCGAGTGTACGATGCCTTCCTTGGAATCCACGCCGATGTGCGCCTTCATGCCGAAATACCACTGGTTCCCCTTCTTGGTCTGGTGCATCTCCGGATCGCGCTGCCTGCTCTCGTTCTTGGTCGATGAGGGCGCGTGGATGATCGTCGCATCGACGATCGTGCCGGTGGTGATGCGGATGCCCTTGCCCGCCAGATACAGATTCACCGCGTCCAGCATCTGGCCGCACAATTCGTGTGCTTCCAGCAAATGGCGGAAGTTCAGGATCGTGGTCTCATCCGGCACCGGCGCGCGGCCCAGATCGATGCCGGCAAAGCGGCGCAGCACCGGTGATTCATACAGCGCATCTTCCACTCCTGGATCCGACAACGCGAACCATTGCTGCAGAAAGTAAACCCGCAACATGATCTCAAGTCCTACAGGCTTGCGGCCCATCTCACCCTTCGAGTAGTACGGCGCGACCAGCGCCAACAACTCGCCCCACGGCATCACCGCATCCATCTCTTCCAGAAACTGCTCCCGCCGGGTCTTCTTCGAATAGCGCTGAAACTCCGCTTGATGGGCCAACGTCATCTGCCGCATGCGCGATCTCCTCCTCAACTCCACATTACCCACCACAGCTGTGGATCGGGGAGTTCTTCAGAGGTTCCCTATGTCATATTTGTGACATCTACCGATATCTCGCTCATGGCCCAGGCGCAGCAACAATACCACGAAAAACTTCTGACTGAGCAACAAGCTCAGACTGGAGCGAAATTTCGTAGGAGTGACACCGAGTCGGTTGAAGTCGAGCGCATTCTCGCTGTCATGCAAAAGAAATCAAAAGCATATAAGCCGCATTTCCTTTCAAAGAGACAATCTTATGTTCCAAAGCACGGAGGGGCTTCTCCCCACTATCGATCGGCTTCATCTGCCACGCGTCCTTGTCCGCAAAATAGTTTCCGTGACTCTGATCGAGTAGATACTCCGTTACCCGGCCGGTCTGCTCAGCCAGATTGTCGGTGTGAAGAAGCTTTATTGCCACCGTCTTGGGCGATTCACCCGTTGCATCGTAATTGAACAACAGAATGGCAACTCCGCTTTCATCAAAAGTCGCAACCGAATAGATACCATTGCCCGTATTATCGACAGCAATCGAACTCCTCGCATGGTTCTTCTTGAGCATCTGCGCCAACTTGAAGGCATTTCCTCTGGGAAGCAGGGCCGGCGCATCTGTTGCTGGCGCTACCATGGAATAACGATCCTCCTTGCGAGGATAGACCCACGGTATTGGCGTCACATTTTGCTCGGCAATCTGATAAGTGTGCGCCAAAGATCCGGTGGCCCAGCGCAATGCGTCCATTGGGTTGCCGTTATATGGCTTTGCCCCCTTTTCCTTCCACCCGACCTCCGATACGACGAGAGGAACGGCAGGCAGATGGTATGCGGTTAGGATCACCTCGGTGTCGCGGCGAAAAGCCATCATTCTGTCGCGTTCGCCATCGATATAATAGTGCATGGATAGAAAATCGAGCCCCTTCGATGGATCCGGGTCATTTGCGTAACAAGTTATAAAATTCTTCAAATAACCGCGGACATATTGCGACCCCATGCATGCCGGACCGCCCACAAGAATTGGTTTTGCGTAGGAATTCTTTCGGTTAAGTTCCTTGGCTGCCCGATAGGCTACCCGAAAACCCTTGTAATAAGCCTCTTCAACAGTCATGCCTGGAGGCAGATCCAGTCCTTTTGCGGTCAACTCGTTGAACGGCTCGATGTGAGTTACAAACGGATATTTTGCCTTGATCGCTCCAAGATACTGCTCCGCAACCGTGACGCACTCGTCCTCTGTAACTGTGCCGTGCACCAGCCCCCAGAGGTCGATGAAGCTTTCGGCCTGGTGCATACGTTCTGCCGCAAATGCTTGTTTTGGACTGCCGGATATAGAAGGGTGAAGATTCGTTCGGGGAACCATCAGGGCTTCCTCGGCAACTTGCGCAGCATAATCAATGTAGCTAGTTCCCCATATGCGCACGAGTTTCAACCTTCCAAACTGCTTCTGATAGAGCTGAAAATCCTGTTCGGTGAATTGTTCTCCGTTGCCGCAAAAATTCAAATATCGTCCATACAGGCTGGAATCAGCCGGGTCCTTTTGCGCAAAGTCGACTTCGATGAGTTGAGCGAGGCCCGGTGGCCTCGAGGTGCTCTTGGAGAAGGCGCTGCCCAAAGCGTTCAGAAGTGTTGGCGGTCCGACTGCGGCCGCACCTGCTGTCCCAGCCGCCTTCAGAAGAAATGACCTCCGTGTCTGAAATGTTCTAGAGCTGTTCATCGATATGATCTCCTTTCATCGGGATTTCATCCGTTCCACGAAAATTTCCGAAATTGCTTTCAAATGAGCGGATCTCCTGCATGTTGATAGCGTTATGTTTGATTACGTGAATGCCACAATTATGGATGGCAAGATCTTTTTTCGGCGCTACCTCATGGTGGCCCACCTGGTAATCTGCCCCAGCGAGATAATTAGTGTAGCGCTGGCCAAAGCTTACACATCTGGTACAGCCGGCTTATGAGGCCGCGTTGGCATCTGTCCTGGTTTCAAGCCATGAGTTGGGAAAGCGTTGAAGCTTGGGGTGTATGTGTTGTCGGCACGAGCTATCATAACGTTTGTGAGATCCTTTAAATAGTTACTCCCTGTTTCGCCGATTCGCGCCAACTGTTCCCGAATCGGTACCAACTGTTCGTTGGGAAGCAGCGATACGATGTCGAGTGCCCTTATGGAAACCTTCGAGGAGTTCTCCTTTTGTGCGATCTCCATCATGGCTTCCCGCGCCGATTCGTGTTCTCCGGACGCGATCAGTGCCTCTGCATATCCGCATCTGACATCGTCAACCGTTTCGGTATTGAGTCGTTTCCGAACTTCAGCCAGGGTTTTGCCGGAGAGTGGCGCCAGCAGCAACAGGCCGTGCACATTCCAGAAGCGAACGATGTAGTTCGGATGATCGAGCCCACGCACAAATGTGGAGAGATTGCGGGGATTGCGCTGGATCGCCAGGTTGGCAATCTCAAGCACATCCTGGAGCGGATATGCGCCCGGGACACGGCTGGCCACATAGCCTTGCGCACTCGAGTCTTCCGGAATAAATCCATTGTCATGAAACGCCACGATGAAATCGTCCAGCGCTTTGCGCATCCTGATCAACTGCGCCTGGTGTTCTGGGGCTTCGGCGAGATTCAGGATCGAATATGGGTCAGCAGCAATCTCATACAGCTCTTCGCTTGGCTTCGTGTTCCAGAAGGCTGTCTGAGGTCCTTTCAACTCGCCTGCGAGATGCGCGGCCTGCCAGGCCTGGTAAGCATCGGACTGCCATTCATAGGCCTCATGCTGACCGTAGATTCGCTGCGGCATGTAGTTTCGCGTGTAGCGGTAACGTTTGTCTCGCACCGAGTAGGAAAGGTCATATCGCTCGTCCATACGATCGCGCATGCTGAATGCATAGTCATGCTCTGGAACACGCGTTCTGCCCATGAACGGTCGCCCCCTCATGGTCGAAGGGATCTCCACGCCGGCAAGGGATAATACTGTCGGCGCCATATCTACATGGCTGATCAATTCATCGCTTGGTTTGCCGCGTGGCGTCTTTACGAACGAGTGATACGCGCGAGGCGCGCGTACTATCAGCGGAATATGCAGACCGTCTTCGAAACAGTAGCGTTTGCTTCGCGGATGTACGCCGCCATGATCTGCCATGAAAAAGACAAAAGTGTTGTCATCGAGCCCATCTTCATGCAGTTCTCGCAGCAGATGAGCCGTAGCCAGATCCTGCCTGTTCTGAATGTCGGTACAGCGCGCGAGTACCTGGCGCACTCGCGGCTTGTCGGGCAGAAATGGGGGAATATCCACACTAGCCGGATCGGTCGTTGTCGGTTGGTCGCCAAAGATCTGCGACTCATGCGTGATGCCATAGTCATACACGCAGAAGAACGGCTTGCCCGCTGGGCGGTTCCGCCAGTGAGCTGTGCGATCACATGCATCCCACAACGCCTTTTGATCCCCAGCCATGTTGTAATCGGTGAAGAAATTGTTGGTGCAGTAGTATCCGGCCTCCCGCATCAGAATAGGCAGAGGCTTGAACGACGGAGGCAGGACACCATGTGCTCGCATTTGATGCGCGGGTGCACATGTCTGCGGATACAGCCCTGTAACCAACGTGAACCGCGACGGAGCGCACACCGGGCAAGTT
Source organism: Acidobacteriota bacterium (assembly GCA_021818585.1). GTDB lineage: Bacteria > Acidobacteriota > Terriglobia > Terriglobales > Acidobacteriaceae > Acidobacterium. Next base: position 8,877 of record JAKATU010000046.1, on the reverse strand, counting down.
GTAAATGCATTTTTGTAAAGAACACCATCACGGGCGAGACCATCAATGGTCGGTGTTTTTGCAAGCGTATTGCCATAGCACCCGATCCATGGTGCGTAAATGTCGTGACAGAGGATCCATACGATGTTGGGCCGCCGATCCTCGGCGTTCGCCAAATGCGGCAGGCTGGTAGACAGGGCTGATACTGCCGCAGTCGCAATCCCGGACTTCAAAACTGTGCGGCGTGATGGTTTCATGGTTTGTCCTCCGTGTGAGTTCATGGTTAAACTTTGCATTTCGGGTGGAGATTGCTAGTGCTAACCACGATCAGGTATCCAAGTTTCCGTCTATGTTGAATCTCCAGCAGATTCTCTGCAGCGGTCGTCGTTGCAGAGTCCGCCGTATAGGTGAGCATGTCAGAAGTGAGCGGGCCGTGGTTCGCAAAGCCAAGGTGCAGGGAGTAGACACGCAGATTCGGGATGATGATCTCCTTCTGTCTCGGTATCTGGAATTCTGCAGACCGCGCTTTTCGCGCCCGATGTGGCGTGCGTGGGCAATTGCCGATCGAGGCCAATCCTAGTCGGCAGTTTTCATGCGTGTCAAGACTTAAAATATGGCTAAGTCGGATCGATCCCGAAAGCCGCTGCGCGTCGCGTTACAGGAATTCATCTTGTGCCAGCTAAGGCAAATCGCCACGCGTTTAGTCTTCGCCTATATGCCGTCGTAGAAAACGGAGATGAAGTTCATTCTCCGTCTGTCATCTGCTGGCTGGTGGAAACTTCTCTGACTCTCATTGGAGCGGTCAGAAAAGTTTCACAAGGTCTTCTATAAATCTTGACACGCGCTAAAATAATCGAATAGGATTCTGGTCGATTGGTAATTGCCACTCTACGCTCTTGCTAATGCGAAAGGTTTGGTCTACGGAATTAGTGGATCCATGATGGACATCATGGAGAATCCTCCGGTGTCAGGATCGGAAAGGTCCTGGGCAAGTTATCAGGTATCGCCTGGACACCCTGCGGTTGCTGATCTTCGTTATGGCGCGCATAAGATGTTTTGCAATTTGAATGGGGAGGGTCGTGAATAGGGTGCAGGAAATCCCTGAAACGGTGATTCCAGACGCAACCAAACGCTACGAGGATGTATTCACCGCTCATATTTGAATTAAGTATTGCTTGGATGGACTAAGGCATACTTCAGGGCATCTAAATCCGCCGGTAATGCTTGGTAGCCAGCCATTCTGGTGAAATGCAGGGTTCGAGGATAGCAAATACGTCTTATCGTCTGAAGCCTTTGCAGCGTTCGGTCTGATTCTGAACAGGTATAAACGCGGTTTGTGAAAGCACGAAGGTGTTTTGACGGATTCAAAGTCGAGGCCCGTCAAAAAAAAAGAACGACGGTGATGCACAGCCACCACCAGAAAATATCAGGAGAATAGGGATGACAGACATGACTGATAACGATGGCATTAAGAGCATGATAAGTGAAGATGGCCGTCCATCACGGCGGAGTTTTCTGAAGGGAAGTGCTGCCGTCGCAGGAGCCGCCGTGGCCAGCTCTATCCCGGCGTCTTCGGCTTCTGGCGAAGCTGTTTCGAAACCCAATCGGGCTCCGGCCTTTGTCGGTGGAAGCAATCAAAAGCGACCAAACCTGGTCTTTTTTTACACGGAAGGACAACGGCCTGATTGTTTGAGTTTCACTGGAAACAAGCTATTGAAGACGCCGAACATGGATCGCATTGCGCGTGAGGGCGTTTTCTTTGATAACTCATTCTGTATGAATGCTCTTTGCGCGCCGGCCCGCGCTGCAACCATGACGGGCCTTTACTCGCATACGACAGGAGCGTACGGCAATGCCACGGTCCGGGCATTGCCCGCCGATATCCCCGTCTTTACAGACTTGTTGCACGAGGCAGGATACGAGGTAGCGATGGTTGGAAAAGCGCATTCACCCAATGGGCTGCGCGAGCGTTACTGGGATTACTACTGTGCGTTTAACGGCGGGGCGACAGACTATTACGCACCGCATTATCACGAGGGGCGGAAAGGCGAGATGGGTCCGGAGAAAGTTTATCGGGGAAAGCACCACGATGACTTCCCGGATAACTCAGCGATGGATTGGACTGGAGTATATGCAGATGACTGGTTTACGGATAAAGCGCTGGAATGGTTGAAGGAAAAGCGCGACAAGCCTTTCTGCCTTTTACTCTGGCATCAGGCTCCACATGCGCCCTTCTATCGGCCACGCCGTTATCTCAATGAGTACAACGGAGTTTCGATACCTATTCCTGACACATTTGATGCGGATAAGGATGGATATGCGGGCAAACCGCGCGCATTTGCGGATGCGCAAAACAAAATTGGAACGATGGAATCGTGGGATCGAGCGCGCACACTCGAGGAACTGGTGAAGGACTGTTATGCCGGATTCCGCGCGGTCGATGACAATATTGGTCGAGTTCTGGCGTACCTGGAATCGACGAATCAGCTGGACGATACCGTAGTGATGCAAAGTTCTGATCATGGCTATTTTTTTGGCGAGTGGCGGAGCTATGACAAACGCTTCATGCATGAACCGTCTCTTCGTATTCCGGCAATGATTCGCTATCCGAAGTTGTTCCAGGCCGGAACTCGCGTGAAGGAGATGGTTATCAATCTGGATTTCGCGCCAACTTTGCTGGAGCTTGCAGGAGCGGAGGTGCCCGAAAACCTGCATGGGAGAAGCCTGGTGAAGCTTGCTCAGGGTAAGGAAACAAGGTGGCGCAAGGACTTCTTGTACGAGTACTTTGACTATCCAGGTGATGAGCAAGTTCGTCCACATCGGGGGGTGAGAACAGAGCGATTCAAATACTTCCACTACTTCCTCGATCCTCAGGAATATGAGATGTACGATCTCCAGAAAGATCCGGGAGAGCTGAATAACCTTGCCGGGAAGCCGGAATATGCTTCGCTTCAGCGTCAGCTTGCGGCAAGAGTAGAGGAATTGAGAAGGGAAACTGGCGATCATACGAGAAATGCAATCGTTTCGCCCCTAAAAGGGGTCTGAATCTGATTGCCTGATGAGGTGCTCTCACTGTTTTCGCTGCACGATGAAGATGCTCGCTAGAACGTCGTAAGAGAGGAAAGAACGTGCCAGATGGGTTGCGAAGATCGTGATCGGGTCGGATCGAGTCGTTTGGGCTTGCTATCCCGTATGTAGTCAGACGAGGTAGAAAATCCGACGCCACTGGAAAAGCCGGAGATGTGCAGGCATTTGCGAAGGTCATTCAAGCTTGTGCCGTTGCGTGTACCACCCAAGTATCAAGGAGAGCTTACAGGATGAAAATTTGGGCAAGTCAACACACGTTGCGAACTGCAGTCCCGGCAACCCTTCTGCTGGTTGTGGGAATGATGATGGTTTTTGCCGTGCCAGCACAGGCTGCCAGCAAGGGCTGGATAAAATCGGCGCAAAAGGGCATGCCGATCAAACACATCCTGATCATTTTCCAGGAGAATCGATCTTTTGATTCATACTTCGGTACTTTCCCGGGAGCAGATGGCATTCCGATGCGAGATGGAAAACCCAAGGTTTGCGCTCCAGATCCTATTTCCGGAAAGTGTGTCAAGCCCTTTCGCACCGATAATGATGTGACCTGCGGTGGTCCTCATGTAGCTGAATCGTCTTTAGCAGACGTAGCGAACGGAAAGATGAATGGGTTTATAGCCGAAGTAGAGGCATCTGGGAATTACGGTTTATATCCTATGGCGTGGGCTCACGGATACTGTCAACATCCCAAACAGCCCAAAGGCGCAGATCAGGTGATGGGGTACTACAACGGGACAGACATCCCAAACTACTGGGCTTATGCAAAATACTTTGTGCTGCAGGACCACATGTTCGAAGGACTTCACTCCTGGAGCTTCCCGTCGCATTTGTGGCTTGTTTCCGCGTGGTCGGCGAATTGCTCCCAGGCAAATAATCCTATGAGTTGTGTGAGTGCGCTGATGCCAAAAGATAGACCCGGCGGCACCGGTCCAGGCAAGAAGGTTAAATCCACGACGCCGTTCGCCTGGACGGATATTACCTGGTTGCTGCACAGAGCGCATGTGAGCTGGGTGTACTATCTGGATCACGGTGTGCGGCGTCCACTGCATCGGCACCGGAACGCGAATGGAAAATTTCAAATGCCGAACGGAAGGGCGGGTAAAGGGGGTGTTCCTGAGATCTGGAATGTGCTGCCCGGCTTTACGGATGTGCATGAGGATCATCAACTGGACAACATTGAGGACCTCAGCCAGTATTTTGTGGCCGCCAAGGATGGAACCCTACCTTCGGTCGCATGGTTTTCTCCCGATGGCTACGATAGCGAGCATCCACCCGCGAAGGTCAGCGTTGGGGAATCGTATGTGACCAGGATTGTGAATGCGGCGATGGAGAGTCCCGATTGGAAGAGCACGGTCATCTTTATTACGTGGGATGACTGGGGTGGATTTTACGACCATGTAGTGCCGCCGCGCTTGGACTCGATGGGGCTTGGGATTCGGGTTCCTGGAATCATGATCAGCCCTTATGCGAGGGCCGGATACATCGATCACCAGACGCTAAGCCCGGATGCATATCTGAAATTTATAGAGGATGTGTTTCTGAGTGGTCAGCGGCTGAATCCGAAGACGGACGGTCGACCGGATTCAAGGCCGATGGTTCGTGAGAACAATCCGATGATTGGGGATCTGATGAAGGAGTTTGACTTTTCGCAGCATCCCTTGAAGCCACTGGTTCTGCCGGTGCACCCGAAGACTGCTCTGGTGGAGAATCCGCCTGCACAGCCAGCGGCTGCCCAGAAGCATAAATAATGCGCGAGGTTAACCGCCGATCGTTGCGTTGCCCAATGAGCTGGATTTGAAGGCCGGAACCCGCCGCTACAATTGGTATCGCCGCCGACCTGAGTCCAGCTCAACCGGAGAGTGCCTTTGCGTTTATTTCCGTCGACGACTTACGCAGCTAGGTAATCTCTGGAGGATTGGGCACTTTCGACGGGTTTAGAATCGTGGTCGAATGATGATCTGGAAACACAGGAGAGTGGATCGAACTGACGGAATTCGGCCCTTACTTGTTTCACCGATGCAATCGCAACGCATCAGCCAAACACCTGCGCAAAGTGTGGATATCTACAGAGACACATAAGAAAGCAGCCCCGCTGAAAAGTTCACCGGGGCCATCTAAATGAGTAATTCGCTGGTGCTTCGGTTATGGGCCGAGCAATACGGTCACGCCGTCATGGCGGCGAACGCCGCAATGTTCCGCCAACGTCGCAGGATGATAAGCTGCCCATTCATCGTGGTGATGCGAGGCCGCGGACTTATGCATCATGTCCTCCGCCTCGCAGGCGACCTGCGCAAGATTGGCTGTGCCATAGAGCGTCACGTACTGCGTGACCGTGTCCGATGGCGGCGTCACGGCAAATTTCTCCGTAATCTCCTGGCTCGGAACTACATCGCTGCTTGCATTGTGGCTAATCGCCACAACGTGCCAGCCCCCCGGCGCTTTCAGGCTGAGGTGCACGTCATGCAGCGTCTCATTTCCACCGGCAGTGAGTGAAACGCTGACCACCGTGCGAGTGCCTGCCTTCATGGCCTTCGGCGCGGAAACCGTCACCTGCCGGCTTCCAATAGACTGCCCCATTTCGTAGCGCGCCGCCAGCGGTAGATTCACCAGCGCCGATGAGTCACCTACGTACACGCTGTAGGTTCCGGATGATTCAGTCCAGCCATTCTTTCCCCACCACCACTCGTCGCGCGGTGTGATGGTGAAATGGACCACTTTTGACTGACCAGGAGCCAGTGTGATGCGGTGAAAAGCGACCAGTTTGCGCGGCGGTTCACCGGTGGAAGAAGGCATGCCGAGATACATCTGAGCCACATCCGTTCCCTTCACATGTCCCGTGTTGGTCACGCGCGCGCTCACCTGGATCGCCGTCACGCCATCGACCTCATGCTTGCTTAGATTCAGATCTGTGTACTGAAACTGCGTGTAAGACAGCCCGAAGCCGAAGGGGAACATCGGCTGGATGTGGTTGGCATCGTACCAGCGATAGCCTACCAGTAAGCCCTCCGAGTAATGCACATGGCCGTCGACGCCCGGGAAGCGGTCGGGGCTGGCCGCCGGCACGTCGGCAAGTTTCATGGGGAAGGTCACCGGCAGATGCCCGCTTGGATTCACTTTGCCGAACAGCACGTTCGCCAGTGCCGTGCCATTCGTTTGGCCCGGATACCAGGTGTCGAGCAGGGCCGGCACATGATCGAGCCATGGCATGGCGATCGGAGCACCAGCCTGCACGACGACCACGGTGTGCGGATTCGCTTTTGCCACGGCGCTCACCAGCGCGTCCTGGGCCGAGGGCAGACGCAGATCGGGACGGTCACCGCCCTCGCTCTCGGTATCATCCGCTACTACCACCAGCGCGACCTTCGCAGACTTCGCGGCAGCCACCGCCTTCTGAATCGCGGCGTGAACCGTCGATGGAGTCGCCCAGGTGAGCTTGCTGGGTGAGCAGGCCAATTCGATCCGATAGCTGTGCCTCTGGTTGAGATGGACTGCAACCGAATGAGGAGAACCCCGAGCATAGCTCACCGTCCTGCCGTCGATGGCGAGTTTCCCAAGCCAGCGCTTGCAGCCAGCGGCGTACCCGATGATGTAGAGGCCGGATTCCGGTGGCGTCAGGGTCGTGGCATACAACTGGGGACGCCTCCTACTACGGGTTTTGATCTCGGAGGGCACGGCCGAGGTCTTCGACAAATCGGCAGCCGGGATGGGTGTGAGTTGCGCATCGGTCGGCAGACCCTGCGTGTAGCCAACGCTGGACGTACCCGTAACCGCTTCGATGCCGGCCAGCGGTGAGATCGTCGAAGAAGCAAGCACATGCGCGCTGCCGCCACCACCGTACGTCACCTGCGCCGAAGCCGCCGGACCAATCACCGCAATGTTCGCCGATTTCGACAGCGGAAGTAGATGGCCATCATTCTTGAGAAGAACCGTTCCGGTCTCCGCTACCTCGGTCGATATCGCCTGGTGTTTCGCCGTCGTTGCGACCGCTGTAGGCGAACCCGACGGAGGGTGGTTGAAGAAATCGAAGCGGAACATCTGGTAGAAAATCCGCGAGACCATCGTGTTCAGCACCGCGCGCGAAATCGTACCATCTTTCACCGCCTTCTGGAGCGGCGCCCCGAAGTAACGGCTGGACGCCTCTTCCAGATCCGTTCCCGCCGCGGCCGCTGAAACGCTGTGCACCGCGCCCCAGTCCGACGTGTTGAACCCGTCGAAATTCCACTCATCGCGTAGCACGTGCGTCTGCAGATAATGGTTCTCGCAGCTGTAGTAGTCATTCACCGTCGAGTACGCGCACATGATTGAGCCCACCTTCGCCCTGCGTATCGCAGCTCGAAATGCCGGCATATAAAGCTCGTGCAGCGCACGACCGGAAACGCTCACATTGTCTTCCGGCGTGTTGCGATACGTCTCCTGATTGTAGGCGTCGAAGTGCTTCACCTGCGCCATCGTTCCCGTGCTCTGAATGCCTCTGATTTCTGCCACCGCAATGTTTGCCGCCAGGGTCGGATCTTCCGACAGACTTTCGAACTCGCGGCCCCAGCGCGGATCTCGATCGATATTCACTGTCGGCCCCAGATCCACGGCCGACCCCTTGGCGGCCTGCTCGGCCCCGATCACCCGTCCATACTCAAACGCGAGCTTCCGCGAAAATGTCGCGGAAACAGCCGTACCCGCCGGTAGGTTGGTGACATCCTTCATCCCGTCCCCGACACCATTCGGGCCATCCTCCAGACCAATCGACGGAATGCACAGCGATGGAATCGCCGGTGTATCGCCCACGTACGGCTTGGTGCCGTGGCCGGCCACCATGCTGATCTCCTGCGCGACCGTCATCCTTTTCATCAGCATCGCAACCCGTTTCGCTATCGGCAGGTGCGGATTCAGCCACGGACAATCCGCCACCGTGCCTGCAGGCTTTGGAGGTGCTGCAATGGCTGTACCACATCCAGCAATGCAAAGGAACGCGAGCATCATCGTGCAAAGCCCCATTCTGACTTTGTGCCGGTACCTTACGCTTTGAGTTAGCACACATGTGTTCTCGTGATCACACTTGGAAGCATGTGTGATGCCACACGGTGCGCATGTGGGGTGCGCCAGACAAACCTGATACCTGTCCATGACTTGAGATCCTCTCCTGAGGGTAACATTTAACGATGGGAATCACGCTTGAGAAAGCCGCGGTCGAAGTTCCCTAAGTGCCGGTAAGCTAAGTCTACTCCCTTGACTCACCGATACCCGTTGGCCAATACCGCTTGCTTCGAGGCGAAGCAAGCGGTCAAGCGTGATCGACAATGTTTGCAACCGATGAATCGATGGATGACTTGAATGTTGGAGTTGGGTAGTAGGGGGGCAGGCCTCGCTGATCTTTGTCAAATGGGGCAATTCCTGTAGTATTCACATACCAGTGCAGTAAGCGCTGCTGCATCATGTGTTGAATGTCGGCAACTTTCTTGTCGCCATACCGATTGTTCAACTCATGGGGATCGTCGGCGTAAATGTACAACTCACTTTGCCCCTGCGGGCGACTGATCAGTTTGTAGTCATGTGTCCGAACCATAGCCGCACGACTGATCGTCTGTGGATACTTGTCCTGCAGCAGCGATTTGGGATAGTAGAGTTCCTCAGGAGAATTTCCTAACGGCTCAAAACACTGTGGCTCATAGGTGTTGTAACCTCCCTCACAGAAGCCGGCACGGTCCGGATCACCCTCTCCTCCGTAGATCTGGGGTAGCAGGCTTTGGGAGAAGTGTGTATGCTGCGCTTCTGTTTGAGCCAAGGCCAGGCAAGTTGCCATCATATCGAATAGCTCGA
>JAKATU010000049.1 GCA_021818585.1 Acidobacteriota bacterium | reverse complement strand
CATCTCAATTCTCCTTATCTTCACCGGCGAAGTCTGGAACATGGCCTTCAGCTTCTACAGCTCGCTCAAGTCCATCCCCCGCGAACTCCACGAGGCCTGCAGCATCAACCGCTTCTCCCGCTGGCAACGCCTCATGCAATTGGAGCTTCCCTACGCCGCTATCGGCCTCATCTGGAACTCCATGGTTTCCGTCGCCGGCGGCTGGTTCTTCCTCATGGTCTGCGAGATGTTCGCGCTCGGCTCCACCAACTTTCGCCTGCCCGGCCTCGGCTCTTACCTCCAGACCGCCGCCTCCAAGGGCGATATCTCAGCTATCTTCTGGGGCCTCCTCGCGATGGTGCTCATCATCGTCCTCACTGACCAGCTCCTCTGGCGGCCTCTCATCGCCTGGTCCGACAAGTTCAAATTTGAAAACGTGGAAAGCGCCCAGCGCATCACCTCGCCCATCCTCCACCTCATACGCAACAGCAATATGCTGCAGTACCTCTCCAATCGCGCATTCCTGCCTATCTCGGAGCATTTCTACACGCGCCTGGCCCACTCCGGCCATCGCTTGCTGCCCGCTGCGGAAGCCGCACGCAAACCCCGCAAGCGCATCCCCGTCACCTTCACCATCACAGTTGCCGTCGCCGTCATGCTCGCCGGAACCCTGGCCTTCCACGCGCTCCTGCTGCTCAAAGGCATCACCGCGCACGAAATCCTCACCCTCCTCGCCGGAGCCATTATGACCTTCCTGCGCGTCAACGCCGCGCTGCTCATCGCCAGCCTCTGGACCATCCCCGTCGGCGTCGCCATCGGTTTTCATCCCAAACTCGCCAACATCGCCCAGCCCATCACCCAGATCGCCGCTTCGTTCCCAGCCACGGCGCTCTTCCCGCTCATCGTCATCGGTCTCATGAACCTTGGCATGGGGCTCGGCATCGGCTCCATCGCTCTCATGCTCCTCGGCACCCAGTGGTATATCCTGTTCAATGTCATCGCCGGAGCCATGGCTATCCCCTCCGATCTCCGCGAAGTCTCAGGTCTATTCCGCTTCACCAACATCCAGCGCTGGACCACCCTCATCCTGCCCGGCATCTTTCCCTACCTCATCACTGGCCTTATCACAGCCAGCGGCGGCGCATGGAACGCCTCCATCGTCGCCGAGTACTTCAAGATTCACAACACTACCCTTCAGACCTTGGGCCTCGGCGCGCAAATCAGCGCCGCCAGCGACCACGGAGACTTCCGCACCCTCCTGCTCGCCACCATCATCATGGCGATCATGGTCGTCACCATCAACCGCCTCGTCTGGCGCCGCCTCTACAAACTCAGCGAAACCAAATACCGCCTCGACGGATAAACGCGCATACCTTTCCCGTCAGAATCCTGCTTCTTGCATTCAGTGAGTCATTCTGCGGCGAAGCCGAAGAATCCCGACAATGACGCGGTTCAAAAATGCCCTCAAAAGTTCCTCCCGAGGATCTCGCAACTTTATCCCAAGGACGAGGGAACTGCCGGGCGTCCCAATAACGTAGTCCTTCTGAGCAAGGTTCGGCCGCACCAGCGGCTAGTGCCTTTTTACGATTCCAGCAAAACTCCCGGAATCAGGACATACGGTAGCATGAGCGTATGACAGAACCCATTCGCGTCGGCGTTGTAGGTTTTGGACTCGCAGGTCGCATCTTTCACACCGCGGTTCTCTCAGCGGTTCCCGGTCTGCATCTGGCAGCCATCGTCAAGCCCACCGGCGAGCAGGCCAAAGCCGCCTACCCGCAAGTCCCCTGCTATCGCTCGCTCGACGAAATGCTCGACGACAAAAGCATCCACCTCGTCGTCGTCGCCACACCCAGTGACAATCACTACCGGATCGCCGAAGAGTGCCTCAGCGACGGCCGCCACGTCGTCATCGACAAGCCTTTCACGCTCACCTCAGCGGAGGCCGCGGCCCTCATTCGCCTCGCCCGCGAGCGCAGCCTGCAACTCAGCGCCTATCAAAACCGCCGCTGGGATGGCGACTTCCTCACCGTGAAGAAAATCCTCGCCTCCGGAAAACTGGGCCGCCTTGTCTCCTACGAATCCCACTTTGATCGCTTCCGCCCCGAACCTCGCCTCGAAATCTGGCGCGAGAGTGGAGGCCCCGGCAGCGGCACCCTGTTCGACCTCGGTACCCACCTCATCGATCAGGCCACTGCAGTCTTCGGCTCACCCTCCCACATCACGGCCTCCGTCCGCACAGACCGCGACCACGCCGTCTCCGACGACGCCTTCGACATCCGGCTCACCTACTCCGGTCAGCACAACCTCACCGTCAAGCTCTGCGCCTCCTCCATCGCCCGCATTCCCGGAGCACGTTTCACCCTCCACGGCATGCAGGGCAGCTACGTCAAGCATGGGCTCGACCCGCAGGAGCAGCAGCTCAAGGACGGTGTCAGCTTCAAAGCACCTGGATTCGGCGTCGATCCGGAACGCGAGTGGGGAACCCTCCAGATTCTCGAAGAACCACCTCGCCGCATCCCCACCGAAAATGGCGACTACCGCGGCTACTACGCAAACGTTCGCGACGCCATTCTTGGTAAAACCCAACTCGCCGTCACCGCCGAAGAAGCATGGCGCACCGCCCGCCTCATCGAACTCGCGCGCCAATCCAGCAAAGACCAGCGCACCCTCCCGGTAGACCTGAGTGACCAGCCTTAGCGCCGGATTACCGAACCATCTTCAATAGGTGGGTCATTACGTCGATAGAGGAAAGGCTGTGCCAGCACGGGAGGAATCGGAAGATGCCGAAACCGGCACCCAGCCCATTCCACCTTTGCGTCTTGGCGGTAGATTTTGCTTTTGTGCCAAAGGCGTGATCGCCAGAGCTGCAAGCACCGCGAACGCCTGGACGACCAGTCCGTCCTACTGGTACTGGTCCGGGTTAGGTTTGCCCGTCGACGATGACGCCACCAGCCCGCTCAGCCGCAAACGCCCTTGCGCTGCTTCCGGGGACTGTGGAAACCGCCCGATCAAATCCTTCAAATCCCGGATTCCCGATGACCGCTCACCCAGCGCCAGTTCCGCGTAGGCTTTGTGTAGCCGCGCCGCCGGAGCCTTGTCGCTTCCAGGATACTGTGACAAAACCTGCTCGTACGCCTGGATCGCATTCTTGTACTTCTGCTCCCGGTAATACGACTCGCCCACGTAAAACTGCGCGTGCCCGGACATCTGGTCATACGGATAATCCTTCACCACATCCGCAAACTCGCCTGCCGCCAAATCATACCGGCCCGCGTTGTAATCGCTCAGCGCCACCTGGTAAAGCTGCTGAATCGGCGGAAACGTCTGCTTCGTGGGCGCGGAGACCGGAGCCGATCCACCTTGAGGCGTGCTGCTCGCCATCTGCGAACCGTTGTCGCCCATCCCGCTGCCAGACCCATTCCCGCTATCGTTCTGCGCCTGAGGCGAATTTCCCTGTCCGCTCGTGCCGTCGGACGACGTCCCTGAGCCCTGTGTACCACTCGACGGCGTACTCGCGCCAGCTGCGGCCGCCGCGGCCTGGATCGCGCTCACCTGCCCCTGCATCACCGTCATTTGGTGGCTCAGCTTCTCAATCCGCGTCTGCAAGTCGTCCACCGAGTTGTTCAGGTTCTGCATCTGGGTCGAAACCTGATCGATCTTCCCGCCGCCGCTCTGCACCTGCGACTGCACCTGACTCTGCAGCGTGCTCATCGTCTGGTTAATCTGATCTACCGTGTTCGTATTCTGCTGCAGCATGTGCTGGATCATCCCCAGCTGCGCCGCCTGCTGCTGTTGCAGTTGCTGCACCGCGTTTTGCAGGGACTGCACCTGTACCTGCAACTGGATAATCTCCTTCGACACCGCGTGTGCCCGCGGAGTCGGAATCAGAACACCAAACGCGACCACCGTCGCCAGAATCCGGAAGCCTTTTCTCATCAAAGTCACCCTGAGCGCAGAAGCACTCTTCTACTTGAGTATGACGGAAAAAGGCAGTATCCGGGGATGCCTGTCCATGCCAACCTTTTGCGCATAGACATTGCTTCCCTGGATACTGCCTTCCTTTTCTTGCAGTTACTAGTTGCCGGTGTCCATCGTAAACTGTGCGCGGCGGTTCAGTTGCCAGCAGGACTGCGTCTGCTCCGTGCAGAACTGCTTCTCCTTGCCGTAGCTCACAGTCCGCATGCGGTCAGGGCTTACACCCGCGCTCACCAGCGCCTGCTTGGCGGCATTCGCACGATTCTCGCCCAGTGCCAGGTTGTACTCCACCGATCCGCGATCGTCGCAGTATCCGCCGATCACCAACTTCAGGTTCGGGTGCTGGATCAGGTAGTTCGCGTCATCCTGAATCTGAATCTGCGCGTCCGGACGGATCTTGTAACTGTCGTAGTTGAAGAAAATCGGCTTCACGTTCTGCTCAAACTCGGCTTCCGTAATGTTCGACTCCTTCATCGTGTGCGCCTGGGCCGGATTCACCGTCACATGCGCCGTCGCGTCCGTCGTGCCGCCAGGACCCGTCGCCACCAGGTTGTAATCCGTCGACTGCATCGGGGTTTCCGTCATCGTGCCTGCTGACTCAACCTGCCCAATGCCGTCAATCGAAACGCTCGTCGCGTCTGTCGTGTGCCACGTCAGCACAACCGGGGTTCCAGCCGTTACCGTGTCCGGTGTCGCCGTTATGCTGGCCGTCGGCGCGGGACCGGAGTTCGTGGAAGGCGGCATCGGCGTGTTCGCCGCAACCGTCTTCTTGTGACAACCCGAAATGCCCAGCATGACCACCAAACCTGCGCTGAGCAGCAATGAATTGCGATACGCTTGCTTCATTTTTTTATCTCCTGCAACTCTCTTCGGCCATTCCCGGCCAGGGGGTGTTAACTGCAAAAACGGGCTTTGGCCCGGGCTGATGGGTTTACTTCGAACTCCAGTCCGGCATGGAGCTGTCGCCGTTATGGGTCAGGGGTTGCTGATTGGATCCGTCAGCCAGCATCGTCCAGATGTTGGTGCGGCCGCCCGAGGTCCGCTGGAAGACAATATGACGTCCATCCGGCGACCAGGAGGGAAAATCGTTGATGCCGTCGCCGTGGGTCAACTGTTCCCATCTTCGGCTGGCAATTTCCATAATGTAAATATCCTCACCACCCGGAGCTCCCGGCCCGTACTGGCGATCCCACGCAAAACTCAAAAACTGCCCGTTAGGCGACCACGACGGCGACACCGCATAGCCCCCGTCCGTCATGCGCGAAACATTCGAACCATCCGAATCCATGATGTAAATCTGCGGCAGCTTGGTCATGCCGCTCACCCATGCAATCTGGGTACCCGTCTTCGGATTCCACACCGGCTGCGTATTCGGTCCCAGGAACGCCGTCAGTCGCTTCAGTCCCGTGCCGTTCGCATTGCACGTAAATATATCCGGATTTCCATTCGCCGAAAGCGAATAAGCCAGCTGCTGCCCATTCGGCGCCCATGCCGGGCTCCACCCCTGCCCTCGCGCTTCGTGGAAATAAACATAGCGGTGTGTCTTCACCGAATACACCCGGATCTCCATCCCGTACTTGCCAAACGACTCAAACGCCAGCTTCGACCCATCCGGAGAGGCCGCCGGAGCCATCGAGTCCGTACCCAGGTGCGTCACCTGGTGCTTGTCATGGCCGTCGTAGTCCATCACCCAGATTTCCTTGTGCATCCCATGGCCCACAACGTAATAAATCTTCGACTCCGCAATGCCATTGATGCCGGTCAGCCGCAAAATAATCTCATCGGCAAACCGGTGAGCAATCTGACGGGCATCTTCCTTATTGGCCGTGTCTGTAAACTGCTTGCCCAGCACCTGCGGAGACTGCTGATTCCCCGTGTCAAACAAATAGCCCTGCACGTTGATCTGGCCGCCCGCAACCCCGAAACTCCCAAATACAACCATCTGCGCATTCGCCGGGGCAGCAGCCCACTGCGCCAGTTGAATCTCCTGCGGAGAGCCAGGCATCACCGGCGGAGCCATGCTCTTCGACACCATGTTGAACACACCCGCATTCGACAGATCGCTGTAAAGCGTCTGGTCGAAAATCCCCTTCAAATTGAAGGTCTGCGGATCCGTCGTCCCCGGCTTGAAGTCCGCTACCGCAATCCGAATGTGCTGCACCCCAAGATTCGTGCCCGTCTGCACCCAGTCCTGCGCCCGCGCAGGCGCGCCCAAACCGCCGGCTACAATCGCGGCCAGGGCAAACGACACACTCAAAACACCACTCATCCGACCGCGAATTCGCAACTTCATTCCCTTTTTGACGCTCCTGCTGAGATAGCGCGATAGCTTGGACGCGCGAGTTCTGAAATCGTTACCAGAAATTTCCACAACCATTACTGCGATGCACCCGGATATGTGAAAGTGTACCCGACATTAATGTAACTGCCGTGATACCCCTGTGGAAGAGGCGGGAAAGTTCCCACCCGCTGTATGGCCAGCAAGCCGGAATTGTTCAGTGTTCCCGAACCGCTCGCCTGCGAAATCCTGACGTCGCTCACCCCGCCGCCGCTGGAAATCTCAAAAGTTATCGTCACCTTCGCTCCCACCGGCGTGCTCGGGTCCACCTCCTGCACAAACCAGTTCTGGCTCACCTTCTGCTGGATCAATGTGACATACCATCCATACATCGACGCAAAGCTCCCGCCCGTATTCTGTGGCGTCGCTACCTCCACGGTCTTCTGTGGCGCCTGCGGAGCATGCGGCATATTCGCCGACTGGCGCTCCCCGTAATTTGCCCGGTGCTCCAGCTTCTTCGGTTTCGCCCGCTGCGGCACCTTCTGGTGCTCCTGCTTCCGCTTTGGCTTCGGCTTGGCCTTGATCGGCACGGATGTCGGCAGCGGCACAGCTTCCGTCTTCTCCTGCGGAATCGCCGGAGCCTTGCTCGGCGTCTGCGTCGCCAGCACATTCTGGTTCGGCGGCGTGATCTGCGGCAGCGGAATCGAAGGCGCACTCGACACCAGCGTCGCCTGGATCGCTCCCACCGGCGCATTATTTCCCCACTCCGCCCCATGGAAAAAACCGCTCAGGTACACCGCCGCTACCAGCGCCACCAGCACACACGCGTGGAACAAGATGGACAGCCGCATCGGGCGGCCCATCTGCTCACGCTCCATTTGGTCAAAAGGTTTCCGCATGCTTTACTGGGCGGCCGGCTTGTTCTGTATCGGTTCGGTCACTATGCTGATATTCGAAATCCCCGCCTGCTTTACCGCATCCATCACGGAAGCAAACGCCCCGAACGGTACCCGCTCATCAGCCCGCAGGTAAACCACTTCGTTCGCAGGACTCACGCCCGGCTTGATCAGCAGTTGCGGCAGTTGCGAAAGGTTCACCGGCTTGCTGCCCAGGTACACTTCCTGGTCCCGCGTAATGGTCAGCACCACCTCTGCCTTCGTAATCTGGCTCACAGTCTTCGTCTGCGGCAGCTTCACATGAATGCCCGACTGCAGCACCGGAGCCGTCAGCATAAAAATAATCAACAGCACCAGAACCACGTCGACAAGCGGCGTAATGTTGATGTCTGAAAGCGATGTCTGCGTTCTGCCGTTGCTATTTGTGAAGGCCACGTGCGGCCTCCCCTGCTTCGCTCGGCTGCGCAGCCTCTTCCATGCTGTTCATCAGTTCGCGCGTAAAGTCATCCATACGCGCCGCCACCTCGCGAATCCGCGCATTGAACTGGTTGTAGGCCACCACCGCCGGAACCGCCACCACAAGCCCGGCCGCCGTCGTAATCAGCGCCTCAGCAACGCCCGGAGCCACAGCCCGCAGCGTAGCCGTGCCTTCCATGCCCAGTCCCAGGAACGCGCTGATAATGCCCATCACCGTTCCAAAAAGCCCCACAAACGGCGAAACCGACCCAATCGTCGCCAGCCACGTCATCCGCTGCTCAAGAATCGTGATCGACTCGCTCGCCGCCGACTGCGCCGAACGCTCCAGCGCCGACAGATTCTTCGGAGGACCATATCCGCCTGTCTGCCGCTTGTAAGCGTCGTATACATCGTCAAACACATTCACCAGCGGACTCGGCTTGAACTCGTCGCTCACCGCCGCAATCTCCTGCAGTCGCCCCGCCTTGCGGAACGCCCGTAGAAAACGCCGGCTCTGCACATTAGCCTTTTTCAGAGTCGAGTTTTTGCTGAAAATAATTGCCCAGGACCAAAGGCTCGCCACCACCAGCAACAGCAAAACAAGCGCCGCTGTGGGGCCAATGTGCGTAATCATCTGGAGCATGCTCGCGCCGTTGTCCGTCGTCGGCGGAGCAGCCGCGTTGTCCGCACCTGCCTGGAACAGGAAAAGGGCTGCCGGGAGAGTAAAGTAGGTCATTGTTTTCTATAAATGCTATGCATCCCCTATAAAAGTACGTTAGCAGAGACGCGCGGGCCTCACCACTCGCTCCCCCGTTACTCCCGAGGCTCCCAAATTCCCGGCAACGCGTCCGCCTGCTGCAACCCACTCGCGCACAATCTCATAGCCTGATAATCTTCGCGAAGATACCCTATGCTGCTCGAACTGCGGGCTGAAAATTACGCCGTCATTGACCACGCCATCGCCGACTTCGGTCCGGGACTCAACCTCCTCACCGGAGAAACCGGCGCAGGCAAGTCCATCCTCGTCGATGCCCTCGCCCTGCTCATGGGCGCCAAGGCCTCGTCCGACGTCGTCCGCCACGGTGCCGACCGCGCCGTCGTCGCCTGCGTCTTCGAGGCCACACCCGGCGCGGAAGCCATTCTCGAATCCAACGGCATCGACCCCCAGGACGACGAAATCATCCTCCGCCGCGAAATCTCCGCCAATGGCAAGGGCCGCGTGTTCGTCAACAACCAGCCCGCCACCGTTACCGTCCTCCGCCAGCTCGCGCCAGAACTCGCCCTCGTCCACGCCCAGAGCGAAACCCTCGGCAGCTTCGACCAGTCCCAGCAGCGCAGCCTCCTCGACCGCTTCGCCGGAATCTCCGACGATGCCGCTGCCGCAGCCTTTCACATCTGGCGCGAGATTCAGGAAAAGCTCTCCGCCCTCGAACACGACGAGCAGGACCGCCTCCGCCTGCTCGACCTCTGGGGCTTCCAGCACAAGGAAATCTCCTCCGCCAATCTCTCCGACGGCGAAGACACCGAGCTCGAAACCGAGCGCCGCGTCCTGGCCAATGCAGAAAAGCTCTACGCCGCCGCCATGAGCGCCTACGACGCCCTCTACGAAGGCGGCAACTCGGCAGAAACCTCACTCATCGCCGCCGCCCGCCAGATCGACGAGCTCGCTCGCTACGACCACCGCTTCAACGAGCCCGTCCAGCAGCTCGCCACAGCCCGCGCACTAGTCGAAGACGTTGCCGAAACCGTCCGCCAGTACGCCGAGGGCATCAACGCCTCACCCGAGCGCCTCGCGGAAATCGAAGACCGCCTCGCCATCCTCGACCGCCTCAAGCGCAAATATGGTGCCACCCTCGCTGACGTCATCACCTACGGCGAAGAAGTCTCCGGCAAGCTCGCCGAAATCGAAAATCGCGACGAATCCCTCAAATCCCTGCGCTCCCAGCTCACCCGCGCCGAGCAGGACTACCGCACCGCCGCCGCCGAACTCACCGCCGACCGCCGCAAAGCCGCGGCCGCCCTCGAAAAGCTCGCCGTCGCCCAGGTCAACGACCTCGCCATGAAAGCCCGCTTCCAAGTCGCCGTCACACCCGGCGAAGAATCCTCCCACTGGACCGCCCACGGCTGGGACAATGTCGAATACCTCATCGCCACCAACGCCGGCGAACCCCTCAAGCCCCTCGATCAAATCGCCTCCGGCGGCGAAATGTCCCGCGTCCTGCTCGCACTCAAGGTCAGCGTCGAAGAAGGTGCCAACCGCGCCGCCAAAAAGAAAACCCAGGTCCCGCGCACCCTCGTCTTCGACGAAATCGACATCGGCATCGGTGGTCGCGCAGCCGAGGCCGTAGGCCAAAAGCTCAAATCTCTCGCGCAGGCCCAGCAGGTTCTCTGCGTCACCCACCTGCCCCAGATCGCCGCCTTCGCCGATCAGCACTTCCTCATCGAAAAACAGGAAAAGCAGGGCCGCACCAAAACCTCCATCCGCACCCTCACCATCACCGAACGCGCCGAAGAAATCGCCCGCATGCTCTCCGGCGCCACGGTCACAGACACCTCCCGCAAGCACGCCGAGCAAATGCTGAAAACCAGCAAATAGCTTCCAGCTCAGCACCGCACCGAAGCATCATTCCGGCCAAATTTCTGGTCATCCCGAGCGAAATTGTGCGCACCATATCGCGCACAACGCAGTCGAGAAATCTGCGATTTCTCCGTCCCGGCAACCGACTCAAATGGAACCAGTCCTGGGCTTTTCAACCGCCTCTGGGCCCAGCCCCGGAAGCCATCTCAGCCAGCCTTGCAATCGTGTTCATATTGCGCGCCGTACCCTGCTTCGCCGCCGGAATCCTCAGCTTCGCCTCGCCAATGCCATCGGCGTAATACACATAAATCTCCCTGCGCCCCACCCGCAGTTCCTCGCTCACCTGATTCGTAACCGTATCGAGTGCATTTTCCTCCGGCGCGCCATCCAGAAAAATCGCCACCGTCTTGTTGCCCGGCATCGAGGGAAACGGGTTGCCCTTCAGCACCTCCACCATCTCCGCGCCGGTCCGCACCACCACACTCACCGGCTTTCCCGCATACTCGCCCAGCGCGGCCTCCAGCGCTTTCTTCACCTGAGCCTCTTTCAGCTCCGACCGAAACACCACATTCCCGCTCGCCAGATAAGTCCGCACATGGCAGAACCCGATCCGCGCGCAAGCCTCCTTCACCACAGCCATCGGTAGCTTGTTCGTCGGCCCAAGATTCACCGCCCGCAGCAAGGCAATATAGGTCGTCATACTTGTCAGACTTCCCTTCGTCCTTCCATGGCCCGCGTCATCGTCACTTCATCGGCATACTCAATGTCGCTGCCCGCAGGAACCCCGGTCGCAATCCGCGTAATCCGCACCTTCTGCGGACGCAGCAAATCCGCAAGGTACACCGCCGTGGCCTCACCCTCCACCGTCGGAGAAGTCGCCAGAATCACCTCATCCACATCGCCCCGCTCCACGCGCGCCAGCAGGTTTCTCGTCCGCAAATGCTCCGGCCCCACCCCATGCAGCGGAGAAAGAGTCCCGTGCAGCACGTGATACACCCCGTTATACCCGCGCGTCTTCTCCACGCTGCCAATATTCGTCGGCTCCTCCACCACGCACACCAGCCGCCGGTTCCGCGCCGGGTTCGCGCAATACACGCAAGGCTCCACGTCCGTAATGTTATTGCAGATAGAGCACAACCGCAGCTGCGCCTTAAGATCACGCACCGCATCGGCCAGCGCCTCGGCATCCGCCTCGCTCGAGCGCAAAATATGGAACGCCATCCGCTGCGCGCTCTTCGTGCCAATCCCAGGCAGCTTGCGCAGCTCCTCGATCAGCCGCGCCATCGGTTCCGCGAATCGTGCCAAAGTCCCTCTCCTGCATCAGAATAGCGGACCCGTAACCGTCGCGCTCGCCTACATCGAAGCCTTCTCGCCAGCCGCGAACTCCGTCCACGGATACGAAATCATATTTCCCAGAATCGGCTTCTCCCAGTCGAACTGCGGATGCGCCTTCAGGAACGGCTTCGCATAAAAATTCTGCCCACACGGATGCCCAGCATGCGCCTCCAACTCCATCTTCGCGGCCATCGCGCTGTCCGTAGCCTTCCCCTGCACGGACCCAGCCGGATCATAAGGCGGATAGCCCCAAACCGGCACACCCTCCGGCGAATTATCCACATGCCCGCAAAGCGTCCGCTGGTCAGGATGAATCTTTTTCAACCACGTATCATAGTGATCGCCCAGAAACTTCTCCGCCAGTTGCACCTCAATCCGCCCCTTGTACTCCTTCATTAACTGCAGCCAGCGCACATGCCGCGCATTCGGAGACGAGCTCATATCCCTCGGGTTGTATCCCACCGTCTCGTACTTGATCAGCCCCGGCAGCCGCGCAAAGTTCGAGCTCACAAAATATCCGTTCTTCTTCTTCCACAGCTTCACATGCGTCAGGCCCAGCTCCAGGTAGCCGATCTCGCCCGTCTTGCGATCCCCGATCAGCCAGTCGTTCGCATACCCGCCGTTATTGCCCGTCTCCATGATCTTCGCGTACTCGTCAATGCTGCTCGCATACTGCATCGCCTTGCGCGAGCGCACAAACTCCGGAATCCCATTTGAATTCCACCCCACAAAGCCGGAGATGGTCGTCTCCGTAATCATCAGACCGGCGCTGTTCTCGCCGAAATCGTCCTCGCTCGTAATCAGTCCAGGAGCGCCGTCCATCAGTATCCGATAACCATGCTCAGGCTGAATGTCGAAAATAATCGTCCACCGCTCGCCCTCCGCGTAGGTGGTCCAGTTATTGTGCGCCATCACAATCTGCCCGCCCTTCGTCCAGTCGCCCGTCGCAATAAACGCACTGCAATTTCCTGAAGCCTTCGACACTTCCGGCTTGCTCGTGTCCTTCTCATGCTCCAGCCACGGAACGTAGTATTCCGAAATCTCGATGAACCCGTTCATCGCCACAATGTCCCAAAGGTCCAACTTGCCCCCGCGCGCCTTCACACCTGCGGCTATCCCCTGCAACTCCGCCCGATACTCCGCATCAATATGCGGCCAGAAAATATCCTTCGCTGTCCTCCGGTAGAACGCCCAGTTATAACCCGGCGTCTCGTGCGCGCCCTCCAGCTTGAACACCCGGTACAAGCTCTCGATCTGCGGCTCCAGCAGGTATCCATGCTGAAAGCCGATATCCCCCGGCGTCCCCTGCAGATGCACGTAAGTCCATCCGTTCTTCTTGAAGGTGTACGAGCCGGCCAGCCGTTTTGCATACGCCCCCGGCACGGTGGCAGCCGAGGCTACCACGGCACACGCAAACGGAAGCATCGACAAAAGGCCCAAAGCAAGCAAACGGCGGAATATACGCATCATCAGAACCTCATCCAGGAGTGGTGCCTAGGAATCTACCACGCCACACCCATGCTTTTACCCTTGGAACCTGCGCCAGCCCCGCAATTTCCATTCCGCCAAAAACAAAAACGCCCGTCACCGGTACATTCCCGGCACGGGCGCTCTCGTCTCTGACTCTCAGCCTTACTTCCTTTTCTTCGGTGCCACTTTCTTCGGCGCTGGTTTGGCGACAGGCTTTTTCACAGCAGCCTTCACCGGAGCAGCCTTTTTCGCCGGAGCCTTAGCAACCGGTTTGGCCGCAAACTTCTTGGCAACAGGCTTCGCAGCCGGCTTCTTCGCCGCAGGTTTGGCCGGAGCAGACTTCGTTTCAGCCCTCGCTGGCTTCGCCGACGCCTTCACCGCTTTCGCGGCGGCAGCCGCAGGCTTCGCGCCCGCCTTCTTTTCCGCAGGCTTCACCGCCGGAGCCTTCTTTGGCGCGGGCTTCGGTGCGTTCTCTTTCTTGGGAGCAGCCTCTTCAGCCGTCTTTTCCGACTTCGCCTTCTTCTCAACCGCCTTCGCCGCAACCGGCTCCGCTGGCTTTTCCGGCTTCACTTCTTTGGCAGGCTTCGCTGCCTTAGCCGCCTTGCTCGCCTTTACCGGCTTCGGACGCTCATCCTCGTCTTCGTCCTCCTCATCTTCGCCGTCGAACTCGTCGTCATGCTCCTCGTCCTGGCTCTCATCCTGATCCAGATCGTCGTCGTGCGCATGCTCGTCTCCGTCCTCGTCATCGGAGTCGGCTGCTTCTTCCTCTTCTTCCTGCAGCAGCCGCGCGCGAACCTCAGCCTTGCTCTTCCTCGGACGCCGGATCGTAACCGGCGGCGGCGGCGCTGGCGGAGAAAACGGCTCCAGAAACGCCCGCATTGCCTCATCGGTCTCCAGCTTTCCGTCGATCAACGCAAAGAACAGCTCATTTAGCAGATGCCCATACTCCGGCAAATCCGCCGTAATCCGCATCTCCGCCATCATCTGCGTCGGAATCTTCTGCCGCGCCTCCGGCCAAACCTCAAAAAAGTTATGGAACTTCGCCTGCACCGGGCTGCTCTTGCTCGTAAACGCCAGCCAAAGCACCGGCTCCGGCTGATAATTCGCAATCAGCTTCCAGGTGTCCGAGGCCAGGTGCATGTCCTTGCTCGTCAGCTTGCCAGCAAACTCCTTCGCCGCCTCGTCCAGATGCTCCCATTGCTCCACAAAACCCTGGCACGGCAGCTCCTTCTTCAATGAGGACAAATCCTTCGGAGTCAGCTTCGCCGTCAGCAGCCGCATCTGCACAGCCGAAAGATCCGGGTGTACACCCTGCATCAAAAACTTCACATAAAGCTGATGCAGCGACTCCAGACCCACCAGATCCGCCTTCGCGCTCGTCCAGCTCGCATGCAGATGCGCCATCCAGCCTTCGGTCTCCAGCGCCTTCAATATCTTCAGCGCGTCTTCCTCGTGGCCAATCTCCTCCAGCTCATACCCTCTCAGATACGGCGAAAGATGCTCGATCACGCCCTCTTCCTTCGCATCGTCATACCGGGTCTTGGTGCGCTCGTCCATCTCCCAGCCGGTCCGCGCCGCCAGCCGCACCGCGCGAATCAACCGCGAAGGTTCCTCAAGAAACCCATAATTGCTCACCAGCCGGATGTGCCGGTTCTCAATGTCCGCAATCCCGTTCATCGGGTCCAGCAGCAGCCCGTAAGACCCGTCATTCAGCGAAATGGCCATCGCATTTGCCGTAAAGTCCCGGCGCCGCAGGTCTTCCAGCATCGTCGCGTGGTGGTACACCGGCTTGCCCGGCTTGGGATAGTCCTCCCGCCGCGTGCTCGAAATCTCCACCCGCACGCTGCCGGGAAACCAGTAGAACAGTGTATGCGTCTCCGGATGCGCGCCCCACTGCACAGCTCCAGCTTTCTCTAATGGTTTCTTTAGCTTGGACGTCCCACCTTGAACCGAAAAATCAAGGTCGCGGACCGGAAACCCTGAAATCAGGTCGCGGACGGCTCCGCCGGTCAGGAAAACATTCATTCCAGCGTCACGAGCCGCATCGCGTACATGCTGAGTCGCAAGCCTCTGGGCAGCAGAGAGACGCGTTTGAAGAAGATAAATAAAATCGGGCATCAGAGGATTCCACCAAAAGAGCCGCCGCCCACGAACCTGAAACTGCTAACCATAAGAATCAAAAGCACTTGTGAGCGCGCAGCAATTCAATTCAAAAGGACAATGTAACATACAGCAGGGCCCTTGGCTACGTCTTTGCAACACTTACTAGCCGCAATGCCAAAGGGTTGGCTATTCCCTATGTCCTCCAGCCGCAAAAAAGCCATCGTCCGCAAACTCTCCCGCGACTGGGTAACAGGATATGTATCCGCTGACGATTTCTGCCGCCAGGGCACCGTCGAGATTCTCGACCTCAGCGGTAAGGTCATCCTCATTCCCGCCGTTGAAATTAAATGGCTTTGCTTCGTCCGCGACTTCAACTCAGGCGAGCTCAACCATCCTGAGCGCCTCCTTCGCAAAACCTTCGCTGGCCGACCCCGCATCGATGGCGTCTTCGTCCGGCTCCGTCTCTTCGACGGCGACCAGATCGAGGGCGTCGCCACCAATGACCGCTCCCTCATCGCCGGCGACGGCCTCTTCCTGCTCCCGCCCGACACCCGCTCCAACACCCAGCGCCTCTGGATCCCCGCCACCACCATCGCCGAACTCGAAGCCGTCGCCGTCATCACCAGCAACGCACGACGCAAGGAAGCTGCCACACCCCCCCGACCCGCAGCCACTGATTCCTCTGACCAACCCAACCTGTTTCCTTCCCAAGACTAAATATCCCCCGGCTCTGCCAGGGGATATTTAGTCTTCGCGGCTATCGGTAAGCCGTTATCGAACCCTCAGCAACATATCCAGGGGGGCAAGTTGAAAAGCTCAATAAATGTTAGACGCCATCTCGCACGAGATGGCTGCGGCCAAAGGTATGTTCGGCACTCTCAAAACCATCGGAGTAGCCATTTGCATCGGAATATGGAGCCTCATTTATGCCCTCACGATTGCGTGGCTGAGCTTGCCCCTGCAAAACGTACTCCAGATAGTGCTCTGAGAAGATATCGAAGCAGCGGATCAGATGGAGCGAATACCGAGGAATACATACACGTACGAGTTCAAGCTTGAGGCAGTTCGTCTGGTGGAGTCGGGCCAGAGCATAGCGTCTGCGGCGCGGAGTTTGGGCATCATCGAGCAGACATTGCGGAACTGGATTCATGCTCACAAGACCGGCAGGCTGACGGCTGTCGGGCGTGGATCGAAGCTGACGGCCGAGCAGGTCGAGATTCGGCAGCTGCGGGCAGAGTTGGCGCGGGTGAAGATGGAACGCGACATACTGGGAAAAGCAGCGGCGTACTTCTCG
>JAKATU010000047.1 GCA_021818585.1 Acidobacteriota bacterium | reverse complement strand
TACGAACGACTTGCCGCTACCCTGGCCGCACTGCACTACCTGGCCTTCGCATGCCTCATGCTTGCCAACCTCGTCAAAACCTTCGCCCAAAGTTAATAACAGCCTCTCAGGACAAGCTATGGGGCGCCCCGGCGGGGATTTCCGGGAGAAACTGTTGAGTGCAATTTGGGTCGAGTTATTCTCGGGATTCTTCGCTTCGCTCTGAATGACACTCCGAGCTTTTGGGGGCTGGCGGAACTCTCTGCTGATTCAAAGCGCAAACTGTAACTCCCTTCGTCTTTGCTCTGAATCACAACGTTGAGTGATGGAGATTTCCGGTTCCCACCCAAGCAGAGCCTGGATGGGGCACCCTGTTTGTGTGGGAGTGGGGCATCCGGCTTAGACTGGAGACATGATTCGGTCATACCAGGGGCATGTGCCCGTGATTCCGGAGAGTTGCTACGTCGATGTATCGGCGCAGGTGATTGGCGATGTGGTGCTGGGGGAGAACTCGAGCCTGTGGATGAATGCGGTGGTGCGCGGGGACGTGCATTCGATTCGCATCGGCAGCAACAGCAATGTGCAGGACTGCGCGGTGCTGCATGGGATGCGGTACAAGCATCCGGTGCATGTGGGCGACTGGGTGACGATTGGGCACAATGCGACGGTGCACGGGTGCGTGGTGGAGGACGCGTGCCTGATCGGGATGAACGCGACAATTTTGAACGGGGCGCGGATTGGCGAGGGCAGCATTATTGCTGCTGGTGCTCTGATTCCCGAGGGCGTGGTGATTCCGCCGCGCTCGCTGGTGGCGGGGCTGCCGGGCAAGGTGCGGCGCGAGCTGGGGGATGCGGATCGCGAGCAGATTTTGATGTACGCGCGGAATTATCTTGACTACACGAAGTTCTACTTGGAAGAGCGGAAGAACTGGAAGTGAAATGGGCCGCGCGCAGCGGAGTGTGGCCCGTCGCTTCAGAAAACAAGGGAAGCAGCTTATGGATTATTTGACGTGCAGGTCCACTGTGACCCTGGAGCGCGTGACGAAGCTGCTGATGGTAGTGGTGGAACTCTTTTTGCCCTTGTAGACGGCCCATAGCTGCATGTCGACATTAGCAGGGGTGTAGCCGAAGAGGTATTTGCCGTTTTTCTGGGTGATGTAGCTGAGGATGTCCTTGGACTGCCTGTTTTTGAGGTAAACGATGGCTCCTGAGAGAGCCTGATCGTTTGGCCCGAGCACGGTACCCTCAATGGTGCGCGTTTTTCCAGTCTGGGCTACGGCAAGGGGCAGAACCATAACGAGCAGGGCCAGGCAGAGCAAAGTGCTACGGGTACGACGCATTATTCCTCCTCCTCGTCATCGTCGTAACCACGATCTTCATCATCGTAGTCTTCTTCGATGCGGGCCAGTTCAATGGGGTCAGTGGCAACGATTTCGTACTCAGTGCCGCATTCGTCGCAGATTACGGTGTCGCCCTCGTCTACTTCGTCTTCATCGAAGTCGAGGGGGGTATCACATTCTGGGCAGATCGGCATGAGTTCCTCCTACAATGACAGATTACTTCGGGTGTATGATCGCCAGCTAGCTGCTGGTGCAACTACGTTAGTTTTGAAAAAAGCCGCCGTTCCGTCAAGAGGCGAAAAAGCTGAGGAGATGCAGAAATGAAATTGCGGTTAATTTGGTCGCGCCGATGCCTGACGCCAGCGGTGTTGATTGCGGTAGCTGTGAGCGTACTGCCCGGGGCGGCGCAACAGCGGGATTTATACTCGGTGGGTGAGCCAGTGCAGCCGATGCCGGTGGATCCGGCGATTGTGCATGCGATGCAGCAGGTCTCAGTGAAGCGGATTCACGCGACGATTGAGAAGCTGGTGTCGTTCCACACGCGGAGCACGCTTTCGATGGATGACACGGATTTGCCTCCGGGGCAGGGCATCAAGCCGGCGATTGCGTGGGTGACGGCGCAGTTTGAAGCGTATTCGAAGGCTTGCGGGGGCTGCCTGGAGGTGAAGCACGCGAGCTATACGCAGATGCCGGGGAAGACGGGGTATCTGAAGCGGATTCCGGGTCCGACTGTGATTACAGACACTTACGCGGTTTTGAAGGGGACTGATCCGGCGCAGGCGAACCGGGTGATCCTGGTTTCGGGGCACCTGGATTCGCGGGACAGCAATAATTTTGATTCGCATGGGGCGGCGCCTGGGGCGAATGACGATGGCAGCGGCACGGCGGTGAGCCTGGAGTGTGCAAGGGTGCTTTCCAAGCTGCGGTTTCCGGCAACGCTGGTGTTCGTGGCCGAGGATGGCGAGGAGCAGGGGTTGTTCGGGAGCAAGCACCTGGCCGAGGTGGCGAAGCAGGAGGGCTGGGATATTGAGGCTGTTCTGAACAACGACATTGTGGGCGGCGATACGACGCCGGGCGAGAAGCTGCAGGACCACAAGGTGGTGAGGGTATTCTCGGAGCCGGTTCCGGCGAATGCGACGCCGCAGCAGGTGCGTGAGTTGCTGATGCTGGGGTATGGTAGCGATTCGCCGTCGCGGGAAGAGGCGCGGGCGGTGACGGAAGTGGCGCGGAGCTACGCGAAGGCCTATGGGCCGGATGGATTTGTGCGTCCGGTGCTGGAGTTCAGGCTGGACCGTTTTTTGCGCGGCGGCGACCACTTTTCGTTCAACCAGGAGGGTTTTCCGGCGATCCGGTTTACGGAATGGCGGGAGAATTTCCATCACCAGCACCAGAATGTGCGGATGGTGAATGGAGTACAGTACGGGGATTTGCCGCAGTTTGTGGACTTTCACTATGTAGCGAAGGTAGCGCGGATTAACGGGACGACGATGGCGTCACTGGCTACGGCTCCGCCGCCGCCGGTGGAGGTGAAGATAGTGGTGAGCAAGCTGGATAACAACTCGGAACTGGAGTGGAAGAATGGGCCGGGTGCGCCGAGAGATACGCACTACATCGTAGTGTGGCGGCCTACGGCTGCTCCAGACTGGACACGGCAGATTGATGCGGCGCAACTGGCGCATGTGCATGATGGGGCTTACCAGAAGAGTGCGGACGGGAGCTATGTGGTGACGGTGCCGGTCTCGAAGGACAACGTGATTTTTGGCGTGGAGTCGGTGGGGGCGTATGGGCAACGGAGCACGGCTGTGGTTCCAATGCCTACACGGGACTGACCGTCCAGCTAGCTGCGCCTACGGCGCAAGGACGAAAGAGATTCGATGGCGTTATTCTGAACCCTGCATTTCGAACGAGAGATGTGGGGCTCGGGATTTTGTGCGGCTTGTCAGGGAGATTTGAGAGAATCGGGATATGCCACGGTACGGCGGGGTTTTGAATTTCGGGAATTTCAGCGGGTTCACTCGTGACCTGGTGTTGTGGAACCTGGGTGCGTATTTTTTCCTGGGGCTGATGGGGCTGGCTTCGCCGCAGGGCTACTCGATGATTTTCGGCCTGTTGGCGCTGACGCCGTATTCCTTTGTGCATGGCGCGATCTGGCAGATGGTGACCTATCCGTTTGTTCACCAGGGGATTTTGAATACGGCGTTTGAGCTGCTTTCGCTTTGGTTTCTGGGGAGTTTTCTGGAAGGGAACCATGGTTCGCGGTGGCTGATGGAGATTTTCGCCGTGTCGGCGCTGGGTTCGGGCGTGGCAGGCGTGGTGCTGGCGGAGGCGACCAACATTACGGGGATTCCGATTATCGGGTGCTGGGGCGCGATCTTTGGGCTGATGATGGCGTTCGGGGTGTTGTACGCGGATCTTGAGTTCATGATGTTTCCGCTGCCGCTGATGATCAAGGCGAAGTATCTGGTCGCGGTGTACATGCTGATTGCGTTCGCGATGCTGTTCTTCTCGGTGGACCGGATCTTTGCGTTTTCGCAGCTGGGGGGCGCGCTGTTTGGATACCTGTTTGTGAAGTTTGCCCCGCGGCGTGGGCTTTCGAAGGCGGGGAGCGCGCAGTATTTCGACTGGCGGAACCAGTACTACCGGTGGAAGCGGAGGCGGGCAGCGAAGAAGTTCCAGGTGTATATGAAGAAACAGAACCGGGACGTGCAGTTCGACGATGATGGGAAGTACATCGACCCGGACAAGGATGGGAACGACCGCAGCAAGTGGAACTGATGTTTGGGGCGGGGTTTGTGTTGGGGAACGAACCGGCTCAGGCGGGTTCTGAGTCCATGGGGAGATAGTCCTGCACGATGCTGGGTGTGTAGCCTGCGCCGCGGACGATGGTGGATAGCTGTGCATAGTGGCGGATGCCGTGGAGCATGGCGTGGAAGAGGATGGCGCGGCGCGGCGCGCGGCGCATGCCCAGGGTGAGGGTCTTGAATTCGAGCCTGATATCCCAGTCGTAGTCAGCGGTTTTGATGAGCGCGTCGAGGATGCGCAGGGCGCGGTCGTGCGGCTCGAAGATCTCTTCGATGCTGGCTGCGGGGAGGTTGGCGTAGTCGCCGGGAGGGTAGGCGGCGAGGAGGTCGGCGTAGCGGATCTCGGCGGCGACGATGTGGCGGAGGAGACCGCGGACGGTTCCGGCGCCGAAGACGTCACAGGGAAGGTCGAGGACTTTGGGTTCGGCGGCGAGGAAGTCGTGCCATTTCCGGGTGATGGAGTTATTCCAGGCGATGAGTTCGGAGGCGTTGAGACTGGGATGGCTCATTCCCTTTTTATAGCTGATGCGGGCAAAAAAAGGCCCCTCGGGGGGAGGGGCCAATCTGCCTTGGTTCTCTCGTTGTGTGAGAGCTTTTGCGCGGAATGGAAGGCTTGCGGCACCGTGAAGCTTGGGGGAGGGCTGAGCCGCGCCTGCCGTTGAGACACTGCTGGGATAGCAGCGTCCGCAATCCGCAGAACTTTATACTGCTTTACGCATACACTTAGAGCACTCGGGATGCCAAACTTGCGCTGGCTTGCTGTGGAAGATGGTTTCTATATTTTTCAATGAGATAGAGGTGAGGGAGAATTTTGGGCGAGCAGGTTTTACCGGATAAGAAGGCAAGTGAGTGAGCAGTTTTGGGCATGTACTGGGTAAGTCTTTCGCATTACTTAGGTTTTTTTATCATTGTAAATGAGTTACGTGCAGATGTAAATATGCGATTACGAAGGCGGTAGGTTGGCTTTGTGGCGTGGCTACTGGAAGTCGACCTGGATGATGCGGAGGGTGGGTGGATTCTGGTTCCAATTGCTGGTGACATGATCAAGAATGAGGCGGAATGGAGCACTTTGGCCGGGTGCAATGGGGTCCATGCTGAGGGGTTCGGTGTCGACGTAGGGGATGCGGGTGCGGATGCGCTGGAGGTCGAGGTTGGTGAGTTGGACTGGCTGGTTGTTGAAATCGTCGAAGATTGCCTGGAGGGTGACTCCGGTAACTGTTTTGGTTCCCCGGTTCGTGATGGACCCGTCGATATAGGTGGATTGTGCGCCGACCATGGTGCTGGCCTGGGCCATTTGAATGCCGGAGATGGAGAGATTGGCGGCGTAGGGTGAGAGTGGAGCATTGGCGCCGGGGATGGTTTTCTTTTGGGTGTAGCTGACGAGGATGAGGACTCCGATGATGACCAGGACGGCGCCGCCTGCGATGATCCAGGGCAGGCGGGAGGGTTTTTCCTGGGGCGGGGCAGAAAACATGCCGGGTTGCTGGTTGGAGTCGGTCATCACGAGGATTTTATCCTAGCGGTGAGGGTGTCGGCCGCACGGGCAAACGCGGCTTCGCAGTCGTGGCTGCCGATGCGGTGTCAGGGATCTGCCCGGTCCGTGCCAAAAAAAGCGTTCGAGATACCCTTCGTTTTTGTGGGTAAGTTGTTGATTCTATGGGGCATGTTAACCTTCCAAGGGGGAGTTGCCGTGGAAAGCACGAGGCTCGGGGATTGGGCATGGAAAAGGCGGCTCCCGACGGGTCGCCATTTGTGTGCCCATACTTTCAGGATAGCAATTTTGGAGTGAATTCCCGGCAGGTTCACTGTGAATTGCGGTGGTCTGGCAATGTGTGTTGCCGCCCTTTCCTCGGCACAGAATGGGGCATGGAGCTATAGATTTTTGTTCGCATCGAGCGAGTTTCGCGGCTACGCTGGAGTTGCGCGCCTTGCGCTCTTAAGGAGAACCTCGCCATGAAAAAGTCACTTCGTCTTGCCCTCGCCGTTGCTGTAGTGTTGTTTGTTGGAACCATGCCGGTATTTGCAACCGTGAGCGGAACCAACCCTCCTCCTCCTCCGTCAACTTCTCCGATTCTCAGCGTTACGCTCGACCTTACTCTCTCCGTGCTAGGACTCTAAGCGGCGCGAGATAAAAATAAAGGGATGGAATGAACCTGCCCAGAATTGCAGAGCTATTATGGGTGGCGGGCTTTGCCGGTCACGTCGCCCTTTTAGCTGTGCTTTTAATCCGAGGAAGGTGGCGGGAGTTCCCTGTCTTTACCGGGTACGCGGTATTTCAGACTGCGTGGAGCCCCATCCTCTATGCAATTTATGCCCACACGGACACCAGGGTGGGCTTGTATGCAGATGTCTATTGGTCTGGAGCGCTGCTTGATTTTGTGTTTCAACTCGCCATCGTATTTGAGGTGGCGCGGGTGGTG
Organism: Acidobacteriota bacterium; assembly: GCA_021818585.1. Taxonomy (GTDB): domain Bacteria; phylum Acidobacteriota; class Terriglobia; order Terriglobales; family Acidobacteriaceae; genus Acidobacterium. The sequence goes on along the minus strand of JAKATU010000047.1, from coordinate 68,077 downwards.
ATGAAGCCGACCGGAACCTGGCTTCGTGACGCCCGAAGGCAGTTTTTGCTTGGCGGCGCCTCGGGAGTCATTCTGGCGGCTGCGCTTGCATGGCTTGTGACGCCTCCGGGAGCGCAGGGATGGAGTCGGCTGGAGATGAAGGGTGATTTGTTTGCCGCATTTCTGGTGTGCGAGTTGTTCATGGTTGTCGGCAGCACGGCGCAGAAACTGGGGCTCGGATGGCGCAACCATGTGCTGTCGATCGGGCTTGGTTTCAGTGTGTGGCTTGTGTCCGCAGTTCTGACCGAAACGCTGCATGGATATTTCGGGACGTTTCGCTATTATTTCGTTCTCGATTATGCCCAGCAGTTTGTGTATCTTGGGGCACTTGGTTACTGGGTTGTGCAATTATGGCTTCCCGAGCCGGAGCGGCATCCGATTTCCGCCGAATTACAGGATTATATTGTTGCCTTGCATCAGCGCGTAGAGTACGATTTTCGGGAAACCAGCGACTGACCACAGAACGCTCTGAAAATGCACCTTACTCTGCCTGTCCTTCTCGTTCTTGTTGCCGCCGCCGTGACGATCATCGTCAGGACGACGGGCACCTATGTTTCGACCGCGCGCAATGCGCGGGCGGACTGGAAAGATATTGTCGCGAAGCTGCAGCCTTTACATCAAAAAGGTCTGGGTATGGTTGCGCGAGATTTTCTGGAGCCGGGCCGGGATCAACTCAGGCTGGAACCGGATGAGATCTGGCAACTTGTCGGCGGGTTTGAGGGCCTGAAGCGCATGCGCCAGAATGCCGATGTGATGCTGGAACTGGCAGCCTACACGCAGCGCTGGAACTTTGAAGAAGGTGTGATTGTAGCGGAGAGAATGCGGCGCGATGCCCGGAAGGTCCATCGTGCGGTATTGCATATTCAGTTGCAACTGCAACCCGCGTTAGTCCGCTTTCTGCCAAGGCGTTTCCGGTACAACATGCCGTTTGAGGTTCACGAGATCGCCTCGGCTTACTACCTGATGCGTCGGCGTCTTCTGGCGCTGTACGAGACCAGCCACGCTGGTTTGTACCCTCTTCTTGCAGAAGCGGTTTAGGCTTTCCCGATTTTCTTGTTCATTTCTTATTGCCGTGGATTTGGCTTGCGGCGATGGAGTGCGTTTTTGACCCCACCCAGGCTGTGCTTGAGTGGGCGACTCGATTTTTGACTGTGTGGAGTTAGAGCATTTTCCCAACCCCTGTAGAGATTCTGAATGCAATCCGGGCAGCTTTTTCTTGACGGAAAAGCTGCATTGGCATGGTCTCTTCGCTTTGTAACTATAGGGAGAAATGCTCTAGCTGAAGCGGGCTTATGACGGGACTTCCACCCGTAAGAGTGAGCCATGCCATGCACGCCAAAATCCCGGGAAGGGCGGCTCGCCAGCCTCATTCTTCCTTGCGCCAAAGTTCCTCACCTCTCCGATCATCTCGGCAATCACGCGAAGCATGCCATCTCGTTCTGCACAATCAACTCGACGAAGAAGGAGCCAACTCGAGCGTATGCTCCATCCGCGCAGGTGCGCTCTCCGGCATCAGCATCAATGCAATCTGGCCCAGCACCACAGCGCCAGTCAAGTACCAGGCCGGCGCCATCGCATTGCCCGTCACGTGGATCAGCCAGGTGGTCACTAACTGCGTAGTCCCTCCAAAAGCCGCCATCGAAATCGAGTAAATCACTCCGAAGGCGCTGCTGCGAATCGACTTCGGCAGACTCTCCGCCAGCCCCGCATGAAACGATCCCCAGATAAAGAACGACACCGCAATCAGAAGCGAAACTCCCGCAGTCAGCGCAAACGCAGAGCGGACCGCAATAATCCATAAAAACGTCGGATAGATCATCAACAGAAACACCAGGTTGCCCCACACCTGCACTGGCCGGCGACCGTATCTGTCAGACAACCATCCGCCCAGCAGAAGGAAAGGAATTCCAAGTAAAAATCCAATCGTTTCCGTTACAAACCCCGCTCGCGCCGCCATGTGGAGCGCAGACTGCGCGTAAGTGGCGATGTAGGTAAAAATGTAGCTCGCAATCGTACCGGAAGCCAGAATCACCAGGCCCAGCGCCATGATTCGCCAACGCGCCCACGTCTCCTGCAAACGTCTTGGCGTCAGCGCCGGCCTCGTTTCAATCATCGGGCGCTCATCCAGCGTCTCGGGCAAATGGTTGCGCATCCACAGTCCGAATGGGACGGCAACCGCCCCCAGCAAAAACGCGATGCGCCATCCATAAGCATCGAGCGCAGCAGGGGACAATATCGCAGTCAACAAAATGCCAACCGACCCGCCCGCAATCAGGGCAAGATTCTGCACCACGCTCTGCAAAGACAGCACCAGTGCCCGCTTCTCAACCGGCGCCGCCTCCAGCAGAAAGGCCGTGTTCGAACCAACCTCTCCACCCAGCGAAAAGCCCTGCACCATCCGGGCAATCACCGCCAGAATCGGCGCCGCAATACCGATCCGCACATAGGTCGGAATCAACGCCATACCCAGAATTGCAAAGCCCATCAAAAGGAAGCACAGTATCATTGCCGGCCGCCGCCCAGCACGGTCCGAGTAGCGTCCAATCACCAGCGCGCCAACAGGGCGCGTCACAAATCCCGCCCCAAAGGTCGCCAGCGACAACATCAGGCTGCTGTAAGCACTCTCGGCAGGAAAGAACGCATGACCAATCTGAATTGAGAAGAATGCATACGTAACAAAATCGTAAAACTCGAGCGCATTGCCCATCGTTGCCGCAGCAACATGCCGCGCGGAAAGGGAGCTTCCACTTCGCACTGCCGCGCCAGCGTTCTTCATCAGCACCAGCCCTCTTCCAGTTCCCTTCGGCAATCGCGCTGACAGCACCACAAGGAAGGTCCGCAAAACTCCCAGTGACAACCGCACCAAACTTCGCCTGATTCAAGGAGCATATCAGCCGCTACCCCCTGAAGACACGATTACGACAAAACCCGAGCAGATCTCCCGGGACTCGCTGACCTCCAACCATTCCCATGGAAATGGTTGAAGTCTCAATTGCGCTTTACACATCCTCCAACATTCCTTCGATCAGCGCTCGCGCCTGCACCCTCGCCTGCCCCGGCGCTTTCCGTGCTGCAGCCCTGCGCGCTCACCATTACACTATCCCCAGCGCCACCGCGCAAAAGGCCCTCCCAAATGACCCAGAGGCTCTACTACATCGACTCGTTCCTCCGCGAATTCCCCGCCACCGTCACCAACATCCGAGAGCACTCCCGCGAAGGAGCACAAACCCTCTGGCAAATCTCCCTCGACCGCTCTGCCTTTTACCCCACCTCCGGCGGCCAGCCCCACGACCTCGGCATCCTCCGCGCCACATCCGGCAAAGGCGCCATCCTCGATATCCCCATACTCGCCGTCGAAGAAGATGAATCCGGCGAAGTCTGGCACTCCGTCAACAAACCTCTCCTTGCCGACACCCACGTCGAAGCCCTCATCGACTGGCCCCGCCGCCTCGACCACATGCAGCAACACTCCGGCCAGCACCTGCTCTCCGCCGCCTTCGCTCATCGCCTCGGCGCGCACACCCTCTCCTTCCACCTCGGCCCGGAAGTCTCCACCATCGACATCGACTCGCCCCCGCTCACCTCCGAGCAAATCCAGCACATCGAGCAGACTGTCAACGACATCATCGCCGAAAACCGGCCCGTCACCGTCCACAACGTCTCCCGCGAGCACGCCGAGGCGCTCCTCGCCGCAGGCGACCTCCGCAAGCTCCCCGAACGAGAAGGCAACATCCGCATCATCGAAATCGAAAACTACGACCGCAATGCCTGTGGCGGAACCCACGTCCACTCCACCGCCCAGATCGGCTCGCTCCTCATCCGCTCCACGGAAAAAGTCTCCCGAGGCATCCGCGTCACCTACGTCGCCGGACTCCGCGCCGTTCGCGCCGCCCGCCACGACGCCACCCTTCTCCAAGAGGCCGCCGCCATCTTCTCCACCGGTCCCAGCGAACTCCCCGAAGCCGTCCAGCGCCTCCACGCCGAGTCAAAATCCCTCGCCAAGGAAAACCAGAAACTCCGCACCGAGCTCGCCCACTACCACGCCACCCGCCTTGCCGTGGAAGTACCTTTCCGCGCCGGAATCCGCTGGGTCAACCGCGCCTTCGACGACCGCGACCCCGACTACCTCCGCCTGCTCGCCTCCGCACTCACCGCCGCCGCGCCCCACACCGTAGCCTTCTTCTCCTGCCAGGATCAGCAATCCGAAGGAACCCGCATCGTCTTCGCCCGCAGCCGCGACCTCGACTTCCACTGCGGCAACGCCCTCCGCGAAGCCCTCGCCCCCCACAACATCAGAGCCGGTGGCTCCCCCGACATGGCCCAATCCCTCATCCCATCTAACTTACTGGAAGACCTGCAAACCACCCTGACCACCAAACACCACCCCTAGGGAACCTCTGATCAACCCATCCCTTTATCGTGCATAAGGAAAAACCGATCAAGTCGGGGATTTCGTGCGCTGCGGCTGCGATTTTTGCGGATTCACATCATGCAGGATCCCTCGTTTTTGTCTCTCAAAGCCGTATATCGGCCTCGAGACGCACTACGCCCCGCACAGGGCCGGCTTCGGCAACGCCTTCAGCAGCCGCTTGCGATGCTGATAAACATTGACCAGCGCGAAGCCGCCAAGCGCCAGTGCTGATTTTTCACCAAGCTCCGATAACGCACCTTTGTGTAGCCAAAGACCCGCTTCAAGATGCGAAAGGGCCACTCGACCTGATTACTTCCATGCATCCACCGTGACAAAATTGCGGCCCGCCGCATCCTGCTCCAGCAGCATCTCCACGGCGCTCAGGGTGCAGCTACGGTCTGCGCCCATCCTCAGATGCCCGCCATCGTGCAGCAGCACATTCGATCCCGCACCGCGCCTCTCATTGCGAGCAATCCCCGCCTTCACAATTCCATGCACTTCATCCGCTGACTTCTGCGCCCAGTCATAGCCGGTCACATTCCACGTCACCGGAACCATTCCCAGCTCGCGCGCCGTGCGCAGCACATCCGGACGCCTGCCTCCGAACGGCGGCCGAAAATACCGCACCGGCTCGCCCAGCGTGTCTTCCAGAATCGCCTTGCATCCCGCCAGTTCCTCGCGCACACGCCGAGCGGAAGCCCGCGCCAGAAGCGGATGCGTCACCGTATGGTTCCCCACCACATGCCCGGCCTCGCGCACACGCCGCGCCAGCCCAGGGCTCTGCCGCACATACTGCCCAACCATAAAAAACGTAGCCCGCACATCATGCCGCGCCAGCACATCCAACAGCTCGCCCGTGCACGCATCGTTCGGGCCATCATCAAAGGTCAGTGCAATCTCGCGTGGATCATCCCCGCCCCGCATCGTCCAGCCGAAGATCTGCGACTCCGGCCACAGCGCCGCGTACGTGAAGGCACCCGCAGCCAGCCCCGCCACGCCTGTGGCCGCCAGGGCAGACACCAGAATGTTCATGCCGTTCCCCATCCTGTCGAGTGCCTACCTCCCGCCGCCAAACACGCGATACAGCGCCGCATGCACCGCGCTGTTGCTCGGCATACGGTTGGCCGCCGTCATATCCGCCCCGCTCCGCCCCGCCACGCCCAGCTTCACCTGCAGCACCATCTTCCGGTTGCCCCGGTACACCGTAATCGGAATCACCTCACTCGGACGCAGCCCATCCATGATGTCCGACATATCCCGCTGGTTCGTCACCGGCTGCCCATCCATGGAAACAATCAGGTCGCCGCCAATATAAATCTGCTGGTTCCCAAGGTATGCAATCTGGTTTCCGCCCTTCAGCCCGGCCCGCGCCGCCGGTCCGCCTGGAACTACCCGCTCCACCAGCAACCCATACTGCACCGGCAGGCGCATCTGCTGCGCCAGGTACGGTCCAATCGGCAGCGTCTCAATGCCCAGAGTCGGCCGCATCGCATGCCCATACTCCTTCAGGTCCAGCAGCACCGCCTTCGCCGTATCAATCGGAATCGCGAATCCAATGCCCGCGCTCTGGTCGACCTGCACCTGGTTGTTCGGGTTCGTCGCAATCATCGAGTTGATCCCGATCACTTCCCCCTGCGAATTCAGCAGCGGCCCACCCGAATTCCCCGGATTGATCGGCGCATCCGTCTGAATTGCATTCTGGATCAGCACGCCCGTCGGCCCGCGCACAGAGCGAATCGCGCTGATGATGCCGTCCGTCATCGTTCCGTTCAGCCCAAAGGGATTTCCAATCGCATACACCTTCTGCCCCACCTGCAGATTCCGCGAACCCGCCAGCGTCGCGGGATGCAGATCCGGCGCATTGATCTTCACCAGCGCCAGATCGTGATCCGGATCCCCGCCTACAAGCTGCGCCTTGTATCGGCGTCCATCCGATGTCTGCACCTCGATATTCTGAGCACCGGCAATCACGTGGTAATTCGTCAGAATGTACCCCGCCTTGTCCAGAATGAATCCAGAGCCTTGCCCCTGCTGCGGCACCAGCCCGTAAAAGAAGTCCACCTTCACCGACGTCGAAGTAATGTTCACCACCGAAGGCAGCACCCGCTTGTACACGTCGATGCTGTTCTGCTCCTCCGGTAAATACTTCGGCTGCGTGTTCACCACGTTGAGCGTCAGTTGCGAGGGATCAGGCTTCGCAAAAACGCCGAAGCTTCCCTTCGAGCCAAGGTGAGAGAGAAGAAACCAGAAGCCACCCACCATGAGCAGCACCAATGCTATTTGACGTAGTTTCATAAATATCTATCCCTGAATGAATCACCTGAAAGAGCCACGTACGCCTATGATGCAACCGGCGCATAAAAGTTTACGTTTCAGTTTATAGCTTCACCTGCGCACTGTTTTGGATGCAGCTCGCAACTCCGACGCGATCCTCTCTACCTGCGCCCGCGCAGCGTCCACCGTCCCGGAATTATCCATCACCGCATCGCACAGCGGAATCTTCTCCGCATCCGGAATCTGCCGCGCCAGCCGCGACCGCGCATCCCGCTCCACCTCATCTGCGCGCTCCTGCGTGTGCCCCGGCTCACCGGCCAGAACTCGGCTCACATACCGCGCAATCTTCACTTCATCGGGAGCCGTCACCAGCAGCACTCTGTCAAATCGATCCCGCCAGCCCGGCACGCTCGCATCCTCTCCGCGGCTCGCCTCAAAAATCAACGCCGACTCCACCATCGCCACCGCGTCCGCATCGCAGGCAAACAGACCCCGCATCCACGCCTCCTGCGCCGCAATCACAGGCGGATGCACCAGCGCATTCAACTCCTGCAACCGGCCCTGCCGAAACGCCATCTCCGCCAGTCGTCCGCGATCCAGCTTGCCATCCGCCCGCACCACCTCCGGCCCAAAATGCTCCACAATCGCGCGATACACGCTCTGTCCCGGCTCCATCAAGCTGCGGCCCACCGCATCCGCCTCGATCACCGGAATCCCAAGTTCCCGAAACATCCCGGCAACCGTCGACTTGCCGCTACCGATGCCCCCCGTCAATCCCACTCGCAACAAATCGATCTCTCCCGCTTCGCACCAGTAAACTGGAGCCATGCACGCCGCTCCCAGTATCTCGCGAATGCTCGACACGATTGTATGTCCTGCATGCCGCGGCAAGCTCAGCATCGCTCCGCAGGATTCCTCCATCACCTGCACCGCATGCGGCCGCCATTACAGCATGCAGGACGGCATCCCCGTCCTTATCACCGAACGAGCCTCTTCCTGGCAGCCACGCACGCAATCTGAGTGAAAACCTTCTTTCGTCCAATCAAGACGTCATTTGAAATTCATCTCTCCGCCAGCAACATGCGCACCCTGGGTGGTGTCTAATCAGGCAGAGGAAAAGACCATGAACATCCGGCCCGATCAAGTTGAGAAGTTCTCCGCCGCTGAACTCACGAATCTGCGCGCCGACCTGCTCCGCGCAGGCATCGACAGCCGTCAGGCCGCCGAAATTCTCACTTCTTTCCTCATGGGCCGAGGCTACGGCGTCGACGCCCAGAAGGTCATGGACGCCGCCCTGCACATCGAAAGAATGACCTGCAATTCCGACTGCATGCAGGCCGAGCTCGAACGTGTCGCCATGGTCATGTAGCGCGCGGCAGATCCTTTTCGCACAAACAACACACCAGGGCAAAATCCTCTCAGGCGGACCCGCGCAAATGCTGCACGTCTGCGTTCGCACGGCAATTCTTCATACGGAACAGGCAACCTTTTCCGGGGGCTCAAATTTCCCCGCTTGATGCTCCGACCTCCCGCTCTCGAATTCGTCCAATGGATTAGATCGTTGCTCGTGGAACACCTGTTCGACCGTGCACGACCTGGTGCTCCGCGAGCCACACAAAGGAGTATCCGATCATGAAATCCCGTCCGCTCAAATTGCAATCTTTCGCGCTCTTTCTTGCATCCGCTCTGCTGGCCGCAGCGCCCGCTCTGGCTAATTCCGCTTACGATTCCACAAACCTGCACTTGATGAGCACAAATGCAAGCCTCAACCAGACCCTCAACTCCAGCCAACTATCCGTGGGACAAAGGGTAACCGCTCACCTCACCATGAAGCTGCGCACCAGTGACGGCATGCTGCTTCCCCGAAATACCCAGTTGCTCGGCAAAGTCAGCGAGTTGCGAAACGGGCATGGCAAGCGGACCGGTGTCGCACTCGTATTCAACCGGGCACGCCTGAAGGATGGCCGCGTCATTCCCATCAAAGCCACCCTGCTGGGCGCCATGCCGCCAAACGAAGAGGGATCCTCCGACTACGGAAACTACTTCCCTGACACCTCAAAACCGGTCTCCCCAAAGGCGCAAATGGATCAGGAAGTCGGCGTCCTCAGCCACATCGCACTTCACTCTGCCGTGCAAAGCCACAACTCCGGCATCTTCCTCAGCAAGCGCAAAGACATCCGTTTGCGCGCCGGCACGCAGTTGCGCATTGCCATTGCTCCCCTCCAAAGCGCCTCGACTCAGGCAAGCTAGCCTCTCGCCAACACGCAACCGGAGAGGGCTGTCAGTTCACTGCCGGCCCTCTCGTTGGCGCACATGCCTTTAGTACCGTTCCCCTCAAGCCCCCATTCGGGTGATCCTGAAGCGCGAACCCTTTATGCTCTTCAAAGCGCTCAGCGCCGCCGTCTATGGCATCGACGCCAACATCATCGACGTGGAAGTCGACTTCTCCGGGATCAAAACTCTGGAGCCGAGCTTCCATACCGTCGGTCTCCCCGATGCCGCCGTGCGCGAAAGCCGCGACCGCGTCCGCGCCGCCATCAAAAACTCCGGCTTCGACATTCCCCCCACCACCATCGTCATCAACCTCGCCCCCGCCGACATCAAAAAGGAAGGCTCCGGCTTCGACCTCCCCATGGCCATCGGCATCCTCGGCGCCTACGGCGCGCTCCAGATTCAGGATCTCAGCCAGTTCCTGCTCCTCGGCGAACTCGGCCTCGACGGCACCCTACGTCCCGTTCCCGGAATGCTCCCCGTAGCCGTCGCCGCCCGTGAGCGCGGTATCCATAACCTCATCATTCCAAAAGCCAACGCCTCTGAGGCTGCCGTCGTCGACGGAGTTTCCGTCTACCCCGTCGAAACCCTCAACCAGGCCCGCGAGCTCCTCAACGCCGCCGGCAATGGCGGCATTCACACCCCCGCCTTCAAAATCGCAGCCGAGCAGGTTCTCTCCGAAGAGCAATACCACGGTCCCGACTTCGCCGACGTCCGCGGCCAGTCGGCCGCCAAGCGAGCCCTCGAAGTCGCCGCCGCCGGAGGCCACAACATCCTCATGATCGGCCCTCCCGGCTCCGGCAAAACCATGCTCGCCAAGCGCCTGCCCTCCATCCTCGCGCCGCTCAGCTTCGACGAAGCCCTCGAAACCACCAAAATCCACTCCGTCGCCGGCGTCCTCGACACCGAAACCGGCCTCGTCACCCATCGCCCCTTCCGCTCGCCCCACCACACCATCTCCGATGCCGGACTGATCGGCGGCGGCGTCATTCCACGCCCAGGCGAAGTCTCCCTCGCCCACAACGGCGTGCTCTTTCTCGACGAACTCCCCGAATTCCCCCGCAACGTCCTCGAAGTCATGCGCCAGCCCCTCGAAGACCGCAACGTCGTGATCGCCCGGGCCTCCATGTCGCTCAGCTTTCCCGCATCATTCATGCTCGCTGCCGCCATGAACCCATGCCCCTGCGGCTACTTCAATGACCGCTCCCGCGAGTGCCACTGCACCCCGCCACTCATCCAGCGCTACGTCGCCAAAGTCTCCGGGCCGCTCCTCGACCGCATCGATATCCACATCGAAGTCCCCGCCGTCCAGTACCGCGAACTCCGCTCCGGCGCCGCCAGCGAGAACTCCGCAACCATCCGCCAGCGCGTCCTCCACGCCCGTCGCATCCAGGCCGAACGCTTCGCCCAGCAGCCGAATGGCAGTAAATCCCGCACCTACTCCAACGCACAAATGACCACCCGCCAGATTCGCCAGCACTGCGAGCTCAACCCCGAGGCCGAGCGCCTCCTCGAGCGCGCCATGCAGCAGCAGGGACTCACCGCCCGTGCCCACGACCGCATCCTCAAAGTCGCCCGAACCATCGCCGACCTCGCTGGAGAACCCGCCGTTTCGGTACCCCACATCGCGGAAGCCATCCAGTACCGCACCCTCGACCGCAGCTACTGGAACTGATCCTGAACGGACTTCGAAACCGTATTCGATGTTCTATGGTTTTTGGAATCCTCGCCGCCGGAAAGCATCCGGAATCAGACGCTAATCTATCTGTCGGTCTCAGTAAATCAATTTATCGGAAGATTCCAATCGTGGAATCAGATTCTCGCAATTTGGTAAAAAAAGTGTTGACCTTGGACGCAACTCCATTTACGGTACACATGGCTGGTAGCTGGCGTAGCCTGAATTTCGGGCTTTCGTGCAAATTCCGTCTCTGGCTTCCTGTTTCAGACAATCCGATCCTGGCAGCTCATGCTTTCTCTGGTGACGCAGCCCCGCAAACCGTTGTCTAAATTCAGGTTCAGACACGCAAGGTGACCGATTTACGTTACTATCAGGGCGATTTTTTTGCCCTAAGCCTTTAAGAATTTGTGACCAAAGCGGCAGTGGAACGCGTCTAAACATATGTTCATATGTTTCTCGATATCAGGCCAATCCACAAAAACATGGCCGTTGAACGACACAGGAGGATTTTGACTTTTATGCGCTCAGATCTGGTTTTTGGGGCACTCACCCACGTGCAAAACCGTTACAACCTTTGCCAACTGGCTTCGAAGGCAACTCGCAAGCTGCACAAGCCCAGCACTCGTCTGCAGGACACCACCAACGAAGTGCTGGCACATTTCCGCGATGCGAACCCCATGCGCGGCTCCCTTCCCCCGGCTGCCGTTCACAAAGCTGCTTCTGAGTCCCAACAGCGCCGCGCTGCCTAAGCGCGGCCTGTTGCCCGGGCCCCTTTTCATCCATCCCATCCCCAAAATTCCCCCCTCATCCTCCTTCCTCTTCTGCTTACTACCCCTCATCTGGTCTAAATCTGATCCAAAATCTCACCGTAGGTATCCATGACAATTTCCGAGTTAAAAGAGAAAAATATTACTGAGCTGAGCCGCATCGCGCGCACGCTCGAAATCCCCGGAGCCAGTGGCCTCCGCAAGCAAGACCTCATCTTCAAGATTCTGCAGGCGCAGAGCGAAAAAGAAGGTCACATCTTCGCCGAGGGCGTTCTCGAAATCCTCCCTGACGGCTACGGCTTCCTCCGTTCCCCCGATTACAACTACCTCCCCGGTCCCGACGACATCTACGTCTCCCCCTCCCAGATCCGCAAATTCGATCTCAAAACCGGCGACACCATCAGCGGCAACGTACGCCCGCCACACGAAGGTGAAAAGTACTTCGCGCTCGTCAAGATCGAGGCCATCAACTTCGAGTCGCCGGAAGAAACCCGCAACAAGATCCTCTTTGACAACCTCACGCCCCTCTATCCGCAGGAGCGCATCAAGATGGAAACCGTCCGCGAAAACATCAGCGGGCGCGTCATGGATCTGCTCACCCCCATCGGCAAGGGCCAGCGCGGCCTCATCGTCGCCCCGCCCCGCACCGGCAAAACCATGCTGCTGCAGGCCATCGCCAACTCCATCACGGCCAACCACCCCGAGGTGGTCCTCATCGTCCTCCTCATCGACGAGCGCCCCGAAGAAGTCACCGACATGCAGCGCTCCGTCAAGGGAGAAGTCATCAGCTCCACCTTCGACGAGCCGGCAGCCCGCCACGTCCAGGTCGCGGAAATGGTCATCGAGAAGGCCAAGCGCCTCGTCGAGCACAAGCGCGACGTCGTCATCCTCCTCGACTCCATCACCCGCCTCGCGCGCGCCTACAACACCATCGTCCCGCCCTCGGGCAAGGTGCTCTCCGGCGGCGTCGACTCCAACGCCCTCCAGCGCCCCAAGCGCTTCTTCGGCGCGGCCCGCAACATCGAGGAAGGCGGCTCGCTCACCATCTGCGCCACCGCACTCGTCGACACCGGCTCCCGCATGGACGAGGTCATCTTCGAAGAGTTCAAGGGCACCGGCAACATGGAAGTCATCCTCGACCGCAAGCTCGTCGACAAGCGTGTCTTCCCCGCCATCGACATCCAGCGCTCCGGCACCCGTAAAGAAGAGCTCCTCATCAAGAAGGAAGACCTACAGCGCATCTGGGTCCTCCGCAAGGTGCTCAACCCGCTCTCACCCGTCGAGGCCATGGAACTCATCGTCGACAAGCTAGGCAAAACCCGCAACAACGCCGAGTTCCTCCTCAACATGTCGTCCCTCTAACTCGACCACATCCCATCGCAGCCACAAAGGGCGTTCCCACCAGGGAACGCCCTTTTGTTTTTTCAGACCCTATAACGCCTTATCTGGAGTACTCTTTCGGATGACGAATGAACCCTCAGAACTTAACGACTGGAGGAAGACTGTGACTGACCCGGAGTTATTAGCGCGGATCGAGAAGTTAGAACGGGACAACCGGCAGTTGAAGAGGCTTGGCGCGGCAGCCTGTGCGCTGGTTGGAGCATTGGGCCTCGTCGCTGCGGCGCGGCCCTTGCCCAATGTAATCAAAGCGCACGAGTTTGAAGTCGTGAATGGCGCGGGAAAAGCAAGGATAAGACTGTATGCCACACCCATCAGTGCTTCGGTTGATGTGTTGGATGCACAGGGGAATACTACCGCCTCAATGGAGGCGTTTGATTGGCTGAGGTCTTCATATATAACCGCTGGCCAAGATGGGGAGGATAATGCCGTGATTGCTAGTGGTCCGCGATTCGGGTCATACGTCGGCGTCGGTTACGCGCCACACTATAATTCAGCGATCAAGGGAAAATCAGGAACGGCGTTACGAGACGCCCTGAAATCCTACAGTAAACGGCTCTTGAACGGGCCATCCGTAGGCATGGGGCTATCTCCAGCAGGCACAGCAAACATTAGCATCAAAGATAGTCGAGGCTTTCGTATGGAACTTGGGAATACGGCTACAGTCGACCTCAAAACTGGCGCGACCCAGGATAGCTCCGCCGATTCAATCATCATGTTCGGCAATGACAAGAAACACCATGTGATCTGGCAAGCACCGTGACCAACGGAAAACGAGCGAGTGATAGGCGGCCCATCCAAGCCGATTTGGCTTGAATGGAATAAGGAGTACGGCACAAAATGAGCACAGCACTGGCAAATCCCGCTGCAATGATCCATCAGGGCGCTCCCCGCATCATCCGGAATGATCGGGAATTAGAGGAGTATACCCAGACTCTTTTTCGCCTCACCGCCAAAAAGAAACCTACACGCGATGAAGACGAAGCCATCGAACTCCTGACACTCCTGATCGAAAAATACGAAGCAGAACAATACCCGATCCCGGAAAGCGGTCCGGCCGAAGTGCTCAAATTCCTGATGGAGAGCCACAGCCTCAATCAGAAAGATTTAACTCCAGAGTTCGGAGCCGAGAGCACGGTGTCACTCGTGCTTTCCGGCAAACGCCGCATGAACAGGGACCACATCGCAGCCCTCGCCAAGCGATTCAAAGTCTCCCCCGCCGTCTTCTTCTAGATGTTTAGTCCCACGGTGTGGTGGAGAGGATTGATTCTGAATTGTAGTGGATTTTTCTGCCATTGTTGGCAGATGAACTGATAGGCGGTAAGTCCCTGGAGAGTTTTGAGTCGCCTGGCGAAGTTATAGGCCATCAGGAAGGTCTGCAAGTGTTCTTTGAGTTGCTCATGGGTCTGGTAGTAGAAGCGCTTGACGGTGGCATCTTTGAGTGTTCGATTCATGCGCTCGACCTGTCCGTTGGTCCAGGGATGCTTTGGTCTGGTGCGCCTGTGTTCGATGAAATTCTGTTCGCAAGCCCAGGCGAAGGCGTGTACGCGAAACAGCACGGGAGTCTCTTCGGTATCGTTCTGCCGGATTTGTTTTTCAACCCATGCCGGTTCAGGTGTGGTGTCTGCGAAGTGGGTGCCGTTATCGGTCAGCACCGTGTGGATGGTGTAAGGCACAGCTGCGATCAACGCTCTGAGGAAGTCGGCGGCGATGCGGCGAGTGGCGCGCTCATGCAGCTCGGCGAAGGCGAACTTGCTGGTGCGGCAGGTGGCCCACTCAAGCTTCGCTTGAGTGGGATCCCCCAACCCCCTACGAAGTCTTCCCAGCCAGAATCGAACACTGCTCAATCTGGGGCGGCTTCGCAAACAGCTCCTCAGCCTTCGCAAACAGCGCTTTGGCAACGGCTCCATTCAAATGAGCGTCCCGTCCCGCCTCATTCGGAAAAGAATCAAAAATCCCAAACCGCGAAGGCCCAAGTTGCAGCGCAAACCAGATCGTCGTACCCGGTTCCTGCTCCACAAGCCCCTGCGCAGACCGCAGAAAATCCGCGACCTCTTTTTCCTTGCCCGGCTTCGCCTCCAGAATCGCAATAATAGCCAACTGATCCATTCAAAAATTCCTCCTGCCAGCATTGGATGCACGCCATCCAGCCCATTCCGCCACCCACTCTCACGAATCACTTCGAGCACAGCAAAACCCAGCAGGCACCCACCCTCGCGAAACCAGTGTGGCCCTTTTACGTCGGCAGGCCGTACCCCGAAATCTCTGCGGCTTCTCTTGGCGGTCTTTGCGGTGAATAGTCCTTTGCGCCGAAGGCGCGACTGCCTGGACGGCCAGTCCTTAAACAGCCGCCCCAGCAGGCAAAATATCCTCCGCATCCACCCACTGCGTCGGATACACCCCCGTATAGCAGGCCACGCAATACGTATTCCCCTCGCCGCCGTCGCAGGCATGCTTCAGCCCGTCCAGTGACAAGTACGCCAGCGAATCCGCCTCAATAAACTTGCAGATCTCCTCAATCGACTGGTTCGCCGCGATCAGCTCCGACTTCCGCGGCGTATCCACCCCATAAAAACAAGGCGAAATCGTCGGCGGGCAGCTGATCCGCAAATGCACTTCCGTCGCGCCCGCGCCCCGCACCATGCGCACAATCTTGCGGCTCGTCGTTCCGCGAATGATCGAGTCGTCGATCAGAATTACCCGCTTGCCCTGCAGCAAACCCCGCACCGGATTCAGCTTCAGCCGCACCCCAAAGTCGCGCACCTTCTGCTCCGGCTCAATGAACGTCCGCCCCACGTAATGATTCCGAATCAGCCCGAACCGGAACGGCACGCCGCTCTCCGCCGCATACCCAATCGCCGCAGTCACGCCCGAGTCCGGCACCGGAACCACCAAGTCCGCATCCACGTGACTCTCCCGCGCCAGTTGCCGCCCCATCTCCTCGCGGCTGTCCTGCACCCAGCGGTTAAAAATCATGCTGTCCGGCCGCGCAAAGTACACATGCTCAAAAATGCAGCTCGTCTGGTTTGGCTCCGCATATTGCCGCGACGTCACACCGTCCTCGGTCACCATCACCAGCTCGCCCGGCGCAACGTCCCGCTCAAACTTCGCGTGCAGCAAATCAAACGCGCAACTCTCTGACGCAAACACAATCGTGTCCGGCCCGTCCTCGTTCTTGATCCGTCCTATCGAAAGCGGCCGAAAACCCCTCGGATCGCGCGCCGCGAACACCCGGTCCCGCGTCATCATCACAATCGAGAAAGCCCCATCCACCTGGCTCAGCGAATACGCAATCGCATCCACCAGCGTCGTCGCCTTCGAGTGCGCAATCAGCTGCACAATAATCTCCGAGTCGCTCGTCGTCTGGAAGTGCGCGCCCTGCCGCTCCAGTTGCACCCGCAGATTCCCCAGGTTCACCAGGTTCCCGTTGTGCGCAATCGCAATCAGCCCCTTCGTGGACTCCACACGAATCGGCTGCGCATTCAAGAGCGCCGAGTCGCCCGTCGTCGAGTACCGCGTGTGCCCAATCGCCATCGAGCCATTCAGCTTCGCCAGCACATCATCGGTAAAAATCTCTGAGACCAGGCCCATGCCCTTGATGTTCGAAATGCTGTGCCCGTCCGCCGTCGCAATCCCCGCCGACTCCTGCCCGCGATGCTGCAACGCATACAGCCCCAGGTAAGCCTGCCGCGCCGCATCGTCGGCCCCGTGAATCGCCACCACCCCGCAATACTCGCGTAGCTTCGGATCATCGTCCGCCACGCCTACCCGCAGCGCAGGCGGCTCCGTCACTTCCATCCGTGGCATCTCCACCACGTCCACCGGCGCCTCTTCGGACGAAAAAATCTCCAGCGCCTCTGTCTCGAATCCCTCAAATACAATCCGCCGCATCGGCGTATCCCGCTCCGGATTCCCCTTACCGCCCAAGCCTTCCATCGCCACCCGGCTCATACGAAAACCTCAGCCTCCAACACCGTCTCCAGTGACGTTGCCCACGGCTCGCGCAGCTCCGCAACCGCAGTCGATATCACTTTCCCCTGCGCATTCGTTGCTATTCCCGGCGCCACCGAAATCGTAAATGTATCGGTTACAGTCTCGCCGAGACGATGAGCAGTGAGTTCGGAATACCCGAACACAATGTCTCGGACCTTCTCCGCGTTTTCAGATGAGCAGGTAATGACCACCTGAGATGCATACTCGCCAAACAGCGACACCTCCACCGGCGCATCAGCAACTGGAATAACCTCAGCATTCACGCCGATGCCCTTCCCGAAAGACGCTTCAGCAAGAGCAACAGCAATGCCGCCATCACTCACATCGAAAGCAGCAGTAATCAGACCTTCCGCGGCCAGATCAGCCAGGCACCGATTAAGCTGTGCTGCGCCATCCAGTTCAAGAGGATAAGGAGGATTGCCCCAGATCTTTCCAAGCACTACCCGGGCAAACTCAGATGAACCAAAACTCCTCAACGCAATCGGCTCAATCTCCGTGGCAACACCAGGACCAATCAGCAGGATTGCTTCCCCGGCCCGCTGAAAGCTGGAAGGCACAGCCTTCGTCACATCATCGATCACGCCCACAATCCCAATCACCGGCGTCGGATAAATTCCCTCGCCCCGCGTCTCGTTGTAGAGCGAAACATTCCCGCCCGTCACCGGAGCGCCCAGCACCGTGCAGGCCTCGGCCATCCCATCAATCGCGGCGGAAAGCTGCGCCATGATGTGCGGCTTCTCCGGATTTCCAAAATTCAAACAATTCGTCGTCGCCACCGGAGTCGCGCCCGTACAAGCCACCTTGCGCGCCGCCTCGGCTACCGCGTGCATCGCGCCCAGCTTGGGATCCAGGTAGCACCAGCGCCCGTTCCCTGCCAGCGCCATCGCCAGCCCGCGCTCATGCCCCGGCGTGCCGCTGTCCTTGATGCGCATCACGCCCGCTTCGCCGCCCGGCCCCTCCACGGTGTTGGTCTGCACCATCGAGTCGTACTGCTCATACACCCACCGCTTCGAGCAGATATTCGACGCCGCCAGCAGCTTCTTCAGGTCTGCCGTGTAATCCCGCGGCTTCTTCAACTCTTCCAGCACTTCCGCCGGAGGATCCACCGGAACCGGAGCCTTCCACTCGCCCACCGGTCGGTGATACTTCGGCGCGTCATCCGTCAGCGACGTGTTCGGAATATCCGCTTCCAGCACCCCGTGCCGCCAGATCTTCAGCCGCGGCTCGGCAATCACCTCGCCCACAATCACGCCGTCCAGGCCCCACTTCGTAAAGACCTTCAACACTTCGTCTTCGCGGCCCTTTTCCGCCACCAGCAGCATCCGCTCCTGGCTCTCGCTCAGCATCAGCTCGTAGGCGTTCATGCCCGTCTCGCGCTGCGGAACCTTATCCAGGTCCATCGCAATCCCAACCCCGCCGCGCGCGCCCATCTCGCAGCTCGAAGACGTCAACCCGGCCGCGCCCATGTCCTGGATGCCGACCACCACCCCCGTCTTCATCGCTTCCAGGCAAGCCTCCAGCAGCAGCTTTTCCATGAACGGATCGCCCACCTGCACATTGGGCCGCTTCTGCTCCGAGCCTTCCTTGAACTCCTCGCTCGCCATCGTCGCGCCGTGAATTCCGTCGCGCCCCGTCTTCGAGCCAACGTAAATCACCGGATTTCCCACGCCCGTGGCCTTCGCGTAAAAAATCTCGTCCTTCCGCACCAGTCCCAGCGCAAACGCATTCACCAGCGGATTTCCCGAGTAGCAGCTCTCAAACTTCGTCTCGCCGCCCAGGTTCGGAACCCCGAAACAGTTCCCATACGCCGCAATCCCGTGCACCACGCCTTCCAAAATGGACTGGTTCTTATGCACCAGCGGCTTGTCCGCATCACCGGCTTCCTCGTCCCGCACCGGCCCAAACCGCAGCGAATCCATCACCGCCAGCGGCCGCGCGCCCATCGTGAAAATGTCCCGCAAAATGCCGCCCACGCCCGTCGCCGCGCCCTGGAATGGCTCAATGTAAGAGGGGTGATTGTGCGATTCAATCTTGAAGGCGCATGCCCATCCGTCGCCCACATCAATAATCCCGGCATTCTCGCCCGGACCCTGCACCACTCGCTCGCTCTCGGTCGGCAGCCGCTTCAGGTGCACGCGCGACGATTTATATGAGCAGTGCTCGCTCCACATCACGCTGTAAATGCCAAGCTCAGTCAGGCTCGGCGCGCGGCCCAGGGCCGCTTCAATCCGCGAATATTCCTCCGCGGTAACGCCGTGCTGCTGCAAAAGCTCGGGGGTTACGGTCACAGGGCTGGGCGCCATGGAGGGCTGGGTCGGCTCATGTTTCATGACGGTAAATTTCATTGTCGCATGCCGGGTGCCCCACTCAAGCCGTCTTTTGGCTTGAGTGGGGTTGGAACTATCCTCACGCGCATCTCTAAATCAGCGATAAGCCCACCCAACCTTCGTGGTGGCCCACCCAGGCAAAGTTGGGGGGGAAAAGCTCCACGTATGCGCCTTTGGCTTGATTTGGGGAATAGATCTTCCCCGTATGACGACTCATTGCCAGCGGCCACCAGGCCACCCAGCAAAAGCCCTGAGCTCTAGCCCGGGGATAAAAGGTCCAATTAAAAATGAGCTTTAGCCCCTGCGCCGGTTGCCCCGTTCATGCGCGCGTCTTTCTCGCACGAACGGGGTCGGAACACTCCCACCAAGCCTCATTTCGAGCAAAGCATCCCCACGAAGTCGAGAAATCCGCACCCCCACCCCAAATTCGAAGCCACAAACCTCGAATCCCCCGACCACCTCCAAAACGGAATGGCGCGCAAAGCGCGCGATCGCCCGTGCGGCCAGCACCTACTGCTGTGGCTGTCCACCCTGCTGCGGTTGCGCCGTCCCCACATGGGGAGCCGTGGAAGCGGGCCGGTTCACCAGTTCAAATCCGTTCCGCACCACATAGAAATTCTCCTGCGGCAGATCCGCCTCCATCAGGGTCCCGTCCGTCCCGTAGTACAGCTCGATGCTCACCGCATTCTGCGCGCTGATGATCACCGTCGTATGCCGAACCGTCTCCGGCCGGCCATACAGACGCCCCTGTACGTCTGGCTTGTTCACGTAGCCGCAAGGCACAAGGATGCCGTTTCCCTTTGGCAGCAGCACCCACGAGTACTGCGGCTGGGCCATCGCAAAATGAACCATCTCCACGTAAGCCGCCGCATCAAAGTCCGGGACCACCACCAGATTCTGGTGCCGCGTCAGCGTATTGTTCTCGTTCTTGCCGCCGCCCTGGGCCTGAATCAGGAACTGCCTGCCATCCGAGCTGCTGTTCACGTCAAAGCTGGCTTCCTTGCCGTTTACCGTACCGGTAATCCGGTCCTCGACCACGTTCAGCATCGGGTCCAGCCGGTTCTGGCTTGTAAACGAGTAGTGGAAGTTTCCCACCCCCATCTCGCCATGCGACTCAATCGAGTAGCCATTCGAGAGCCGCTCAATGTTCGACTCCGTCTGACCCACCGTCTTACCGTTCTGGGTAATGGTGAACTGCGACTGCCCCGTAGGCAGCACCACGCTCTGCCCCAGCACCGGCAGGCTCACGCTCAAAAGCAATACAGGAAGCCATCCACGCATCAGGCCGTCCCCTTTCTCAACCACGTCTTATCCGTACAGACGCAATACCGGCCAAAAAGCTGCGGTCCGGCTCAGGCAATACGCCCCTGCCCGCACCGGAGGACAGGGGCGTTCAAGCCGGTTGAGCCGCGCCGCCCTTACTTCTGGCGCGCCTTCTCAAACCGCTTGTTCACCTCGTCCCAGTTCACCGTGTTCCACCACGCCGCCAGGTAATCCGGCCGCTTGTTCTGGTACTTCAGGTAGTAGGCGTGCTCCCACACGTCATTGCCCAGGATCGGAAAGTGGCCGTTCGTCAGCGGGTTATCCTGATTGGCCGTGGTAACGATCTTCAGTTTCCCGTCCCACACCAGCCAGCCCCAGCCTGAACCGAACTGCTTGGCCGCCGCGCCGTTGAACGCTTCCTTGAAGGCCTCAAAACTGCCAAAATCCTCGTCGATCTGGCCGGCAATCGCCCCCGTCGGAGCCCCGCCGCCATTGGGCTTCATGATCGTCCAGAACATCGTGTGGTTCACATGCCCGCCGCCATTGTTCCGCACCGCCGTCCGAATGTCCTCCGGAATGGTGTTCAGGTGCCGGATCAGGTCTTCCGGCGTGTGATGGGCCAGCTCAGGATGCTTCTCAATCGCTGCGTTCAGGTTGTTCACGTAAGCCTGGTGATGCTTGTCGTGGTGAAACTTCATCGTCGCCTCGTCAATGTGAGGCTCCAGGCCCGCATAGTCATAGGGCAGGTTGGGCAGTTCGTAAGCCAAAGTCGTTCTCCTTCGTGTGAGATTGGATCAGCTGAAATACGTAGCCAGAACTCAAGTTTGAAATCGGACTCCTCGCGAGCCCTCTTTGCGCTCTCATTATCAATGGATGCGCTGAATCGGCGGAAGGCTGCGAATACCTTCGATTCCGCTCCCGCCCCAACCGGATTTTATCCCTTTACGAGCCCAAAATCCTTCCCGTCGCCCCACTCCCACTCGTTCGCAAGCCCTCCGCACGTTTTTTTCGCATAAATTTCCTACAATGTAGCGGACTAGGAATATGCTGTTGCGAGGCAATCAGGAGTGCCGTGGCGCGCAATGAAAGATGTTAGCTCACAGTATTGTTGGGTTGAGGGGGATGGTCTCGCATTCGGAGGGCCCGGCATGCGGCCCCGTTGGACCTCCAGCGAAAAATGGACCGTAGGCACAGCCTACTCGTCATCCAGCCGGGTCTGGTTCACCGTTTCACACGGCATTCTCAATGAAATTTACTACCCCACTATCGATAGCCCACAGATTCGCGACATGGAACTGCTCATCACAGATGGTGAGACATTCTTCCATGAAGACAAGCGGGATCTTGAATACACCTTCGAATATGTCGCAAGCGATGCCCTGGGCGTCCGCATGCACGGCCATGACCCGCAACGCCGCTACAGCGTTACCAAGGAAATCATCAGCGACCCGCACTATCCCGTCGTTCTGATGCGGGTTCGCCTGCAGTTGGGGGATCACGGCAGTACGGACCTCCTGGACCGCCTCAAGGTGTATGCGCTGCTTGCTCCCCGCATCGATGGTGGTGGAATGGGAAACACCGCGCGTGTCGTGGATGTGGCAGGCAAAGTCTCCATGCTCGCATGGAAAGACGACGCTCCTGAAAGCACCACTGTGGCCATGATCACGGACGGCGGATTCATACGCGCCAGTTGCGGCTATGTGGGAGCCAGTGATGGTTGGCAGGATCTCCACCGGGACTTCAAAATGGCGTGGGAATTCGGGTCCGCAATCAACGGGAATGTGGCCATGATGGGGCAAATTAGCCCGTGTCGCACTTCAGACTTCCGTATCGCTCTCGGATTTGGTGAAGGCCATCACGCCGCGATCGCTGCCGCCATGGGCTCGTTGACTATTCCTTTCGAGCGGCACCTGGAGCGGTTTATCTCCCAATGGCAACGCGCAGACAGTCCCAAGCACCTGGCGGCAGTTTCTGGTGATTATGGCCGGCTGATGCAAATAAGCCAGAATGTAGTGCTGGCACACGAGGACAAGACCTTCGCTGGTGCGTTTATTGCATCGGCATCCATTCCTTGGGGATACGCAAAGGGTGATGACGACCTCGGTGGCTATCACCTTGTCTGGACGCGCGATATGGTGCAGAGCGCGTCTGCTTTAATGGCCTGCGGGCGCGAAGAAACCGCGCTCCGCGCCCTTGTCTATCTGGCCTGCACGCAGAAACCGGACGGCAGCTTCGCTCAAAACTTCTGGGTCAATGGAAATCCCTACTGGACGGGCTTGCAACTCGACGAGGTTGCGTTCCCGATCGTTCTGGCATGGAGACTCTGGAAAGCCGGCAAGTTGGACGGCTTTGACGCGCTGAGTTTCGTCGAGCGGGCATCCATGTTTCTGCTCCTCCACGCTCCTGTAACGCAGCAGGAGCGATGGGAAGAGAATTCGGGGTATTCGCCGTCAACTCTGGCCGCAGTCATTGCTGGACTGATCTGCGCATCGGAAATCGTGAGTGAACACGGCGCCGATGAGCTGGCAGCTCTGCTGATCGAGCATGCCGATTGGATTGAGTCCCATCTTGAAGACTGGACCGTAACCAATAATGGAGTGCTGCATCCGGAAGTAAAACGGCACTACATGCGCATTCGCCCGTCGGAGTGCGGAGATCCGTATGCCCACGAGGCCTGCGGTACTGAAAAACTGAGGCTCAACAATCGTCCCCCCGGAACCCCATTTGAATTCGAGGCGCGCGAGATCATCGACGGTGGATTCTTGGAACTGGTTCGTTACGGCATCCGCAGCGCCGACGATCCCGTCATTCTCGATTCGATCAAGGTGGCCGACTACATTCTCAAGGTAGATACCCCGCACGGTCCTTGCTGGCGTCGTTACAACTACGATGGCTATGGAACCGGAGCTGACGGCAGTCCCTTTACCGGTTGGGGACAAGGGCGCGCCTGGCCGCTTCTCACAGGGGAGCGGGCGCACTACGAATTGGCTGCCGGTAAGGATGTTCGCCCATATATCGTCGCTTTGGAGGGTTTCGCGTCGGAGGGCGGCATGCTTCCGGAGCAGGTCTGGGACGAGCCGGATACCGTGCTCAAGGGCAATTCCTTCAAATGCGGTGACCCAGCTGGTTCTGCTATGCCGCTGGTATGGGCACATGCTGAGTACCTGAAGCTGCTCAGATCTGCGCATGACGGAAGAGTCTTCGATCGAATCGATGCTGTTGCAGATCGCTACGCCGGTTCCGATAAGCCTCAATACGTAGTTGACGTATTTTTAATGAATCGGGCCATTCGGGAAATGCAAGCCGGACGAAAGCTTCGCATCATAACGAATCAGAGGTTCCGAGCTTTGTGGACCAAGGATAATTGGGAGACGAACGCGATTCTGGAAAGCAGCCAGGTAGGAAATCACATCAGTTACGCAGACCTTCCCGTGATGGATCTGCGTGAGGGCACGGTTTCGTTTACTCTTTTCTGGACGGATGAGCTTCGCTGGGAAGGCCGCAATTTTGACGTTGCAATCATTGGGGCAAATTGAGCTGCGGTAACCAATTGAGCACTGTGAGTCATCCAATGTCGCAAAGGACACTCAAAACCAACGGCGCGGCAAAGGCCGGCCACAAGCTACCTGAAACGAGAAAGGGTAAACCTTCATATGAATGATTTGCAGCAGATTTCGATCAACGCTTTGCGTTTTTTGGCCGTAGATGCGGTTGAAAAGGCCAACAGTGGACATCCTGGGGCTCCGCTCGGTGACGCGCCCATTGCCTATCTACTCTTCCATAAATACATGCGGCACAATCCCAAGCACTCCAAGTGGACCAACCGCGATCGATTCGTGCTCTCCAATGGCCACGCGTCTGCATTGCTTTACAGCGCGCTCCATCTCAGCGGCTACAACGTCACCCTGGACGACCTCGCGCAATTCCGCCAGTGGCACTCCCGCACGCCCGGTCATCCCGAGTATGGCGACACCGACGGGGTAGAAGTAACCACAGGTCCCCTTGGACAAGGTTTCGCGATGGGCGTAGGCATGGCCATTGCTGAAAAGCATCTTGCGGCCGTTTACAACCGTCCCGGCTATGACATCGTCGATCACTTCACCTACGGCATCTGCGGTGACGGCGACTTAATGGAAGGCGTTTCCCACGAGGCTGCATCGCTCGCTGGAACCCTCGGTCTCGGCAAGCTGATTTACCTGTACGACGACAACCTCATCTCACTCGATGGCCCGACCGAACTGTCCTTCACTGAGGATGTTCTCAAACGCTTTGAGGCCTATCACTGGCACGTGCAGATCGTTGAAGATGGCAATGATCTGGACGCGATTTCGAAGGCGCTCGATGCAGCCCGGGCTGAAACGACCAAGCCCTCGATCATCGCGGTCCGCACCATCATCGGCTTTGGCAGCCCGAAGGCTGGAACCAACAAGGTCCACGGTGAGCCTCTTGGTGCTGAGGGAGTCAAGGAAACCAAAAAGAACCTCAATTGGCCCGAAGACAAGACCTTTTACGTCCCCGAGGAAGCGGAAAAGCACTGGCGCGAAATCGTGGCCAAGGGTGCTCGCTACGAGCAGCAGTGGAATGAGCTCTTCGCAAAGTATAAGCAGGAGTTTCCGGAGCTTGCAGCGGAGTTTGAGAGAACCCATGCCGGAAAACTCAAAGAGGGATGGCGTGATAGCCTGCCCAAATATCCTGTTGACAGCAAGCCTGTTGCTACCCGCAGCGTCGGCAACCTGGTGATGAATGCCGTCGCCAAGACCGTTCCGGAACTCATCGGCGGTGCGGCTGATCTCTCCACATCCACAAAAACCGTCATCCAGGGGAGCGCAAACTTCCACCTCGATCCGGAAGGTCGGAACATCTACTACGGCGTCCGTGAATTTGGAATGTGCGCCGCTGTCAACGGCATGGCCGTGCATGGTGGCATCATCCCGTACGGCTCGACATTTTTCGTCTTCAGCGACTACTGCAAGCCGGCTCTCCGTCTGGCTGCGCTGATGAAAGCACACTCCATCTTCGTTTTCACCCACGACTCCGTGGGCCTTGGCGAAGACGGGCCTACCCACCAGCCCATTGAACATTTGATGGCACTCCGCGCCACGCCTTACATCATCGATTTTCGCCCTGCCGATGCAAATGAAACCTCCGCGGCATGGGGCGTCGCGCTGGAGTTGAAGCGTCCTTCCTTCATGGCGCTTTCTCGTCAGAACCTGCCGGTTCTTGATCCTGACAAGTACAACGTCTTTGACGGAGTCGAGAAGGGTGCATACATCGTGGAAGAAGGCGGTTCCGCTCCGGACGTTCTCCTCGTGGCTGCGGGATCAGAGCTGTGGCCGACACTCGAAGCCGCAGGTCACCTCAAGCAGGAAGGCATCTATGCTCGTGTAGTTTCCATGCCCAGCTTCCAGCTGTTTGAGGAGCAGAGTGACGATTACAAGCTGTCCGTTTTCCCTGACCATCTGCCAAAACTTGCGGTAGAAGCGGGAGCGTCCATGGGATGGTGGAAGTACGTAGGTCGACACGGAGACGTAATCGGGATTGACCACTTTGGCGCTTCCGCTCCTGGCCCGCTGGTCATGGAAAAGTTTGGCTTTACCGCGGCAAACATTGTCAGCCACGCCAAGGTAATCATCGAGCGGGCCAGGGCCGAAAAAATAGGAGTCGGCCGATGAAAATCGCAATCGGCGCTGATCACGCGGGATTTCCGTTGAAAGAGGAAGTGCGTGAATTCGTAGAGCGCCTGGGTCATGAAGTTCTTGACCTGGGCGCCTACAATACCGAACCTTCTGACTATCCCGATTTTGCCCAGGCCGTCGGCCAGGCTATGATCGCTGGCCGCGCAGAGCGAGGAATCCTGATCTGTGGAAGCGGCGTGGGAGTCAATGTGGCCGCAAACAAGATTCCCGGAATTCGGGCGTGCATGTGTCACGACACCTATTCTGCGCATCAGGGTGTCGAGCATGATGACATGAACGTTCTCGTGATGGGTGCCCGCATCATCGGGCCGGCTCTCGCATTCGATCTCGTCACCAGCTATCTCAATGCAAAATTCCAACAAAAAGAAGAGCGCTTCGTTCGTCGACTCAACAAAGTGAAGGCAATTGAAGCCCACTACATGCCTGGAACCTCGAAAGCCTAGGAGCTTTTCCATGCCTAAAATCCGCACAATTCTGTGGGATGTTGGTGGAGTACTGCTGACGAATGGCTGGGATCATTCCGAGCGCGCCGATCTGTTTCGAGAGTTTCAGATAGACCGTGACGAATTCGAAGTCCGTCACGAGACCGTAAACGATGCGTGGGAAAAAGGCGAAATCACCATTGACGAATACCTCGACCACACGCTCTTTTACGAGCATCGAGATTTTACAAGAGCGCAATTCATTGCGCGGATGAAAAACGTGTCTCAGTGGCTTCCGCATACTGCCATCAAAATAGTCCGCGGCCTTTCTGTCCGCGAAGATGTAAAGGTAGCCATGCTCAGCAACGAGTCACGCGAGCTCATGGATTATCGCATCGAAACGTTTGGCCTCGGTCAGGATTTCTCTGCGTATATGGTTTCCGCGTATGTAGGTCTTCGCAAGCCGGACCCTAAAATCTTCAAGCTTGCGTTGGATGTGATGCGGTCCACCCCGGAAGAAACAATGTTCGTCGATGACCGCAAGGAAAATGCTGCAGCGGCCTCGGCACTCGGCATCCACGGTTTACAGTACGAAGGCCCTCAAAAGCTGGAAGAAGAGCTGAAGCGCCTGGGCATCTTGCTCGGCGATCGTCAACCCGCAGGAATGAAAAGCTAAGCCACGAAAGGAGCGAGGAATGGAAATAGGAATTGTCGGTCTTGGAAAAATGGGTGGTAATATGGCCGAGCGGTTGCGCCGCGGTGGCCATAAGGTTGTAGGCTTCGACTTTGCCGAGGCGCCGGTAAAAAAACTCGCCGAAGCAGGCGGTGTAGGTGTCAGGTCTCTCGAAGACATCGTAAAGAACTTGAGCACTCCACGCGTCGTGTGGCTCATGGTACCCGCTGGCGATCCAGTCGATGAAACAATCGCGAAGCTCAAGCCGCACATGCAACAGGGCGACATTTTTATCGACGGTGGCAACTCAAATTACAAAGACACAATTCGTCGTGCAAAGGCACTCAAAGAAGAAGGTTTTGGTTTCGTCGATGTGGGAACCTCCGGCGGAGTGTGGGGAATCACCGAAGGCTACGGCATGATGGTGGGCGGCGATGAAGATGTTGTCGAATATATTCGCCCGATTCTTGAAACCCTTGCACCGGCCAAGGACAAAGGCTGGGGTCGTACGGGACTCGCCGGTGCCGGCCACTTCGTAAAAATGGTCCACAACGGCATTGAGTATGGCATGATGCAGGCCTATGCCGAAGGCTTCTCAATCATGGCTGCGAAGCATGAGATGAATCTCAATATTGCCGAGATTGCTGAGATGTGGCGATTCGGCACGGTGATTCGTTCCTGGCTGCTTGACCTCACAGCGGATGCGCTGAGGAAGAATCCGACGCTGGAGGGGCTGGAGCCATTCGTCCAGGACTCGGGAGAAGGCCGCTGGACCGTATTCGAGGCCATCGATCTGAATATCTCCGCTCCTGTGATCACCGAATCTTTGATTCGCCGAATTCGCAGCCGCGAAGAAAATAACTTTACTGATCGCATGTTGGCTATTGTGCGCAATGAGTTTGGCGGGCACGCCGTCAAGAAAGACTAGGAAGACCATGGCAACCACTGAAATCAAGATCCCAACGGAACAAATTCAGGCGGCAGTCAAGCGCAAAGAACGAGTCCCCGCGCCGACGGTGGTTGTCATTTTTGGCGCAAGTGGCGATCTCACTAAACGCAAGCTTCTTCCTGCTCTATTTCATCTGGAGCAGGGAGACCTCTTGCCGCAGGAGTTCGGCATGATTGGCGTAGCGCGTCGCGATTTGACCGCTACATTCGCCGACGATATGAAAGACGGCATAGTAGAGTTCGGCGGGGCAACTCCGGACAATCCAAAGCTCGCGGGATTCATTGAAAAAGTCAGCTATCATCCAATGAATTTCGATGACGATACAGGCTACGAAAAGCTCAAAGAGCATCTTGTAGCATTCGATACAAAATATGGAGTCAAATGCAACCGCCTCTTTTATCTTGCGGTAGCGCCTGAGTATTTTTCAGGCATCCTCCATTTTCTTGGTCGGCACGGTATGGCCAAATCCGAAAACAGCCACGTCAGAGTGATTATAGAAAAGCCGTTCGGTCATGATCTCGAGAGCGCCAGGATCCTGAATGCTGATGTGAATCAGGTGCTCGACGAAGATCAAATTTTCCGGATTGACCACTATCTGGGCAAAGAGACTGTACAAAATATCCTGGTGTTTCGTTTCGCCAATGGTATCTTCGAGCCAATTTGGAATCGCAACTATATTGACCATATTCAGATAACCGCTGCAGAAAGCATTGGAATCGAGGGACGTGGACCGTTCTACGAAAAGGCGGGTGCACTTCGCGACGTCATGCAGAACCACATGATGGAGCTTCTGTCCTTCGTCTGCATGGAGCCTCCTGTCTCATTTGAGGCGGCTGCAGTACGCCATGAGAAAGTAAAAGTTTGGAAGGCGATTCAGTCAATCCAGATGGACGACGCAGTTCGTGGCCAGTATGGCCCCGGCGAAATAAATGGAAAAGCGGTAAAAGGCTACCGTCAGGAAGATCGTGTCGATCCCAACTCGCAAACCGAAACTTTCGTGGCCCTAAAGCTGGGAATCGAAAACTGGCGTTGGGCAGGAGTTCCCATTTACCTGCGCACTGGTAAGCGTCTCGCGAAGCGGGAAACAGAAATCACCATACAATTCAAGCAACCGCCAATGTTACTCTTTGGCGGAAACACTTCCGGACCCTGTTCTGATATTCAACCCAATCTCATCACGATGCGTATCCAGCCGGATGAAGGAATCTCGCTCCGCTTTGGCGCCAAGGTTCCCAGTCCAGACATGACTGTTTGCCCTGTCGACATGAACTTTCAATACTCAACAGCGTTCGGGACAAACTCTGCAAATGGTTACGAGCGCCTCTTACTCGATGCCATGCTGGGTGATGCCACCCTGTTTGCGCATCGAGATGGCGTGGAAGCAACGTGGACCCTGATGACGCCCGTGCTGCAAGCCTGGGCTAATGCAAAACCGGCTGATTTCCCCAACTACGCCGGCGGTTCCTGGGGTCCTCAATGTGCCGAGGAACTGATCGGGCGTGATGGAAGACGCTGGAATAACGTCTGATGGTCCTCAGCGATCGGAGATTCGGCATCAATCTTTGAAGTGGGACGATGCCAAATCGTCAATGTGCTTCAAGCACCATTAAGAGAAGCATAGGACTCACCGTCACGGACATACAAAGGAAACATCTGCATGCCACGGTCTTTCACTGTCGAATATCGCGTTTCAGAGGATCCCGTTGCGCTTAGCCATGCCGCCGCTCAGCATTTTTTAAATTGCATTCGCGATGCCGCAGCATCCAGAGGCAAGGCGAGACTGGCGATTTCAGGAGGCAGCACTCCCAAGGCTACGTTCAAGCTGTTGGCTGACCCGGATCAACCATACCGGGCCCAGATGCCTTGGGGAAAGCTGGAAATCTTCTGGGTGGATGAACGCTGTCTCCCTCCCGATCATGAGGACAGCAACTACCACATGACTCGTGAGAGCCTCCTCGACCATGTACCCATTCCGCAAAACCAGATCCATCGCATTTATGGCGAACTGGATCCGGAAGAAGCAGCTGCGAAGTACGAATCGGAACTTCGCAATCACTTCCGGTTGGAAGGTGCGCAGGGGCCAGTCTTCGACATACTCGCCCTCGGCATGGGAGACGACGGCCATACCGCGTCACTATTTCCCCATACTCAGGCTTTACACGAGATGATGCGCCTTGCAGTCGCCAATCACGTGCCACAGCAAAAGCACAGCTGGCGGATTACGCTGACTTGGCCTGTAATCATTGAAGCGCGAGAGATATTTTTCCTTATCGCAGGCAAAGACAAGGCAGATCCTCTCCATCGCGTTCTTCAGGGGTCTTACGATCCAGAAACACTTCCTTCTCAACTCATACAACCACGAAGCGGAAAACTATTGATGTTGCTGGACCGGGAAGCGGCCGACCTACTGCCTGCCCCGGATGCACGCGGCATTGGAAAGTTGGAGATTCAACGATGATTCTCGCCGGAGATGTTGGCGGTACAAAAGTTCACCTGGCCCTGTACGACTTCAAGCAGGGATCGTTGGTTCACTTAAAGGATGAGCGATTTCCCGCGCAAGGTTTTGATGGTCTCGAGCCCATCGTGCGTGAATTTCTGGATACGTGTTCAGCGGGAGAAATCACTGCTGCTTGCTTCGGCGTGCCAGGTCCGGTTCGGCAAGGCAGACTCAAGCTCACCAATCTCCCTTGGACCCTTGATAGCGAGCAGCTTTCTCAGTCACTGAACATTCCGCATGTGTTTCTCATCAACGATCTTGAGGCAAATGGATACGGCGTTTCTGAACTTAAGCCGGATCAGATTTACACCTTAAATGAGGGAGATCGCGGTGCGGTCGGTAATCGCGCGCTTGTCTCTGCGGGCACCGGACTGGGAGAAGGTGTCATGGTCTGGGACGGACGCCGGCACATCCCAATGCCGTCGGAAGGCGGGCATTGCGACTTCGCGGCTCGCAACGAACTGGAGGTCGAACTGCTGCAATACCTCATGAAAAAACTCGATGGGCGAGTCAGTTTCGAGCGAGTGGTTTCAGGTCTGGGCATCCATAACATCTATCAATTTCTCCGCGACGAAAAGAAGCTGACTGAATCCAGTGAATTGGCAGAACGGCTTAAACATGAAGACCCCAATGCTGTGATTGGTGAATTGGGAGATAGCGGCAAAGACGAGCTCTGCGCCAAAACCCTCGAGGTCTTCGTTTCTGCATACGGCGCTGAAGCCGGGAACATGGCGCTCAAAGTTCTTGCGGTTGGCGGAATCTACATTGGAGGCGGGATCGCTCCAAAAATTCTGAAAACCATGCGCTCGGGGACTTTTATGCATTCGTTCATAGACAAAGGCCGCCTCAGCGATCTGTTGATAAAAACTCCCGTGCATATCATCCTCGAGAGTCGTTGCGCCCTCATGGGTGCCGCTGCTTATGCTGAGCAGCGTGCCGCCGAAATCAGCGGTACATCGATTCGTGCTGCTTCTGTTTAAAGGTCAGCCATCGCGGCATTTTTCAATAAGCTGCAGCACTTGCGCGAGACAGAGGATAATCTGCAGAAGCGGGAAGAGGCTCTGCACCAGCTGGCGACATTCAATAATCCAGCACTGGACTGCCGCTCATCTGCAGGGTATGAGTGGCGGTTCCGGGTCGGCGTTGCCGGCCCCGGAGCTTGGCTGGGCAGAAATCTCGGCGCTCGTGTAAACTCAGTGAGGTAGACCCTGGTCGTCGGGACGTGGCTCAGCCTGGTAGAGCACTCGCTTGGGGTGCGAGGGGTCGGCAGTTCAAATCTGCCCGTCCCGACCAATTTTCCTCTCGTTCTCATATCTTTTTACAATCAAACAGTTGTCGGGGCGTAGCGCAGTCTGGTAGCGCATCTGCTTTGGGAGCAGAGGGTCGGGGGTTCGAATCCCTCCGCCCCGACCATCGTAAGCCATAGATATTTCAAGCGGTATAGCCGGTTCCGGACAATGTAGGCTATTTTTCGCACATTTGATTTGAGTTTTAAGCTTGGGAGGTTGGTACCAGCAAGAGGAGCGAGACCTCTGAGGCGGGAACGATGGAGCCAACCATGGAAGCAGGATTGGAGCGGGCCGGCGGGATGAAGACGGTGCCAGGGCCGGTGGTGCAGATCGACGAAGAGCGTATTCAGGCGCATTTTGGCGAAGTGGTGCGAACGACGGTGGAAGAGACGTTGAACGCGCTGTAGGATGCCGAGGCCGATCATCTATGCGGCGCCATGAGGTATGAGCGCAGCGAAGGCCGCAAGGATACACGTGCGGGCAGCTATGATCGGCGCCTGCAGACCAAGGCCGGCGAAGTGACGCTGACGGTGCCGAAGCTGCGGACCTTGCCTTTCGAGACGGCGATTATCGAGCGCTATAGGCGACGTGAGTCTTCGGTAGGGGAAGCCCTGATCGAGATGTATCTGGCCGGAGTGAGCGTGCGACGGGTGGAGGACATCACGCAGGCGTTGTGGGGCACGCGGGTCAGCGCAAGCACGGTCAGCGACCTGAACCAGAAGATCTACGGCAAGATCAACGAGTGGCGCGAGCGTCCGCTGGTGGGCGATTTTCCCTATGTCTTTCTCGACGGCTTGTGGCTGAAGCGCTCGTGGGGCGGTGAAGGAAAAGGCTCGCCAGGTGGTGGAGAAGCTCCGTGGGATGCGGCTGGCCAAGGCCGCGGAGATCGTCGAATCCGGGATCGATGAAACGCTGAGTTACTACAGCATGCCATCGGAACACTGGCGATCAATCAAGATGAACAACCCGCTGGAGCGGCTGATGCGGGAGATTCGTCGACGAACACGAGTGGTGGGCGCATTTCCCGACGGCCAATCGGCGCTGATGCTGGTGGCCGCTCGCCTGCGGCATGTCGCCGCAACAAAATGGGGTACGAAACGCTATCTGCAGATGAACCGGCTGGCCGAAGTCGTGGCCATCGCCTGATCGGCTTTGCCTCTGGCCCCATGGGGCCAGAGGCAAATAACCCCAACCCAACAACCTTCCTCAGCTACACGGAAGATCGAAAGTGCGAAAGATTCTGGACACCACCCAGCCCCGCATCGCTGTAACTCGCTGTTCTTCAGGGGTTCCCTAGGGTTACACGCAGTTCACATCGTAGCTAGTCCGCATAGCTCCGAATCAAAACGAATGCCCCAGGAAGATAGAACCTACGCATTTCTCGCTGGAATAGCGCGGCGCAAACCGCGTTCCAGCAGGCGCGTGACAAGCGTCCGCGGCAGGAATCTCTCCAGGAAGATGAAAAATGCCCCAGAACCTGGCGGGTAAGAGATGGGCCTCCCGTTGGCCAGGTCCAGCAAACCCCGCCGAACCACGGGCTCAGCGGGCACAGCACGGCGAAAGGCACTGGAGTTCAGTCCCGCAACCTGTCCGAATTCCGACTCCGTCGGTCCAGGACAGAGCGAACTCACCCGGATGCCGTACTGACGCACTTCCGCATCCAGCGCCTCCCCCAGAAAGCGATCAAAAACCTTGGTCGCCGCATAGGTCGACATATACGGAATCGGCTGGAACGCCGCCGCCGACGCCAACATCATAATGTGCCCGCGCCGGCGCTCGATCATGCGCGGCAGAAACAAGTGCGTGAGGTGAACCACAGCCGCACAGTTAACGGTAACCATCCGGCGATCCCACTCCGGCGAGCCCCGGTGGAACTGGCCAAGATACCCAAAACCCGCATTGTTGATCAGGATGTCGATCGGGATGCCCGCACCCTCAGTGGCATCGTAGAGCTCCCGCGGCGCTTCCGGGAGCGAAAGATCAGCCGGAACAACCAGCGTCTGCACAAAATAGGTGGCGCGGATGCGTTCGGCCAGATCATTGAGCCGATCGGCGCGGCGCGCCGTAAGCACCACGTGGGCGCCGGCTGCGGCCAGGTCCAGTGCAATCTGTTCTCCAAGGCCGGCACTGGCCCCGGTAACAAGCGCCCATCTACCGCCAAAGGCGCGGGCAAGCGTGGCATTGCGGGTGGGGTTTGCTGCTGGCATCAGTCGGTCCTCAGGTTCCGCACCAGTGTAACGAACCTGCATCGAGGCAAAACAACAGGATCAAAACGCCGCTCTAAATGTGGCGATTCGGAGAAGGCATGGGCTCGCCTGGCTTCAACGCAGGTAGATGCTTGGTTTGGTCGTAGGTATATGTGATGCGGTGAATCACCGTAATCGTCGATAACGCCGCAAGCACCCACAGTACCGGCGCCATCGCATCCCAGCGCATGAAGAGAGCACCCAGGATGATCAGAACCACCCGCTCCGGGCGCTCCATAAACCCAACCTTGCACTTGCCGATTAAGGCCTCGGCCCGGGCGCGCGTATAACTCACCATCAGCGACGTGACCATCACAAAGGCCGTCAGCCCAAGGTAAAAGAGCCGGTTGCCGCGACCATAGAAGACCAGTAGACCAAAGAACAGAACCACGTCCGAGTAGCGGTCGATCACCGAGTCAAAAAATGCGCCAAACACCGTAACCTGCTGCGTCTGGCGAGCAACGCGCCCATCCACCATGTCAAAAATGCCGGCGCCGATGATCACCAGCCCCGCATAAAGAAACATCCGGACGTAGTTCTGCGAATTCGCAAAACCGAACAGCAAAGCTGCCCCGGTATTGATCACCAGCCCGATGAACGTAAGAGCATTCGGCGAAATGCGCGTCAGCGCCAGGCCATTGACAATGGCCTGCAGCAACACTCCGCAGGCCTTGCCGAAGGCAAGGGTCCAGGAGTGTGAGTGATCACCACTTGGCTGTTGGTTAGGAGCGTCGATTGGAGAATCCTGCGTGGGCAATGCTGTCACCCTGACGTAACTTACTTTTCGGTGGACTCCGCGGCGGCTGCCGCTTCGTCGTGAATAGTGGTGAGCTTGAGGATTTCCATCTCGCGCTTGCCATTGGGCGTAACTACCGTGGCCATGTCGCCAACCTGCTTGCCGACGAGGGCGCGGCCAATGGGAGAAGTGGTGGAAATCATGCCGTTCGCTACGTCAGACTCCTCACTGGTCACCAGCTTGTAGACAATCTCCTCGTCCTTGGCCGTATCGAAAACAACGACAGTCGAGCCAAAGGCGACCTTGTCATGAGGTATATTCGCGAGGTTGACGAGCGAAAGCTCGGCCATGCGCTTCTTCAGTTGGCCAAGGCGCGCGTTCACAAACTCCTGGCGCTGCTTGGCCATGTGGTATTCGGCATTTTCGCTAAGGTCGCCAAGTGCAGCCGCTTTTTTAATCTCGGCTGGAAGTTCATGAGCGAGTTCATGCTCCAACTGCTTGATGTCTTCGAGAAGCTTTTTCTTGATGTGTTCTGGCATAGAAAATCATATATAGCGGTACGAGACGAGGGCCGATCGAGAAGCGGCGATGGCCGGGCTACCGCCGGGGTTTAGATCATTATACGGGAGCGTCCATCAGGCCGTCCGAAATCGCCGCCCGAGGGGAATAACTGCTGCGCCCTGATACATCTGGCGGTACTATGTGCCGCGATCGATATTACCGCGCAAAGACGAAGTGAGTATCCTGAAGATTCTGAAGTGAAGCGATGAAAAAGATTCGAGTTGGCGTAGTATTCGGCGGGCGGAGCGGCGAGCACGAGGTTTCTCTGCTCTCTGCCGCCTCTGTCATGAAGGCTCTGGACCGCAAAAAGTACGAAGTGGTCCCCATTGGCATCACCCGCAGCGGGCAGTGGGTCACCTCCGGAGCAGCAGCAAACCTGCTGGCAAACAAACCACTGGCAACCGAGGCGCACCTGCGCGCCGGAGATCCCGCAAACACTCAAGCCGCCGCCGTTCTGGCCATCGGAGAAGGCGTGATTGTGCCACCCGTCCCTGCAAAGTCAAAATCAGGCGCAAGCACCCTCGTTCCATTTGAGACTGGCGCCAGGTCGCTCGCCACGGAAACAGGCCACCATAAATTGCATCTGGACGTCGTCTTCCCCGTGCTCCACGGCACCTTCGGCGAGGATGGAACCATCCAGGGACTGTTCGAGCTGGCCGGAATCGCCTATGTAGGATCCGGCGTACTCGGCTCGGCCGCGGGCATGGACAAGGTGCTAATGAAGCGTCTTTTTGCGTCGGCCAAGCTGCCCATGGTCAAACACGTAACGTTGCTCAGGCAGCAATGGGAGAAATCTCCGGCCAGAGTGCTGAAAACGGTCGAAGCCGCCGTTCGCTATCCGGTCTTCGTAAAACCGGCCAATCTCGGCTCTTCCGTCGGCATCTCAAAAGCGAAGGACCGTATGGAGCTAAAAGCCGCGATCACCCTCGCCGCAAAATACGACCGAAAAATTCTCGTCGAGCAGGGTGTTGGAGGCCGGGGCAGGCAAGGCAAGGCGCGAGAGCTCGAAGTCGCGGTCCTGGGCAATGATGCGCCCCAGGCCTCCATCGTGGGCGAAATCATTCCGTCCAAAGAGTTTTACGACTACGAGGCAAAGTACCTCAGCGAGGGCTCAGTCGCCGTCATTCCCGCAAAACTCACCCGCGATGAACAGAAGCATCTCCGGGAGATGGCCATACGCGCTTTTCAGGCATGTGACTGCGCCGGAATGGCCCGCGTCGACTTCCTCAAGGAACCGGGCCCTAACGGCCGAATCTACCTCAACGAGGTGAATACGCTTCCCGGGTTTACTTCCATCAGCATGTACCCTAAGCTGTGGGAGGCGAGTGGTTTGCCGCTGCCGAAGCTGATTGACCGGCTCATTGAGCTGGCCCAGGAGCGGCGCGCGGAGAAAGACCAGAACCAGTACAGCCTTTAGAATTCAGTTCGCTGTGACGGAAAGCACCGGCCGGAAGAAACCATTCAGCGGATAACGGTGTCTGAGGTAAGAAGAGAAATCCATTTCTTCCCTCGGGTCCAGGAAATTCAGCTTTGCCAGGAGCGCGTTAACGCATGACTCTATTGGATGCACCGCCTTTTAACGAGCGGCGCGCAAGAACGATCCGCGCAGTCTCGATTGCCGCAGTAGTTCTGGTGTGCGCAACCTTCTTCGGCACCATTCTCTACACGCTGGACTTCCCCTGGCAGCTCTGGAACTGGCCTTCTGACCACAGGGTGAATGTATTCCTCGGCGATGTCCAATCCCAGAACTGGAACAAGGCCTATGGCGAGTGGAACAACGACCCCAACTGGCAGCAGCATCCCGACCGCTACAAAATGTACGACATCCATTCCTTCATGCGCGACTGGGGTCCGCAAAGTGACTACGGCCAGATCAAGAGCCACAAAATTGTCGTCGCCAAGCGCGTCGGCAACGGCGTGGTGATGGGCGTGGACATTAACGGCGGCTCAACCCCCATCTTCCTGCGAGTCGATGACGCCTCCAAGGAAATCGGATTCTCGCCAATTGAACTCTATGTAGGCCCCTAAATCCGGAAATGGCTGTTCATTCGAATTTCAGCCTCTTTGCCGGAATCGCTTGCTTATTTCCAGCGAACAGGCACAGAATAGCGGCAACAGCAAATCAGCACATGCCGTTTGGCTGCTGGAGTTTGAGCTGCAAACCACCCGCTGTCGTATACGCCGTACCCAGAGGTGGCCTGTAACACTGGTTTATCTTGCGTTATATGCATGAGCTGACTTGCTTCATGCGTGGATTCAGGCATATGTGCCAACCGCGCGGAGGTAAGAGATGTGCCCAACCGCATCTGCCTTCACCGGCTCCTGCCGGGGATAACCGCTCTCGCCGCAGTTCTCTTCCCAGCCGTCCTCTGTGCCGCATCCCTGCGGTCCGCTCCCAATCCCTGGCCCGTGCGCCACTTCGAGAGCGAGTCCGGAGGCTTCCATGTTCCCTTCGAATACGCCAAGGGCCATCTGTTCGTCACCGTCAACGTAAACGGCAATCCCGGCTATGTATTTCTTCTGGATAGCGGTACCAGCGTAGACATTCTCGATCTCACGGCTTCCCGCAATCTTGGAATCCCGATCGAGAATATCAAGCGCGCCAAGGATCTTGGTCTTGGCGGAGGCAAAGTGGAAATGGCCGGGGCAAGGCATCTGTCCCTTCGCGTTCAGGATTCGCGCGCCCAATCCGAGCTCATCGGGACCTCAGCCGCAATCGTGGATCTGCATGGCCTGGCCGTGGTTATGCACCACCGCATTGACGGAATTCTCGGATACCCTCTGCTCCGCCGCTTCGTGATGGGCATCAACTTTGAAAGTGACGAACTGACGCTCTGGCCGCAGCGCGCATTTCACTACCGGGGACATGGCGACGTCATGCAACTCGCAGAACAGCGGGACAACGTGCCCGCCATTCCCATCACCGTCGAGGCGCAGAACAGCGGGACCAGACGGGCAATGGTCGAGATCGACACAGGCAGCGATGCCTCTTTGCTGCTCTATCCCAGATATGCAAAGCAGGCGCGCATCGATGAGGCGTTCTTCAGCACAAAAACCAAGATGAAACCAGGCGATGGCTACGGCCTCGGCGGACTGTTTCCGATCCTTCCGGCTATCTTTGCGTCCATGACGATGGGCAACGTGCAGGTCGTTCACTTCATGGCCTTCATGATGCAGACCAGTCCCCCCGTGACACGGCATAAAATCGCGGGCGTCATCGGCACCACCGTCCTCAGCAGCTACAAGCGGGTCATCTTCGATGTGCCGCACAATCAGGTCATCTTTGAGCTGAGACCTCCACCGCCGTTGGCGCAGACAGCCCGGCTCGGAAACTGATGACGCTGTATCATTCGTGGGGAAAGTAGAAACGGCGCAGTGCTCCCGAAGCCCGCGCCGTTGTGGTTCTGGGATCAGGCCGCTTCGTCGTCCTCCGTCGGCTTCCGCGCAGTGGCGATGATCTTTTCCGCAACCGAGCTCGGAACCACATCGTAGTGGTCCATCTCCATGTGGAAGCTGCCGCGCCCTTGGGTCAGTGCCGTCAACGACTGTCCGTAGTCGAGCATCTCCGCCATCGGCACATGCGCCTGGACGATCATGTTCTGACCGCCCGGCTTCTGCAACTGTCCCTGCACCCGCCCGCGCCGCTGGTTGAGGTCGCCCATGATGGCTCCCGCAAACTCGTTCGGAGTCTCCACCTCAACATTCATCACCGGCTCCAGCAGAACCGGCTTCGCCTGTTCCATACATTTTCTAAAGGCGAGCCGCCCGGCCATCTTGAAAGACAACTCGTTTGAATCCACGTCATGATAGCTGCCGTCAAACAGCGTGACTTTGAAATCCACCACAGGGAAACCGGCAAGGTAACCGCGCGCAGCCGACTCCTGAATGCCTTTCTCCACCGCCGGAATAAACTGCCGCGGAATCGCCCCGCCAAAGATATCGTTGACAAACTGAAAGCCCTCGCCGCGCGCCAGTGGCTCAATGCGAATCTTGCAGTCGCCAAACTGGCCGTGGCCACCCGTCTGCTTCTTGTGCCGGCCCTGCGCCTCGCCGCGCCCACGGATGGTCTCGCGATACGGCACCTTCGGCGCCTTCAGCGTCACCTCAGTGTGGTATCGCTTCCGCAGCTTTGCAACCAGAGACTCAATATGAGGCTGACCAGCAGCGGCAATCAGAAACTCGTTGGTCATGGGGTCGCGATAAAACCGAACCAGCAGATCCTCTTCCATCAGCTTGTGAACAGCCGGGGCAAGTTTGTCCTCGTCCGAGCGAGTCTTCGGCTCAATCGCCCAGGTCATGGCAGGCTCGGGCAGCGGAACCGGCTCGAAGAATATCTCATGGCCCTTGTCGCCCAGCGTGTCGCCGGTGGCCGTGTCCTTCAGCTTCGCCACAGCGCCCAGATCGCCTGCGTGCAGCATATCTACCGGAACAGCGTTGTTCCCCTGCATGATGGAAAGATGCGCAAACTTTTCCGCAACGCCCCGCGAGTAATTCGTTACCGCAACGTCGCTCTTGATCGAGCCGGAAAAGACCTTGAAGAAACTGATCCGGCCCGCAAAAGGATCAGTCATCGTTTTGAAGACGTAAATCGATAGCGGCTCGGCGTCATCGACAGCGCGCATCACGATTTCCCCATCGACCGCCTCCGTTACAGCGTCCATCTCCTGCGCGTGACCATTCGCAGCAGCATGCATGGCCACAGGCCTGGCACGCGCGGCAACCGCCTGGCGCTCCAGCGGCGCGGGTGCATATAGCTTTAGGAAATCCAGCAGGTGATCCGTCGCGACCTCGGTCAAAGCGCTCGTAAAGAGCACCGGAAAGATGCGGTCTTCACGGATCGCCTCATGAAGCGCGGTAATCAAATGCTGCTCCGGCAGCGTGCCCACCGAAAAGAACTCTTCCATCAACTCATCCTTGCCTTCGGCAACCAGCTCCACCAGCGCCTCATGCGCGGCCCTGGAGGCCTCGGCAAGCGCTGCGGGAATCTCAACAATCTTCCCCTGCCCACTCCCCATCGGCTCATACTCAAAAGCCTGCATCGTCACCAGATCCACCACTCCGGCAAACACACCCTCCCGATACCACGGAACCTGCACAGGCACCACCGTGCGGCCATACCGATCCTGAAGCGATGCGAGGGTTTCCTCCCACGTCGATTCCGCACGCGCATGGTCCATGTGATTCATCACCACCGAGTGCGGCATCGCAGACTCTTCCACATACTTCCAAACGCGCTCCGTGATCGGTTCAATACCATTCACTGCATGAAGAACGATCAGCGCCGACTCCGCAGGCATCATGGCGCTGCGCGCCTCGTGCGCAAACATGTGAAAACCCGGCGTATCGATCAGGTTGATCTTGACTCCATTCCATTCGGCAAAAGCCACTGCGGCATGCATCGTCGTCCCGCGGGCTACGTCCTCTTCGTCATAGGCGGTCACAGCAGAACCGTCTTCCATCCGGCCAAGTTTGGGCGTCATGCGGGCGGCATGCAGCATCGCGGAAAGAAGGGTGGTCTTTCCGCTTTGCGCATGCCCGGCTAGGGTTACGTTACGAATCTCGGAGCTGGGATAGGTCTTCATGGACTACTCCTTTGCAGATGGAAATAACCGGAGCGACTAGGCCCGGGCGAAGCAAGGGGAAGTGATGCGAACGAACGACTCTGCTGGAAATGAAATCCGGAAGCGGGGAGCGCACGCACAGGGATAGCCAGTAGGCGTCGCGACGGGCGTCTGCGTGGCGCTTTTGTCGAAGCTGCGGTTCTCGACATCATGAGAGCTCCGCGTCAATTGCCCCAAAGCTGGGGCAGGCCCCAGAACCTTGCGTGACAGTTCAGGAATCGAGCTGCCATTTCTTCTTAGAAGCTATGCATACTAGCACATAGGATGCGGGCTCGTCAGTGGCGCACACACGGAACTTCAGCACCCTGCCGATGGGCGTAGACTGCATCCCAGAAGAGTGGGCTACTTGGGACGAACTTTCTATCGAATCTGGTTCGTAGGCGCGGGGGTCTGGTTTTTTGACGCGCTCCTGAGCATGCACCATCACGTCCTGAGGCGGGGAATTGCACAGACCGGGATCGCCGCGGCCTTCTTAATCGTCGGAATGCTCTTCCGCAAGGAATATCTCCGCCGTCTGTCAAAGAGGCAGGAGCGGCAGGAAAATCAACGATAGAACCGCAATCCACTTCTGCCACCGAAAAAAGAAAAGGGGGATTCACGATCCCCTTTTTCCATGAACAAACTAGAATTCGCTTACTTCGACAGTTCCCCAGCAGCCTCGCTGAGGCTTTCCTCGAAAATGTCGAGCCCAATCGACGCCTCGTGCTCATTCAGAATGAGCGGCGGCGCAAGCCGAATCGAGGTCTCGCCGCACCCAAGAACGAGCAGACCCCGCTCAAAGCAAAGGTCCACCACGCGATCCCGGAATGCAGGCGCCGGCTCGCGCGAGTCCTGATCCTTCACCAGCTCAACGCCGATCATCAGGCCGCGGCCGCGAACATCGCCTACATTGGGATGCTTGGCCAGCCAGCTGCGCAGACGCTCCAGCATCTGCCCGCCAATCTTGGCCGCATTGGCAATTCCTTCGCGCTCCAGAATATCCATCGTGGCCAGCGCCGAGGCAATGGCCACCGGGTTTCCGCCAAAGGTGGAAGCATGGGAGCCCGGCTTCCAGTCCATGATCTCCGCTTTGGTCATGCAGATGCTGAGCGGCATGCCCGAGGCAATGCCTTTGGCGATCGTGATGATATCCGGCTCCACACCGGAATCCTGAATCGCCCACCACCGGCCGGTGCGGCCAGCGCCCGACTGCACCTCATCGGCAACCAGAAGAATGCCGTACTTGTCGCAGATCCGTCGAAGCTCCTGCAAAAAGATCGCTGGCGCCGGAACATAACCACCCTCACCCTGAATCGGCTCGACAAAAATCGCGGCCACTTCTTCCGGAGCCAGCGTCGTCTTGAAGAGCTTGTCCTCGATGTACCGGGCGCAACCCAGCGCAAACGTGTCCTCAGCCTGCGGACCACCGCTGCATCCACGGTAGGCATAGGGGTAGCGCACATGAGTCACTCCCGGCAGCAGCGGCGAAAACCGCCGCCGCTGCTGGGGCTTGGAAGCCGTCAGCGAAAGCGCGCCCATCGTGCGCCCATGGAACGCGCCCAGAAAGGCAATCACATTCTGGCGTCCGGTATGGTAGCGCGCAAGCTTCAGCGCGCACTCCACAGCCTCGGCGCCTGAGTTGCCATAGTAAAAACGGTGCGGTCCCTTCATCGGAGCCACCTTCGAAAGCCGCTCCGCAAGCGTGATCAGGTGCTCGTAATAAAAGTCCGTGCCGGACATATGAATCAGTTCGCCAGCCTGCTGCCGGATCGCGGCAACCACCTCAGGATGGCAATGTCCGGTAGAACACACGGCGATACCGGCCGCGAAGTCCAGAAACTCGTTGCCATCCACATCTTCCACGCGGATGCCCCGGCCACGCTTGGCGACCATCGGGTATGAGCGCGTGTAGCTGGGCGAAATATAGCGGTCATCCGCCTCCACAATCGCTTTCGCCCTGGGCCCGGGCAGCGGACCGTTAATTCTGGGGCCGTAGGTTTCGCGAATCTGTTCTTCAGTTTGGATTTCCGTGGGTGTCATAAACATTCCTCCTTACGCATAGGGGACGTAGCAGGTGCCTCAAGTGGCCCGCTCCCCGGGAAAGTGTTGAGCTGCCATTCGAAGGCAGACAGCAAAGCAAGGAAGTAGAGGAAGTCCCTCTTCACACCGGCCCATGCGGCCTGCGGCAGACAACGCCGGGCAGATGAGTCGGGGCAGCGGTGGACTAGTCGCCGA
This sequence comes from Acidobacteriota bacterium, assembly GCA_021818585.1. Taxonomy (GTDB): domain Bacteria; phylum Acidobacteriota; class Terriglobia; order Terriglobales; family Acidobacteriaceae; genus Acidobacterium. The sequence continues at coordinate 24,752 of JAKATU010000047.1, read as the reverse complement.
AGAGGCTAGGTCGCGTGCGGGTGGGCAGCACACAAAGATGACGGCGCGGAGCAATCGAGCGCACAAACGATCCCGTCCAACTCTTCCGGCTAAAGGCAACAGGATACGGATTGTGCGGACTGTGCATAAGGATCAGTTGACCGGCAGACATTCCAGATAACCACTTGTTTGCAGCGTAGCACGCGACACAACGGAACTGGAAGCGGATTCGCGCGCGCCGTCAGTTGCCGGATTTGGAAGTCGTGGATGTCGAGTCAGTCGAGCCGGAAGAAGCATCGTACTTTGACGCCGCCTGCGCCTGGCACATCTGCCGCGCTTCCTTCAGCTTCTTCTGGGTGACCTTGCCCGGAATATTGATGAACTTCACCTGCTTGAGCGCCGCAAGATCCTGCAGCTTGTTCAGCGTAGACTGGTCTTCCTTGTAGTCTTTTTGCGGCAGCGTGTAACCGTGGCTCTCCACCACCTGCAGCACGCTGTAGCGCGTAACACTCGAAGCCACTCCCCAGAACATGCCCCGCGTCGCGCGATGCTGCTCAAAAATCACGCAGCCGGTGTTCTGGTGGATGGTCCCCCACGCCATGGGAGTCTCGTCCGCCCGGTGATGGGCGGCAAGGGCGGAAGGAGCCAGCAGCGCTAACGCCAGCAATGCTGTAAGGGTTTTCGAGAGCATCTTACGGTGCATGGCGGTTACTCCTTTGCCCCTGAATTCCTGCAGTAGTTGGGATTGTAGCCGTCTGCCCTGCAAATAGACAAAGTTTCATTCAGAGGGCATGAAGCACGGGCCGAGACGGTAGGATGTGGATAGCGCATGGGTTCCTCATTTTCCCGAAGCAAACCGGCGCAAATTGTCGCAGTTCCAGGGTTTGCCGGCGTTTATCCGTGCTGGTGCGTAACTGTCACGGCAATGAGCATCGGCGTAGGACTGCCCTACGCCACGATTCTGGCCGGGAGTGGCTTTTCATCAGCGCCTGCCTGCTGCCGGCCTTTTGCTTTTCACAGCGAATGAAGTCTTTCATGCGGGAACCACGCTACGCCTCGGCCTCCTTGATCTGATGCTCAACTTCATTCGATCTTTCCATATACCTGAACGCGATCCTGAGTAAAACAGGGGTGACGAATGTGGTGACAACTGCCATCAAGACAAGGATGGTGAAGAGTTGGGGTCCAATGAGCCCGCTGGAGAGGGCGATATTGGCGATCACCAGTTCCATGACGCCGCGCCCATTCAATCCCATGCCCAGCGTCCAGCTTTCGCAGTGTCCCAGTCTTGCGAGTCTTCCCCCGATATAACCGCCGAAAATTTTCCCAACAAATGAGATGACCAGAACAGATGTTACGAGCTGCCAGTCCCGCAGACTGGAAGCATTGAACTCGAGACCGATTGCGGCAAAGAAGACAGGGCCAACGAATCCCATCGTAACGCTGGAGGCCGTCTGTTCAATCTTCTTGAAGTTGTCCTTGCCCAGGGCTTCATGACTCAACAGCATGGAACCGAAAAAGGCTCCTACGACGAAATCCAGCCCCAGAACCTCAGAAAAGCTTGCAAATGCGATGACAAACAGAAGGATGCTGGCGAATCGTACCTCATCCCCCTTAAGGCTGCTGAGAATTCGTTCCAGCGGACCGCTCGATTTAAGAAGACGGGTGGGAGAGTACCGATGGATCAGACGCGAAGCGATCGCAAAGACGACCATGAAAATCAGCGCCTTGCCCAGGGATGCTCCGATCGACAGGAAGAACTGCTGAAGGTTCGCAGGAGCGTTCTTCAAGTCGAGAATAACGCCGAGAATGAGCAGGGAAACAACATCGTTGGCCACCGCCGCGGAGATGATCTTCTGGCCGATGTCGCTTCGAAGTTTGCCAAGGTCCATCAGGATGCGAACACTGACCGGGAGCGCCGTGATGGCGATGCAGAGACCAAGAAACGCCATCCGCATATCATCCATACCAAACATCAGGCCAAGTGCAATCCCTCCGGTAAGGGGTACCACAAATCCTGCTACACTCACCCAGGCCTTTCGACCACGAAATGAGTCCACGAGAGCGTCCAGTTCCATTTCCATGCCCGCCAGAAAAACAAGCAACAGAACTCCGATGTCCGCTATCGCCTTAATCGCAGGAGTGTAATGCACATAACCGAGGCAGGAAGGACCGAGAATGATGCCAGCCGCAATTTCCCCGAGCATGGAAGGCTGCCCAAATCGAGAAGCTATTTCGCCAAGAACTCGAGAGAAAAGGAGCAGTAGCAGAAGAGATTGTATGAGAGACATCCATGACCTCGTTCTGTGGTTTGAGTGATTAGGCTAGCACAGCAAATCTTCGGCGGTTACGCGGGAGAACCCGCTCTCTGCCGCCACGGGAAGGACCGCGAAGAGCAAATATCTGTATCTTTGAGGCTCCTTTCAGGAATCGGAAACAGCCCCCGGATCGTGTCTTTCCCCAACCTCTGGCTGAATGCAGAGAAGTTTTTCAAAGGTAAGCTTTCCGACGTTCCACGAAACGATAGGATGTTGTTAGCGCATGGGTTCTTCGTCCGTTCCAACCAAGCCATCCCGAGTGATTGTGGCTCTCGCATTCGTTTGTCTTTACTTTTGCTGGGGAGCCACCTACACGGCCAATAGCATTGGTGTAAGCCTGTTGCCAGCCACAGTCCTGGCTGGAACACGTTTGACCATCAGTGGCGGGGTGCTGCTGATTTTCTGCCTCTTCACGGGGAAAAAGATTGTATTTTCCCGTGGAGTCCTCTTGCGACTATGGATGCTCGGCGTCATCATGCTGTTTGCCGGCCACATCGGCCTCGTTTGGAGTGAGAAGTATGTAGCAAGCGGGCTGGCCGCTCTCATCGTGGCGGTGACACCATTGCATGTTGCTATCATTGAGTCGGTGCTGCCGGGCGGGGAGCGCTTGCGAAAACGCGGGATAATCGGCCTGCTTCTAGGCTTCTTTGCCCTGATGGCGCTGATGTGGGGGGACTTTAGGGCAAGCATGCGAGCCCCGACACATGGTACGACGATGGAGATCGTCGCTTCCATAGTCCTGTTGCTCGGCGCGCTCAGTTTCGCTTCCGGTTCGGTGATGTCCCGCAGGATGCAACTGCCGGTTCACCCGCTGGTGGCCGCCGGATGGGAAATGCTGGCGGCGGGTGTCTCCGAACTCTTCTTCGCCACGGTCACCTGGCAGTGGCCGCATGCTGTGTGGAATAGGCACAGCATCGGCGCAATTGCCTACCTGATCCTCTTCGGCTCGCTCCTCGGCTTCAGTTGTTACATCTGGTTGATTCACCACGTGCCAGTGGCCAAGGTGGCTACCTATGCCTATGTTAATCCCGTTGTGGCCGTAATACTGGGAATGGTATTTCTGAATGAACACCCGCGCCCCAGCGAATATGTTGGGATGGTGGCGGTCGTAGGCGCGGTGGCGCTGGTCACATCGTCGCAGATGAAGAGCGGCAAGCCCGCAGCCGAGCTCGAAGTAGCTCCCATCGAGGACAAAGCCTAGGCCTCATCCCTGTTGCGAACAGAAGTCTCGACGCAGTTCTCCACGCAGTCCATTCAGCAGTAAAGGCGCTACTTGCGCCGCCAGCGAACGCCATCCTTCGAATCCTCAATCAGAATGCCCTTGCCGGCAAGGTCGTTGCGTATCTGATCGGCACGCGCAAAGTTACGCGAGCGCTTCGCCTGGGTGCGTTCCTCCACAAGAGCCTGAATCCGCTCATCGCTCAAACCCTGCTGCGCAATCACCTCGGGGGCGGCCTGGTCGAGGCGGCCTTCCTGCTCCGCCCAGTCCAGCGCGAACTTCGTGATCGCGGAATCGCGATCCTCCAGCACCGCAAACACCGAGTCGAACTCCCTGAGCGTCTCCAGAATTACCGCAGCATTTTCTTCGCTCACAGCGCCAGCATCCGCGGCAATATTGCCCGCGCGGACCAGGTCGAAAATCGCCGCACGCGCCTCGGCGGTATTCAGATCGTTTTCCAGCCCGGCTCGAAAACCCCTCAGGCAAACTTCCGTCTCCGCCAGCAGTTCCCGATTGGTCTCCGTGGCGCGAGGCGCACTCATCATGCGCTGGTGGAACGTCCGCAGACGATCCACGGCAGCCGTCTCCCCGGCCAGCCCCTCAAACGTGAAGTTGAGCTGCTGGCGATAGGGCACTGAGATCAACAGCATCCGGATCGCCGAAGCCTTGTAGCCCTTCAGCAGCAGGTCTCGAAGCGTAAAGAAGTTGCCCTCGGACTTCGACATCTTGCGCCCTTCCACCAGCAAAAACCGAACGTGGAACCAGTGGCGCGCAAAGGTGTGATGGGTAGCGCATTCTGATTGTGCAATCTCGTTCTCATGGTGCGGGAACATCAGATCTTCTCCACCCGCATGCAGATCCAGGGTGTCGCCAAGGTACTCCATTGCCATCGCGGAGCACTCAATATGCCACCCCGGCCGTCCCGGACCCAGTTCCGTTTGCCAGAAGTGCTCACCCGGCTTCGGCGCCTTCCAGAGGGCAAAATCCCGCGCCGAGTCCTTCTCATACTCATCCACATCCACCCTCGCACCGTCGGCCATGCCGCTCAGGTCCTTCTTCGAGAGCTTGCCGTACTCCGGAAAGCGCGAGATGCGGAAGTACCACGAACCGTCCTCGGTCCGGTAGGCATAGCCCTGCGCTGCCAGCCGCTGAATCAGCCTGACCATAGTGGAAATATTCTCGGTAGCCCGGGCAATCACCTCCGGATGAGCGACCGTAAGGGCATCCAGATCCTCAAAAAATGCGCGCTCAAACTTCTTCGTGTACTCGGAAATCGGCACACCGGCCTGGGCTGCATTGCGGATAATCTTGTCGTCCACGTCTGTAATGTTCATGACATGGCGCAACTTAAGCCCCTCAAGCAGCAGGGCGCGGCGTAAAACATCCACGTGGCAAAAGGTTCTAAAGTTCCCAATGTGTCCGTAGTCATAAACGGTCGGGCCGCAGGCATACATGCGAAAGCTGCTGGCGTCAGCAGGTGCAAGAACTTCGATTTGTCCGGAAAGGGTATTGAAGAGTCGAATCATGCGCGAAAAAGGCCTGTCGGGAGGCGAGGTATCGCGTATCCCTATGAAAATTCTACCAGTCTGGACGCCTGCCCTCGACCCGGCCCGCCTTCTTGCAAAACGCGCTCATCCCAGCCACATCTTTCGCCCCAAAAACCCACGCCGACCAGTTTAGAACTGCTAACCGCAACATGCGGCCGCGTTTGCCGCTTGCCGGTAGAGCGAAACGGTGCCGATAATGGATGCTGCGAGCGTTACACACCCAGCCGGCACGCCAGAAAGGAACCCGCCATGAAAGTTTCGAGCGTTCTTAAAAAGCTTGGCCGGGATAGCGTCTTTGGAGAAGGCATCTACGTCTCTGAAGGTGAGATGAGTTCCGCGGCGATCCAACTCGCAGAAGTCGCACAAGCCGAAAACCTCGCGGTCGCAGAGGGTCTGCGCCGCCACGACCCCGAACTCCTCGACAAACTCATTTTGCGCTACCAGCACCGCCTGCTGCGATACCTGCTTTACCTCACCGGAAACCGTGAACAAGCCGAGGACATGTTCCAGGAAACCTGGATGCGCGTACTCCAGCGCGGCGCGCAGTACAACGGCGCGGCGCGGTTCGACACCTGGCTCTTTACCATCGCCCGCAACCTCGTCATTGACATGCGCCGCAAGCGGCAGATGGCCAGCCTCGAAAACCTGACCGAATCTGGCGGAGCAGAGCGCACTCTCGATATTGCCAGCACCGACAAGTCCCCCTTTGAGCACCTGCAGACTCTGGAGAACGGCCAACTAGTCACGCAGGCGCTCCTCGAGCTGGACCCTCTTCATCGCGAGGCGATCGTGTTGCGCTTCCAGGAGGAGATGACGCTCGAAGAAATTTCGCTGGTGACCATGGCGCCTCTGTCCACTGTAAAGTCGAGGCTTTACCGTGGGCTCGCAGCAATGCGGCCAAGGCTGGCCAAAATGGAAGAAAGGAGCGGGCAATGAGCGAACAGACACAACAACATCGTGATTTGCTCGACGCACTCGAAGCGCTCCATGCGCTGAACTCCAGGCAGACTCTGGAAGTAGTGCAGCAGACCAGGCGCAATGTCATGGAAGCCGCGCAGCGCATGCAGGAATCACGCGCTGGCTGCAGGCAAAGACTCGGCATCGCGCTGCTCGCCATGCTGGTGTTCCTGCTGCTCGCAACACCGGCCATCTGGAGTTTCAGTGAGGCGGTATTCAGCGAAAACGCCATCACCGATACCTCTATCCTCACCTTGACCGTCTTTGTGGTGTTGCTCTCGACGGCCATGGGGGCGGTACTGAGCCACGGACGGCGGCGAGACATCCGCGAGTAAAAGCTGGACCGCCGGAGCTTCACCGGCGAGTAATACAACCTAGCAAAGTGACGGCAGTCAGTAGATAGAAATATAGAAAATAAGGCTGCCCGAGCCAACTTTCAAAGGAGGAACAAAATCCATGAGGACGGAGATGGCGCCATTGGAGTCGCGGATCACCGATGAGCTTCGTCTCATTCCGCGCTGGTCCATTGCCTGCGCGATAGCGACATTCGTTGCCGCGCAGTACTACTTCTGGGTCCTTCTGCCTCAGTTGCGGCACACCTCAAGCCACATTCCTCTGGTTCTGCACCTTTACCTCACTACCTCCCTCGGAGCGCTGCTCGCGCTGTACTTCCTGATGGTGGGCTACATCACTCAGGACGCCCCGCGCCGCGGAATGAATGTGCGGGTATGGATGATCTGCGTCATCATTCCGGGCGGCATTGGCGCAGTCTTGTACTTCCTCCTTCGGCAACCCCTCCTCGCCAGTTGCCCGTCCTGCAGCGCAAAAATTGAGGGCGATTACCACTACTGCCCACACTGTTCCTATCAGGTCTCGGGCTGCTGCGGGCGCTGCTACGCCAGTACGCGCATCACAGACCTTTTCTGCACCCGCTGCGGACATGACCTCGCCAGCGACCATCCCCCCGAGCGCCTCCAGGCATTCGTAAGCAGGTAGCGCCACGCCCTGCGGGCTTCCTATACACTTGAGGCGAACCATGTCGATCACCGCGGTCATTGTCGATGACGAACAACTCGCGCGCGAAGAGCTCCAATACCTGCTCGAAGGCGACGGCGACGTGGAAGTCCTCGCGCAAGGCACCAACGGCATTGAAGCTGTCGAGCTCATCCGCGATCACCGCCCGGACGTAGTCTTTCTCGACGTTCAAATGCCCGGCTTAGACGGCTTCGCCGTCATCAAAAAACTCCTCGAACCCGGGCAGCGTCTCCGCGTACCGCAAATCATATTTGCTACCGCTTACGACCAGTACGCCGTGCGTGCCTTCGATGTCAACGCGATCGATTACCTGCTCAAGCCCTTTGACCGTCAGCGTGTCCTCCAGGCAGTCGACCGGGCACGAAAGCGGCTCGAAGAGCTCGCTCCGGGCGAGAACGCAGGCGACACCCGAGCAGCCATCGAAGGTGATCCCCGCCTCGAAACGCTCCTCCGCCTCATCGAACAGTCCCCGGCCAACCGTGGTGGAGCGCGCGGAAAAATTGTCGTTCAGGCGCAAAGCCGCCTCCTGCTCGTCGATCAGGGCGATTTGTGTTTCGCCTCCATCGAAGATGGAACCATCACAGTCGCCACACCCTCCTTCGAAGGCCAATCCCGCTGCCGCACCCTGGAAGAACTCCTCGACCAGCTCGACCCCAACATCTTCTGGCGCGCGCACCGCTCCTACGTGGTCAACATCAACCACATTCAGGAAGTCGTGCCCTGGTTCAAAAGCAGTTACCAGCTCCGCATGGATGACCGGAAACACACCGAAATACCAGTCAGCCGCGCGCAAACCAAACGCCTGCGCGAGTTGTTCAACCTTTAGCCAGCCGCAAGCCTTCAGAATTGTCATCTTTGCGTCATTTGCGCAGCATACAGAAGCTTTTTCTCAATTCCGTTGACGACCGTAGCCAAATCCCTGTAATCAAAGCAAATAGGTGAATGGGCGTCTCGACCGCTTTGCCCCAGTGAAAGTCAATTGAACCGAGCTACCGAAACTTTCATTTTGCGCCTCCCATCTAAGTGAGTGAGGTTATACCCATGAAGTATCTTCGGATTCCACTGCTCCTTTCGCTGGTTGCGCTGGCAGCCCCGGTGCTGATGGCGCAAAACCAGATGCAGCAGGCGCCTCCCGGAACCGTGAATTACGTCGAAGGAGCCGTCTCTCTCGACGGTCAGCACGTAACTGCCAGCGACGTTGGCTCAAAGGTTCTGCAACCCGGCCAAGTGCTTTCCACCAGCAATGGACGCGCGGAGATTCTGCTCACCCCCGGCGTCTTTCTGCGCATCGGGCACAATAGCGCCGTACAGATGGTCAATCCCGACTTGCTGAAGACGCAGGTACGGATCACAAATGGTCGAGCCTCCGTGGAAGTCGATTCCATCTACCGACAGAACCGTCTTGAAGTTGCCGAAGATGGAGTGGTCACCCGCATCGAAAAGCGCGGACTCTACGAATTCAATTCCAACAACGGTCTGGTCCGCACCTACGAGGGAGTAGCCCGCATCTACGCCGACGGTGGCCGCACCGTCAAAGTCGGCTCCTCGCACGAAGCCACCCTGCCGCCCGCTCCCGCCGCCGGCGCCGATACACCGGTTGCCATGCAGGTCATCCGGGTCCGCCACTTCGACCGCAAAAACGCCGAAGAGACAGACTCTCTTATGCAATGGAGCCGCCTGCGCTCGCATTACCTCTCGCAGGCCAACACCCAGCTTGCGTATGAATACGCCGGCTATCCCGGCTTCATACCGGGCTGGTATTGGAACCCATGGGGAATGGGTTACACATGGATCCCCGGTGACGGCATGTTCTGGAATCCCTTTGGATGGGGCTTCTACTCCCCCATTTATATGAACTACAACTACCCCTATTACAACGGCTACAATTACGGAGTTGCGACCAACACGACCAACAACCGGGTCACCGCAGCCAGAAACGGAAACTCACCCCAATGGAATGGCTCTCCGCGCTCCGGCTTCCATGGCGGCCCGGCGCGCAGCTTCGGTCCCACAATGGGCTCCGTCAACAGCGGAAGCTCATTCGGAGGTAACGCTGGTGTGGGAGTAAGCAGCGGCAATCTGGGTGGAGCCGGTTTTGGCGGCGGCCATGTAGGCGCCTCTGCAGGAGCTGGACACATCCACTGATTCAGCATCCTCATCTCGCAGCAACTAAGCTGAAAACAGGGGAAGAGGGGAGTGCCAGCTGGGCACTCCCCTCTTTTGTATTTGTTACAGTTGCAAACTACCACACATGGCACTTGTGCGCCGGGTCCATCGGCTGCCCAACGTGGCACGAGAATGCCTTCCCGAACTGCGGCATATTGTCGATCACCCCTTTCACGCGGATCGGATCAGGGGCGTGCGGATCAGACTGAATCAGCATCCGCGTCATCTGCGGACGCATGTTTGAGCACCAGTTCTGCGCAAAGGCAATAAAGAACTGCTGCTCCGTGGTGTACTTGGCAGCGGCAGCGCTGGGCGCGGGGCCGGGAATATGACCGCCGTCCATCGCCTCGCGGGCCATCAGCGCCATCAGCGCAAGGTGCAGGCCCCCATTATCGGCGGTATCTTCACCCAGCGTGAGCTTGCCGTTGACGTGCAGGCCGGCGTCGGTAAAGCTGCTGTACTCATTCGCAACACATGCCGTGCGCGCATCAAAGTTGGCCTTGTCCTTCGGCGTCCACCAGTCGCGAAGATTGCCCTTGCCGTCAAACTGCGAACCCTCATCGTCAAAGCCGTGGGTCAGTTCGTGGCCCACAACCGCGCCGATATGGCCGTAGTTCACCGCCGCCGGCTCGTTCTTGTCATAGAACGGCGGCTGCAGAATGCCGGCAGGGAAGTTGATCGTGTTCTGGCTCGGATCGTAATAAGCATTCACCGTCGGCGGCGTCATGAACCACTCGTTGCGGTCAACCGGCTTCCCAATCTTGTTCAGTTGATAAGCAGTCTTGAAAACTTGTACCCGCATCGAGTTCGCAAGCGCCTCGCCGGGCTTCACTTCCAGCTTGGCGTAGCTGCGCCACTTGTTCGGATATCCAATCTTGTCCTCAATCATGTGCAGCTTGGCAATCGCCTTCTGCTTGGTCACGGGGCTCATCCACGTGGCTTCCTCAATGTCCTTGCCCATGGCGGCTTCAATCCCGTGCACCATGGTCAGGGCTTCCTTCTTCTGGCTCGGCGTAAAGTACTTGGCCACGTACATCTGCCCTACGGCATCGCCAAGAGCACGGTTGGTCGCATTCACGCAGCGCTTCCAGCGGGGCTGCTGCTGCGGCGTGCCCGTCAAATCGCGTCCGTAAAAAGCAAAGCTCTCCTGGTCAAACGCCTGCGGCAATTCCATCGAGTAAGCATCCGCCAGATGGAAGCGCATGTAGTTCTTCAGCGTGGAAAGCGGAGTATCCTCAATCGCCTCGTTCAGCCCGGTAAAGAAGCCCGGCACCGTCACATTCAGTGACGAAACCGCCGGGGAGCCCATCTCCCGGATGTACTGGGAAATGTCCAGCATCGGCACGGTAGGCGCAAAGGCCTCTACCGTTTCCATGTGGTAGGTCTTGTACGGATTTCTCCGTTCCACAATCCCCATCGACGACTTCGCCAGTTCCGTTTCAAACTGCATGATCTTCTGCGCTTCGGTCTGAGCCCTGGCAACCGGATCGCCGAGAAGATGCAACACGTTCGCGATATGCTGCTGGTACTGCTGGCGGAGCTTCACGCTGCGAGCATCCATGCGCAGGTAGTACCCTCGATTCGGCAATCCCAGGCCACCCTGGTCAATGACCGCGATCTCCTTCGAAGCATCCTTGAAGTCCTGCTGTGCCCCGAAGCGGACAAACACGTTCACACCCTGCTTATTCAGATAAGCAATCAGGCCAGTCAGATCTTTCTTGCTCTTCAGGCCGTTGATCCGGTGCAGCATCGGCTCCAGCGGCTTGATTCCCGCGCTGTTGATCGCGCTCGTGTCCATGCAGGCCTGATAGTAATCGCCGATCTTCCGCTCATTCGCGGTAGCGCTGGGTCCTGCACTCGCGGCCTTCACCACAAGCTGGTGCAGAATCGCCGTGTTGTACTCGTATAGCGCCACAAACTGGTCATACTCAGGCATGTCTGCCGGAATCGGATGAAGCTTGGCATAATTGCCGCACGCAAACTGGTAAAAGTTATCGCAGGGATTGGCCGAAGTATCCATCGCGCTCGGGTCGAACCCAGGAATCACCTTCGGAATCTTCACCGAAGCAGCGGAAGTCGCCGTATTCGCAGCGACCGCAGGTTGCGCCATCGCACCGGTTGCGCCTACTGCCAGGCCAAAGCCCACCAACGTCGCGGCAGCTGCGGCCATAAATTTGCGTTTCATTCGTTCTCCTTAAGAGTGTGACCTGCAATATCCGAGTAGAAGCAGCAGGACGAGCACACGGTTTTCCAATCAGGAAAGCATGATGATACGCGATCAGCCGGGTGAAAGTTCAGGAGGAAAAGGGTATGCATGCGCTTTGCGCCGGTCGGCGGGCCGCGCTTTCAGCAGCAAATGGCGCAGGAATCGATTATTTTCGTTAAATCAAATCCAATTACGACGCTGGTATCCGATATGAGCAAAAGACAGAACTGCGCCCGTCCCCGAGATAGCAGAGCCGCCCTAAAACGGCCTGGAACGAGCCACCGAGATACCCCGGGTATCATGCGGCCAAGCCCCGGAAACCGCGCAATAAAAGTGATACAGATCATGATGCGCGGTAATGATCGAGGGCTTGTGCGAGTAGGTGGAATCCACAGTCCCGGGAGGACCGGGAGCAATCAGAACAGAGTCGGTCTTGCGGGGATGAAAAAGATCATCGCCAATCGCAAGCAAATCCCGCGCCTTACCATCCGAGCTCAAGCCGTAATAGAAGAACGCCCACTGCCTGCCGTCATGCAGCACACACGGATCGCTCGCAAAGCGGTCGTCCCAAGAGCCCTCCGGACCATTCCGGATAATCGGATTGCCGGGATGACGGTGCCACTTCTTGAGATCGTGAGAGGTCGCCACGCCAATCTGCTCCCGCCAGCCGCCGCCCTGGCTGCGAGGCAGGTTCCTGGTTTTAGCGTTATAGAACATGTAAAACAGCCCGTCATGCTCCAGAATGCACGCCTTGTAAAGGCCGCCCTGCTCCCAGGGTTGCGCGTCGGGATCATCGGGGCGCAGGCAGGGAGGGTCGAGCTGCCAGTGATGCAGATCATCGCTCCAGCAGAGCCCGATCACCGCAGGACCGGCCTCATAACCAGGTCGCGGATAGGCGTTCCACGCGCCAAGATAACGGCCATGCACCTTACGAAGATTACCCGGCGAGGTGAGGCGGTTTTCGCGCATGATCCACATCATGGCAAGGTTATAGCGGGTGATCGGATCCTTCGGGTTGCGATGGAGGATGCAGCCATACTTTTCCCAGTGGACAAGATCGTGAGAGGTAGCCAGGCCCGTCTGGTAGCCGATGCCGTCAAAGCCCACGAAGGTCATGTGATAGCGGCCGTCGTGATGGAAAACGAACGGGCAGTCGACGGATTTTTCGTCAAACGCTCCACGGACGTGAGACGCACTCAGGACAAGCTTCTCGTATTTATACGGGGTTTCCAGATTCTGTGGCGTGGCCAGGTGCGAGTTTGGATCGCCGTAAAGAGCGGTTGGAACAACAGCGGGAAGGGCAAGAGCGGAAGCCCCCTGAATCAGAAAACGGCGTCGCGAAAAGCTGGAAGACATGGCGCGATAGATTGTAGCAGCGAGAGAAAAAGTTTTTCGATTGAAATGCCACCGCCCCGATAACAAGCCGCCACAGCCCCATAGCTGTTACCAAAATCTCCAGCATGACAACCGCGGACCACCTCAAAAGCAAAAGAGCCAGCCCTTGGGCCGACTCTTTTGCATCATCTGTATCGATTGATCTCGAGCGTCAATTTACAGAGGCTGAACGTCTGCTGCCTGCCAGCCCTTTGGCCCCTTAACCACGTTGAATTGCACGGCCTGACCCTCCTGCAGACTACGAAAGCCATTCGCGGTAATGGCCGAGTAGTGCACGAAGACATCTTCACCGTTCTCGCGCGAAATAAAGCCGAAGCCCTTCGCGTCGTTAAACCACTTCACTGTTCCTTGTTCCATTGTGTTGCTTTTTCCTGGTTGAATTGCGACGAGTGAATCGGAGCCTCACGGACAGAAACTTGCACAACGGATGGGCGAGAACTGCGTTATGCCCGGTTCGGTTCGAACGCAAGAGAAGCATAGCAGAGAATCAGCAAAGATTGATTGCTGTTTTATGTCAAGCGAAACGATTCGCAAAAAAGTAACAATCCCGGTTCCATGAATAGTTAACAACACCCAGAAGAACCACCCCGGCCCACAGAACCGCCTCCAACATTCCAGACCCCGCACCGTCGCTGGCCAGAAGATACGGTGTAAGCCTATATTCTGTGGTCGATGGCGAAATCGGACTTCACGTCAATTGGAGAATTTGTAAATACCGCGCTGCGTAATCTCGCGGGCGGATTCGATTTACCCGAAGGCCCCGCATACAAAATGCCCGGAACCGAGCGCATCCATAGCGTTCTGGCCGAAACCGCCGCCCGCATGGCAGACAACTACCCCTATTTCCATCCGCTCTATGCCGGGCAAATGCTCAAACCGCCACATCCAGTGGCCCACGCCGCCTATGCCATGGCCATGACCGTCAATCCCAACAACCACGCGCTCGACGGCGGCCGCGCAAGCTCCGCCATGGAACTGGAAGCCGTCAGCGAAATCGCCGGCATCTTCGGCTGGCAGCAATTCCTCGGGCACCTGACCAGCGGCGGCACTTTCGCCAACCTCGAAGCGCTCTGGGTCGCAGGCAAAACCGCGCCGGGCAAGCGTATCGCAGCCTCCTCGCAGGCCCACTACACCCACAGCCGCATCAGCGCGGTGCTCGGCCTGGGGTGCATTGAGATTCCGGCCGACCATCGGGGCCGCATGGACATCGCGGCGCTCGAATCCACCCTGCAACAAAGCGATATTGGCACTGTGGTGGTTACACTTGGCACAACCTCCCTGGGCGCGGTCGATTCGCTGGCAGAAGTCCTCAAACTCCGCGAGCGCCACGGCTTCCGCGTACACGTCGACGCAGCCTACGGCGGCTACTTCACGCTGGCGCAAAATCTGCATCCGGAAGCTCGAAGGCACTTTGACGCGGCAGGCATGGCTGACTCCATCGTGATCGACCCGCACAAGCACGGTCTCCAGCCCTACGGCTGCGGATGCGTCCTCTTTCGCGATCCCGCCGTAGGCCGCTTTTACAAGCACGACTCTCCATACACCTATTTCACGTCGGCCCAACTCCACCTCGGCGAAATCAGCCTGGAGTGCTCACGCGCCGGAGCCTCCGCCGTGGCGCTCTGGGCCACCCAACGCCTCCTGCCGCTGGTGCCCGGCGGTGAGTTCGCCCAGGGCCTCGAAGCAGGCCGCGAGGCAGCGCTGGAACTCCATAAAAGGCTACAGGCAAGCCCGCTGGCGCTCGCACCACTCCAACCCGAGTTGGACATTGTCGTATGGGCCATCCAAGGCAATTCCGTCGAGGAATCCTCTGCGCGCGCCCGGGCAACGTTTGAGGAAGCCGCCCGTCAGAATCTGCACCTGGCACTGGTGCAAATGCCAATCAGCATCTTCGGCGAAGGCGTCTGGAATGATTCCGATGCGAAAGGTTCCAGCGGGGTGGTAACATGCCTCCGCTCGGTGCTGATGAAGCCCGAACATCGCCCGTGGATGGATGACATCTGGAGCAGGCTGGAATCCGCCATGTCGGCAGCCGCAGCCAATGTGGGACAATGACTTATTCAGCCGTAACATAAAACTTTGTCGTATTTAGGTTCTTGGGGGTCCAAAAGTCGAGATGGAAAATGTAAACGAATTCATCGCTCTGCATCAGGAGCGCTTCGGCGCAAAGCCCGCGCTGTTCCGGGCGCCAGGCAGGGTCAATCTCATCGGAGAGCACACCGACTATGCTGAGGGATTCGTTTTTCCCGCGGCCATCGATCTCACAACCACCGTCGCCATCACTCCAAGAACTGACGGGCAGGCGGTGCTCTACTCCGCGAATTTTGAAAAGGAAGCGCGTGTCGACCTGGCGACACTGCCCAGCCGCGGCACCGGCCAGTGGGAAGACTATCCGCTCGGCGTCCTCGCCATGCTCCGCCAAGCCGGAATAGAAGTTCCAGCGTTCTCGCTCAGCATCACCGGAAACGTGCCGCTCGGCGCAGGACTTAGCTCCTCGGCCTCCATTGAAGTCGCGACGGCACTCGCATTACTGCACCTTACCGGAAAATCCTGGTCCGGGCCTGAGATCGCAAAACTCTGCCAGAAAGCGGAAAACCACTATGTCGGCGCTCCCGTGGGCATCATGGATCAGTTCGTGTCCGCCTGTGGAGCCGAAGATCACGCGCTCCTCCTCGACTGCCGAAGCCTCGAATACCACCTCGCGCCCCTGCCGCACGAAGTCGAATTCGTCCTCATCAACACCATGGTCAAGCACGCACATGCTGACGGAGCCTACAAGATTCGGCGGGCCGAGGTCGCCGAAGGAACCGATATTCTTCATCAGGAGAACCCCGGCATTCACGCTCTGCGGGATGCAACGCTCCAAGACCTGGAACAGGTCAAAAGCAGAATGTCCGACAACGTCTACAGGCGCTGCCGGCACATCATCAGCGAAGACGATCGCACCGTGGAGGCAGCGGCGGCACTCGATGCGGGGAATCTGAAAAAATTCGGCTCGCTGCTCGTGGCGGCACACGCCAGCTACCGCGACGACTTTGAGGCCAGCTGTCCGGAAGCGGATATCCTCGTGGAACTTGCCCTTGAGCGGCCGGAATGCATCGGCGCCCGGCTTACCGGAGGCGGTTTCGGCGGCTGCACACTCAACTTGGTGCCGTCGAAAGAAGCTCCCGCCTTCGCTGAAGCTCTCAAAAAGCGGTACAAGGAGAAAACATCCATAGATGCAGATATTTACCGCTGCCGCGCATCGGCTGGAGCGCACGCTTTGAATGTTAAGTAACGAGCATTCCCCTGTGGCAAACAATCAAATCCCCCTCGAATCGCTCAGGTAAGCGATGATAAAAGAGAGAAAAGCCACGATTGCATCCAAACCAGCCGACGGCAGCCCGGACATCCGGATCCATCGTTGCGAATACATTCCCTGATGCGGGTGCTGTCTGTAAGCCCGACTGAATCGATAAAAGAGCCTGCAGATAGGGTGGTCTTCACCCGCCAGGCTTGAGGAGATTTGCTCTTTTTATGACTGCGTTGCATCGCCAAATGGACTCCCCTCTTTCCCGCTCATCCGAAGAAGGCACAATTGCTTACTTTTCCATGGAGATCGCGATTCGCCCGGATATGCCCACCTACAGCGGCGGCCTCGGCGTACTCGCCGGAGACACCCTGCGGTCGGCGGCCGACCTCGCACTCAACCTGGTCGCCGTAACCCTGCTCCACCGCAAGGGATACTACAGCCAGCATCTGGATGAGGAAGGGAATCAGACCGAATCCGCGCAACCCTGGCACCCAGAGGCAAAGCTAGCGGTAGAAGAGCCGAAAGTCACCATTGCGATCGAGGGACGCATCGTCACCATTCGCGCCCTGCGCTTCGACGTTCACGGCGTCACCGGGCATACGATTCCCATCTACATGCTGGACACCTACCTCGAAGAAAATCACCCCGAGGATCGCGCCCTCACCGACCACCTCTACGGAGGCGACGGCGACTATCGCCTGCGCCAGGAAGCCATCCTCGGTCTCGGCGGCCCGCGCATCCTCAATGCGCTCGGCTACGCCCCCGCCGTCTTCCACATGAATGAGGGCCATGCCGCACTGCTCACCGTAGCCGCGCTCGAGCAGCGACTCGCCGGCCGCTCCCTCGATACCGCAACCGAAGACGACTTTAAGGCCGTCCGGGATCGCTGCGTCTTCACCACCCACACGCCGGTTCCGGCCGGGCACGACCGCTTCTCCCGTGAGCAGGCAGAGCGAATTCTCGGTATCGAACGCACCAACCTTGTCGAACGCACCGGCGGCTTCCACGACGGCCTGCTGAACATGACCTACGTGGCCCTTCGCTTCTCGCGCTTCGTCAACGGCGTCGCCATGCAGCACGGCAAAGTCTCCCGTGCCATGTTCCCCGAGTACCAGATCTCCGCCATCACCAACGGCATTCACGCCGCTACCTGGACCTCCGACGAAATGAAGGAGATGTTCGACCAACACATGCCGCGCTGGCGTCAGGACAACGTCACGCTCCGCTACGCCATCGACATTGACGGCGAGCAGATTCACCAGGCCCACATGGCCGCCAAGCGCCGGCTCATCCAGGCCGTCGAAGAACGCGGCGGAACACGGCTCGATGAGAACGTCTTCACCATCGGCTTCGCGCGCCGCGCCGCCACCTACAAGCGCGCCGACCTCTTCTTCCACGACCCCGAGCGCCTCGTCCGGCTCGCCCGCGAGCACGGCGGACTGCAGGTACTCTACAGCGGAAAAGCCCATCCCGCTGACCAACCCGGCAAGGCAAAAATCAAGCGCGTCATTGAGCTCGCTCGAGAGCTCGAATCGGATACGCTCAAGATCGTCTACCTCGAAAACTACAACTGGGAACTCGGCGCGTTGCTCACCCAGGGCGTCGATCTCTGGCTCAACACGCCCAAACGTCCCTACGAGGCCTCCGGCACCAGCGGCATGAAGGCCGCCATCAACGGCGTACCCAGCCTCAGCATCCTCGACGGGTGGTGGATCGAGGGCTGGATCGAAGGCGTCACCGGCTGGGCTATTGAAGACCGCGAAGACGAAGCCGGCGAGGCCGCATCGCTCTACGAGCACCTCGAACAGGTCATCCTGCCCACATATTACAAGGATCACGATCGCTGGCACCGCATCATGCGCTCGGCCATCGCGCTCAACGGTTCCTTCTTCAACACCCAGCGCATGATTGAGCAGTACCTGCTCAACGCCTACTACCCGGAGCAACTCGTCGATATCACAGACGAATCTCTCGAGCCCGCCCTGAGCCACTAAAAAGCTCAGACAGTCCGAAAACCAAAACCCCGGCATCGCACCCGCCGGGGTTTTGGTTTACGTAATCCAGCACCCTACTGCTGGCCAGTATGAAACACTTCCTGCGCCTGTCCGTTCTGCACGCTGAAAAGCGCAAACTGGCGGCTCCAGCGCTTGATCACATCGAAGAGCAAATCCGCCCGGCCGCCACCCGTAGCGTCCACCGCATCCACCAGCTTCAAGCGAGGCTCATAGTCCAGCAGCGTCGCTGGAGTCACGCTCTTGTAAAGCGGAATAATCCCGCCTGCAAAGTCCGGCTGCGCAATCAGCGTAATGTATGTCGTCTGGTCCTCCGGACCGCTCGTGCGCGCTGAAAAAACATAAACAGGACCGGAGCCAAAATCCAGCTCAAAAGCATGGAACCGCTCGTCGGTCAGCGTCACCGCCTGCGGAGCTGCCACCGTCGAAGACTTCGCCATCTTCATGGGATACTTTTCCCGTCCGGCAACCTTGTCCGCCGCCTTCGGTAGAGCAACCGGCCGGGCGGGCGTCAGGTACTGCAATGCAAGCGCCTCAAGCTTTTGCCGCGCAGCATCCTTGTCGCCCGGCGTAGGCCAATCCCAGGCATAGGAGTGGTCCGTAGTCCCATCCTCATCCGAGATGGCAACCATCTCATGCACCGCCGGGGGATGCCCAACAAGAGCATCCTGCTTCAGCTCGATCACAGGACTCACGGCATGCGTGTTGTAGCTCAGAATCGGTCGTCCGCTCGGCGCCGCTTCTTGCGAGCCAAGCTGCTGAGCCTCGGTGCGCCGGTGCAGCGTAGGAGGAGCCGACTGAGAACTCGCCGCAGGCTGGCGGAGAATTGGCCGACCCTCCTCCGAGGGCGTGGTCGTGCTCGCATCCGAGGGCCCCGGCGTCAACTCCGGCCGCTGTTCCAGCGTGGGTCGGCCCGATTCAGCACCTGCACCCTCACGAACCGGCCCTCCCGCGCTCGCCCCGGCCCTGCCACCCGCAACCCCCGTGCTCGCCGGTGGCTTGTAGGCAAAATGCGGCTTGTCCGATTCAAACTTGGCCTTCGCCGTGAGGCTCGCCGGAAGCTTGAACTTCGGCCCCGCCGGCGGATTCGGCACGTACTTCCCCAGGCCAATCCACCCATTGGCAATCTGCTCGGCGTCGAGCACCTCCACCTGTCCAACCCCGTTGCCGCCCTGCATCAGCTCATACATCGTTCCAGACCTCACAGAAAGCGGCGTCGGATCGGCAAGATAAAGGCTGCCCGGCTGAAACTGCGTGCCGTCCCAGATGGCAACCGGAACCAGCCGGCTGCGGGTAGGCTTCTGATAGCTGCCCAGGTACTCATACACGGCCAAAGCCCGCAAATGCGTCGAACTGCCCGATGAAGATCCACCGTCCTGCGCAAAAGCAGGAGAAATCACGCCCGTTGCGATGAGAGCAAACAGCAGCACGCGTGCAATATGACGTCGTGAATGGGAGGGCCGTGACATCCTGATACCAGCTAAGAAACAATCTACTAGCAATAGGATTCTCTCGCGCACAGCGGGTTTGAGGAGAAGAAACTCAATGGAGATTAACGACAAGGTTGCCGACTTTGTTCTGCAGGATGAAGAAGGCCAGACGGTCCACCTGAAAGACTACGCCGGAACGCCGGTCGTGCTGTTTTTCTATCCCCGCGCCGACACCCCGGGCTGCACCATCGAAGCCTGTGGCTTCCGCGACCACTTCAAGAAGCTCCAGAAGGCAGGCGTCGTCGTCCTCGGCATCTCGCGCGATACCGTCAAAGCACAAAAAAAGTTCAAGGAAAAGTACGATCTGCCGTACACCCTCCTCGCTGACCCCGACGAAATGGTCTGCAATCAGTTCGGCGTCATGAAAGACAAAAATATGTACGGCAAAAAAGTCCGCGGCATCGAGCGAACCACCTTCGTCATCGGCCCGGACCAGAAGCTGCTCAAAATCTTTCCCAAGGTCAGACCAGAAGGCCATGCTGAGGAAGTTCTCGCCGCCCTCAAAGACCTCACAAAATAAAACCAACTCTCGGGACTTGCCGCCGAAACTTTGACGGCAAGTCCCGGATAGTCCTCATCCACCAACGAGCGTACTCTTGCAGTCATCAGGAGATTGCACCCATGCCTGCATCGCCTACAATCCATTCAATCCCGGTCAGGCACCCCGATGTCCATCCCGACCAAGCCTGGGCAGCCATCCTGGCCCGCGACTCCGCTGCCCGTGATTTTGTCTATGCGGTCACCTCCACCAGCATCTTCTGCCGCTCCGGATGCCCCAGTCGAACCCCCGCCCGCGACAACGTCCTTTTCTTCTCCACACCGGAAGCCGCCCAAGCCGCTGGATTCCGCCCCTGCAAACGCTGCCGGCCCGAGGACCCTCCCTCCGACGCGCGCCTCGCACAGACCATGGCCGCATTCCTTGACATCAACCGCGACCGCAACGTCTCCCTCGCGGAACTCGGCCAGCTCATCCGCCGCAACCCCTTCACCGCCCAGCGCATCTTTCGCCGCACCCTTGGCCTTACCCCAGCGCAATATCAGCGTCAGGCACGCGCCGCAGCCCTTCGCACTGCACTCCACTCCGGCTCCGCAAGCGCCACAGACTCTCTGTACTCCGCCGGATACTCAGCCTCCAGCCGCGCCTACGAGTCCGCGCCATTCACCCTCGGCATGTCCCCCGGCGCCTACCGCCGCGAAGGCCTAAATCAGACCATCCACTACTGCACAGGCCCATCACCGCTGGGAACGCTCCTCATCGCCCGCACCAGCCGCGGCTTTTGCGCCGTCTCCCTCGGCGACCAACCCCAACCCCTCATCGACGACCTGCGCGAGCGCTTCCAATCCGCCACGCTCACAGAAGACCCCAGCCTCGCACCCCAGATCGCCGCCATAGCCACAGCCTGCCGCGAGAACCCCTCCGCACTCGCCGATCTCCCCCTCGATCTCCGCGCCACAGCCTTCCAGATGCGCGTCTGGGAAGCGCTTCGCCGCATCCCTGCTGGTCAGACCCGCTCCTACGCCCAGGTCGCCGAAGCCATCCACCAACCCACCGCAGTCCGCGCCGTAGCCCGCGCCTGCGCCTCCAATCCCGCGGCCCTCCTCGTCCCCTGTCACCGCGTCATCGGCAGCGACGGCAAACTCACAGGCTACCGCTGGGGCCTCGACCGCAAGAGGCAGCTCCTCGCCCTCGAATCCAGCCCCAAATCCAGCCCCAAATCCTCACCCCGAAAATAAAAGGGCTGCCCAACGGCAGCCCCAATTTGAGGTGGAATCATAAGAGACCCGCATACAGGTTCCGGACAAAACAGCCCGCGCCCATGCAGCCTCTACGACAAGCAGTCGCGGTCTCAATAGGAATGGCGCGCAAAGCGCGCGCGTACGCCCGTGCGGCCAGCACTTATCTGAGGCCGCCAGAGGCCAGCAACCGCTCACCCGTCAGCCAGCCTGAGTCGCTCGATGCCAGAAACGTGGCAATCTTCGCAATGTCCTCCGGCTGTCCAATCCGTCCCAGCGGAACCTGCTTCTCATGCTCCGCATGGAACTCGCTTCCGATAAAGCCCGCCGAGTGCGTACCTTCCGTCTCCACCATGCCCGGGTTAATCGCGTTGACGCGAATCTTCCGCCCCGCCAGCTCATTCGCCAGCACCCGCGTAATCGCATCCACCGCGCCCTTCGTGCCCGCGTACACCGCTGACGCCGGAGGAGCCAGCTCCGTCACCGCCGAGCTGATGTTGATGATGCTGCCGCCCTCGCCATCAAAGTGCTTCGCTGCTTCCCGCGAAGCCAGCAGCAGACCCAGCACATTCGTGCCAAACTGCGCCTCAAATTGCTCCTCCGTCACAGCCTCCAGCGGAGTAAACCCATAAATTCCGGCATTGTTCACCAGCACATCCAGCCGGCCAAACGCCCGCTTCGTCTCCGCAAATATCCGCTCCACGTCCGCCTGCCTCGCCACATTGCCCTGCACGGCAACGGCCTTACCGCCGGCAGCCGCTATCTCGGCCACCACCTTGTCCGCGCCCTCGCGGCTGGACGAATAATTCACCACCACCGACGCTCCATCCGCCGCCAGACCCTTCGCAATCGCCGCGCCAATGCCCTTCGACGCTCCCGTAACCACTGCCACTTTTCCTGCAAGCTTCTTCATCGCAATCTCCTCTCACCGGTCGAATTCATTTCGACATTTCGACAAGTGTCTAATTGATGTCGCCCACAGTACTTCCGTTGCATGTTTTCTTCGTTAAATTTTTGAGAGCTTTTCCAGGTACGCAGCCCACACATCCCGCCGGAGCGAAATCCGTGCGAATTTCCCTTCGCGAACAATCTCAATCAGACCCGCCTGTTCCAGTTCTTTCAAATGGTGTGACAGAGTCGCCGCCGTAATTGGCAGATTCTCCAATAGTTCGCTGCAAGCCGCGCACTCCGCCCCGCATCCCAGCCGCTTCAATATCTCGTAGCGGCGAGGTTCGGCCAACGCGCGTGAAATCAAGTGCATCTGCCGATCCGTCAGCTTCGAACTGCTCATCGTGGCCTCGCCACCATCCTACAAAAGCTTCCCGTTCGCTGCTTTCCGCTACGGGCGGCGCTAACCGGATGGTATCGTCTACGAGTAAGGAAAATGACCCCGCAAACCGGACAAAAGACAGGTCTGCGCGGCTAAAATAGAGGCTTATGGCAACTACATCCATCGCAACTCCGCATCACGTCAAAGATCTGGCCCTGGCCGACCAGGGACGCAAGCGCATCGAATGGGCAAATCAGTCCATGCCGGTGCTCCAGAGCATTCGCAAGGACTTCATCAAGAATCAGCCTCTCAAAGGCCTCCGCGTCGCGGCATGCCTTCACGTCACCACCGAGACGGCCAATCTGATGATCACCCTCCGCGACGGCGGAGCCGATGTCGCCCTCTGCGCCTCCAACCCGCTCTCCACGCAGGACGACGTAGCTGCCTCGCTGGCACGCGACTTCAATATCCAGACCTACTCCATTAAGGGCGAGGATAATGACACCTACTACCAGCACATCATGTCGGCCATTGACCACAAGCCGCACATCACCATGGACGACGGCTGCGATCTGGTCACCATCCTCCACACCAAGCGCCGTGACGCTCTCGAAGGCGTCATCGGCGGAACTGAGGAAACCACCACTGGTGTCATCCGCCTGCACGCGATGGCCAAGGAAGGCGTCCTCAATTTCCCCGTTGTAGCCGTCAACGATGCCCTTACCAAGCACATGTTTGACAATCGCTACGGTACAGGCCAGTCCACTCTCGACGGCATCATCCGCAGCACCAACACCCTCATCGCAGGCTCCAAGTTTGTCGTTGCCGGTTACGGCTGGTGCGGCCGCGGACTCGCCCTGCGCGCTCGTGGCATGGGTGCCGACGTCATCGTGACGGAAGTCGACCCCACCCGCGCCATCGAGGCCGTGATGGATGGCTACCGCGTCATGTCCATGACCGAAGCAGCCAAAGTTGGTGACATATTCTGTACCGTCACCGGCAACAAGAGCGTCATCCGCCAGGAGCATTTCGAGCTCATGAAGAACGGAGCCATCGTCTCCAACTCCGGCCACTTCAACGTCGAAATCGACATTCCCGCCCTCGAAAAGCTCTCGTCCTCCAAGCGCCAGACCCGCGACTTCGTCGACGAGTACAACCTCCGCGACGGCCGCAAGATCTACCTCCTCGGCGAAGGCCGCCTCATCAACCTGGCCGCCGCGGAAGGTCACCCCGCTTCCGTTATGGACATGAGCTTCGCCAACCAGGCGCTCTCCGCTGAGTTCCTCGTCAAAAACCATGCCAGCCTCGAGAAGAAGGTCTACTCCGTTCCCGAGGAACTCGACAAGCGCGTCGCCCGCCTCAAACTCGAAACCATGAGCATCGGCATCGACCGCCTCACCCCCGAGCAGGAAGAGTACCTCGCCAGTTGGAGCGAAGGGACATAGGACTCGCCGCAACCCGGCAAAACCAAAAGCCCTGATCGCAAGATCAGGGCTTTTTTTATTCCCTCAGCGCGCCATCGGTAAGTGCAGACTTTGAATAATTTGCTTTAGAATCCGTCCATAAACTAAGCGAGTTTTTTGAGCAGCGTGTGTGTAAAGCTGATCCAGAGCATGGACTCTGCGGAAGTTGGGCAAATTTGGTAGTCTTTGCTGAACCTCCGTGACCATCCCATCCAGGCGAAACTTCTCTCCTCGATCCAGCGTTTGGGGAGGACTTGGAAGGTATGCAGTTCGTTCCGCTTGACCACTTCCACGTCGTAGCCAAAGATGTCCCTGGCCCAGCCGACAAGCGTGCCCGTGTAGCCGCCGTCGGCAAAGACCTTCGTGAATCTGAGGTGGTACCGGTAGTTCGGGCAGTTTTTGCTTTTTCTTAAGTGGAAGTTCTTGCTCTTGTTTTTGCTTTTAGGCTGTTATGGGTTCCGGCACGCGAACGGCTGAAGCAATCGACCACCGCGGCC
Source organism: Acidobacteriota bacterium (assembly GCA_021818585.1). Lineage (GTDB taxonomy): Bacteria > Acidobacteriota > Terriglobia > Terriglobales > Acidobacteriaceae > Acidobacterium. Next base: position 172 of record JAKATU010000047.1, on the reverse strand, counting down.
AGATAGACGAACCCACGCGCCATGGGGATGTACATGACGTCCATGGCCCTGGCCTGGTTGGGCCGCGTGATGGCCGGCCCGCGCAGCAGATAGGGATCGATCCCGTGTCCTGGCGCGGGTTTCGAGGTGCTCGACCTGCGATAGATGGCCTCGATCCCCATCCGCCGCATCC
>JAKATU010000040.1 GCA_021818585.1 Acidobacteriota bacterium | reverse complement strand
AAATCGCAAACTGCGCGATTCCCACTCTCCCACAGCCCCGACGACGGCGACGGGGTTGAAAATCCCCTCAAACCAGACGCATATGGAGTACGCATCCTGAGGGTAGGGTCACTGATAGCTAGCAATCCCCACTAAAAGTGCCGGTAATTACCCCACAAATTGATATCCTGATAGTAGACACAGCAAAAAGGCGCGCCCCGGCACGCCTTTTTCCATGCCTCCAGCAGTTAGAACCCTAACCTATCCAACAGAATCAACAACTTCCCCGCAAAAACATCGGGGACATACCCATCGCTAAAGGGTTAACCTATCCCATAAAATCAACAACTTCCCCACAAAAAAGAGGGGAGTCACGAACGCTCTTTTTTAAACACCAGCTCGAACCACAACCGTAGGGGTGCCCATCCAGGCTCCGCTTGGGTGGGACAGGAAAATCTCCAAAGTGGAATGGCGCGCAAAGCGCGCGGTCGCTCGTACGACAAGCACCGCGCAAAGCGCGGACTCCCGGACGGCGAGTCCTTAAAACAGCACTGAAAACGCCACATGAATCAAAGCCAGCGCAAACGCCCCCACCAGCGCAGACCAGACACTCTTCACCCGGAACCCAGGCACCAGAGCCCCCGCCATCTTGATCATCAGCGCGTTGATAAACAAAAACACCAGCCCCAAAGTCAGAATCCCCAACGGCAAAAACAGCAGCTTCAGCAGAAATCCCAGCGTCACATTCAGCAACCCGATCACCACCACCGCCACCAGCGCCGAACCAAAATTCGCCACCTCGAATCCCGGCACAATCCACGTCACCACCAGCAGCACAAATCCATCCAGAACCCACTTCAGCAGCAGCCGCAGCAGCATCTCGCAACCCTCCTTTTCTCACTCACCGCAATCTATCATCCTCTACCATGGACCCAGGCCCGCAACATGCCCCATCGCATCCCCGTGATCTGTCTCACCCATCAGCAAGATAAAAGATGTCATCCCGGCCAAACTTCGCTCGCGCCACCCGAGCGAACCAGGCGGAGAGACCTGCGCTCGCTTTGCGCCAATTCCTGCAAGCATTTCAGACTGACCATCCTCGCAAGCCTGCTACTAACCCCAACCCTGCTTGTCTCACAAACCAAACCCGCGCGCCCGCAGCCCATCCCCAACGCCGCCACCCTCCTGCGCGAAGTCGTCACCCACCAGGGCCAACTGGACACCCTCCGCGAAAACTACACCTACCGCGAGCAACAAACCATCCAGAGGCTCGACAGCCACGGCCGCATCCAGTCCTCCAAAACCAGCGACTTCCGCGTCTTCTTCGTCCACACTCACGAAATCGACGAGCTCATCGGCAAAAACGGCCATCCGCTCAGCCCCGGCCAGCAGCAAAAGCAGCAACGGATCGTGCAGCGCCTCATCGCCCAGGCACAGAAAACCCCGCCCGGCCATTCCACTGGCGGACCCACCGTCTCCATCTCGCAACTGCTCGCCATCATGCAGCTCTCCAGCCCCAGCCGCACTACCATCGACGGGCGTCCCACGCTCCTCTTCCACTTCACCGGAAACCACCACGCATCCGTGCACGGCAAGGCGGAGAAAACCCTCCGCAACCTCACCGGTACCATCTGGATCGACGAGCACGATCTCCAGGTCCGCCGCCTCGACGCAATCTTTGACTCCAACCTCCACATCGGCTGGGGCATCTTCACCGTCGACAAAGGCAGCACCTTCCACTTCACGCAGCGCCCCATGCACGGCGGACTATGGCTTCCCGCCACCACCCACGTCCACCTCATCGCGCACGCCATCGCCTTCTTCGGATACCGCGCCAACATCACCATCGCCGCCGGCCACTATCAGGTCTTCCACGCCACCGCCACGCAACTGCCCGGCGCGCAACTCGTGCCGCCCGCACCAACACATCCGCAAAAATAAGACGGGCGCCGGGGGATCAACCCTCGGCGCCCATCTCTCACTCACAGCGCATTACTGCGGCTGTGTCGGCGGCGGCGGCGGTGGAGGAGCACCGTGCATCGGTCCCCCGTGCATCTGTTTCCACTGCCGCATGCGCTCCATGCGCTTCTGCATCATTGCGTGCATCTTCTCCTGCTGCGCCGGCGTCAACACGGAATCTACCTGATCCTTGCTCTCCTTGTTCGCCGCCATAAACTGCTCGCGCATCTGCCGCATCTCCTGCGCGTGCTGCTTCCAGATCGCGCGCAGTTTCTGGTCGCGCGCCACCAGAATCGGCTTCAGCTTAGCCTGCTGCGCCGCAGTCAAGTCCAGCATCTTCGTCATGTGCGCCAGTTGCTGATCCGGCGTCATCATCCGGTGATGCATCCTACCGTGCCATCCATGGCGCATGCCATGATGCATACCACCCATGCCCTGCTGCATCGGCGGAGGCGGCGGTGGCGGCGCACTATCCTGCGCAAAAAGTGGAGCAGCGTTCATACCCAGTACCAGGCTGCCCGCAAGGGCCAGTCTCATCAGTGTTCTTTTCATATCCCATTTCCTCTCCGTCGCCTCTCGCGCCTTCACATGCTGCGCAAATCAAGCGGCCGTGCAGGAGAGACGCACTTTTCCAAGCAAAGGCGCACAGCGCAATTCATTTTTTTCAAATTTATTTTTTCTTATTTCTTCGCAACTTTTTCCCGCACCGGCAAATCCAGCGGCGGCATATCCACCGGATTCGACCGCAATCCGCAACTCAGCAGATGCTCAATCCGCTCCCCGCGAGCGGGCAGCCACGCATACGCAAACACCGCGCGAAAATCACGCTCACCAGGATAATTGCACTGCGCGCAACCCGGCTGGTAGGCAATCGCCAGATCATCCTTCATCCACTCCGTCCACTCATGCACACCATGCGCCGGAATCGTAATCGTCTTCGGATCGCCCGCCTTCGCATCCTTTGGCTGAAACACAAACACCGGCCCATGCACATCCTCCGCATTCACCAGTGCGCCGCCGCGCCCCGCGCTCGCCCGCCACAGCCACATGTGATTCACCCGCGCATACCAGTGCGCGCTCGAAGGTACCGGCGCAACCAGCGTAATCGCATGCGCTGTCCGGTTTCGTATCTCAAACAGAAATCCCGGCCCATCCCCCGGCGTCTCCGCCGCAAGATAATTCGCTGTAAACACCACCGCCCGCCCGCACTGCGGAACCGAATCCGCCGCCACAGCCGGCAACACCACCATCGCGGCACACAACACCATCCCCAAACAAGTCCATACCGCACGGCCCACGCAAACTCGCATCATCCTCACTCGCAATACCACTCCAGATTACCCGTTGAGATGGCAAATCCCCTGTACGCGTCACCTCTATTTGGTACACTTCCCGCCATGCGAACCCGCACCCTCCTCACCGCCGCGCTCCTCACTGCCTTTACCGCCTCCGCTGCACTCGCTCAGCAGCCTCGCCATCTCTTCTTCCGCATCACTGCCGGACCCGCCGTCCACGCTCCCATCTCCGGCCGGCTCCTCATCTTCATCGCCAAAGGCGCCGGCGCAAAGCAAATCTCCATCAACGAGTTCGACCCCAACGCCACCTGGGTCGCCGCCCGCGAAGTCCACGACCTTGCCCCCGGCGCCACCATCGACATCGACACCGACCACATCGCCTACCCCAGACCCTTCTCCGATCTCGCCCCCGGCAACTATCAGGTCCAGGCCGTCCTCGACGTCCATCACACCTACAACTACAGCGCCCTCACCCCCGGCGACCTCATCAGCCCCGTCCTCACTCTCACCCAATGGTCACCCGGCCAGGGACCCGAACCAGAGCTGGCCCTCGACACTACCGTCCCGCCGCGCGCCCCGCACAAGCTCACGCCCGCGCAGCAAACCGACGCCACCCACCTCCGCCTCGCAGAATTCCAAAGCCCCATCCTCACTCGTTTCTGGGGACGCCCCATCTACATAAAAGCCTGGGTCGTCCTGCCGCCCGGCTACAGCAAACACCCCAAACGCCACTACCCCACCGTCTACTGGACCCACGGCTTCGGCGGAACCCTCCTCGGCTGCAAATACTTCGGCATGATGGTCTATCAGCGCATGGCCGCCGGCAAAATGCCGCCCCTGCTCTGGGTCATGCTCGACGAACACTTCCCCACCGGCACCCACGAGTTCGCCAACTCCGTCAACAACGGCCCCTGGGGCACCGCGCTCACCACCGAATACATCCCCTTCATCGAATCCCACTACCGCGCCATCCCCCACGCCCGCGACCGCTACCTCAACGGCCACTCCTCCGGCGGATGGGCCACCCTCCAGCTCCAGATCAACTACCCCAAAGTCTTCGGCGGAACATGGTCCACCTCGCCTGACCCCAGCGACTTCCACAATTTCACCGGGCCCAACCTCTACGCCCCCCACGCCAACGTCTACACCCAACCCGACGGCCAGCCCTACCCGCTCGTCCGCATGCACGGTAAAGTCATCGCCACCTTCGAGCAGTTCGCCAAACTCGAACAAGTCCTCGGCCCCTACGGCGGCCAGATGGCCTCCTTCGACTGGGTCTTCTCACCCCGAGGCCCCAACGGCAAGCCCGAACCCATGTTCGACCGCACCACCGGCAACGTAAATCCCCAGGTCGTCGCCTACTGGCGCACTCATTACGACCTCGCCCACATCCTCAAAACTACCTGGCCCCAGCGAGGCCCATACCTCAGAGGAAAAATCCACCTCTACGTCGGCACCGCGGACACCTTCTACCTCAACGAATCCGCCCGCCTCCTCGACGCCGTCCTCACCAAACTCCACGCCAACGCACACTTCGACTTCCGCAAAGGCCGCACCCACATGAACCTCTACAGCCTCCACGGCGACCACTTAGCCTTAATCGACACCATAGCCGCCCAAATGTATCTAACCGCCTACCCCCAAGCCAAAAAATGGAAACCCTTAGCCAACGTCCAATTCCCATAGCTCATAACAACAGGTGCCGATATTGTTGGAGCAATTGCTGAGGAGTTGTTATTGCAAGGCAAAATAGGTCGAAAGACGGGTGGCCCATTCAAGCCAAAGGCTTGAGTGGGGTTGGAATAATCCGGCCCCAACTGATGGGTCATTTCGACCGAAGGCGCGCAAGCGCCGTAGTGGAGAAATCTGCGGTTACCCCCAACTCCTGATATTCTCCCCCCTCTGTGGGTGGCCCACCCAATCCCCCCTGGGACGAGACGCGAACAGCCAACGTTGAGCACATCAAAAATCCAGCACCTGCGCGTCTCCCACCGAGTTTCTCAGCAAACAGAACCTATAATGGACCTTCCAAAATAGAAAGCCCGTAAGAACACGCCATAACCAAGCCGTAAACGCTCCCGCACCCAAAGCGTCCAAGTATAGGCACCTAAGCCCAGGGGAAACTCCATTCATGAGCTGTTTCAAAAGTCTCCATCTCCGCGCCCAACAAAAACTTCAGAATGAAAGCCCCTCCAAACGTAGCACCCTGACCAAAATCGCATTCTCCCTGCTAGTCATCGTTTTCCTGCTCGCCCCCCTCGCAGCCCGCGCACAAACCGACGAAATCCAGGTTTACGACGCCACCATCGCGCCTCCCGGCACCTTCAACCTCATGCTGCACACCAACTTCACCCCTGAAGGCCGCACCACCCCCGCTTACCCTGGCGCCATCATCGCCAACCACTCCTTCAACGGAGGCCTCGAATGGGCCTACGGAGTCACTCCCTGGATGGAGCAGGGCCTCTACATGCCCATCTACACGGCCTACTCCTCCGGTCGCGGCGGCTCCATTGACGGCTTCAAAGTCCGCGAACTCTTCGTCCGCCCCAACGCCCAGCAGCACAAGCTCTTCTGGGGCACCAACTTCGAATTCAGCTTCAACTACCACTATTGGGAGTCAAGCACCTTCAGCGCAGAAGTCCGCCCCATCATCGGTGGCTACATCGGCAAATGGGAGCTCGTCTACAACCCCGTCGTCGATACCGACTACAAAGGCGGCCTGTCGGGCCTCCAGTTCAATCCCGAGTCGCGCATCGTCTATAACATCAACTCCAAATGGGACGTAGCCGCTGAAGAATACGACGGCTTCGGCTCCTTCAACAACTTCGCCGCCGTGCACGACCAGTTCCACGAAGTATGGGGCGACTTCGACCACTTCGGCAAAACCTGGGACATCGAAGCCGGCGCAGGCTACGGCCTAACGGCAGGCTCCGACAAATGGACCCTCAAATTCATGCTCTCCCGCAATCTCAACCAGAAGCCCTGGCGTCCCCACTTCCACCTCTAGGCACCAATGATGCGCAGGGCAGCATTCTGTCTCTGTACCTCGTCGAATAAATGATGTTGTCATCCTGACCGAGTGATACAGATTTCGTATCACATTGTTTTTATTGCAGATAATATGCCTGTTTTTGACTGTGTAGGAACTGTGCAGGCATTTTCTTGATTTCTGTGCATTTCTTGAATACGAGACACCATTTTACAGGGACGATTCATAACCTAAAGGCTGTGTCCTAAGCCCATGCCATGTTCTATGACAGGGGCAATCTCCTGCTGCGGTGGCTTGATGGATTGCTCCGGCTTTATCGTTGGCATGTGGGCGCTCTCGTGGGATACATCATGCCCTAACGCCTCCGGCAGCTTCGCGCGGTCGTTGGTATAGAGTTGTGCGTCTTCGGCTCCGCGCGAGACGGCGACGTAAGCCATGCGGCTGTTGAGTAAATCTTTCGCGGCCAGCTCGGTATCGACGTGAATCAATACCCGCTCGGCGGTCTGCCCCTGGCTGGAATGACTCGTCACCGCATAACCGTGATCGAGATGGGGATGCTCGCGGGGATTGAGTTGCACGTCGCGGCCTCCATCCATCTTCAAGCGCATTTGCCCGTCCTGGCCGATGGCTTCGACCGTTCCTAATTCGCGGTTAGCAATCTTCAAGTCATTGGCTGGCGTGGTGAACTGGATGCGGTCGCCCACGGCGAAGCTGCGCGGCTCTTCCCGATACACGGAGACGCCCTGCTGACGGCGCGGATCGTAGGTCTGCTCGGAGCCATCGGCCCGCACTACCGTCAACAGGTTCTTGTCAGCGTCAACACTTTTGATTCGTGCGTATTCGCCGCGCTCCATGCCGGTCTCTTTCGATGCGCGGGCATAGCGCACTACATCGTTGAACTCATACCGCGCGGCCCAGGTGCGCTCCGGCCCGGTAAGGTCTTGGCGCGGCACAAGCGCCGCAATGGGATGTTCTTTTTTACTGACTAAGCCGCGCTCCTGCATCTCGGCGCGAATCGCAAGGTTGATCTCCACGCGGGAGCGATTGTCGGGCGAGACGACCAGCGTTCCCTCCGGCGACCTCGCATATTCCTTCGCAATCGCAGCGATGCGATTCTCATGTTCTGCAATCTCATGGACGCGGCCCTGCCGCTCCAAACCCTGCACGGCTTCCCGCACCTCGCCCCGCGCAAGCTGCTCGACCACCTGTTTCAATTCAGGGTCTTTCTGGCGGACGATCTCTTCGAGCTTCACCGTTTTCATGCCCGCGTCTTGAAGCTGCGCGAAGGGACGCCCCGCCTCGATTGCCTCATGCTGTCGCCGGTCGCCTACCAGCAACACGCGGTCGTTCGGATGCAGGCGATTCACAAACTCGTGCATCTGCTTAGTGGACGCGAGCGACGATTCATCGAGCACATACAAGCGGCGCTCTCCGGTGTCCGGCTGCTGTCCACGTACAAGATGCTTTTGCAGCGTCGATGTTTCCATGCCAGCGTCGGCCAGCTTTTGCGCCGCGCGGGACGTAGGCGCGAAGCCTTCAACCTTGTACCCTTGCACCTCCGCGCCTTCACGGATGACGGCCAGCGCCGTAGTCTTGCCAGCCCCGGCGACACCATCCAACCCCACCATCTTTTCGCGGGAGAGAAACACCTGGTCAACGGCTTGGCGCTGCGAGGTATTTAGCTCCGGATGCCGGTCTTCCGTCGCAATCCGAATCTGCGGAGAAACCAGCATCGGATCATTCATCCCGCGCTGATTGCCTTCCTGCATCCGTGCAACAATCTCTCGCTCCATGCGAAGCATCGCGGCAGTGGTGTACTGCTGTCCTGCTCCGACGGTGCGGAACTCACCCCGCGCGGCCCGCTGCGCGAACTCCTGCTGGATGTGGGCATACGTCGTTTCTCCCATGCCGCGACTGAGCGCCGCTTCCAGAAGCTCACGCCGGTCCAGTACGGCGGAACGCTCGAAGAGATGGTCACGGGCATAGGTCACAGCCTGCTGCGCGATGCGGTCGGGTTCGTAAACGTGGCGCTGTTCATGCGCCCGTGCCTCGGCCACAACGCGGTCGGCCTGGTGTCCATACTGCGCGGCTAAGTTTCTATGCCGCGCTAATACTTCTTCCGGCGATACCAGCTCCTTGCTATCTCGCGTCCGGTGAGCGGCAACCTGCGCGGCCCCTGCTCCATCAATTCCCATCTCACGCAGATGGTCTTTGATCTGCTCGCGGCGCGGGCTGCTGGCCTCCAGATACTCTTTCGTATAGCCCTTGATCTCCGGCTGTCCGTGCTTGCCACGCTCCAACTCGTAACCCAAACCCTGCAACCGCATCGAAAGCTCGGAGCGGTAAACGCTGGTGGCGTAGCGTTGCGAAGCGAATAATTCCTGCGGCTGCAAGGCGCGGGTTTGTCCGTTGTCGCGCTCGGTGACGTTGAAGATTACAGCATGGGTGTGAAGCTGCGGCGCGGCATAGCCGTCCACAGGTCGCGCGGTATCGTGCTCAAAGGTAGCCGCAACGAATTTGCCTGTCGTCTCCGGCGCGTGGACGTTGCCGATGCGGGCCTGCGTGTATTTTTCCAGTTCGGACAGTGCAACACGCACACTCTCTCGATGCGCCTCTCGCACACGCTCATCGCCGCCCACAAGGGCGGTAAGAGAAACAGACTTCGGCGCGGAGAATGTAGCATCCCAACCGGCACGGTGCTCCACGCTCGTCACTTCCTTGCCGAATTTTCCCTCATAAGTCTTCGAGGCTTGATGGCGAACGAGCTGCGCTTCCGTGTGCGGATGCTGGCCTTCGGTCAGACGCGCGAAGTGCTCATTGCCAACGCTGCCATTCAAGCCCCACTGCTCGGCCAGCTTGCCTTGCCACTCGCTATGTCCCTGCTGGTCGCGGCTCCAATAGTTCTGCCGCTCCGAAGCAAACTCCCGCTCATGGTACGTCCGTACCTGCGAAGCTGACAGCGGTTTGGAGATCGTCAGCATAGGGAGATTCTATGCTCAACTCAACAAAGCCGATTTCCGAGTGCTGAACCTGTTCCTCTTGAGCACGAAGCCTAATCGGCTACCTTATCTGATATGAAGACGCTTGCCCGGTATCTTGAGGTCATAGTTGACCCGACGTTCGACGATTTTCTGAGCAACAGTGGTTCATTTCGCCACGCTTATTTAGCTTGCGTGGCGATCTTCCACGCTGTTGATCGTGCTGCCGAAGAAAGTAGTGTGCGTTCTGCAAAGCTCCGCCAAGAATGGTGTAGAGAGTCCCTAGAGTTCACATTGGTGGACATCCTTGCACATCATTTCAAGCATGTGCAGAGTTCTGATGAAAAAATGCCTGCGAACCGGCCTGGAATTCCAATCTGGCATGTTCTTGGGTTCGATGAAGCTGGCGAGGGTATGGACTTGCGGAACCTGTACTTTGTAATTCGAGATGCTGTGAGATTCGTTCATAAGAAGGCAGGAACAACTCATCCCAAGTTGCCATAAACTCCGCTATCTAAAATGTCGATCCGTAATCGCGTCCCTGTTTACTGCCGCCACCTTCTACACGAAGCGAGTTTCCGATCATTCAATCCCTTTCGTCTCATCCCACACAAATGCCTCTTTGGGCTTATCCGTGGACTGGTTGGCAGGCGCATCGAAAAGTGGGAGCGTGGCCTGGGCTGCTGCCGGTGTTTCGGATTGCTCTGCGCGAACTACCGGCGTCGGCTGTGACGGCCTGGGCGCAATCTCCGGCAACTTGCGTTCGATGAACTCCGGTTGTCCGCCGTGCTTCCTCACAAACTGGAAGTGAACCGGCACAACGCGGTTCTCCTGCTTGATAAAACCGTGCAACGGTTCGAGGCCGGAGATTTCCGAAGCCATGACAAGCGGTTTGGTCGCAATCTCCATCGCATACGATTTCCTGCTGCCGAACAGCCTCATGCTGCGCGATTCCTTCAACCGCTCCACTTCAATTTCCCCGATAGCATCGGAAATCCATTTGGCCGCGCGTGGCTCGGTGGTCTTGAAAAGCAGCTTGGTTGCGGGCTGCGAAAGCATGGCCTCGGCGTCCTGGCCGTAGCGTTTCTCAAGCTGGCTGCGCCCCTGAAAACCCAACACAACAGGATTACCGTACTTGCGATTTTCCGTGACGGCGGTATGGAGCTGCGGTAGTTTATTGAGGCTCGCCAACTCGTCTAGCACGAACCATACCGGCTTCGCCATGTGATCTTCGCAGTAGCCCATCATGCGGAGGATGAATAAGTCGAGCCATACGGAATGCAGCGGCAAAATCTTTGCGCGATAGGCGGGAGTGGACGTGAGAAACACCCATCGCTTTCGACTGGTATACCACTCTGCCGTCGCAAACGTCGGCCTTGTATGCTCCCACTCCGGTAACAATTCCAGACTATCGGCCACCATGTTTAGACTCGCCAAAACACCGGCCCGCTGTGCGGGCGCTCCCGCATCAAGCAGCGCGGCGAGCGGCGTTCCTTTTACCGCAAACTCGATCCGCGACGGCTCGGCCATCATGCTCAGAATGTCCCTGGGCTGCGGCTGCCGCTTGAGCAAGTGGGCCAGTATCCGGCGCGGCCCATCGGTGAAAAACTCCTTTTCGTACTCCTTTTCCGGCAGGAACGCGGCGGCGATGGTCGCCGCTGTTTCGTCGCGGTCGATCTCCATGCCAAGACTCCAATACGGGCATCTTTCGTCAAGCGGATTGAGAATCAAATCCCCGCGCGAGGACGAGTAAAACTCGCTCACAAAGTCCATTGCCGGGTCGTAGACGATGGCGGTTTCTCCGCGCTCGCGCACCTGGCGGAGAAGCTGCCGAATGGCGTTCGATTTCCCGCTGCCGGTATCGCCCATCATCAGAATGTGACTGGCTTCAAGGCGCTTGGGGATGCGGTAGCTTGGCCCGAATGGAAGCCACTGTAAAAGACGATTCTCGAAGCGCAGACAGAACCGTATGCCGTCCGTCTTTGCACTGCGCCACCTGAGAGCCGATGCCAGCTCCGGGCCTTTGGTCCGGCGTCCGTGGCGTTCCTCCTGCTGCCGACTACGGGCAAAACCCTGCTTTATCCAAAGCCGGAGTACATAGAGCAGCATCAACACCGCGAGGCTGTTGAGCATGGGCCGTCCGAACAACCACCACACGCTCACGTCATCGTAGACATACTCCTGCAACCCTTTGGCAAGGGCGTCTGCGGGCACTTTCTCCGGGGCACTATAAGCCACTCCGCGCCAACCCTCCGCGATGGCTTTGGGCGAGAGATTGACGGGCAATTTCCTATCCGGGCCTGTGACTACATCCTCGGCATCGGCAGGCACCGGCTTCCTCTTTGGAGCCGTCTTCATCACCCATCGAATCGTCATCTCACTGTGCGGAATGCCAGCCCCTACGGAGCTGGCGGCATAGGTCGTGAGGTAGACCTTTTGGAGCGGCGTGAGTGTCCAATAGAGCCATGCCGAGGCCGGGAAGATGAGGACAAGCGGGCCAATGGCAAGCCAGAAAAGGAACCAGAACAGCCGCCCGGAACGATTGGGAAAACGCATCGGGCGGCTCACTGTTTGCCCCCGTCTTGTCCCTCCTGGGACAGAAATTCCGCCAGCAATTTGCGGGCGTCTGCCAGCTTCCGCAGGTTGGCCTGGTCACGGATTTTGACCACGGAATCGGGTAACAGGTGCTTGCCTTCGGCGTTCGCCTGGGCCGTCGCGTGAAACAGATTCAGGAGCATATATCGGAGCGCCGAAACCTCGGCCAGCACCAGTTCGGTAGGGTCTGACGGACGTTGCCGCGCGGCTTTCAGGGCCAGCTCGCGCAGCCACTCAGCCACGGTTTTTCCTGCGCCCTCGGCGGCGACTTCTACCTCCGCCAGCTCTTCCGGCGTTACTCTGGTGGCGATGGTTTTGGCACGAAGAACCGAACGCGCTTCGTCCTTCGGAGAGGCCGGAGACTGTAACGGAGCCGGGATGCGGGGAGTGCTCATGGGGAACCCGCCTCAAAAACAGCTTGCACCCTCCAATTTTGGCCGTCAAGCGCCGGGATGCTGGAAGCCTTTGCTTATCAGTGCGTTTACACATTGGGCGCTGTAAGGCGCTCTGCGCGTTTACGCACGTAAACGCATCGGCATGATGCGGGATTTGCAAATGGTCAAACTGCTGATTCAATGCGCGTTCACGTCGCCCGCCTAAGATTCCGCGCCGGTTTACCGGCAGCATCCCATTTGGGGGTAACGTGTCGCGCCTTACTTCCGCTGCGAAGCAGCGTACCCGCTCATGGGACTCCAATCCGGCACTGGCGGGCATCATGCAACGGACCCCTTGGCGATTTTGGCCGGGTGCTACTACTCTCAACAGAGATAGAGGGCCACGCTACATGCAGGTGCGGATTGTGATCTTCCCCGGCGATGACGGCCTCGACGTGGTGATCTCCAGCAAAGGGGAAAAGGCGAAGGTGTGCCACCGTTATTTCGACTGCCGTACCAGCATGATTTGTGTTGTTTGGAAATCTCAGCCTGCTTGACCATGAGCGAATAAAAAGCGAATAATAAATCCGATGAAGGCGAGCACCGCACAGATCGAAGTTCAACACCTGAAGCGTGTATCGAGGATCAAACATCAGATTCTCACGCGCTATCTGCCGAGTTGGGCCACGATACTTGGGAGCGCCTTCGATTTGCTCTATTACGTGGACTGCTTTGCTGGGCCGGGACAGTACGAAGCGGACGGGGAGATTGTCGATGGCTCTCCCATCATCGCCGTAAAGGCAGGTAAAGAATTTGCGGTCAAGAATGCCGGTAAAAAGCTGGGGATTGTTCTCGTAGAAGACGATAACGATCAGCTTGCACAGCTAAAAGATTGCTTGCACGCCACACAGCCTTATCCTGCCAACTTCAAGGTTTCTGCACAGCTAGCAAATTCACATGATCTGATTCCGGGAATCATTAAACAAATCAGAAAGCGTCAGACTGCGCCAAGTTTCTTTTTGGTTGATCCGTATGGGCATCCACTTTCTATTCCGGTAATGAATGACATTTTGGCGCTGCAACGGAGTGAATTGCTAATCAACTTCATGTGGTATCGCATCAACATGGACATGACGAACGATGCGGTACAGCATCACGTCTCTGAACTGTTTGGGGATGAAGATTGGAAAAGCCAAGCATTCAATTCCCAACATGGAATGACCAAAGAAAAGAATGTCCTCAAATACTTCTGTGACCGTCTTTCTGCTCAGTATGTATTGCCATTTCGGATTCGCTACGATGCCCAAGAAGATCGGATGGCGGGCAGCAGGACAAAATACTATCTGATTCATGCCAGCAACAGTCTAAAAGCCGTCCTTCTGATGAAGGAGGTTATGTGGCCTCTGGGCGACGAAGAAGGAACATTTGATTTTTCGGGGAATTCGCAGGGCGTATTGATTTCTCAAACACCTCGCCTGGAAGAATTGCAGAGCATCCTGCTCCTGGAGTTTGCGGGTCAGCAGGTGGCGTTCGACGATATACGCGGGAAGACATGGAATCTTCCTTTTATTGAAAAGCATTATCGGTCCGTGCTTCAGGAATTGCGATCATCTGGAACCGTCGAGGTCACGCCGGTCACGTCGAGAGGTACAGGGCTGAGCAGGCGCGATCTTGTACGATTTCCGAAGGAGTAGCTATGAGTGTACAAAGCGCAATCGAATGGACGGATGCAACCTGGAACCCGGTACGCGGTTGCACCAAAATTAGCTCTGGCTGCAAGTTCTGTTATGCGGAAAGGTTCGCAGAACGATTTCGTGGTGTACCGGGACATCCGTTTGAGCAGGGGTTCGATCTGCGTCTTGTTCCCGAAAAGCTCGCGGACCCCTTGCGCTGGCAATCGCCGAAAATGATCTTCGTAAACTCCATGAGTGATTTGTTCCACGAGGGAGTTCCCGATGAATACATTGAAGCCGTGACGCAGGTCATGGTTCAAGCGAATTGGCATACATTTCAGGTCTTGACGAAACGGTCGATGCGTATGCGGGATTTGCTGAGAACGAAATTAAAGTTTGCACGAAAACAGCAAAATATCTGGTGGGGTGTAAGCGTAGAGAACAGAAAGCATGGCGTTCCTCGGATCGCGCATCTGCGGCAGAGTGACGCCGCGGTTAAATTTCTCTCGGTTGAGCCGCTGCTGGAGGACATTGGCGAGGTTAACCTGGACGGAATCGACTGGATGATTGTTGGCGGTGAGAGCGGTCCCGGAGCGCGCCCCATCGACATTCGTTGGGTACGCTCGTTGCGTAAGCAATGCCGACATTCTGGCGTAAAGTTCTTCTTCAAGCAATGGGGCGGGGTCAGAAAACATCTGACGGGACGATTACTTGACGGTCGTACTTATGATGAATTTCCAGATCGTCCTAGTGAAGAAGTTCCAGACAATGTTCGCCGGGTGCGGCTCGTCTCTTCCATTCAGGAAATATCCAGTCAATTCGTGCCTGTAACGGCTCTTGCTGGCGGCTGATTTCCTCAAGGGCAATTAAGGCAAGCATATCGAAGGGAGAGCTATTCCCCGGTGTGCGTGCGGACAAGATGTGCCGCTGATGGATCGTACACAAACTGCGTGATCGTTCCATCCTTGATGCGCTTGACTACTTCATCTATGACAAACAGCGGTACGAGGAACCATTCGCGCGGCTTCACCGGATTACCGAAGCGATCTTTGATTTCAATGTCCAACTGCGCGGGGTCGAAGACGCGATGAATCAGGTTTTCCAGCTTCACGCGGTTTACGTTGTAGAGAACATAAGTGGCAATGATCTCTACGTCGGCCAACAGAAACGTGGGGTCAAGGTTCGCATTGACAATCCGCGTTTCAACCCGTCCTCCTGTCACGCCGATTTTATGCAAAACCTCACGATTGGCTGCAACGATTGGATTGTCTGACTTGCTTCGCAGAACGTAAATGGTCCCGCTGGCAAGGTCGTCTGCGTCTCGTTCGTCTGCGAACAAAGGCCCAGCGTCGGGGTTGGTAATGATGCGACCCGCATTTTCTTTATCGGGATAAAGCGAGCGTTGGAAAGATCGCGCCAACGGATTGCTCTCGGTTCCATTGTCGTAGATAACCCGCAATCTGCTGTCCCATCGTTCATCCCCTGTTTTGAAAGTCTCGCCAACCTCCGCAACATACGCGATCTGCCCGCCGACAATGAAGAATTGCCCCTGCTGTATATCTGCCAGCTTGATCTGATCCATCCTGTCAACGGGCAGCGACCGGCGAACGCCCTCCTTCATTTCTCTCTGTACGCGCTCGAAGAGTGGTTTGAACGAATCAAAGTCCTCGCAGACGGTACGATTAGCGACTTCCTCGGCGGCGGCGCGCTTTTCAGAGCTTGCGCGGACGTGCCGCAATTCGGTGATGGCGATGTCGCCTGCCGCGTTCGCGAGTTCCGCCATCAGTTCGTCTTCGTCGATAGTATCCGTGGGCGCGGCGGCAATCTTCGCGCCGGAGAGCAATCCCTGACGGTCGAGCGGCGCAAGGATCGCGCGGCACTCGTCAAGAGCGCGCAAGCGGTCCAGACGCACGGCATATAGGCGCTCAAAAATGTCGCGTCCCTCCCCATGTTGCGGGGCGCATCCATGCTTTTCGACGAACCGCTGTATCTCCTCGAAGCCCGCGATAATGCGCTCTTCGCGGGGCGGGCGTCCGCCCTTCTTTTCAGGCTCCGCAAGCTCCGCCAACTCTGCTGCGAGTTCGTCGAGATTTGGGTCACTCATAGCGACCTTCCTTCTTGTAGCGCATGAAAGCGGCGGCTCCTTCCGCCATGCGCTTTTCCCATGCGTCCTGGGAGTCGAGCGACGGGAGCCGCCCGCGCTCCTTTTTGAACCGGAACGCGCGCACGGCAAGCTCTTTCGCCTCGTCCAGCGTCAGGCTTGTACGTTTCGCGGAGATTGCCGCCGCAACCTGTTTCAGACTGTCCTCGCTCATGGTCTTGGCGAGGATGGCATAAGCCTCTCCGAACGGGTTGATGCGGTCAATCAGGTCTATGTCCAGCTCGCGGACATCCATTGCAAACCGGCGCACCCCGTCGATCAAAGCAGTATTGGCTGAAGGTTCTCCATTGCCTCCTAATCCGCCGCTTGCGGCAAGCTGCTTTGCCTGCTGCGTAATGTTGAGCGCGGCAATGGCGTGCTGGCGCACAGCCTCCTGGTCTTCCTCGTCCAGTTCTGGATACTTATCTTTGATGATTTTGCCCATGCGAACCTGGGTCAGTTCTTCGGGCACCAATTCCTCATCGAACAAGCCACGCTCAAGCGCCGTCTTGTCCTGTACGAACGTGGCAATCACCTCGTTCAAATCCTCTTTACAGATTCGTGTGGCTTCCTTGCTCTTCGGCTCGGCAAGGCCCTTTATCTCAATCTGGAATTGACCTGTCTCCTGATTGAAGCCGACATTGTTCTTCGCCGGGTCGTAACCACCAGGGCCGTAGTCGAAACCCTCGGTCGGGCCACTCTCCGGGTGATTCTCCGGGTGCTTCGGCCTGAACTCAAAGCGCGGCGCAAGAACCTGCTCCATCAGCAGGCTTGCGGCGATTGCTTTGAGCGTGTCATTCACGGCCTCGGTCACTGCTTGTTCGGAAGCGTCCGGCTCGGCAATCAGATTGGTAAAGCGTGCGCGGGTCTTTCCGGGAGCGTCACGGGTAGCGCGTCCAATGATCTGTATCACTTCCGTCAGACTGGCCCGGTAG
>JAKATU010000058.1 GCA_021818585.1 Acidobacteriota bacterium | reverse complement strand
CTGCTTTACCTGCCGCCGTACTCGCCGGACTTGAACCCGATCGAAAAGGCCTGGGCCAAGCTCAAGCAACTGCTCCGCGCCGCCAAAGCGAGGACCAAAGAAGCCCTCGATCAGGCCATCACTCAGTTACTACCGCTACTCACTGCCGAGGATGCAAAAGCTTGGTTCAGGCTCCCATTTCATGCTCTACAGAAATAGGAGAAATGCTCTAGTACAAGCCTAGCCGAATGGTCTGGCGGAAGTCCACGATTGATTCCTCGGTGAAGTGAGGTATTTACTGCAAAGTGAAGCGGCCCGGAGTTTTGCGTTCCCCGAGCCGCTTTGTGTTTGTTGGGTGATTATTTGGTGGTGGCCATGGTGATGAAGGTGTCGATGTTTTTTTGCAGGGCTGGCATGGCTTTGAGGTTGACGTAGAGCATGTGGCCTACAGGGTAGAAGTAGAAGTGGACGCGGGAGCGCTGCGCGGCGGGGATGGCCATGTGGCTGACGGTGTACTCGGTGGCGTAAAAGGGCGTTGCCATGTCGTAGTAGCCGTTGTTGAACATGACGAGCATGCCGGGGTCGTTGTTGATGGCTCGGGCGAGTGCGGGGGCGACGTTGGGCGAGGCGGTGTAGCCGACGCCGGCACCCAGGGCGTTGATGGGGGAGCGGTATTTCCAGTCCCATTTTTTGAAGACGGTACCGCTGCTCTGCTTGTAGATGCGGTCGCTGGTGTAGTGGAGGGTCTGGGTGAGGTAGTTGTCAAAGGTAGCGGCGAGTGCGCCATTGATGGCGGTGTTGGAGGCGCCAGCGGCGTCGCGTCCGGAGACGGGCATGAGGGGTTGCAGTTCGGGGGTGGTGAATCGTGAGTCGTACCGGCCGGTCATACTGTCGGCTGCGCCGAGGAGACGGCGGCGGAAGACGGGGAGGGTCATGCGGAGGTCGTTCTTGACCCAGTAGGCGGCGGGGATGCCGGTGAGGGCTGCGAGCTGGGTGGCGATTTGCTGCTTTTGCGCCGGAGGCAGATTGCTGCCAGCGAAGAGTGCGTTGAGGTAGGGGCCAGCGGCGAACTTTTCGGCCTTCTGCACGGCGTCTTCGACGGTGGGCGGCTCGGGGTTGAGCTTGTGGTGGTACCAGGCGCTGGCCGCGTAGGACGGCAGGTAGGTTGCGTAGGGCAAGTCATTGCCGGGCATGAAGTCGATGGTTTGGAAGTTGAGGACGGTGGAGCACTCGATGACGCCGTTGAGGTAGATGCCGGCGTTGACCAGGTCGTTTGAGAGCAGTGCGTTGCGGGTGGTTCCGTAGCTCTCGCCGAGGAGGAATTTGGGAGAGTTGAAGCGGCCGAAGCGCATAAGGTAGCGCTGTATGAATTGCGAGAAGGCGGCTGCGTCCTCGTTGAAGCCGAAGAACATTTTGGGCGCGCCTTTGCCGACGATGCGGGAGTAGCCGGTGCCAACCGCGTCGATGAAGACGATGTCGGTTTTGTTGAGGATGCTGTACTGGTTATTGACGAGCTTGTAGGGTGGGACACCGGATTGCATATTGGCTGGGGTGGGCCACTCGATGCGGCGCGGGCCGAAGCCGCCGACGTCGACCAGGGCGGAGGCGTAACCAGGGCCTCCGTTGAAGGCGAAGGTAATGGGCCGAGTGGAGGGGTCTTTGACGCCGTCTTTGGTGTAGGCAATGTAGAAGACGCTGGCGGTGGCCTGGTGCTTCTTGTTGTAAAGCAGAATGGTGCCGGTGGTGGCGGTATAGGGGATGGTTTTGCCGTCGATGGTGACGGAGGCATGGGTGACGACGGTGCGCTCTTTGGGGACGGGCAGGGTTTTGGCGGCTGGTTTGGCGACGGGATTGGTGGTTTGGGCTATGGCGACGAGCGGCGCGGCGGCGCAGAGGATGAGAGCGGCTAGGCGCTTGAGTGCAGGACGATACATTTGGATTCCCCCTAGATGACGAAAGATTCATGAAGAGCCGGAGGGCCATGCGGACGACGGGGGCGCGGTGGCGAAAGCTTGCAAATGGCTCTGATTTATCTGTTCAGACGATGATAACGGCAATAGGGTGAGCGTGTGGGGTGAGGTTGGTGATGCGGGGTGCTCGTGACGCGCGTCACAGCCTGCGGGGAAGGCTCGTGGCAATTTGAGATCACGTCCAAGCTAAGTTTGACCATGGTGCGACGCAGTCGCGCTGCCCGGCCGTAGGTAGAGATGGGATGAAATTGCTGCATTGGCATGCGTTGCATGGCATGTGAATCGGGACAGGAGTATGAGTGTGTTGGCATTAATTTTGCCTTCGTTACTGTGGATGCGCGTGAGCATTGCCGCGGTGTGGCTGTATGAGGGGCTGTGGTGCAAGGTGATGGGCATGATGCCCTCGCAACTGGCGATTGTGACGGAGCTGCCGGGCTTCTCGCGGGAGCGTGCGATGGTGCTGTGGAAGGGCGTGGGCGCGGTGGAGATATTTCTGGGGCTCTGGGTGCTTACGGGGGTGCATCCGGGCTGGTGCACGCTGGGCGAAGTGATGCTGCTGGCGGTGATGAATACGAATGCGCTGCTGTGGGCGCGGCATCTGGTTTTTGATCCTGTTGGCATGGTGCTGAAGAACGCGGCGTTTTTGATGCTGGTATGGGTTTGCGGCGCGATGGCAGTGAGGCGGTAGGGTATGAGTCCGGAGCTGGGTATGGGCTTGGGGCGTGGGATCAGCCTGGGAACGGCGTGGGAGAGCGGCAACCTGCAGGGCAATGCGGGCGCGAACCGGCTGATTTTTGGGCAGATGCATGAGGACGCGGCAGTGGAGCGCGGGGCGTTTGCCGGGCTGGGGCGGGTGTTTTGCATCGCTTCGGCGGGGGATACGGCTCTGGCGCTGGCCGGGGAGCACGAGGTGGTGGCGTGCGACTTGAATCCTGTGCAGTTGCAGTATGCGCAGGCGCGGATGAATGGCGCGATGCCGCGGCGTGGCGATGCGGAGCGCGCAATGGAGATGGCGCGGCAGTTGGCTCCGGTGGTGGGGTGGCGGCGCGCGCTGGTGGACGAATTTTTGCAGATGACGGACGTGGAGGAACAGGCGACGTTCTGGCGAGTGCATCTGGATAACGCAATGTTTCGGGGGTGCTTTGGCCTGCTGCTTTCGCGGGCGGCGATGCGGCTGATTTATGCGAATCAGTTCCTGGAGTGCTTGCCGTCGCACTTTGGCGAAGTGATGCGGGCGCGGCTGGCAAGAGGATTTGCAGCGCATGCGAATGCGGAGAATCCTTACGCGCGGGCGTTGCTCAAGGGCGAGATGATGGATGCGCGGTGGCCGTATGGGGCGCAGATTCGCTTTGTGCTGGGGGATGCGGCGTCCTACCTTGAATCGTGCCCGGCGGGAAGCTTTGACGGGTTTGCGCTGTCGAACATTCTGGATGGGGCCGATGCGGCGTATTCGGGTCGGCTGGCTCGCGCGGTGTGTAAGGCGGCGAGCAAGGACGCGAAGGTGGTGCTGCGGAGCTTCCGCGAGCCCTGGCCGGAGCTGAAGACGAATCAGGCGGAGCGGGAACGGGCGCTAATTTGGGGTATGGTGGATGTGCGCCGGGTGAAGGACCTGACAGACGATTGGGGAGCTGCTACTCGCGCGGGGCAGGCTGCCCGGACTGTTTTTCCCGTTGTTGCCGGAGTTCTTCCATAACGGACTGGATGAGGTGCTTGGCGCCTTCGATTTCGCTGGTAACGGCCTGGAGGTCGAGCGCGGGCTTGGATGGGTTGCGGTTGGAGACGCAGTAGACGCCGTGCTGGCCGACGAGCACGAGAGCGTCAGTGAGGGCGTCGAGCGCGACGGCGAGGCGACCGCGGGCGGTGCCCATCATGAATTCGTGTTTTTCGATTTCGTCGCGGCGGTTTTGAAAAATGGACATATTTTCCTTTCGAAGAGAAGTGACTCACCCATTAGATTCTCAGGCTTGCGGGAGTTCGGTAAAACTTTTCACCACAGAGAACACAGAGTACACAGAGAAAAGCCACAGAGAATTTAAGGGGTGGATTTCTGCGGGGTTTGAGCTATTTTCCGGCTTCCGCAGGGTTGGATTAACGCGCCACCTAGCCGTTTCGCATTCGGACGATGCCATCTCTCAGGAGCACTACGTTGAAGTTCAGAAGCAGCCCCAGAGGGCGTTTGCTGAGCTTGAGATGGGAAAGCAGTTGCGCGCGATGGACGGGGGCGATGGATTCGACTGCCTTGATTTCCACGACGATCAGATCTTCTACAAACAGGTCCAACCGGTAGCCGACTTCGAGCGTTTGACCGGCGTAAGTGATGGGCAACGGCACCTCTTGCTTTACTGCTGATCCGCGAGTGGCGAGCTCATGCGCGAGGCAGGCGCGATACGCATTGTCCAGCAAGCCCTGGCCGAGGGCAGTGTGGACTTTCACGGCACCATCGATGATAGTGCCGCTGATGGCATTGACTTCCTGGGATCGGTCGTCATTCCGCAGTGGGTGATTTCCAGCGGAGGATGGGTTTGCGGGCGGCGGTGGTTTCGTCGAGGCGGGAGATGCGGGTGGAGTGGGGCGCGTTGAGGATGAGTTCGGGGTTCTCGTCGGCTTCGCGGGCGATCTGGCGCATGGTGTCGATGAAGAGGTCGAGTTCCTCGCGGGATTCGCTTTCGGTGGGCTCGATCATGAGTGCGCCGGGGACGATCAGCGGGAACGATGTGGTGTAGGGGTGGAAGCCGTAGTCGATGAGGCGCTTGGCGAGGTCTCCGGTTTTGACGCCGTTTTTCGTCTGGCGCTTGTCGCTGAAGACGACCTCGTGCATGGAGGGGGTTTTGTAGGGGAGATCGTAGAGGTCTTCGAGCTTGGCGCGGAGATAGTTGGCGTTGAGGACGGCGTCTTCGGTGGTCTGGCGCAGGCCGTCGGGGCCGTTGGCGAGGATGTAGGCCAGGGCGCGGACGAACATGCCGTAGTTACCATAGAACATGCGGACGCGGCCGACGGAGTGGGGACGGTTGAACTCGAGGTAGAGTTGGCACTCGGCGTTGCGGGCGACGACGGGCGTGGGCAGGAAGGGTTCGAGGATTTTTTTGCAGGCTACGGGACCGCTGCCTGGACCTCCGCCGCCGTGGGGTGTGGAAAAGGTTTTGTGCAGGTTGAGGTGCATGACGTCCGCGCCGAAGTCGCCGGGACGGGTTTTGCCGACGAGGGCGTTCATATTGGCTCCGTCCATATAGAGGAGCGCGCCCCTGGCGTGGAGGATGTCTGCGATCTTGTGGACCTGATTCTCGAAGACGCCGATGGTGGACGGGTTGGTGAGCATGAGCGCGGCGGTGTCTTCATTGACGAGCTGCGCGAGGGCTTCGACGTCGATGCCGCCGTCGGCATTGGACTTGAGGTTGATGACTTCGTAGCCGCAGACGGCGGCGGTGGCAGGGTTGGTTCCGTGGGCGGAGTCGGGCACGATGACGTGCTTGCGGGCGTTGCCTTTGGACTCGTGCCAGGCGCGGATGAGCAGCATGCCGGTGAATTCGCCATGGGCACCGGCTGCGGGCTGGAGGGTGATGGCGTCCATGCCGGTGATTTCGATGAGGCAGTTCTGGAGAGTTTCCATGACCTGGAGCGCGCCCTGCGAGAGGGATTCGGGCTGGTAGGGGTGGGCTTCTGCGATGCCCTCGATGCGCGAGACGAACTCGTTGACGCGGGGGTTGTACTTCATGGTGCAACTGCCGAGCGGGTACATGCCGAGGTCGATGGCGTAGTTCCAGGTGGAGAGGCGGGTGAAGTGGCGGATGATTTCGATTTCGCTCAGCTCGGGCAGGGTGCCGAGGTCTTCGCGTGCGGCTTCGCCGAGGAGGGCGGCAGGATCGACTTCAGGCACGTCGAGCGGGGGCAGCTTGTAGGCTTTTTTGCCGGGCGAGGATTTCTCGAAGCTGAGGGCTTCGTTCTGGGTGATGTGGGGAGTGACTTTGCGGGGTGTGCCTGTGAATTTTGAATCTGTAACTGTGGACATGGCAAATTCCTTTTATCCGACGGCCAGTGCGGGCGCGGCGGCGATGACTTTTGCTGCGCGGTCGATTTGTTCGCGGGTGGTGAGTTCGGTGGCGCACCAGAGGGTGGCGTTGCCGAGTTCGGGGTACCACTTTTGGAGGTCGAGGCCGCCGATGATTTTTTGGTCGAGGAGGCGCTGGTTGAGTTGCGCGGGGGACTCGTCGGTCTGGAGGACAAACTCGTGGAAGCGCGGCGTGTTGACGAAGAGCAACTTGCCGGAGTGGCTGAGAGATTTGGCGGCGTAATCGGCCTTGGCGAGGTTCTGGAGGGCGACTTCCCGGATGCCCTGCTTGCCGTAGATGGTCATGTAAACCGTGGCCATGAGGGCGACGAGCGCCTGATTGGTGCAGATGTTGGAGGTGGCTTTCTCGCGGCGGATGTGCTGCTCGCGGGTGGAGAGCGTAAGGACGAAGCCGCGGCGGCCGTGTTTGTCTTTGGTTTCGCCGACGAGGCGTCCAGGCATCTGACGGAGGTACTTTTCCTTCGCCGCGAGGACGCCGCAGTAGGGTCCGCCATAGCTGAGGGCGACGCCGAAGGACTGGGCTTCGAGGGAGACGATGTCGGCCTCGACGGGCGGGCGGATGGCGCCGAGCGAGACGGCCTCCGCAATGGAAACGATGAGGAGCGCGCCATTTTTGTGGGCGATTTCCGCGATGGCTGCTACGTCTTCCACGGTGCCGAAGAAGTTGGGCGACTGGATGAGGATGCAGGCGGTCTGGCCGGTGACGGCGGCTTCGAGAGCGGCAAGGTCGATGCGGCCGGCGTTGTGGCCTTCGCGGATGTAGTCGACTTCGGCGGCGTCGTGACCCTGATGCTGGGCGTAGGTGTGCATGACCTCGCGATACTCGGGATGGACGGAGCGGGCGACGAGGACGTTGTCCCGCCCGGTGACGCGGATGGCCATCATGACGGCCTCGGCGGCGCCGGTGGAGCCGTCGTACATGGAGGCGTTGGCGATGTCCATGCCGGTGAGCTCGCAGATCATGGTCTGGAACTCGAAGATGGCCTGGAGGGTGCCCTGGGTGATTTCTGCCTGGTAGGGCGTGTAGGAGGTGAGGAACTCGCCGCGCTGCACGATGGTGTCAATGAGGACAGGGCGATAGTGGCGGTAGGCGCCTGCGCCTAGGAAGCTGGTGTAGCCGTTGGCGTTTTGGGCGGCGGCAGCTTTGAAGTGATCGACGATTTCGGATTCAGCCATCTGGCGCGGGATGTCAAGGTCGCCGGTGAGGCGGAATTCTTCGGGGATGACGGCGAAGAGGTCGTCGATGGAGGCGGCGCCGATTTCGCGGAGCATGGCTTCGCGGTCGGCGGGAGATTTGGGTAGGTAGCGCATTTGTTTCCTTTTGCTGCGATGCCGGCGATACGTTTTTGGGGTTGCGCGCGGGATGTTGTGCGGATTCGCAACCCCACTCAAGCCAAAAGCAGGCTTGAATGGGCCACCCTGGATAATCCTTAGTGGCCGGTTTCCTCTTTGACGAACGCTTCGTAGGCCGCGGTGTCGAGGAGGGTGTCTGCTTCGGACGGGTCGGATAGCTCGATCTTGAGGATCCAGGCGGCGTGGGCGTCTGTATTGATCTTTTCCGGGGTGTTGGCCAGCTCTTCATTGACAGCGGTAACGGTGCCGGATACTGGGGCATAGAGGTCGCTGACGGCCTTGACCGACTCGACGCTGCCGAAGACCTTGCCTTTTTCGAGCTTGTCGCCGACCTTGGGGGATTCGACGAAGACAATATCGCCGAGGGATTCCTGGGCGTAATCGGTGATGCCGACGGTGCCGTGGCTGCCGTCGACCTGGATCCACTCGTGTTCGCGGGTGTAGCGATATTGCGCGGGGTATGCCATAGGCGGTTTCTACCTTTATTTTAGAGATGTTTTGCCGGTGCGGCCGGTCTGATTATGACTGCTTTTGGGGCCTGCGGTAAAAGGGCGTGGGTACGATTTGCGCCTTCACAGGGTTGTTTCGGATTTCGACGTAGAGTTCAGAGCCGGAGACGGCGAGTTCGACGGGGACGTAGGCGAGGGCGATGTTCTTTTTGAGGAATGGGGCGGGTGAGCCGCTGGTGATGTAGCCGACGGGATTTTTGTCGAGGTCGAGGACGGGGTAGCCATCGCGGGCGATGCCGCGCTCGATGACCTCGAGGCCGACGAGCTTGCGTTTGGGGCCGCCTTCGGACTGGACTTTGAAGAGGCCTTCGGAGCCGACGAAGTCGCCTTTTTCGAGCTTGCAGTAGCGGTCGAGACCGGCCTCGAAGACGTTGATTTCCTCGGAGATTTCGTGGCCGTAGAGGGCCATGGCGGATTCAAGGCGGAGGGTGTTGCGTGCTCCGAGGCCGCAGGGGAGAATGCCGAATTCCCTACCGGCTTCAAGGACTTCGTTCCAGACGCGCTCGCTGGTGGGGGTGTCCGACGGGACGTAGATTTCAAAGCCGTCTTCGCCGGTGTAGCCGGTGCGGGCGATGAGGGTGTTGGCAAGTCCGCAGACGGTTCCCCATGTGAAACGGTAGTTGCGGATGGTGGACAGGTCGGTGGCTGTGAGCTTTTGCAGAGTTTCTGCGGCGCGTGGGCCCTGAATAGCGAGCTGGGTGTAGTAGTCGCTGAAGTCGTTGGCGTGGCAGTGGAAGGGCTGGGCGTGGGAGCGGATCCACTGGAAGTCCTTCTCGCGGGTGCCGGCGTTGATGACGATGAGGTAGTCATTGTCACTGAATTTGTGAACGATGACGTCGTCTACGAAGGTGCCCTGCGGGTAGAGCATGGCCGAGTAGTGGGCCTGGCCGACCTCAAGGCGCGAGGCGTCGTTCATGCAGATGTGCTGGACGGCATCGAGGGAGCCGGGTCCGCGAAGCTGGATGTCGCCCATGTGGCTGACATCAAAGAGGCCGACGCCGGTGCGGACGGCGAGGTGCTCGGCGATGAGGCCGGAGTACTCGACGGGCATGTCCCACCCGCCGAAGTCGACCATTTTGGCTCGCATGTTGCGGTGCATGTCATTGAGGGCGGTTTTGCGGAGCGCGGTGGGTGCTGCGGGAGTAGACACAGACGGATTCCCCTGGGAGAGATGTGAACCCCTTAAGGTAAATCGGCTGGGGGTGGGGGTCAATGTGGGACTGGCCGCCCAGGCGAACGTGCCTTCGGCGCAAGAACGATTTCAACGCAAAGAGCGCAAAAATCGCAAAGAAAGGCCGCGGAGGTTTTTTGGTGGAAACAAACACACCCGGCTGAGAGACGCCGGGTGTTTGGGGTGCAGAGGATCAAAAAAGTAGATTTAGAAGGGATGGAAGAGACTGCGGTGGCCACGGGCCTTTTTGAGATCTTCTTTGGCCTTCTTTCTGGCGGCTCTGGCTTTGATTTCAGCGGGCGTCATGTGGCGGGGGACGAAACGGTAGACGATGCCGACGGAGATGGCGACCTCAGCCTGAATGCCGCTGGATACTCCTGGGTTGTGGAAGTGGGTGAGGGTTGCGTCTGGTTCAAAGCGGAATGCCCAATGCTCATTGCGGTTGAGGTCGAGCGCGGCGCCGACGACGCCGGCACCTGTCCACTGGTTGCCGTAGAGGCCGAGCTGGGTCTCCACCTGCTGGGTGGTGAGCGGGGCTGTGGCGCGCTGGAAGTCACCATAGGCGGTGCCGCCGAGGGCGTGGAAGGTGAGGGATACGTGCTTGTTGGACAAGGCACGGTATTCAGGACCAAAGACGGCAAACTGCTCGCTGACGAAGGGTCCGCGGATGTTGTAGGTGTTCGGCTCAGTGGGGCTGGTGCCGAAGTAGCCGCGATAGTTGGCGTCTACACCCCATTTTTTGCTGAAGAAGCGGGCGATCTGGATGTCTGGGCCGCCGAGGCCAGCACCTTCGATCAGGTTGGGTCCGCCATAGAAATGGGCGTAGCCGATGCCGCCGTAGAGCTCCCACTTGTACTGGTAGTGGACCTTGCTGAGCGGATTGGTGACGGTGACCGAAGGCGGAGTGTACTGCGCCTGAGCGAGAGCGGGCAGCTTAGCTGCACCGAAGAGCAGCGCGAGAAGCAAGGTGCGCACGAATTTCAAAACGGTGAAACCTCCCGAAACTGCATCGCCCGAGGCCGCGCGGGCAGGCGACGTTCCAAAACTTCAAGATACATGGAGCCGACGCCTCCTGTCCCGGTGGCGGGGAAAGACCATTCGGGCAGAAAAGGCGATTAAGAGTAATCTTATAGGGGAAATGACAGGGATAGACAGGTTTTCTGAACAGGAGTTCGACTCGCTGGAGTCGATGATGGGTGCATTTGCCGAGGAGGCGGTGCGCCAGGCGGCGACGTCGCACGGGATGATACTGGATTTTTCGCCGGAGAGCGTGGCACGGCTGGAGACGGTTTTGGCGGCGGAGGGTCCGGTGGCGGGCAGCGACCTGGAGTGGGCGACAAAGCTTTGGGGGAGCTACTTTGGGGAGGTTTTCCGGCATAATCACCCGGCAGACTGGGTGATGAGCGTGTATCCGGGGAGCAAGATGTCGATGCCGGCGCTGGATGTGCACGGCTCGCAGCTTTATCCGCTGCTGAAGGTGCAACGGCGGCTGACGATGGGGCCAGCGGAGGACTTGCAGACGTTTTATGAGAAGGTTTCGGCGGCGCTGAAGGCTCGGCTGAAGGCGAATTGAGGGCAGCCGATGGCCTTTTAGCTGTTCGCTCTGAGCTTTGGGGCGGTCTGGGCTGAATCCGGAATGGCGTCTGGGGGCGTAGAGGGTATTGTGGCAAGAATGCGTGCGCGGCCTGGCCGTGTGAGACAATAGCGTTAGATATTTCCCATCGCGCCTGGGGTCTTGAGAGCTGAGCGCGGGAGGTTCATGCAATGCTCGATAATCTGTTTACACCGACCCATCTGATCATCATTCTTGTGATTGCGCTGCTGGTATTTGGTCCGCGCAAACTGCCTGAGCTGGGCAAGGGACTGGGCGAAGGGTTGCGCGGCTTCAAAGAGGGCATCAAGGGCGCGACGGAGCCTGCCAAGCAGGAGAATACCGCTGCCAAGAGCGACTCGGTGACGACCCAGAGCGAGACCAAAGCTTAGTTGAAAGAGTTTGTAGCTGCATGCCGCCGATAGTGGCTAGCGAAGGTGGAAGGAAGAGCCGTACACGAAGCGTGTACGGCTCTTTTGCTTTTCGGGATGGGGTTTACGGGACAGTGATGATGATTTTGCCGATTTGCTGGTTGGATTCGAGGTATTGATATGCCTCGACGGACTGGCTGAAGGGGAAGGTCTTTGCGATTTTGGGTGCAAAGCGACCATTCTGCAGTCGCTCGGTGACGTAGCGGACCGCCTCCTCAAGGACTGGCGGGTTCTGGGTGAACTCCATGAGGGTATAGGCGCGCATGGAGAGCGCCCTGGTCATGGCGGTGAGGAGCGGGAAAGGCGTGGGTTCGAGGGAAAGCGCGCCGTACTCGAAAATGATGCCGCCGGGGGCCGCGCACTCGGCGAGCTTCTCGACGAAAGAACCGGCGATGGGATCGAAGATTACGCGCGCGCCTTTGCCGCCGGTGATGGCCTTGACACGCTCAACGATGTCCTCCTCTTCGGTGGCGATGACGTGGTCGGCGCCGAGGTCAAGGAGTTCCTTTTTCTTGTTGGAGTGGCGGGTGGTAGCGATGGCGATGGCGCCCTCGGCCTTGACGATTTGAATGGCGGCGAGACCGACGCTGCTGGAAGCGGCGGTGATGAGGACGAACTCGCCGGGCTGGATTTTGCCGTAGAGCTTGAGCGCGCCGTAGGCAGTGAGGTATTGCATCCAGATGGCTGTGCCCTGGGCGGGTGTGAACTGGGCGGGGTAAGGCTGCACGCTGTAGGCGGGGACGATGGCCTCTTCGCCGAGTGCTCCGTAGCGGTTCTGCGAGAAGCCGGGCACGGTGGAGACGCGCTGGCCGACGAGTTTGGCGTCGACGCCGGTGCCTACGGCTTCGACAACACCGGCAACTTCATACCCGATGCGTGAGGGAAGCTGGGGCTGCTCGAAGTAGCGGCCATGCATGTACATGGACTCGGCGCGGTTGAGGCCGACGGCTTCGACGCGGAGGCGGAGTTCTCCCGTGCCCGGTTGCTGGGTGGGAGCTTCTTCGATTATGAGATTTTCGGGGCCACCGAGTTGATGGAAACGGATGATCTTTGGCATAAGTATTAAGCCCTCAGTGAAATTCGATGACGGAGATGGTGCGGGGATTCGTGAAAGGACTGAGAAGTTTTGACGGATAGTCAGAGGAGGGTGGCGTGACGGCGTTGCGGGTAAACTTAGAGATGCATGATTCTGCCGTTTGTCCGCGACCTACTGGGTGAGCTGGAACATACAGATTCTTTTGAGCAGGCCCAGAGGCACCTGAGCCTTGGGCGCGGGCGGAGGCGTGTTTCCGGGCTGACTTCGACGGCGCGGTCGCTGTATATTCCGCTGCTGGCGCGGTCGGCGAAGGCGCCGGTGGTACTGGTGGTGGCGGACAACAAGGCCGCCGACGCGATGCATCTGGCGCTGCGGGCGGGCTGCGAACTGACGGGTGCGCTGGATCCTCATCAGGTGCTGAAGCTGCCAGCGCATGATGTGCTTCCTTTTGAGAATATGTCTCCGCATCCGGAGTTGCAGGAGCAGCGGGCGACGACGCTGTGGAAGATTGCGACGGGCGCGGCGGCGATTGTGATTGCGCCGGTGGAAGCGGCTGCGATGAAGCTGTTTGACGCGCCATTTTATGGCGGGTTGGCGCAGGTGCTGCGACGGGGCGAGGAAGTGGACGTGGAGCTGCTGCTGACGCATTTGGCTTCCGTAGGCTACTCGCAGGTGGACGTGGTGGAGATGCCGGGGCAGTTTGCGCGCCGGGGCGGGATCCTTGATGTGTATTCGCCGGAAGCGGACCGGCCGGTGCGCATTGAGTTTTTTGGCGATGAGATTGACACGATGCGGAAGTTTGACCCGGAGACGCAACGGTCGCAGAGCCCGCTGGACGTGACGCGGCTGCTGCCGCTGACGGAGACTCCCGTGACGGAGAAGCTGCTGGCGGCGGTGCATGCCAAGCTGAGCGGCGTAAAGGTTGACGCGCAGGGCGACGCTGAAATGGTGGCGGAGATGGTGGCCGCAGGCGGCGTTTCGGTGTTTCCGGGTTGGGAGTTTTTTTCGCCGGTGGCGGGAGCGACGAAGTCGCTGCTGGATTTGTTCAAGAAGTGCGTGTTGTTTGTGGAAGAGCCGGCGATGATCCAGAACCAGGTGGATCGCTGGTGGAATAAGGTGCAGCAGCGGCATGAGCGGTCGAGCATTGGTTCGCTGATTACGCCGGAGGACATATATTTTCGACCGGAGCTGATGGAGGCGCAGCGGAAGTCGCATCCGGGGCTGGATGTGGACCAACTGGGCGCGGTGGATTTGCTGGAGGACGATGAGACGCTGGGCGAGATTCCGTTTGCATCGCGACCGACGCTGCGTTTTCATGGGTTGATTCCGGCGTTTATTGAGCAGGTGCGGAACCTGATGCAGCAGGAGACGCGGATGCTGCTGGCGGCTCCGAACCAGGGCGAGGTGGAGCGGCTGGCGACGCTGCTGCGCGAATATGAGCTGCCGTACCGGCTGGGTAGCCGCGTGATGCATGCGGGCAGCGAGACGATGTATGACGAGGCGAGCCACCTGGGTGGGGATTTGCGCACGCCGATTATTCTGCGCGCTCCGATTGCAACGGGCGTGAGCCTTCCGGATGCCAACCTGGTGATTTTTGGCGCTAACGATTTGAACGACGACGTGGATGTGATGGCGCGTCCTGCGCCGAGGAAGTCAAAGACTTCAGCGTTTCTTTCGGATTTTCGCGATCTTGCCGTTGGTGACTATGTGGTGCATGTGGAGCACGGGATTGCACGCTACCTGGGGCTGAAGGAGATTGCGCAGGACAACATGAAGCTGGACTTCATGATCCTGGAGTTTGCGGATGACGCGAAGCTGTATGTTCCGCTCACGCGGCTGGATCTGATTCAGAAGTACCGGTCGACGGAGTCTGGCCCGGCGCCGGTGCTGCACAAGCTGGGCACGCAGCAGTGGGCAAAGACCAAGGCGCGCGTGAAGAAGGCCATGCAGGACATGGCCGATGATCTGCTGAAGCTGTATGCGCAGCGCAAGGCGGCGCAGGGACATTCGTACTCGGCGGACAACGAGTTTCAGCGGGCGTTTGAAGACTCGTTTGATTACAACGAGACGGACGACCAGATGTCTGCGATTGAAGACATCAAGCGTGATATGGAGTCGACGACGCCGATGGACCGGCTGCTGTGCGGGGACGTGGGCTACGGCAAGACGGAAGTGGCGATGCGCGCGGCATTCAAGGCGGTGCAGGACGGCAAGCAGGTGGCGGTGCTGACGCCGACGACGGTGCTAAGCTTCCAGCACTTTGAGACGTTCAAGAAGCGGTTCAAGCAGTTTCCGATTCATATCGAGATGTTGTCGCGCTTTCGGACGCCGAAGGAGCAGAAGAAGATTATTGAGCGGGTGGAGGTGGGTGAGATCGACATTCTGATCGGCACGCACCGGCTGCTCTCAAAGGATCTGAAGTTTCATGACCTTGGGCTGCTGATTGTGGACGAGGAGCAGCGCTTTGGGGTTCGGCATAAGGAGCGGTTGAAGCAGTTGCGGGCGCAACTGGATGTGCTGACGATGTCTGCGACGCCGATTCCGAGGACGCTGCATATGTCTCTGGTGGGGCTGCGGGACATGAGCGTGATTGAGACGCCGCCGAAGGACCGGATGGCGATCCAGACAATTGTGGCGAAGTTTGACGAGAAGCTGGTGCGGTCTGCGATTGAAGTGGAGCTGGAGCGTGGCGGTCAGGTTTATTTCGTCCACAACCGGGTGGAAACTATTTACGAGATTGCGGCGAAGATACAGGAACTGGTGCCGCATGCGCGCATTACGGTTGGACACGGGCAGATGGGCGAGTCGGAGCTGGAGCGGGTGATGCTTGCCTTCATGAATCACGAGTACGACGTGCTGGTGGCGACTTCGATTATTGAGAACGGGCTGGATATTCCGCTGGCGAATACGATTTTGATCAATCGGGCGGACCGGCACGGGCTTTCGGAACTGTATCAGTTACGTGGGCGGGTGGGACGGTCGAACCGGCGTGCGTATTCGTATCTGCTGATTCCGCCGGAGCAGGAGTTGACGGAGATTGCGCGGCGGCGGCTGGCGGCGCTGAAGGAATTTTCGGATCTCGGTGCGGGCTTTAAGATTGCGGCGCTGGACCTGGAGCTGCGGGGCGCGGGCAATATGCTGGGCGGCGAGCAGAGCGGGCACATTGAGGCCGTGGGCTTTGAGCTGTATACGACGATGCTCGAAGAGGCCGTAAACCGGATGAAGGGCCAGGAGACGGTGGAGCGTCCTGTGACGCAGCTGAACCTTGGGATTCCTTTACGTATCGATGAGAGTTACATACAGGAAGAGAACCAGCGGCTGCGGATGTACAAGCAGATTGCGGGCGCGCAGGATGAGCGGACGATTGGAGAGATTCGCGGCGAGATGGAGGATCGCTACGGCGATCTGCCGGTGGGCGTGAAGCACCTGCTGGATGCAGCGGAGCTACGGATTGCGTGCGAGCGGATGGGCATTGCGCAGGTGGAGCGCAAGCGGGAGCAAGTTCACATACGGTTTACGGAGAAGGCGGGGATTGATCCGGGCGTGCTGATGAAGCTGGTCTCAAAGAATGCGAAGCGCGGTGCGCAGTTTACGCCGCAGGGCGTATTGAAGTTTCCGCTGACGACGCTGGACGCGGAGGGGATGATGGCGGAGATTCGAATATTGCTCGATGATTTGGCTGCGCAGCCTGCCGGGGCGAGGTAGTTTGCCCCACGAGATGGCTGCGAGGATTTTGCGGGTAGACAAGTCTGCCGTTGACAGTTCACACTGCTTTGTCTGACATGGGTGAGAAACGGGCAGAAAGCGGGTCGAGTGACGGTGAGCGTTCAGCGCGCATATTACGAGTGAACGAATCGATTTTTGTGGGTGTAGTATCTTCCCTCCGACGCGCGTTAGACGCGCAACGAAAAACAAACACTATGTGTGAAAGGTGAGCCAGAGACGAATGACGAAGACGAAGGTGCGTAAAGCAGTATTTCCGGCCGCGGGATTTGGAACCCGTTTTCTTCCGGCGACGAAGTCGATTCCCAAAGAGATGCTTCCGCTGGTGGATAAGCCGATTATCCAGTATGGGGTGGAAGAGGCGATTGCGGCTGGTTGTGACCAGATTGTGATTGTGACGGGACGCGGCAAGTCAGCGATTGAAGACCACTTTGACGTGAGCTATGAGCTGGAGACGATGCTGGAGAAGCGCGGCAAGAAAGAGTTGCTGGCGGTTTCGCGGAATGTATCGAACATGGTGAATCTGTCGTACGTGCGGCAGAAGGAAGCGATGGGCCTGGGGCATGCGGTGCTGATGGCGCGCGACCTGGTGGGTGATGAACCGTTCGCGGTGATTCTGCCGGACGATGTGATTGACGCGAAGGTAGGGTGCCTGAAGCAGATGGTGGATGTATTTGAGAAGGTGCAGGGCTCGATTTTGGCGACGCAGATCGTGGAAGGCCCGGGCATTTCTGCTTATGGCGTGCTGGATGGTGAGCTGATGAAGGGTGATCCGCGCGTGATCGATGTCAAGGGTCTGGTGGAGAAGCCGAAGATGGCGGATGCTCCGTCGAAGCATGCGATCATCGGGCGATATATTTTGACGCCGGAGATTTTCGAGGTGCTGGAGAAGACTCCGCTGGGTGTTGGCGGCGAGTTGCAACTGACGGACGGCATCAAGGGCCTGCTGCAGAAGGAAAAGGTGTACGGCTACAGTTTTGAGGGCAAGCGGTACGATGCCGGAGACAAGCTGGGGCTGATGACGGCGACGGTGGATTATGCGCTGAGGCGGGATGACCTGGGTCCGCAGTTCCGGGAGTACCTGAAGTCACTGAAACTATAACTATGTTGGATACGAAATAGAGAAAGGCGCATCCGCATTGGGCGCGCCTTTTGATTTTGGCGTGAGAAGGCTATGCCTTCCACTTGATACTGCAGCCGAGGCCGGGGACCTGGTCGGGGCTGACGGGCTGGCCGGCGAGCACGGCGTCGAATGCGGCGCGGAGGTCGCTGCCGGTGGCGGGAATACCGTTGCCGGGACGGCTGGCGTCAAACTGGCCGCGATATACGAGGGCAAGGTTGGCGTCGTAGAGGAAGAAGTCGGGGGTGCAGGCGGCGTGATAGTCGCGGGCGGCCTGCTGGGGTTCATCATAGAGATAGGGGAAGGTGAAGTTGAGGCGGTTTGCCTGCGCGGCGAGTTCGCTGGGTGCGTCATCGGGGTAGGCGACCGCGTCATTGCTGCTGATGGCGACGCTGCCGCTGCCGAAGTATTCGCTGGCGAAGTTTGCGATGGCCTGCTCGAGATGCTTGACGAAGGGGCAGTGGGCGCAGAGGAACATGACCAGGAGGCCTTTGGGACCGCGCGTGTCGGCTATGGAGACGGATTTTCCTGTGACGACGTCGGGGAGGGTGAAGTCGGGTGCGGTGGTGCCGAGGTCTTTCATGAGAGATTCAGTGCGAGCCATGGGGTTCTCCAGTGGGGGTGGTTCATAAGAGAGATGCGGCAGGGCCGGGTGGGGATCGCCTAGAAAAGAGTGTTGGCGCGGCGGGGTGGGGGCAGGTTGAAGTGCTCGTAGGCGGCGCGGGTGACCATGCGGCCTCGGGGTGTGCGCTCGAGGAATCCGCGCTGGATGAGGAATGGTTCGTAGACTTCTTCGAGCGCGTCCTGCTCTTCGGCGAGGGTGGCGGCGAGGGTGTTGAGGCCGACGGGGCCGCCGTCGTATTTTTCGATGATGGTCATGAGAAGGCGGCGGTCGAGATCGTCGAATCCGTGGGCGTCGACCTCGAGCATTTCGAGGGCTTGCATGGCGGTGGGACGGTCAATGACGCCGGAGCCGCGCACCTGTGCGAAGTCGCGGACTCGGCGGAGGAGGCGGTTGGCGATGCGCGGTGTGCCACGGGCGCGCATGGCGATTTCGGCGGCGCCGTCCTGGTCGATGGGGACGTTGAGGACTTCTGCGGAGCGCTCGACGACGAAGCGTAGCTCGTCGTCTGTGTAGAACTCGAGGCGGAGCAGGATGCCGAAGCGCGAGCGCAGGGGCGAGGAAAGCAGGCCGGGCCGGGTGGTGGCGGCCACAAAGGTGAAGGGCCGGATTTCCATGACGTGGGTGCGCGCGGCGGGGCCCTGGCCGATGATGATGTCGAGTTTGTAGTCTTCGAGCGCGGTGTAGAGCTTTTCTTCGAGAACGGGCTGGAGGCGATGAATTTCGTCAAGGAAGAGGACTTGTTTTTCACGCAGGTTGGTGAGGATGGCGGTGAGGTCGCCCTGGATTTGGAGCGCGGGACCGGAGGTCTGCTGGAAGCCTACGTCAAGCTCGATGGCGATGATGGAGGCGAGGGTGGTTTTGCCGAGTCCGGGAGGGCCGAAGAGGAGGACGTGATCGACGGCCTCGCCGCGTGATTTTGCGGCTTCGAGGGCGATGGCGAGCTGTTCCTTGGCCTTGGATTGCCCGATGAATTCGCTGAGTTTCCGGGGCCGGAGCTTGAGTTCGAAGGAATCTTCTTCCTCGGAGCGCGTGGCGCTGATGAGGCGTTCGGCGTTGGGATCCTTGCTGGGCATTTGTCTGGAGTCTAAAGGTTCGGTGGCGGGATGGAAAGTGACGGGCGGGTGGCGGTGGGGATGTCGTGGCGTGGGGCGGCTGTGGGATAATCGCTCCTGCCATGCGAACCCTATCGATACTATCTGCTAAAACGTTTTGGAAGATTTTCTTCTTGCTCGGTCCAGTTGTGGGCGGCGCTGCAGCTTTTGCCGCTTCGGGAGGGAATCCCGCGCCCATGCCGAAGCTGGTGCGCCGGAATGGGCACTATGCGCTGTTTGTGAATGGCGCGCCGTACCTGATGCTGGGCGCGCAGGTGAATAATTCGAGCGCGTGGCCGGCGATGCTGCCGGAGGTTTGGCCGGTAATGGAGGAATTGCACGCGAACACGGTGGAGATGCCGATTTACTGGGAGCAGTTTGAGTCGGTGCAGGGGCGGTTTGACGACTCGGTGCTGAAAGCTCTGCTGCGCGGGGCGCGGGCGCACCAGGTCCATCTGGTGCTGCTGTGGTTTGGCACATGGAAGAACGGCAGCGGGCACTATACGCCGCGGTTTATCAAGCTGAATGAAACGCAGGCGCCGCATGTGGTGAATGCGCAGGGGAAGAAGGTGGATTCGCTTTCGCCTTACTCGACGTTTGCGATGCATGCCGATGCGAGGGCTTTTGCGGATCTGATGGGGGATTTGAAGCGGCTCGATCCGCAGCACACGGTGATCATGGTGCAGGTGGAGAACGAAACCGGCGCGTATGGGACGGATCGGGACTACTCGCCGGCGGCGCAGAAGCTGTTTGACGGGCCAGTGCCGGAGAAGCTGCTGGCGGCGATGCACAAGGCTCCGGGGACATGGGCGCAGGTGTTTGGCGCGGACGCGAATGAGTACTTTCAGGCGTGGTCGATTGCGCGCTATGTGAACTTTGTGGCGGCGGCGGGCAAGGCGGTGAATCCGCTGCCGTTGTATGTGAATGCGGCGCTGCCGGACCCGTTCCATGCTCTATATCCGGGGGGATATGACAGCGGAGGGCCGATGCCGATGAATATTCGCATCTGGAAGGCGGCCGCGCCATCGATTGATTTGCTGGCTCCGGATATCTACATGCCGGACTACCGGCGGTATACGAAGGAACTGGATCTTTACGACCGGCCTGATAATGCGATGTTTGTTCCGGAGACGGGTAATAAGGGGCTGTATGCGCGGTACTTTTTTGCTGCGCTGGGGCATGGGGCGATTGGTTTTTCGCCGTTTGGCATGGATGCGACGGGCTACGTGAATTACCCGCTTGGTGCGAGGAAGATCGATGCGAAGACGGTGGCTCCGTTTGGGCTGAACTATCGGATATTTGAGCCGATGGACAGGGTGATTGCGAAGCTGAACTTTGAGGGCAAGGTGCAGGCGGTTTCGGAAGATCCGGCGGTGCATACGCAGACGCTGCACTTTGGAAAGTGGGACGTGGTGGTGGAGTATGGGATGCCGCAGTTTGGAAATGGGATGAAGCCGAAGGGAAACCAGCCGCCGGATGGGGGAGCGATGGTGGCGCAACTGGGGCCGAATGAGTTTCTGGTGACGGCGGTGCATGCGCGGGTGGAT
Organism: Acidobacteriota bacterium; assembly: GCA_021818585.1. Classification (GTDB taxonomy): domain Bacteria; phylum Acidobacteriota; class Terriglobia; order Terriglobales; family Acidobacteriaceae; genus Acidobacterium. The sequence continues at coordinate 57,546 of JAKATU010000058.1, read as the reverse complement.
TTTAAAGTGGCGGATGCGGCGAGCGGACTACAGCGGCAGTTTGTGGAGGTGCAGCAGGGGCAGTACGCGGGGAGCCAGTGGCATTTTAAGCGGATATGGAATGGAGACCAGACGGACTACGGGTTGAATTTTACGTCTGGCGTACAGGTGCTGAAGGTCACGCTGGCTACCTATTAAAAGTGTTTAGAGTTGCGATGCGAGGATTCCGTTGAGAGCGCCGAGGGAGACCATTCCCTGGAAGAAGATCAGGGCGATGCAGAAGACAATCAAGGGTACGCGGATGCGGGATTCGAGCAGGTCGGCGTAAATGCCGCCGAGGAAGGTGAGCAGGAACGGGATAGCCCAGAGCCAGGCGGTTGGTGCGATGGTGGTGAAGGCAAGGAGGATCAGGAGGACGGAGATGCAGAGCGGGGCGGTGTTGCCGAAGTAGCGTGCGCGTCGAGTCGCGGCATAGCCGATGATGGCGGCGAGAATGGCGATGCGGATGGGAGCGGTGGCGAAGCTGAGCGCGAAGTGGGGTAAATGCCGGGCGTGAATGGCTGCTGGCATGAAGTGCAGGAACAGCGCGAAGGCCGCGAACTGGAAGCCGTGGGCGGCGAGAAAGATGAACAGCGCTCCGGCGATGGCGATGAGAGTGAGGACGGGTACGTATTTGCGACGGTCTTCAGCAAGCCATGTGAGCACCGGGATACCGATGAGGAGCGCGAGCAGGAAGGCTGCGACGCTGGATGCGGCAGTGAAGCCGAGAGTGACGGCGAGGAGGATGATGCGCTTGCGCCATTTGCGCCGCGGTCCCTGCATGGCATGAGCTACGCCGATGGCGGCGTAGATGGCGGAGAAGAGTCCGAAGGCGGTGAGGATGGCGCTGTTGGGGAGGGATGCGCTGACGAGAATGGGCGGCGTGAAGCAGTAGAGGCCGAGGGCTGCGTAGCCTCCTGCGTCGCCGAAGAGGCGGCGTGTGACCCACCAGAGGCAAGCGCCGAGGCCAATGCCCGCAAGCAGAAACGGCAGGCTAAGCCAAAGGGTGAGATGGCTGAGGGTGAGGAAGAGATTGGCCGGCTGCGCGTCGGCGGGGTTGCCTAAGCGCCAGTTGTGGATGGCCAGGGGAAGTCCCGCGGCGCGGAAGGCCAGGACGCCGGCAGGGGTTGCGGGGCAGACGGCGGGATTGAGCGCCGGCGCTGACGATGAGGCCCAGAGCTGGCTTCCACAGGCTGCCAACAGGATGCCGTGCGGGGTGGGCGGGTTGACGCCGATGAGGTACACGCACTGGGTGGCGAACATGAGAAGCAGCATGGCTGCGATTCGCTGGGGTGTGTTGAAGCGGAATTTGCGGAGGCGCTGGACAGGGGGCCTGGACATGATGAGAGCAGAGTGTAAGGGTCAGTGTAATACGGGAGGATGAAGCGCTTGTACGCGTAGCAGGGGTGGGTGCATGCGTGTACACGGGGCCTAAGCTACTGATTTCAATGCGGTCCGGAGGCGGGTGGCGTGGGGCGCTGTACGAGAGCTAAGCCATGATTTATCATAGAGATAGTCTTCGCCCCATTTTCATTCTCCTGAGCTCATCGCGGGCGATTACCGGCAAATATTTATGGCAGACGATCAGAATCCCCAGCTCCCCCTTGGCAATGGATCCGGCGGTGACAACACCGTCGGTGCGATGAACCTTGTGCCGATCAACATTGAAGACGAGATGCGACGGTCGTATCTCGACTATTCGATGTCGGTGATTATTGGCCGCGCGCTGCCTGATGTGCGTGACGGGTTGAAGCCGGTGCATCGGCGCATTCTGTACACGATGCACGAGATGGGGCTGCAGCATAACAAGAAGTACACGAAGTGCGCGAAGGTCGTGGGGCAGGCGATGGGTGTGTATCACCCGCATGGCGACTCAGCGATTTATGACACGCTGGTGCGCCTGGCGCAGCCCTTCAGCCTGCGCTACCCAATGATTGACGGGCAGGGTAACTTTGGCTCGGTGGACGGCGATCCTCCGGCTGCGATGCGTTACACCGAGTGCCGCATGATGCGGATTGCGGGCGAGATGCTGGCGGATATCGACATGGAGACGGTGGACTTCACGCCTAACTATGACGAGTCGACGCAGGAGCCAGTGGTTCTGCCGACGCGGATTCCGAACCTGATTGTGAACGGTTCGAACGGCATCGCGGTGGGCATGGCGACGAATATTCCGCCGCACAATCTGACCGAGGTGATCAACGCGACGATTGAACTGGTGAATAATCCGAAGGCCGGGCTGGCCGAGGTGCTAAAGCATGTGCAGGGTCCGGACTTCCCGACAGGCGGCTTTATTTACGGACGCGGCGGGATCGCGAAGGCGTACGAGACGGGCCGTGGCCGGTTCCTGATGCGCGCGAAGGCCTCGGTTGAGCAGATGGCGCAGGGGCGCGGCTCGATTGTGGTGACCGAGATTCCTTACCAGGTGAACAAGGCAAAGCTGATTGAGCGCGTCGCGGAGCTGGTGAACGACAAGGTGATTGACGATATCTCGGACATCCGGGACGAGAGCGATCGCGACGGCATGCGCATTGTGATCGAGCTGAAGCGCGGGGCCGAGGCGCAGATTGTGCTGAACCAGCTTTACAAGCACACGCAGATGCAGGAAAGCTTCTCGATGATCTTTCTGGCGGTGGTGAACGGGCAGCCGAAGGAGCTTCCGCTGCCGGATGCGATTCGCCATTTTATTGATCATCGAGTGGATGTGGTGCGGCGGCGAACGGCGTTCCTGCTGCGGAAGGCCCGGGAGCGCGAGCACATTCTGCTGGGCTACCAGATTGCGCTGGATCACCTGGACAACGCGATCAAGATTATTCGCGGGTCGAGCTCTCGTGCGGATGCGCGTGAGAATTTGTTCCAGTTCTTCTCGGGCCGGACGATTACGGTGCGCGGGCAGGCGCTGGCGGGCGTGAAGCTGGATCCGATGAAGTATGCGATTGATCCGGCGACGATGATTGAGCCGACGCTGACGCTGAGTTATCGGCAGATTGATGCGATTCTGGAGTTGCAGCTCTACCGCTTGACGCAGCTTTCGATCGACGAACTGCTGAAGGAACTGGCGGATGTGCGGGACCGGATTGCGGAGTATGAGTCGATTCTGGCGTCAGAGAAGAAGCTACGCGGCGTGATTGTGAAGGAGCTGGAAGAGGTTCGGAAGACCTACGGCGACGAGCGGCGCACGCAGATTGTGGATGAGACGGCGGAGCTGCATCTCGAGGATCTGATTGCCGACGAGCAGGTGGCGATTACGGTTTCGCACTCGGGATATTTGAAGCGGACCCCGATTTCGACGTACCGGCAGCAGAAGCGCGGCGGTACGGGGCGCATGGGCATGAAGACCCGTGACGAGGATTTTGTGGCGCAGTTGCTGGTAGATTCCACGCATGCCTACCTGCTGTGCTTTACGAATACGGGCCGCGTGTACTGGCTGAAGGTGTATGAGATTCCTGACGTGGGTGCGGCGGGCAAGGGCAAGTCGATTGCGAGCCTGTTGAACCTGCAGGCCGGCGAGCAGGTGCGCGCGATTATGGCTGTGCGCGACCTGACGGAAGAGAGCAAGTACATCTTCTTTGTGACGCGGCATGGCACGGTGAAAAAGACTCCACTGAAGGACTTCTCGAATGTGATGGCGCGCGGAATTATTGCGATCGGCATCGACAAGGAAGACGAACTGGTGGAGGCGACGATCACGGACGGCAGCCAGATCGTGTTTTTGGCGACGCATAACGGCATGGCGATTCGTTTCGATGAGAATGATGTGCGGTCGATGGGGCGTCCGGCTCGCGGCGTTCGCGGCATCGACCTCGGCAAGGCCGACTACGTTGTGGGCATGGCGGCAACGCCGAGGGATCGCGGTGTGGGCGAAGACGGCAAGGCTTGCGCGTGCCTGATCCTGAGCGTGACGGAGCACGGCTACGGCAAGCGTACGGATGTGGATGAATACCGGTTGCAGACGCGCGGCGGCAAGGGCGTGATCAACTTGAAGACCACGGCGAAGAACGGCAAGGTGGTTTCAATCCAACTGGTGGACGATACGTCGGAGCTGGTGGTGATCAGCCAGTACGGGAAGATCATCCGCATTGACACGAAGGGCGTGCGCGCGGCGGGACGTTCGACACAGGGCGTTCGGCTACTGAACCTGGACAAGGAAGACAAGGTGGCCGCGTCGGTGGTGATTCCGCCGGAAGAGGCCAAGGAAGAGCCGGAGACCGGCACGCTGCTGCAATAGACGGGTGGCGAATCTGGATACGGGGACGGCTTTGGCCGTGCCCTAGTTTTTCTTGCGACAGATTGGGGTTAGTCTGAGGTTGTGGATGGCGTTTCGTCCAAGGTGAAGCAGGGATCGGGCAGGCGCGACCTGTTTGAGTTGGTGGTTGGTTACGGGCTGATCCTGGCGGTGATCTGGTCGCCGCAAGTGTCGCAGCACTGGCTGTACTGGGTGGGGTTTGCTTTCATTATTGGTTCGAGCGTGCTGCGGCGGGATTTGTGGCACGATTCGGGGTTGGGGCTGCGCGGCTTTTTGTCTTCGCTGTGGGTCGTGGCGGTCGCGCTGACGCTGGCAGCGCTTGCGGTGTTGCTGGCGCGGGATGCGGGGACGTATCACCCGTTATATAGCCCGCCGCCGTTTCTGATTCATGTTTCGGGGTATGTGGTCTGGGCGTTGCTGCAGCAGTTTATTCTGCAGGGCTACGTGCAGCTGCGGCTGTTGAGGCTGGGGCTGACGCCGAGGCGGGCGGTGGTGACGGCGGTCGTGATGTTTACCTGCGCGCATATTCCCAACCCGGTGCTGATGCCGTTGACGCTGGTGTGGGGGTTGATTTCCTGCGTGCTGTTTTTGCGCTACCGGAACCTGTACACGCTGGGGTTGGCGCACGGGATATTAGGCATCTGCATTGCGGTGACGGTGCCGAATGCGGTGCAGCATCATATGCGGGTGGGCCTGGGGTATATCGACTACCATGCGCATGCCGCGCATCGGATTCGTTCGTCTTCTTAATAGGGGCGCCAGAAGAGCGCGCCCCAGATGGTGTCCACGGTGGCGTGGCAGATGGCGGATGCACCGACGCGGCGATTCTGACGCCAGGCTCGTCCGTAAAAGATGCCGGCGAGAGCGGCAAGGATGACGTATTGCCAGTTGAAGATGCCGCTGCGCTTGTTGAAGTGGGACAGGCCGAAGAGCGCGGAGGTGACAAAGAGCGCCCAGCGCGGACCGATGCGGCGTTCGAGGAGGTTTTGTATCCAGCCGCGAAAGAAGATTTCTTCCGGCAGGGCGACGGCGAAGAATGAGAAGAGCCAAAGTGGGGCGATGAGGCGGGGATGGGCGACGTGGCGGTGCAACGCGAGGAAGTGCAGCGCGAGTCCGATGGGGATGGCGAGCGGGGCGTAGGAGAGGAATTCGCGGAGGCCGGTTTTGAGGTCGCTGAGGCGCGGGCGGAGGTCGAAGCCGACGCCGGACAGGCGGCGCAGTCCGAGGATAGCGTAGAGGGCGGAGTCGAGCAGGATGAGCTTACCGGTGACGGCGGTTCCAACTGGCCAGGCGAGCTGGAGCAGGCGTAGATCGACGGCGATGCCGAGAGGCAGCAAGACGAGTGCGTCGAGCCAGTGGCCGCGTTGTTCCGGATCGAGACGGGCGGCGAGGGTCTCGAGCGCGGCCATGCCGGAAGGAACGAGCAGGTAGAGCAGGAACCAACCGGGATGGAGGTCTCCGGATGGGAGGTTGACGGTGAGGTAGGGAAGGACAAAGATGGCGGGTAGAGCGATGCGGATCCAGAGGGGCAGGCGGTGGAGTGAGGCCGCGATGCGCTCGCCCGCAAAGCCGAATGCGAAGACGGGCGCGAGGGTGAGGATGAGGGCTGCAATGACGGCTGGATGCAGGAAGGGCATGCGACTCCCGGGTTTTTCGGTTCCTCCGTATGGTAGTTTGGATGGTTTTGTAAGGGTCTTCGGATGATTGACCCTGCCAGAAGCGGTCCCTACACTAAGCTTAGAGCTTGCCACAGGGGCAGGCGGAATGGCCTATGGCTCCAGAGACACGCATCAGTCCCCGCGAGCGGCTGGTGTTGAATTCTATTGTCGAGCATTACATTGAAACGGGCGAGCCGGTTTCTTCGCAGTCGGTTGCGCGCGATTTTGCGTCGCGAAACGGGATGAGCGCGGCGACGATTCGCAACGTGATGGTGGCGCTGGCAGAAAGCGGGCTGGTGGAGCAGCCGCACACTTCTGCTGGGCGGATTCCTACGCCTCGGGCGTTTCGGTTTTATGTGGAGCAGCTTGGGCTGGCGGCGCAGCGGCCGTTGGAGCTTTCGACGGAGCGGAGGGCCGAGATTGACGAGAATTTCTCGGGAATCCATACGAGTCAGCAGTTTCTGGAGCGGACCTCGCATGTGCTGGCACTGCTTTCAAGCGGGGTAGGCATTGCGTTTTCAACGATGAAAGAGACGCACGTGCTGGAGCATATTCATTTTTCACGGCTGGCGCCGAATCGCGTGCTGGCCGTGGTGGTGACGCTGGCGGGCGTTGTGCTGGACCGCATGTTGCTGCTGGATAAGGATTTGGGCAGTTCGGATCTGGAGATTTGCAGCCGATATCTGAACGAGAATTTCCATGGCTGGCCGATTGATTCGATTCGAGCCGAGGTCAACCAGCGGCTGGAAGCGGAGCGGAGCGAGTACGACCGTATCCTTTCGTCGTTGAAGGAGTTGCAGGCAAAAGGCGCTCTGGATGACGCTTCCGGTGCCAGCCCGGAGATCTATGTGGAGGGCGTGGGGAATCTGCTCTCGCATGAAGAGGACCGGGAGCGGCTGCGGGTAATGCTGTCTGCGCTGGAGACGAAGCAGCGGTTGATTGATCTGCTGACGGCATACCTGGACGCGCGCCAGAAGCATGTGCGCGTGATTGTAGGACTTGAGGATGCGATGCCTGAGATGGGTAACCTGGTGCTGATTGGAGCACCGGCGCGCATGGGCGACGAGAGCCTGGGCACGGTGGCGGTGCTGGGTCCGACACGCATTCATTATCAGGAGACGATTAACGCTGTCTCCTACATTGCCCAGCTTTCAACACGGCTATTACAGCCACCGCAGTAACCAGCCGGGATGGATGAGGCGGGGATTTTAGTCACCGCCATTTACACTGGAAAGACATTGATACTAAGAAGAGTTATGAGCCGTAAGACTTACGACGAGAGTGCACAAGAGGAAGCAGTGGATGTAACGGAGACCGCGCAAGGCGCGGCAAAGACAAGCGACGCAGGAGATGAAGCCGTGAACGCGGAGAACGAGAACGCGCTGCCGCCGGCCGAGCCGGAGGTTGCGATTCTGCGTGAAGAACTGGACCGGATGCGCGCCGAGCGGGATGCCGCGGTGACGGACCGGGAAGCATTGCAGGAGCGGCTGCTACGCATGCAGGCCGATTTTGAGAATGCGCGGAAGCGGGACGCCAAGGAACGGAGCGAGCTGCGGGATTACTCGGTTGCGCATGCGATTGAGACATTTTTGCCGGTGCTGGATAATTTTGGACTGGCGCTCTCGGCCAAAGGATCTGCGGAGCAACTGCGGACGGGCGTGGAACTGATTGTGAAGCAGATGGAAGAGTCGCTGCGTTCGCTCGCGATTGAGCCGGTAGCGACGGTAGGGGTTCAGTTTGATCCCCGGGTGCACGAGGCGCTGGAAATGGTGGAGCGCGAGGACGTGCCGGATCATCAGGTAATAGAAGAAGTACGCCGTGGATACAGGATCAAGGAGCGGCTGTTGCGCCCGGCGCTAGTCCGGGTAGCGAGTAACGAGAAGCAAACAAAGGAATGAACAGAACGGAAAACGTGACAAAAGTTGATTACTACGAAGTTCTCGGAGTAGAGCGCACGGCCAGCGATCAGGATCTGAAGGTGGCTTATCGCAAGCTGGCGATGCAGTACCACCCGGATCGTAATCCGGGGAATTCCGAGGCCGAAGAGAAGTTCAAGGAGTGCAGCGAAGCGTACCAGGTGCTGAGCGATCCGCAGAAGCGCGCTACGTATGATCGGTTTGGCCATGCGGGCGTGAACGGCGGGCCCGGCATGGGCGGGTTTGACGGCAATCCCTTCGCCGGCGCCGGTTTTGAGGACCTTGGGGATATTTTTGGCGATCTTTTCGGCTTTAACATGGGCGGTCGCGGCGCGGGACGTGGTGCGGCGCGAGTTCATAAGGGCCGCGATCTGCACTACGACCTGACGCTGGAGTTTGAGGAAGCGGTTTTCGGCAAGGAAACGCAGATTACGATTGAGCGGCGCGAGGCGTGCACGGACTGCAAAGCCACGGGTACAGCCGGCGGACGCGGACCTTCGGTGTGCTCGCAGTGTCAGGGGCGCGGCCAGGTGCGTTATCAGCAGGGGTTCTTTTCGATTGCGCGGACCTGCCCGGCGTGCAACGGGGCGGGCAGTGTGATTACCGATCCGTGCGAGACGTGCCGGGGCGATGGGCGCGTGGTGAAGGAGCGAAATGTTTCGGTGAAGGTGCCTGCCGGGGTGGAAGATGGCACGCGCATCCGCTACCAAGGCGAGGGCGACGTGGGCCGCAACGGTGGCCCGGCGGGAGATCTCTACGTTGAGCTTTCGGTGAGTCCGCACAAGTTTTTTGAGCGCGCGGGGCATGATCTGCACTGCACGGTTCCGGTTTCGTTTCCGCAGGCGGCGCTGGGCGATGAACTGACGCTGCCGACACTGGACGGCGAGGTTCGGCTGAAGGTGCCTGAGGGGACGCAGAGCGGCAAGGAGTTCAAGATTCGCGGCAAGGGCGTGCCTTACCTGAACGCGAACGGGCGCGGGGATTTGATTGTGCAGATTGTGGTGCAGACGCCCGCGCGACTGACCAAGGTGCAGAAGGAACTGATTCGGCAGTTGAGCGAGTCGCTGACGGTGGAGAATACGCCGACGAGCCGCAGCGGGCTTTTCGACAAAATGAAAGAGATGTTTTCGTAAAGCTAAGATCGGGGTTCAGGTTGAGAGCCGTTGACTGCCAGATGTGGCAGCCAACGGCTTTTTTATTCTCCGGCGAACCAGGCGTAGCCGCCGGCAGGGCCGCTGGAGCCCATGCCGTCCCCGAAGCGTTTGATGTCGTCGGTAACGGTGATGTGGTTGATGAATTTAATGCTTTTGTAGCCGAGCTGGCGGGGGACGCGCATGCGCAGCGGGGCACCGGTGCGCATGGTGAGATCCTTGCCGTTCATGGCGTAGGCGATGAGGGTTTGTGGATGACGGGCCTCGAAGATATCGAGGCTGTCCCACCAGTCATCGGGCTGGATGGAACGGTAGACGACGTAAGTGGCGTTGGGTTTTGCGCCTGCGAGGTCGAGGAGGTGGGAGAGTGGGACGCCCGTCCACTCGCCGATGTAGGACCAGCCTTCTTCGCAGGAGATCATGGTGATCTGGCTGCACGCGGGCATGCTGTGAATTTCTGAGAGCGAGAACGAGGTGGGATTAGAGACGAGGCCGTCGATTTTGAGGCGCCAGTCGCGGAAGCCGTTCTGTTGGAACTGGTGATAGGCGGCTGGGAGCGGCGGGCCGAGTTCGTTGCGGAAAGGCGGATGGGTGATCTGGCTGGGCGAGAACTCGCGGGCCAGGGCGTTGCGGCCGAAGATGCGCTGGACGTCGTAGTCGAGGGTTTCGCCGGGGCCGTACCAGGTGGCGGCGTCGGGAGGGATGAGGCCGTAGCGGTTGGCGATGCGTTCGGCTCCGTAGAGGCCGGCGGCGCCGGCGACGGTGACGATGCCGGTGGTGAGGAAGCGGCGGCGGGTGATGGGTTTCATGGTTGGTCCTGTGCGCGGCCGGTGATCATGGCGCGGGTGAGGCGGAGAAAGCCGGAGCGGACGATCATGGCGAGGTGAATGAGGATGAAGAGCGTGAGCGCGATGGCGCAGAAGAAGTGGATGGTGCGGGCGGACTGGAAGCCGCCGAGGGATTCGACCGCGTAGGGGAAGATGGCGTCGAAGGTTTGCGAGAGGGACAAGCCGCTCCAGATGGTGAGCGGGACGAGCAGGAAGATGACCGCGCTGTAAGCGAGGCGCTGGAGTAGGTTGTAGCTGTGGGCTTCTGACGGGTGCGGACGGCGGAAGCGGAGGTGGTCCGCGATGACTGCGCGCCAGCGGTCCCGGGATGCGAGGGGCAGGAGGTTGCGGCGGAAGTGGCCGCTGAAGATGCCCCAGAGGATGTAAAGAAGTCCGGTAAAGACGAGGAGCCATGCGGCCTGGAAGTGGAGGGCGCGGCTCCAGCCGTTTTGGTCGGGCAGGACGTAGTGGTAGCCGGTGGGCACCATGTCGCGCGAGGAGGGAACGGGTAGCTGGAAGAGCGCGCGGGAGAAGTCGTCGCCGGTTTCTCCCCAGTAGAAGCGGGGATGGGAGAGGATGATTTCACCACCGCTGAGCAAGAGCGCGAAGGAGCTGATGGCGGTGAGCCAGTGGGTGATGCGGACGAGTAGGGCGTGGCGGGCTGGTTTTGCGGCGTCGGTGCTGGCCGCTATTGCGGGACCCGGGACGGTGACGGAATCAGCCATGGGCGCCAATCTAGCACTCGCAGATGGGGTGCGCCAGTGAATTGTGGTTACTGTCGCGAGGGGTTACTGGGAGGCTTCCGCCTTTTTCTCGTAGCGCTGGCGGGCGATGGCGTCGAGGACGCCGTTGAGGAAGTTGATGGCGTCGGGGCCGGAGTAGCGGCGGGCGATTTCGAGCGCCTCATTGATGATGATGGGCGCGGGGGTGCCGGGAAAGCCGATGATTTCCGCGACGGCCATGCGGAGGACGTTGCGGTCGACGGCGGCCATGCGCTGGAGGCGCCAGTTGGCGGAGTGTTGCTCGATGAGGGCGTCGATTTCTTCGATGCGGGCGGTGGCGACGCGGAAGATGTCTTCGGCGAAGCCGCGAACGTCTGAGTCATCTTCTTCGCGTGCGGCCCAGAAGGTTTTGCGGACCTGATCGGGGTTCTGCTTGCCGAGGTCTGCCTGGAAGAGCATCTGCATGGCGAGTTCGCGGGCCTTGCGCCGCTTTCCGGTTGCGCTCATTGGGCGAGTTCTGCTTTCGGGGCAGCAATTTTGCGGTGGATGGAGACCATTTCGATGGCGGCTAGTGCGGCCTCAAAGCCCTTGTTGCCGGCCTTGACGCCGGCGCGGTCGAGTGCCTGCTCGAGATTCTCGCAGGTGAGGACGCCGAAGGCGTGGGGGATGCCAGTTTCCTGCTGGGACTGGCCGATGCCTCGGGAGACTTCGTTGTAGATGGCTTCGTAGTGGGCGGTTTCTCCGCGGAGGAGCACGCCGAGGGTGATGACGGCGTCGACAGAGCCGGATTCGGCGAGCTTGCGGGCGGCGGAGGGAATCTCCCATGCGCCCGGGACGCGGACGATGGTGATGTCTGACTTGGCGGCGCCGCTGCGGTGGAGTCCGTCGAGCGCGCCCTGCAGGAGGCGGTCGGTGATGACGGCGTTCCAGCGGGCGGTGACGATGGCGAAGCGCATGCCGGCGGCAGAGAGGTCGCCTTCGATGGCGACGGGTTTGCCTTTGAGGGGATCTGCCCATTCCCAGAAGGTGAGGGTGAAGCCGGGGACGGGATTGGCGGTGAAGAGGCGGGACTTCCAGTGCGTGTCTGCGATCTCGGTTAACGGCTTGGACGGGGCGTCGGCGGCGGGGTTGGCGGCGAGCCAGGATTCGGCGGCCTGACGGACGGAGTCAAGGGAGGCGACTTCTATATAGATGTGGTCGTGCGCGCCGCGGGTGGTCTGGCCGGTGAGGTAGTCTTCGGCGGCTTCGTAGGCTGCGCCGAAGTCGCGGGTGGCGTTGGGCGCGGGGCGAACAATTTCAAGATTGCCGATGGGGGCGAGGAATGGACGGCCCTTGCTGACGGAGTCTTCCCAACCTTTGCCGGGCTCGAAACCGAGGGCGGCGAGGAAGCTGGTGAGACGCTCGAAATGCGCCTCGGAGCGGATGCTCCGGGTAAGCGTGATGCCTTTGATCATAACCTTAGATTATCAGTCAGATGCTTGCATTCCGGTGCTCGGGAACGGTTAGAAAGACCCTTCACCACAGAGGACACAGAGAGCACAGAGAAAAACCACAGAGGTGTGTGGGGTGGTTGTTTGCTCCAAGTGCCTTCTGCGGGTCCTTTGCCTTCCTTTTAGTGGTTTCGGCGCAGATTTACAGGGATGGGGGCGACTTTAAAAAAGAATCACTGCCCCCATTGTTTTTGTGGGTAAGTTGTTGATTTTATGAGATAGGTTAACCCTCTAACGACCTATTCCTCCCCTTGTTTTTGTGGGGATGTTGTTGATTTCATGGGACAGGTTAACCTTCTAAGGGAGATTTCTAGAACCAGACGTCGGTTTCGACGGGTACAAATACGCCAGTGCGGCGGGAGTAGAGGTCGTCAAGGCGCTCGGCGATGGGGATGAGGAGGGACTGGGCGGCGAGGGGTGCGAGAGTGCCGCGATGGAGCGCTCCGGAGAGCTCGAAGAGGATGGCGAGGAGGCGTTCGGTGGAGGCTTCCGGGATTTCTGCGGAGAGGACGCGGAGGCGGTTGTTGCGGCGGCGGAGGTCGCGGCGGGGCCGGTTCCGGTGGGTGGTGCAGAAGGCGGAGCCGGGCTGGGCGGACTGCTCGCAGAATTGATTGGAACGGAATTCGCGCTGGATGTACTGGCACTCGGGCATGGGGATCTCCTTTGGGTGAAAACGAAAAGGCCCGCCTTTTGGGCGGGCCTTTTGCTCTCTATTTCTATTTTAGAAAATTCGGGTTTAATTACCGGCAAAGTTTTTTCCCGGGGTGGAGTGTGCTTTGCGTGCCATCCGCAAAAGACGAAATCTACCGCAAAGACGCTAAGGACGCAAAGGTGGAATGGGTTGGGTTTTGATGGCGGCATTTTCCAGTCCTACCCCAGCGTAGCTTGGATGGGGCACCCGCTTTTTCCGGTTTTGGAGTTGGGGCTATCTGAGAGTGTGGGGGATGGGCTATGATGTGTTGGGTCTGAATCGGGATGGTTCGGGCCTGTTCTAATAAATCGCTTTTCTCTTGCGGCGGCTGTTGTTCTGGACGGTTTCCGGATGGAGCGGGAGCGGTGTTTCTGGCGGAGTGAGCGGGAGATTTATGTTTCGAGTGAATCGTTATGTGGTTCTGGTAACGCTGATTGCCACGCTGGGCGGGCTGCTGTTTGGGTATGACACGGCGGTGATCAACGGGGCGGTGGACAGTTTGCGGGCTTACTTCGTCAATCCGCGGTTTACGGATCTGGCGAACCCGGCGCAGGCGGATGCGGCGAGTTCGCTGCTGGGGTTTGTGGTTTCGAGTGCGCTGATCGGGTGCATTATCGGCGGGCTGCTGGGCGGCTGGGTGAGCACGACGATCGGGCGCAAGCGCGGGCTGGTGATTGCGGCGGTTCTGTTTTTGATTTCGGCGCTGGGCGCCTCGGCTCCGGAGTTTCCGTTTGCGCCGATCGGGCATGGCGGGCCGGGCTACATGTGGGCATTTGTGATGTACCGCATCCTGGGTGGGATTGGCGTGGGGCTGGCCTCGATGCTTTCGCCGATGTACATTGCCGAGATTGCGCCGCCGAAGGTGCGAGGGAACCTGGTGGCGTGGAACCAGTTCGCGATTATCTTTGGCATGCTGGTGATCTACTTTGTGAACTTTGGCATTTCAAAGAGCGGCAGCGGCGATGCGTGGCTGAACACGATTGGGTGGCGGTACATGTTTTTGTCGGGAGCGATACCGGCGGGGTTGTTTTTGCTGCTGCTGTTTTTCGTTCCGGAGACGCCGCGCTTTTTGATGATGCGCAACGATGAAGAGCGGGCGCGCGGGGTGCTGGCGAAGCTGGTGACCAAGGAAGAGGGCGATCGTGAGATAGCGGAGATTCGCGCTTCACTGAAGCATCATGCGTCGGGCAAACTGCTGAGCTTTGGCGGGCTGGTGATCTTGAGCGGGCTGATGCTGTCGATTTTTCAGCAGTTTGTGGGCATTAACGTAGTGCTGTACTACGCCACGGCTATTTTCGAGGGGATGGGGCTGAGCACGAATGCGGCGCTGTTCCAGACGATTATTGTGGGCGCGGTGAATTTGACGTTCACGGTGATTGCGATCATGACGGTGGACCGGTTTGGCCGGCGTCCGCTGCAGATAGTGGGCGCGCTGGTGATGGCGGTGAGCATGTTGTGGCTTGGCTCAGAGCTGTGGCTGGGCGGCAAGGGCATAGCGGCGCTGGTGGCGATGCTGGTGTATACGGCGGGTTTTGCAGTGTCCTGGGGCCCGGTGACCTGGGTGCTGCTGAGCGAGATTTTCCCGAACCAGATTCGTGGCAAGGCCATGGCGCTGGCGGTTGCGGCGCAGTGGGTGGCGAATTACCTAGTGAGCTGGAGCTTCCCGATTTTGAACAACAATCCGTGGCTGGTGAAGCATTTCCATCATGGATTTGCGTACTGGGTTTACGGCGTGATGAGCATTCTGGCGGCGCTGTTTGTGTGGCGCACGGTTCCGGAGACGAAGGGGCGGACGCTGGAACAGATGGAGGCGCTCTGGGCTTCGCTGCGGCGGAAGGTGGGGGTGGCTTGATAGCTTTTCGCTGTTAGCCATTAGCTTTTCGCTTCAGGATGCGGCCTTTCTTCTATGGGGAGGTCGCATTTGTTTTTGGATGAGGCGGAGGCGAGGATGACTTAGGATCTGGACAGCGGCGCGAGGAGGCATTGGGTGAACACGAACCGGCTTGAGGCGTTCAGCGATGGGGTGGTGGCGATCATTATCACGATCATGGTGCTGGACCTGAAGGTTCCGCACGGAGTGGGGTGGGCGGCGCTGCTGCCGGTGGCGCCGGTGTTTCTGTGCTACGTGCTGAGCTTTGTTTATGTGGGGATTTACTGGAACAACCATCACCACATGCTGCATACGCTGGAGTGCGCGACGGGCGGGATTCTGTGGGCGAATCTGCATCTGCTGTTCTGGCTGTCGCTGTTTCCGTTTGTGACGGGGTTGCTGGGGGAGAATCATTTTGCGGCGGTTCCTGCAGCGGTGTATGGAGGCGTGCTGCTGGCGGCGGCGATTGCTTACTGGATTTTGCAGCGGACGATTATTGCTTCGCAGGGTGAGGAGTCGAAGTTGGCGAAGGCCGTGGGCGGGGACTGGAAGGGGAAGCTATCGCCGGTGCTTTATGGGGTGGGGATTGTGTTTGCGTTTTTCTGGCATTGGGTTTCGCTGGGACTTTATGTGGTGGTGGCTTTGATGTGGCTGGTTCCGGACCGGCGGATTGAGCGGGCCTTGTAGGCGCCGGCGCGCGGGTGTTCGCGCCTGACGGCACCATTCCCTTTTGGTGTGGCTTTATGGCCCCTTATGTTTTCGTATTGAGGTTCTCTGGTCCCGCCCAAGCGGAGCCTGGACGGGGCGCCCATATTCTTGTGAATGACGGGAAAAGTCAGGGGTTACCCGGCGGTTTGCATGGAGGCGGAGGATTCGGACTCTGCCTCGGCCGGTCTGGGGTGGGTTTGGCGGTTTTTGTAGGAGGCCTGGATGAAGGCGTGGAAGAGCGGGTGCGGCTCCAGCGGCTTGGATTTGAATTCGGGGTGAAACTGGCATCCGAGGAAGAAGGGATGGCCGGGGATCTCGACGATTTCGACATAGGTGGAGTCTGGGGTGGTTCCTGAGATGCGGAGGCCGGCACCGGTGAGGACCGCTTCGTATTCGCGATTGAATTCGTAACGGTGACGGTGACGTTCGCTGATTTCCCTGGCGCCGTAGGCCTGGTGGGCGAGTGAGTCCTGCTGCAGGACGCAGGGCCACGCGCCGAGGCGCATGGTGCCGCCCATTTCTTCGACGCCGGTGAGTTCGCGGAGCTTGTAGATGATGCGGTGGGGCGTTGCGGGGTCGAACTCGGAGGAGTTGGCGCCCTGGAGGCCGCAGACGTTGCGGGCGAATTCGATGCAGGCGGTCTGCATGCCGAGGCAGATGCCGAAGTAGGGGACGTTGTTTTCGCGGGCGTAGCGGATGGCGTTGAGCATGCCTTCGACGCCGCGCTTGCCGAAGCCGCCGGGTACGAGGATGCCGTCAAAGCCTTCGAGCTGGGACTGGTAGCCTTCGCCTTCCAGGCCTTCGGCTTCGATCCATGTGACGCGGAGCTTGAGCTGTTCGGCGAGTGCGCCGTGGGTGAGGGCTTCCTTGAGGGACTTGTAGCTGTCTTCGTATTCGACGTACTTGCCGACGATGGCGATGGAGACTTCGTCTTTGGGGTTGTAGCAGCGTTGGACGAGTTGGGTCCAGCGGGTGAGGTCAGGCTCACTGGTGTCGAGATGGAAGTACTTGAGGATGAGGCGGGCTACGCCTTCCTGCGCGAAGACGAGGGGGACTTCATAGATGGAGTCGACGTCTTTGGCGGTGATGACGGCTTTTTCCTCGATGTTGCAGAAGAGCGCGATTTTGCTCTTGATGTCGTGGGAGAGGAAGCGGTCGGTGCGGCAGAGGAGGATGTCCGGCTGGATGCCGATGGAGAGCATTTCCTTGACGGAATGCTGCGTGGGCTTGGTTTTGAGCTCCTGCGCGGCGCTGATCCAGGGGACAAGGGTGACGTGGACGAAGACGGTGTTTTCGCGGCCGAGTTCCTGGCGCATCTGGCGGATGGCTTCGAGAAAGGGAAGCGATTCGATGTCGCCGACGGTGCCGCCGATTTCGACGATGGTGACATCGCCGTCGGCCGCGACCTTGCGCATGGCGTTTTTGATTTCGTTGGTGACGTGGGGGATGACCTGGACGGTTTTTCCGAGGTAGTCGCCGCGGCGCTCCTTGGTAATGATGGACTCGTAGATGCGTCCGGTGGTGAGGTTGTTGTCGCGGGTGAGGCGCGCGTGGGTGAATCGCTCGTAGTGGCCGAGGTCGAGGTCGGTTTCGGCACCGTCGTCGGTGACGAAGACTTCGCCGTGCTGGAAGGGCGACATGGTGCCGGGATCGACGTTGAGATAGGGGTCAAACTTCATGAGGTTGACCTTGAGACCGCGGCTTTCGAGCAGGCAGCCGATGGAGGCGGCAGCGAGACCCTTTCCGAGGCTGGACACAACACCGCCGGTCACAAAGATGTACTTTGCAGACATGATTGCTTCACCTTTTTGTGTGGGATGGGTTGGAGGTACCAGTCAGGCACGACCAAGTATCGCAGGAACGGCGACGGAAAGAAAGGGTGTATTGCAGGGCCTTCGCGAGGAAGGCCCATTTAACGAACGAGGTGGGATTTTCAGAGGGGGTGGTAGGAGTTTGCTCCCCAGGGGAAGGACACGGAGGGTGAGCAGGAGGCGCCTTTGTAGGAGATGGTGGTGGTTCCGCTGGTGTGGCCGGTGACAGCGGGGAGGACTGCGACGACGAGGCCGCCGGCGGCGGTGGTGGTGGTGGTGACGGGATGGTCCTGGCCGTAGGTGACGATGTGGATTTCGACCTGGGCACTTTTCGGGAAGCCTGAGCCTTCGAGGAGGACGAGGCCGGCATTTTTGGTGCCGAGGATGGTTTCGAGCTTGCATGAACCGCTGGTGTTTTCCAGCGGGAAGGGGATGATGGTGGTCTCGGCGCGCTTTTCTGTTTTTGCTTCGACGACGGCGACGCGCAGAGGTTCGCCGCGGGCGGCGATTTCTTTGATGTGGACGGGGTCGCCGGGCTGCATGGAGGCGAGGCAGTCGCCCTGGCTGATTTCCGGGCAGATGACCTGACCGGTGTTGTCCACGGTGAGGCCGGAGGTGACCTTCTGGACGGTGGAGTCGAGCGGCCAGCGGAGTAGGGTGAGCGAGTCGCCGGGTTGGAAGCCGGTGGCGTGGAGCGAGAAGGTGACCTGGGTGCCTTCCGGCGAGGACTTGTGGCCTTTGTCGATGAGGGCTAAGGAGTAGCCGGGGGTGGACATGGCGGGGCCCCAGTTGACCTGGTTGCGCGCGAGGTTGTTAATGGCGGCGAGCACTCGTTTGGTTTCGAGGGCTTTTTGCTGTGCCGGCGTGAGGGCCTTTGGTTCGGGCGGGAGGGATTCGAGGCGCAGCGGCGGCGGGGCCGGCTTGGTGGTCTGGGCGGGCGTGGTGGTGGTTTTCTGCGCCGGAGCGGAGGCGGTTTGCTGGGCAGAGAGAACGGGGGCCGCGGCGATTAGACCGCAGAGCAGGAGAACAGATGGGAAACGCATGCAGAGAGGATAACGAAATTGGGGCAAACTGCGCTCCTTGATGGGAAGTGGGACTTCATTTGAGACGCAAAGAAGGGCATTTTGTGTGGAAGGACTGTTGGCGGAGAAGGACTAGGATGGGGGTATGAGGCGGATTTTTCGGTTCGGGGTTGTGCTGCTGCTGGCGACGGGATTGGTGGCTGGCGTGGCGGTGTGTCCGGTCTGTAGTGGCGGGAGCCGGGTGCTGGCGGCGGCGAAGCATGGGAAGAAGCGGCTGATCCTGAAGGATGGGACTTACCTGGACGTGGCGCGGTACCGGGTGAAGGATGGGCAGGTGCGATACGAGAGCGCGGAGGGTGCGGGGTGGCGGACGATTCCGGCTAGGCAGGTGGACTGGAAGGCGACGAAGGCGTGGGCGAAGGCGCATCCGCATGGAGTGACCGGCGGGGAGGGTGAGTTTGAGACGATGACTCCGGCGGAGGCGGCGCGGGTGACGGCGGAGGTGGACCGTGAGGAGCGTGCGCAGCGGGCGACGGTGGCGGACCTGATGCCGGTGGTGCGACCGGGGCTGCGGCTGCCGGACGAGGGCGGAGTATTTGCGCTGGATGACTATGAGGGGCGACCGGAGTTACTGCATTTGCAACAGGCGAATGGGAATTTGAATGTGAATCCCTTCCACAGCGTGGAGGCGGTGGATGTGGATCGGATGCACGGGTTTGCGGAGCTGGTGCGGATGCAGGGCGTGCATGCGGCGGTGCAACTGCATACCGGCAAGCCGGCGTTTTATGTGAGTGTGCGGGGCGGTCCGCTGGCTGCGCCGGCGAATGCGTTTGTGGTAGATGCGCGTGAGGGTTCGAGGCGAGGGAAGGATGAGGGCGGAGGGTCCGCGGAGTCTCGATTTGTGATTGTGAAGGTGGTGCGGCAGGGGGATTCACGCGTGATTTATGCCGTGCAGGTGCGAAAGCTGGGCGAAGCGGAAGCGCCGGGGCAAAAGATTGCGATGAAGAAGATGGTGATGGCGGGCGGGCACTGGCTGAAGGTGAGCCCGGTGGACGTGCTGGAGCCGGGCGAATATGCGCTGGTGGAACTGCTGGGCGGGCCGGAGGTGAACAAGGATGTGTGGGATTTCGGGGTGAATCCGAGCGCGCCGGAGAATGTGGGTGCGCTGCTGCCGGTGCGTTCGGGGCGTTGATTTTTTGTGTTTGAGATTTGTTACTTTTCGCGGTGGTATTCGTTCATTTGCATTGCAAGGGTTGCGGGATACGGCAAATCAGGACCCGCCCAAGCGAAGCTTGGACGGGGCATCCAGATTTTGAAGAGCCGGAAAGAGTAAAATCTTAACCGGCGCCCGCGGCTAGTTGCTTGCGGCCTGAGTCTGGAAGAGTTGCTGCAACTCTCTTCCGCCGTTCTGGGCGCAGCCTGAGCTATCGGGGTCCACTAGCTGGTAGTTGGCGGTGTTACCGGTGTAGTCATAGCTGTTTACCAGATAGCCTGAGTTCCAGTACGGGCCATCCCATGCGTAGCCCATTATTCCTATGGAGTGCTGGGGAAGGTAGGTCTGAATGAGTTCGTCTGTGATGGTCTGGTTGGGATCGCTGGGGCATTCAAAGTCTTCGTTCCACTCGGTGACAAAGACGGCGTGTCCGCTGGTGGCGAAGTTGCCGAAGCGGTTGTCCCAGGCGCTGGTGTTGTCGGCGAGAGTGCTGTCGACGACGTAGTCATAGGGATGGAAGGTGTAGGCGGAGTTGGCGGGCATTCCGCTGGGAGGCGTGAAGCCGACGAATGCGAAATCAATCCCTGTGCCGTCGAAGAGTAATACGTTGTTGGGGGCGAGCGAGCGGACATATTGGCCGACGGTGAGCATGCCCTGATCGGGTTCGATTCCGCAGCCGGTGGCCCATGTTGTCCAGTCAGGCTGCTGATATGTGCCGGCGTTGCAGTTAACGGTTGGGTCGGGTTCGTTGAAGATTTCGAGGATGACGCCCTTGTCGTTGGTGAGGGTCGAGTTGAGGAGTTGTGCCCATGCCTGCTCGGTGTTGACGTCGGGGAGTCTTTGCAGGTTTCCGTTCTGATAGGGGGTGCAGCTATAGCGCTCGGACTGCATGGCAAGGATAACGATCATTCCGGCAGCGCGGGCCTGTGCGACTGCGTTGCGCACCATGTCAGTGTATGCGGAGAGATGGTTTGCGTATTCGTACTGGAGCGCGCCCTGGCTGACCTGCATGCGGACGGTGTTGACTTTCCAATCCTGCACCATGGCCTGGAAGGATGCGTTGTAGGCGAGGCCGGGGAGCGGAGCCGCAGTGAGCGCGGCCTGTGTATCCTGGAGATACTGGCCTGCCTGTGAGCCGGGAGCGATGTCAGGCTGGGTGCAGAGTGTGCCAGCGTACTGGGTGGGATAGACCAGGCCGGTAGCGGAAAAGCCCCTGGGGATAAATGGCGTATTGGTTCCGGCGAGGACGAGTTTTCCTGAGACGACGGCGACTTGCGGGGCGGCTGGCGTGGGAGTGGGCGTGGGTGCCGGGGGTGGTGTCGTGTTCGCGACGGAGCCGGATGCACCGCAGGCGATGGAGACGGCGGCTATGACAGTGAAGAGGGTAGCTGCGGCGATGCGCGTGAAAGTGTTCATGGGGATTGCGTCCTGTCTTCCGGGCGTGCTGGAGAAGATGCCCGGATAACCTGAAGGTATGTAATGGATAACACCAAGGTAAGGAGGAAGTTGCAGGAGTTGGCGGGTGGAATTGCGGATTCACCCGCTTTTGCGCGGGGCAGGCCTTTGGGGAGGATTTTGTGTTTCCACCCAAGCGGAGCCTGGATGGCGCCGCCTTATTCTGAGTTGATTGTGGGAAAGGCGGGTCGGCCGTTGGCCGATATGGTCCCGTACATTCGCGCATTGAACGTGCGAATGTATGGGCACCCGGAGCTTCCGGTTCCATCCGGGGATTTTGACTGCAGGTTCCTCCGCTGCGTTCGCTCCGCTTGCGCGGAACGGACTTCGGTCGGGATGACAACTACATCATAAATTCATGTAAATAAATAACATAGTGTTTCTATAATATCTATACGAGTCCTGCACAGATATGCAGAATCAAGGGTTTGCAAAAAATATCTGCACGGAATCTGCACAGAACGCGTCCAAACGATGGAGGCGAATATGGCATTCGTCACCGACAAAACGGAACTCAAGCCCGGCCTGATACTTTTTCGGCGCGGCGATGTGGATCATCGAATGTGGTACTGCCGCATGAAGATTCCCAAGGCAGACCGCTACAAGACGGTTTCGCTCAAAACAACCGACATCGATGTGGCGCGGGACCGCGCCTTCGACCAGGATGCGGACATTCGGTTTCGTTTGAAGCATGACGTTCCGGTGTTCAATCATCCCTTCCGCGAAGTGGGGCGGGAATACCTGCTGACGCAGGAGGCTCGGGCGAAGCGCGGGGAGATCAGCGCGGCACGCCCCAAGAAAATGCGCGCGGTCATTGAAGGTGCATTAGACCGCTATGTAGGTTCCACGCAGGTCCACCTTATCGGTGATGAGCTTTGGGGTGGCTATCCGGCATGGCGGCGGGTGAATGGCGCGGGACGCAACCGGCGCAACGGCGTTCGGGAAATCACGGACGAGATGGCAAAAGCCTTTGCTGCGAAGGAAGCTGAGCGCCGCACCAAAGTTCAGAAGACTCTGGGTATTCGGGTGTTGAAACCAATCGAGGTCAAACCATCCGAAGAGAGAACAGTTCCTTTTATCAGTGATTCCACCATCCGGTTTGAGATGTCCATATTTGGCGCGGTGATGAACTACGCCATTAAGAAACGCTATGTTCCGGCAAGCCAGCGTTTCGACGAGCGCCCGAAGCTCAAGACGATGCGGCGGGATGAGTTCACGCTGGAGGAATACCGCAAGCTGCATACAGTGGGACGGAAGTGGATTGCGGCAGCGGATAAACCGTCGAGCGTCTGGTATCGGACTGTTACGTACAACATGATTCTGATTGCCTGTAATACGGGAATGCGCCCAGCGGAGATGAGGAATCTTCGCTGGCGCGACATCATGGCGGCGAAGGACCGTGAAGGGCGTGAGATTGTTGTGCTGTTCGTGCAGGGCAAGGGCAAGTCGCGCAAGCTGGTTGCTCCCAAGAGCATCGGAGATTATCTCGAACGTATTCGCGTAATCTCCAAGGCCACGGAGCCGGAAGACAGAGTCTTTACGAACGTTGTGGGCAAGCCCACATCCACACTTTATAGCGCACTGATTGCCGATCTTCTGAACGAAGCGAAGTTGCGCGAGGGCACGCAGGGCGTGCCGCGCTCGACGTATTGCTTCCGGCACACCTACGCCACGCTGCGCTTGCAGGAAGGCGTGGATGTGTATTTCCTTGCCGAGCAGATGGGAACATCCGTCCACATGATCGAAGAGCACTATGGGCATGTGAACACCATCAAGCACGCCGACCGCGTGTTGCAGGGCATGGCGGGATGGGAGTTGCCGCAACCGGAAGTGGACGTTACCAGGGCTAAAGCGTCGAAGGCAGCAGAGACGCACGACAAATCCAAGCGCGGTCAGCACCGCAGGACAGGCTGACCGCGTAACGCTCCTGAATCGGTCTTTGGCCGGAGCCGCTGGCGGAGGCCTTGCGATATTCAAAATTACTTACTTCGGATATTCGTTCTGATTTGCCGCGCCCCGCTGGGGCGTTCTTGGCGGCAAATCCTCGCGCACGAGCCGCCGCTGGCGGCTGTTCTTAGTGCGCTTTGTGCTTGCTGGATGACAGGTAAACCGCGCCGCAAGGAAATGAGTGCTGAATTCTCTTCGCCTGCACCAAAGGCATGATCCTACCCAACTTTCCTTCAGGCACAATTGCGAAGGCCAGGCTTTTGTGGAGTGCCCGTCTTGAAAGGTACCAGTCGATCAGGTGCGGATCAGTGCGCCTGGTGCGCTATTGTTACTGTGAGAACGGAGGATCAGAGTGCAGACAGCTACCGCAGTCGCTACCATCATCATTGCCGTCATCGTGGCTTGGATCAGCTTGCAGCAGTGGAAGGTGAACAGAGAGAAGTTCCGGCTTGAGTTGTACAGCAGGCGTTTCGAAATCTACACGGCTGTCCTCAACTATCTTCGAGCGGTCAATAGTTCCGCCGGAATAGAATCCGCCAGACCCTCTGACGATACCTTTCTAAAGGCATACAGTGAAGCAGTGTTCCTTTTCCCTGATGAATCAGGATTGGTGCCGCTTCTTACGCAGTTCGATCAGAGAGCAGATGAAATACTCGCCTATTTTGACCTGAGACGAGACGGCGGATTGGCCGGGATAGATGGTAGGACAAATAAGGTCTATGCCGACGCGTATAAACAAAACCACGAGTGGATGGACGATTTCGTCCTCAAACTTCAGGAAACGGTTGCTCCCTACCTGAACTTCCACGGCTACAAGGAACAGAACAACCGGTATCAGTTTTGGTGGTGAGGGGGTGAACCGAGTCTAGCTAAAACTGTTATAGCCTTCAGGTCCGCTGCGGATCACGTAGCTTTGTCCATTAGGGCGATATGAGCACAAATAACACCAGTGGGTTTCACGGTCTGCGGTCTTGGCATCAGCAATCAGGTCGCGATAACGAACGGTTCCGAACACATAGATTCGATCGTTATCAGTAGGCCCTCTGCCGAATTGTTTCTGACAACGATCTTCAATCTCTACACTCGTAAAGCTGAACCCCTGAGCCTCCGAATGCCCACCGGCAACAATGATCCAAGGAGTGGTTCGCTTCACAGTATAAGAATCGTCGGGTCTTACCGGCATCTCCGAGTCATGAGCCACAACAAATATTTCAGGAATGAAGGAGTGAGCGGTGATCTCCGCCGCCGTCCTGCCTCTGTTCTCAAGAGATATGGAAAAATACTCGTTTCCCACCTCAAATTGTTCTGTTGGTCCGATAAATTCCTTAGTCACACGCACGTCTATCCAAGGGCGCTCAATGTTGATCACAGCTTGCGCATTAAGGCGAGCGGCTTCTGCTGCATCCCGCCCTGATTTCACCTGTTCCTTGATACTGAGGAGTGTCCAAATCGCCACAATGGCGGTGACAAATGCAATCGCAGCGAGTACCCAATTGGACAAATAGTCAGGGGCGAATGCCTTCGACAGGTAGTGGAGTATTGCCCGCTCGCAGTTCATGACCTGGAAGGTACCATGTGCTCGCCAAGAAGCGGAAACAGATTGTGACCCTGAAGTGCGTGGACTGTGACGCAAGGCTCCGGTGACCACCTTGTTGAGTTTGAGAATGAGACAGAGCCGCAGGAGTACCAAGCCATGCGCGCAGAGGGTTGGGCGCAGGAGATTGCGGACCTGGGCCGCATGCTGTTGTGGCGAAGATTTAGTGTGTTCGCTCCCAGCATGCCCAGAGGATGAGAATTATGAGCATCACGATTCCTAAATAGCTAGCTTCCCAGCCTGCACGTCTAGCAAAGTCTTCCGGAGACGGCTTTGGAGGTTCAGCGTCAGACGCATCTCTCTGGGTTCCAACTGTTCCGCAGATCCCCAAGAACGCTGCAATTCCCCATACAGGCAATATCACATCAGGGGAACGCGGATAGAAAACGTTGAATACAACTATTGCAACGATGAAGGAAACGACTCCGATCACAATCCCTTTGCGGAGGAAGGTGCCCAAAAGTCTTTGGTTCTTCATGCGTTATCTTCCGTAGGCGCGGCTTCAAATTCGGGGAGCGTTTCGCAGCTTTGGTTCAACCACCTTCAGGGCATCACTGATGTCCATGAGCTTTTCAAGCTCCTTAATGCTTGGACGATAACCTTTCTTATTTCTCTTTTGAAGTCGTCCGATGGAGAGATCAAGCCCCGTGATTAAGTTGTGCAATTGGCGGCGAGGACTGTCGGCAGTTTCCATGCCCCAAATAGTACTCCATTCTGTGGCACACCTTACGGCACACCTGATGATACGCCCAAACTGTGACGTACTGTGACGTGATCAAATTCGACCGTAACTACGAATCAAAAGACAACTTGCTCCCGGGGCGCTTCGGCCATTTTGTGACGGACCATGTTCGCGGTCTTTCTTATTAGCGACACCAGTCCCATTTCCTAAAGTATGGAGCGGCCTATTCTCCTTCCTATCCGGGATGTACCAGAGCATCGTTGTCTCAGGGAAGGGTGCTCCGCCCTTCCCGCGCTGCAACCGCCAGACTGCGGCGTTTTCCGCTCCCCAACCATGCGGGCCTGTTCCTGCCCGCAACGCCGGCCCTGAAAGCCATGCGGAAGTAGACCGAAATTTCTTCTTTCATCCAGCGCCCCCGCTTCATGCGGCTTTATGGCAGAGCCGGTCGGAACCCGTCAATGCTCTTCGCTGGCGCTTCGATGAACGCGCAGAAAGACGCGCGGCATTGACTGAACCCGCCTCGCCCCTGCCTGCCGCAAAGACATGAAGCGGGGGCACTCAATAAAAGAAATTTGGTTGAGAGCCAAAGGCGAAATGCCCTCCTTCAGAATCTCGCCCCATGCGGGCACTACAGGAGAGCGAAACGTCATGGCACACCGCAATCATCGCAATACAGCCAGCAGGCCCAGCATCTACCAGACAGTTACCGAACGCATCATTGCCAGTCTCAAAGCTGGCGTGATTCCGTGGGAGAAACCGTGGAAGACTCCGCACTTTGCAGGCGGTCCATTCCCGCGTAACTTCTACACCGGCAAGCCCTACCGTGGCATCAATGTTCTGTTGCTTTGGTCGAGCGAATACAATTCCCCATTCTGGCTTACGTTCAAGCAGGCGCAGGCATTGGAAGGCAACGTCCGCAAAGGCGAACACGGAACGCAGATTGTCTTCTATAAACAGCTTCCCGAATACGCAAAGAAGGACGAGGAAGCAATGGGCGAAGATGAGCGCGTGCCGTTCGTTCTTTGTCACTACACGGTTTTCAACGTGGAGCAGTGCGACGGCCTCACGCTTCCTGAAATCTCGCAGCCGGGCATCGCGCCGGAGATCGACGAAGATGAAATCTGCGAAAGCATCGTGAGTGGATGGGAGAATCGGCCAGCGCTGCAACTGAGTAGCCCCACCGAGTACCGAGCTTACTACCGGCCCTCTACTGATTCCGTCCACATGCCCGCCCGTAGCCGCTTTGTGGATGCGCCCCACTATTACTGCACCTTATTCCATGAGCTGATTCATAGCACCGGGCACGAAAGTCGCCTGAATCGCACCTTTGGCGACCGTTTTGGAGATGAGCTTTACAGCAAAGAAGAATTGGTTGCCGAGATGGGCGCAGCCTTCCTTTGCGCTATCGCCGGTATCGCCAACGAGCACACCGACCGCAACACCACCGCATACATTCAGAATTGGATTGCCAGGCTGAAAGAAGATAACCGCCTCATTGTTCATGCCGCCGCCAACGCGCAGAGAGCCGTGGACTTGATTCTCGGCAGCACCTTTGAGCAAGAGCAGCAGACGACCAAAATCGCCGGCCCTGCTCATCTCTAAGCAATGCCACGATGCCTATATGTCGGGTTTGTTCGACGTCGTTCGTCATCGCTGTTCGCAGCACACGGGGAAGGTCTCGCAGCATCGCTGGCTGATGCCGGTGGCTGCTCGCCTGCGATATCAGCCGCAATGAAATGGGGTACGGAACGGTATCGGCAAATGAACCGGCTGGCCGAAGTCGCGGCCATCGCATGATCGGCTTTGCCACTGGCCCCACGGGGCAAGAGGCAAACAACCTCAACCCAACGACCTTCCTCGGCTACAGGGAAGATCGAGAGTGCGAAAAACTCTCGGTTACCCAGTGAAGCGCGTTCCCTGTAGTGAATCTGAGCTGTGACTTCCGATGATGCCCAGTGGGTAATTTCTTCTTCCGTATAAAGAAGGCGTTGGCTCTGTTGTTGCTGTAGTCTTTGAAGCTACTTCTTGTGTTCCGGAAGGTTCTCTATATATCGGTTCGCTTCTAAAGCTTCTTTCGGAGTATTGGGGTTCGTTTCCAAACGGATCATATCCCTGTGTAGGGCCTTCTGATACTCCAGAAGTTGTTGCTTGTTCAGGACTTTGATAGCCATTTTTTGATTGCTCCTTGAACGAGGGGACGACCTGAAGGATGAAGTTGTAGATATCTTCAAGGTACAACGAAGAATATTATTTTGTATTTGTTTTTGCTCCGGAATCAGATAGCGGCTTCATCGTTCATGCCGCCGCCAACGCGCAGAGAGCCGTGGACCTGATTCTTTGCAGCACTTTTGAGGAAGAGAGCGAGACAACCAAAAACGCCTGGAGTGCTGATGCCAGCATCAATTCAGCAGGTTTGATTCAAGGCTGCTGACGGTTATTATGTCATCCACGCTCTTACTGACTGTAGCCCCTTTGTCATCGAGCTTCACTTGCTTGCCATCAGTCCAAACAATCACTGCAGAGCGTTCCTTGCCTTTGTTAGTTCTGTAAGTGACTTTATCGCCGCTCCGTAGCGATTTGTGTTTGTGCGATTTGCTAGAGCGTAGTTCCGCACCATTTCCATCCGTCTTCGTCAGTGTCATATTTGCTGCTTGATCGGCGTGAGGCAATCCAACGGTACTTTTCTGCATATCTAATCCCACGTGATCTACCTTGTGTACCGAATCGCTGCCCTCTGAAACGGAGGCGTCAGTAGATTGTTCATCCTGCCCATCAAGCGTTTCTGATTCGGTTTTTATTACGCGCTTCTCGACAATACGGGCAGCAGTCTCGATTGCTCCTAATGGCTCAATCCCCATGCGGTGGAGGAATTGGACAAGTTCCTCCATAACCTCATCTTTGCGAAGCACCCAAGTAGAAGCGAAGCAGCGCCAGAAAATCCAGCCCGCGCGTTCAAGCACACGCTGACGACTGAGATCGTGCTGCCATCTATCAGGTCCGTGAAATTCGTCTCCGTCGCATTCTATAGCTAAACGAAGATCGCCTTGCCCCTCTACAACCATATCAATGCGATATGCGCCAGTCTTAACTTGCGGCGTTACGCGATAATTTCGGGACACGAGTTCTGAATAGACTTGCTTCTCAAATCCAGATTCGCAACGGTCGATAAGCAGTTCTGCCTCTGCCTTATCAACAACCAGAGGATTGTCAAAGTGCGTCAGCAGTCCTGTGCGAAGGTCCTTATCTGAGAGGTCAGACAGTTGAACTGAGCGGACCAGATACATTCGATCCTGAGCGCGACTGGCGGCAACGTTGAATCGTTGGTCGAACTTATTCCCTGAAAGAGCATGACAATTACGTGGATCAACTACTAAAGACAAAAATATGATGTTGCGTTCACTACCTTGGAACGTTCGCGCATCCCCACACAAGAATTTTCGTCTGTGCAACTCTCCTGCATCGCATTTTCTAGTAACCACCGAATCAATCAGCTTTGCTTGTTCGGTTCCAAGCAATGAAACGACGCCGATAGTTCTGCCCTTGAGATTTTTATCCGCGAGAATGGCATTAATCTCATCTGCAATCGCTTCGGCTTCTTGGCGGTTGCAGTCGTGAGTGTCCCGTGTTCCATCCGCAACGTAAATATCTACCAGTGGCGGTTCAATACGTTCAGAAGCGCGCGGAATCCGAAGTGGCTGAATCATTCCCTTGCCATCCGGCCCGGCGTAAAAAGTTCGATTTGAATAGGCAATGATCGGCGGAACGCACCGAAAGTGCTCACGGAGCATAACCTTATGCGCTGCGAATACTCGCGAAGCCAGATCATACAGAGACTTCTCGGGAGTCTTTTCCTCTTTGTATGGTTGGTTGTAAAGAAATCGATCTTTCAGCTCTTGGACTCTCGCCGCTGATATAAAGCTGCCATCGGGCGATACCTGTTTATCGTCGCCAACAACTAGAATTTTTTTGCCACGGAGAATTGCAGGGAGAGCCCATAAGTCTGATTGACTGGCTTCATCTACGATTACAAGGTCGAATTTCCCGATTTCTGGGGGCATTGCCTCAGAGATGCGTGAATGATTCATAATCCAGCACGGGACAGCACCAGCGGCATCGAACATAGCTTGCCGTGCTTCTCGGCGGTATCGTGTTGCGTTTGGCCCAAATCCGTGCCCAATTCTGTGAACCGCAATGGCATAGCCTGTAAGGGCTGAAAGAATTTTGGAGGTTGAGTTCTTCTTGGTAGCCAGCCAAGCTGCTTTGGCAACCATTTCTCGATAAAAGCGAGAGAGAACTTTTTCGAGCTCCCTTCTACGTTCCCCAAGACTGCGCAATTCGGCTCGGCCTTCTATCCGGTCAAGATGCTCTTTCATGCGCGCCCAGTTCCATGCTTCACGCCAAGTGACGGGGAAAACTTCATCATCGCCGGACGCCGCAATCGAAACAGTGCGCACTCGCTCCGCAAGTTTCGGCGCACCGGCTTCCGCGATTCGACTTGCGCCTTCGCGGATGTGCCCAATCTCTGAGGCCAAGCTAGCGATACGGCGCAACTCGGCAAGCAATTCTGTGTACTGCGATGCAACTGAAGCATGCGACAAGTCCGCATTGCCGAGTGAAGACTCCACAAAGGAGCGTATCGCATTGACTACAGGCCCGGAGCAGCCAGCGAGCTTTTCGGTAAGTTGAGCAAGTCGAATTGGCGCTTGGGAGAGTTCATCAAGCGTTAGAATTTGAACGATCCTTTGGCGTAGCGCATCGAGTTCGGCGCGTGTGCCGCCTAAGATCTCGCCCGGCAGTTCTGTGAACATATCCAACGCCTGGGCAGACAGCAAGGCATCATAGTGCGTAGCAAGCCGGTGGGCTTTGTGCGCGAGCGTTGCCGTGACTACGATTTGTCTTAAACCTGCCAAGCCGCCATCCAAGGGCGGAAGAGACAACAATTCCGTAACTCCGTTCCACCGGATACAGAACGCGTGTACCCTGCCATGCAAAATCACGTATCTATGAACGTGCGCCCACTCTTCAGCATTCGCTGGTGATCTGCCGTCGATTCTGACACCCTGAATGTGCCGCTTTGTATCTGCCGCGCCGAATGATAGTAAGCCAAAAGGCTTTCCAGTGTTCGCTGCATTCTTGATAGCTTCGATGGACTTCGGGTTAGAGAACGCCTCATCTGCAATGCTTACGGGGTGCATGAGGAATTCGGCGCGGGCGTTCACAAGCTCGTCCAAGTCGCTGAGTAGCCCTTCGAGAGCGCGCCGTTCGTTAATAAATGATGACTTTTGACACTTGGCGCGGAGAGTAAACGGCCATTCTTCGTCCGCTTCTTCTATGTCCGCAAGGAGTTCCAAGGCTCCATCAATGGTCTGCAAAAATGCTCGTGCATTTTCCAGCGTCTTTGGCGTAAACGCCTTGAGTGCCGTCAGCTCTTCGTTATGGAGTTCGCCTTCAATCCTGCTCTTTTCGACAAGCAAGTCGTGGAGGCGTGAAACCTCAGCAACTGGCGGAAAAGTCTCAGCCGAAGGGATACGCTTATCAACATAGACAAGATCGGTACCAAGAGTGCGCCTCGCTTGGCGTATTCGTCCGGCCTCGCTCTCGTCGAAAGGTGGCGTATTGTCGGGTATGAGGGAAACCGCGTCATCAAACCATCCGTGCAATTCATTGCCACTCTGGACGAGTTCAGCGAGTTTCTGTGCGCGCATCGGAACGCCGTCCACTTCAATCTCAGAAAGCTGGTGCAGAGCAATTTCGTTGATTCGCCGGTCTATGGACAATAGCTCGGCGTGCGCTCGATCAATCGAACTTTGGCACCGCTCAATTTCCCGCATAGTCAGTTCGGGATTGAGCTGTGATACGCGATGCTGAATCGTTTCGATAGACGCCTGAAATTGCCTTACCCCTTCGCGGTCACTGGCCAGCAGAGCTACGGTGAGCGAACGGACCTCATCGGGGATTTTGTCTTGTAGAACATTGAGCGCAGCATCTCCGCGCGAGGTCACCAGTACCCGCTTACCCTGGGCGAGATAGTGGCAAATGATGTTGGCAATCGTGTGCGTCTTTCCGGTCCCCGGCGGTCCTTGCACGGCCACGCCAGCCGAGTGCGTAAGATTCTTGACGATGGTAACTTGCTCTTCGTTATACGGGAGAGGGAAGAATAGCTCTTGGGGTTTATGACTTCCTCCCGTATCGCCACGGCTGGAAATCCCCCGGAAGCTAACGGATTCAAATGTCAGTGGCTCGTCCGATGGTTCAGAGACAAGAGCCATCGGCCCATCAGGAATGGCGCATCCAGTGTTGAGATTTTCCCCAAGGCGCTTTAGGTCTTCAAAGAGGAAGTTTACGGTTCGCGGACGACTGAACAAGACCCAAGCATCAGTCACAACCAGATGTTCGCCAGCAGCGGGAACGGGCTCGCCCTTCAGGAGGACTTCCTTATAAAGTCCCTCGCTGTCAAGATTTGCCGCAATGAGTTTAAGCACATCTGAATAACTGGCAGGATCAAACGGCGTGACAGGCCGGTCTTTTTGTTTATTTAGATGCTCGATTACCGATTTTTCAGCCTCGATTGCCCCCTCGACATGACAAGCGGTAATGGCATCGAACTCGACCTGCGTATCGGTTGCACGGGGGCGAAGTTCAATAGCCATAGACTTCTCATCCAGCGAGATTTCGATGGCTTGGGTTAAGAGTGGATACTCGTATGAAAATTTTCCCTTCTCATAGGCAAGCCGCCATGTCGAGATTCCTATTCCCCAAACCAGTTCTTGCGGCTTATTGGTTTGCTCGGCTTCAATCTGGTGCATCAAGGCGAAGAGGTCACCATAAAGTGCAATGGTTTTGCGGCGCTCGCGCTCGACATTTGCCCACGACTTCCATGTGAGAGTATAGGATTCAAGCGCGCGTCGAGCTTTATCCCACCAATTTGCGCGGAATCGCTGAATTTCTTCTTGTACGTCTGGATCGTCCATCCTCGTGTCTGCAAAACGCTTCTGGACGACTCTATTCAGTTCCCAATTAAGAACGCGCTCGTCCAGCGAAGGCAAAGGGCCGTCTGGATTCGCACTGAGGGTGATGATCGTTTTGTAATTCTCTGGAATCGGCGGCGGAGGTTCAGCCGTCAGCCGGGAAACACGCATCCAGATGTGATCCGACTCTACTCGCAGATCGAATTCAACGCCTTGAAGACCCGCAACATCTCCCTGCTTACGCAAGAATGTTCCCGAGCCTCCGAGGACGAATCCGCGCGGGTCGATGACTTTAGCTTGTTCCTTGATGTAGTCAAGTAAACCCACCAAGAGTTCGCGCGGCTCCGACATGCTCGCCTCTTCATAGGGAGTCCCTGGCTTCAAGAAATAAAAGCAGCTTTATCCCGTGATTTTCCATGATAACCCGTTCTCAGGGACTTACCTGAGATTTCAAGCGCATACCTCGTTGGAGAAGTCCCTTGCGCCTCAAGGACTGCCGGTAATAGGCTAGCCGGACGTTTCACTCCGGGCTATGGTTGAGCGACTTCAAACCGAGCGCATTCTCTTCAAGCAGGTGGGCGCGGCCTCCTGAAATGTGTGCAACGCTGCTGAAGCAGCGGATTAATGCCGAGACACGTCACCCCTGAATGGGAGCTGTGCAGTAACCTGCGGTTACTGTGCGGTAACCCGCTGAAAACAGGCAATTAACAAAAAAGTCAATAAAGATGCGGTACTCTGTGTGTGATCGCAGGTTGCTGTAGGGGAACCATATGAACATGAACCCCTTAGCCCGCTTCCGGTGGCGCTGCCCCTTGATGGGCAACGCACAACCGATGTGCGGTCTGTATCCTTTCTCCGGCTCTGGCGGTGCCCGATGAAGCCGCCTCTCCGAACAAAATCTGTGGGCACGAAGGTCAGCGAAGCGGAGTTCGCCAAACTTGAAGAACGAGCGCAAGCAGCTGGGCTAACACTCTCAGAGTGGGTTCGGGATGTCTTGCTGGCTCCGCCAGCGGAGTCCAGGGCGGAAGTGGCAGGTGAGGTGGTGTTGGCGGAGTTGCTGGCGCTTCGGTCGCTTTTTTTGAACCTGAGCTTCCGTGCAGCCAAGGGTGAGTCGGTGGCCGAGGAGGAGATGCGTAGCCTGATTGAGCGGGCTGACTCAACGAAAATGCAGCGGGCGCATGAGCGGCTGGAGGCTGTTCACGCGGAGTCGCGGAAGCCGGAGCCCGTAGCTGAAACAACGGCAGCGGAGACCACGCCAGAGGAGAGCTGAGCATGGCGGAATGGGGACGGAAGAATTACTCGAAACCATGGCCGAGCCGGTCTCGGATCTGGACGTTGGGAGCGTTTCTGCTCACGTTTGTACTTTTCAACGGAGCGTTCATGCTGCAGTATGCGTGGGGTTGGACCTCCGCCGAGCGGCTGTATCTTTCGGACTATTTGAAGAGCGGCATACTGGGCAAAGCGTCGGCGACTTCAGAGGCCAGGTACACACTATTGGAGGCCGAGGTTGGCCATGGAAAGCGGCGGTTGGTGCTGGGCAATGAGATCGAGCGGGTGCCAGACGTGGGCCATAGGCCCGGATACCGGCTGACGACTGAGGGAGTGAAAGATGGTATCTCCCGATTGATATGGGTGACAGGCATCTTTAACGACCGTGGCCTGCACCGGGTCATGAGCGAGACCGTCTTCGGGGGCCACGAGGTGTGGGAGTTCTTTGAGATACCGGTGTCTGCGACGCTGGCATTTTTCCTCTTGGCGCTGTTTGTGGCCATCCCGAAGGACCGCGCGCGGCGGATGATCTGGAAGCATGGTCGCAGGTTGCGCGGCCCGGAACTGGTGACGACAGCGGAATTTAACAGAAAGCTGGGCCGCTCGAAATGGATGCGGGTATATCCACCGGATGGGATTGCATTTATCAATGAAGAGCAAAGTTGGTACGACAAAATCTTTCATGATGCCCTGAGTCGCTGGGCGCGTATTCCGCGTGAGCGCGAGGCGATGCACTTCCTGATTGTGGGGGACAGCGGGACGGGCAAGAGCGCGGCCATCCGGCAGATACTCTCCCAGGTTGCAGATCGTGGCGAAGCCGCTATTGTGTACGACCCTGCAATGGAATACCTGCCGCAGTTCTACGACGAAAAGCGTGGCGATGTGATCCTGAATCCCCTGGACGCGCGCTGCCCGTTCTGGGGCCCAGGTGATGAGGTTCCGCACGAAGCAGAGGCCCTGACGCTGGCTGCTTCGCTGTTTCCGGATCAGGGTCGCGAGAATCGGTTCTTCGTGGAAGCGCCGAGGAAAATCTTCGCGCATCTGCTGAACCTGAAGCCGACGCCGGAACAGCTTACCTACTGGATGTGCAACGCAGAGGAGATCGACAAACGCGTCGAAGGCACAGAGCTGGCGGCGATGATCGACCGGCACGCGGCGGCGCAGCGCAGCGGCGTTCTGGGTTCGCTGAACATGGTGGCGGATGCGTTCAAGCTCCTCCCAAAAGAGAGCGAAACAGAGCGGAGATGGAGCACGGTTGAGTGGGCTAGCGAGCGCAAGGGTTGGGTATTCATTACTTCGAAGCCGACGATGCGCGAACGGATGCGGCCACTGGTGAGCCTCTGGCTGGATTTACTCGTTCTGCGGATGATGAATGACGATACGATGCGCCGCAAGACCTGGTTCGTGCTGGACGAACTGGCCAGCTTGCAACATCTACCGCAACTCAAAACGGCAGTGACCGAGAACCGCAAATCGAACAATCCGATGGTGCTCGGTTTTCAGGGAAAGGCCCAGGTCGAGTCTTTGTATGGTCACGTTGCGGAGGCGATGCTGAGCCAGCCCGCAACGAAGATCTTCCTGAAGACGAGCGAGCCTCATGCGTCAGAGTGGATTTCCAAAGCCATCGGTGAAGTCGAAATCGAGCGCTTCCGCGAGTCGCACACCAAGGGTGTGTTCCCGCGCGGGCGCGAGACGGAGCAACGCGAGATTACCCGCGAGCCGTTGGTGATGGCATCGGAAGTAGGCGGGCTCGACCCGCTGCATGGCTATTTGAAGCATGGCAATCTGGTCGTACAGATGCGATTCCCATACTTGGAATTGGCGAATCATGCGGCGAAATTTGTCGAACGGAAGATGAAATCCGCTATTCCGGTGCAATCGGTAGAACCGCATGTGCCGGTTGTGATTGAGGAGTCGAAGCGGAAGCCAGCGCGGCCTGCCCAAAAGAGGCAGCAGGTCGAGCGGGTCAACGAGGAACATCCATACTTCGAGTAAAGCGAACATGGTGACGCTCTCCAAGCCGATCAGCGCGAGTCAGGCGCAGGACTACCACAAGCAGGAGTTCGCTAATGCGCGGGACAACTACTACACGGAGGACGAGCGGGTGCGCGGCGAGTGGCATGGCCAGCTTGCCGCGCGATGGGGTTTAGAGGGTGAGGTCAGCGAAGAGCAGTTCAAGCATCTCAGCGAAGGCCAGCATCCAGGGACCGGCGAGCAGCTCGTGCGTTACCAAGCACCGCGTGAGTACACGAGCGAACGTGGAGCAACTGTCCGTTCGATGGAGCACCGGGCCGGATGGGATGCGACCTTCAGCGCACCGAAATCCGTGTCGCTGACGGCTTTGGTGGGCGGCGATGAAGGTGTGCGCGAAGCTCACCAGGTGAGTGTGCGCGTTGCTCTCGACGAGATGGAGAAATACGTGCAGGCCAGGATAGGCGGCAATGCCCCTGCCCAGACAACCGGCGAATGGATTGTTGCCAAGTTTGAGCATGACAGCAGCAGGCCTGTTGACGGCTATGCTGCTCCGCAACTGCATACTCACGCCGTCATTTTCAACATGACCGAGACTCCCGACGGTAATGTCAGGGCATTGCAGCCTCGCGAGTTGTACAAGACGCAGCAGTATGCGACGGCTGTTTATCGCTCCGAGTTAGCCGCGCATTTGCAACGACTCGGCTACGAGATCGAGCGTGGAGAGCATGGACAGCCGGAAATCAAGGGATACACTCGCGAGTATTTGGAGGCGTCGAGCCCCCGACGGGGAAAGATCAAAGAACATATGGAAGCTGCGGGTGTGAGCGGTGCAGGCGCGGCGCAGATCGCGGCGCATCAGACCCGCGAAAGCAAACAGCATCTCTCGCGGGAACAAGTCCGCGCCGCACATCAAAAGATGGCCCGAGAGTATGGTCTGCAATCAGAGCGTGTGCTCGCTCACGCGGCGCAGCGTGACGGCGTGGACCTGAAGCCGGAGTCATCGCAGCGCGCAGCGCACCACGGTATGAGCTATGCTCGTGAGCGCGGTATGGAACGCGAGGCCGTAGTGGATGAGCGCACGCTCATGCGGGATGCGCTGAAGCACACGATGGGAGAAGCGCGTCTGCCGGAAATACGAGCGGTTTTCGAGCGCCGCGCGAAGGATGGGAACCTTATCGAAGTCGCACGACCAGACGGGCGCGCTGGCCGCGCGTACACGACGCCGGAGATGCAAGATTATGAGCGCCAGCTAGTCGAGCGCATGAAGCAGGGCCAGGGCACACGTGAGGTGCTGGCCGATGGTAAGGCCCGCGAACAGACGATTCAGGCGCACGGGCATCTGAGCTTGAGCCAGCGGAACGCAGTCGAAACCGTGCTGATGAGCAGGGATCAGATGATGGCTCTTGAGGGCGTAGCTGGGGCGGGCAAGACAACATCCTTGACCGCCGTCCGCGAAGCTACGCAACGCGCGGGCTATCAGGTCGAAGGTTTGGCCCCGACCTCCCGTGCGGCGCAGAAGCTTGCCGAGGCCGGTATCGAGACGCAGACATTACAGCGCCATCTGGCGCGAGGCGACAGAGAGGATGATGGCCAAAAGCGGCTCTATGTGGTCGATGAGTCGAGCATGGCGAGCACGCGGCAGTTGCATACATTTGTCGAAAGGTTAAAGGAGAATGACCGCGTGCTGTTCGTCGGTGATACACGGCAGCATGAGGCAGTCGAAGCTGGCCGACCATATGCGCAGCTACAGGATGCAGGACTGCGGATAGCGTATCTGGACGAGATTATCAGGCAGAAAGACCCGACGTTGAAGGATGCAGTCGAGCGGCTTGCGCGCGGCGAGGTTCGCGAAGCCATTGGCAGCCTTAACAGTCAGGGGCGCGTGCGGGAGATCAAAGACCGCGATCAGCGCATCGGTGAAATCGCGCGCGAGTATGTGCGCTCGCCGGAGAGGACATTAGTCGTCTCGCCTGATAACAAATCGCGTCGAGAGATCAACGCCGGGGTCCATCAAGCGATGCAGGAGGCGGGTAAGGTCAGCGGCGACGAGCATCGCGTGCATGTGCTCTATGCACGCCAAGACATTACAGGAGTGGACCGTCAGCATGCGCAGAACTATGCCTTGGGAGACGTTCTTCGCTACTCGAAAGGTAGCAAGGCTCTCGGAATCCGGGCCGGAGAATATGCCCGTATTACAGCCACAGACCGTGAGGCAAACACCGTCACTGTGAAGCGGTACGGTGGTGAGATGTTGAGCTACGACCCAAGGCGGTTGCAGGGCGTGACCGTCTACCGTGACGCGGAATGTATGTTTGCTCAAGGCGACCGGGTACAGATAACCGCACCGTACCATGAGCAGAAACTTGCGAACCGCGAGTTGGGAACGGTGGAGCAGATCGACAAGAATGGGAATCTTAAGCTGAAGATGGGCTCGGGCCGTGAGGTCGAGTTCAATGTTCGTCATCATCCTCATCTGGACTACGGCTATGCGGTGACGAGTCACAGCAGCCAGGGGCAAACCGCCGACCGCGTTCTGATTCACGTTGATTCTGCCGAGGCGCGTGGTGAGCTGTTGAATAGCCGCATGGCATACGTATCGGTTTCGCGCGCTCAATTCGATGTAAAGTTGTACACCAACGATGCCGCGACACTGAGCCAGGAGCTGAGCCGGAACGTGACGAAGGCGACGGCGCTTCAAGAACAATCAGTCTTGCAGGACAAAGATGCGAGTCAGTCCATCGAGCCTCGCTCCGTTGGTATGGAGATAGGGCGGGGCTTGAACATTGGTTAGCCCCTGATTGTTTTCGCGGTGTTTAGAACGTAGCACCGTTCTGCTGACCACAAGACCAAAAATGTCTGGCCGTGAGAAAGTTGCTTGATTATGCGGGCAAGAATTAACCATTCATTCATCAATCGAGGCTTATACTTTTGCCGTCTCGAAGCGTAGTCATCCATGTTGCGCTTCCCCTCCGGAGTTGTCATGTCGGCAAACTCTTTCGGCTCGTCAAAACCCACCCTTAGGGCAGCGCAATACGTGCGCATGTCCACTGAACTGCAACAGTACTCCCCAAAGAATCAATCAGAGGTAATCACTCGATATGCCGCCAGTCGTGGAATGGAAATCACGCGAACCTATTCAGATCATGGACGAAGCGGATTGAACCTCGGTGGTCGAGATGGATTAAGACAGCTTATTCGCGATGTGGAAAGCGGGGGGGCGGATTTTGATGTTGTTCTCGTCTACGACGTGAGCCGATGGGGACGATTTCAGGACGCGGATGAAAGCGCCTATTACGAGTATATTCTCAAGCGAGCCAACATCGCTGTTCACTACTGTGCGGAACAATTCGAAAATGATGGAAGCCTGACCTCTGATTTGCTGAAAGCCGTGAAACGAACGATGGCCGGGGAGTACAGCCGGGAATTGTCGGTGAAGGTCTTTGCGGGCCAGTGCCGTCTCATTGAGATGGGATACAGACAGGGTGGAACTGCCGGATATGGTTTGCGGCGCCAACTTGTAGATCGAGACGGTCTGCCGAAGGGGCAACTGAATCGTGGTGACCGAAAGAGTCTTCAGACTGATCGAGTGGTTCTTGTCCCAGGGCCGACGGAGGAGATTTCCGTGGTGCGCGAAATCTATGATCGCTTTACTCGCAGGGGGGAGACTGAAAGAGACATTGCTGCTGATCTGAATGGGCGAGGGATTTATTCGGATTTCGACCGGCCCTGGACCCGAGCAACGATTCATCAGATCCTAACCAATCCCAAGTACATCGGGACCAACGTCTACAACCGCCAGTCGTTCAAACTGAAGCAGAAGAGAATCTTTAATCCGCCGGAAATGTGGATTATGCGCGAAGGCGCATTTGAGTCGATTGTATCTACGGATGCATTTGTGCAGGCACGTGCGAGAATTCACGCTCGCCACCAACATCTGACTAACGATGACATGCTCAGCCGCTTGCGGACCCTGCTCTCGAATCACGGGAGCCTGTCGGGGCTTTTGATAGATGAGGCAGACGGCATGCCTTCCAGCTCGCTATACGCAAGTAGGTTTGGGGGCCTGCACCGGGCGTATCAACTCATCGGCTGGGAGCCGCACCGCGACTTCAGCTACGTTGAAATCAATCGGTCTCTGAGGATCATGCATCGAAGTCTGGTTGAATCAATTCTGAGCCAACTCCGGTCAGTAGGGGCAGAGGTGCAGGAAGCGACAGATTCAGGGCTTTTGGTTGTGAACGGACAATTCACTGCCTCGCTAGTCCTTGCGAGATGCCAAGAGACATCGACGAAGTCCGCCCGTTGGCAGTTTCGATTTGATTCGAACCTCTTGCCAGACATCACCATTGCGGCTCGGCTGAAAAGCGGCAATGAAGAAATCCTTGATTATTATCTCTTCCCCTCCGTTGATGTGCTGTGGGACAAGCTTCGTCTCCGTCCCGACAATGGTGTTGTGCTTGACCTCTACAGATTTGACGATCTGAGGTTTTTCGAACGCCTGGCACAAAGAGTTGATGTGGAGGCTGTCGCATGACCGAGCAGACGATTCTCAATATCCCGATTTCTACGATCAGGGTTGTTAACCCACGATCCAGAAGCAAGGTGAAGTGGCAGTCCATCGTGCAAAGTATTCGTACGGTTGGTCTGAAGCGTCCAATCACGGTATCCAAGCGACCTGAGCCAGATGAACAGGGGAGACGCTTTGATCTTGTCTGTGGCCAGGGGCGGCTGGAGGCCTTCCAAGCTCTCGGCGAGGAAAAGATACCAGCCATTGTCGTGGATGTTTCCGACCATGACTTGCTTCTAATGAGCCTAGTGGAAAATATCGCCCGCCGTCCTTCGGCGAGCACGGCAATCCTTCATGAAGTGCGATCTCTCCGTCAGCGCGGCTACACCACTGATGAAGTGGCTGGCAAACTGGGAGTGGATAGGACCTATGTCAACGCTATTTCTCATCTGATCGACCGTGGTGAAGGATATCTTGTGACGGCTGTGGAATCCGGCCGAATCCCGCTTTCTGTGGCGACCAGAATAGCCGCAGGTCAGGATCAGGAGGTCAGCCGTGCTCTTTCTGAAGCGTATGAAAAAGGAGAGCTCCGTGGGCATCGCATTACCGTGGCCCGCCGCATCGTAACCCAATGCATTGCGAAGCGCAGAAGAGACGGCAAGGCTCAAAGAAATCACAAACGATTGACTGGCCAGGCGCTTGTCCGCGAATACAAGGAGAGGATTCGAGAGCAAAAGGCTCTTGTTGCCAAGGCTGAGCTCACCAGGGAGCAGCTAATCCTAATGACATCAGCTATTCGCACGCTTCTAGCAGATGAAAACTTCACCACTTTACTAAAAGTAGAAGGGTTGCCAAGTATGCCAACAGAATTGGCTGCTCGGCTCAACTAGTGGGTGCCACCTTGGAAAACCCTGCACTTCTGGCGTTTCAAGACCAAGTCTTTACCCTACCTCTGAGTTCAATCATCCCTCAGCGGCCTCTCACTCCCCAAGTGAAAAAATCGCGAGCCTACTCGCAGATAAGAGCTTCCATTGTAGAAGTTGGCCTGATCGAACCACTTGTTGTTTTTCCTCAGAACGGTAAAGGATTTCTGCTTCTCGACGGCCATCTGCGGCTTGCGGTGTTGAAGGAGATGGGGCTTGCGGAGGCAAGATCCCTGATTGCAACGGATGATGAATCTTATACGTACAACAAGCGCGTCAACCACATACCACCTGTGGCTCAACACCTCATGCTTCTCCAAGCCCTCAATCGGGGAGTTTCTGAGGAGCGCATTGCTACAGCATTAAATGTGGACATTTCTACAATTCGGAAAAAGGCGAGGATGCTTGATGGAATTTGTGACGAAGTAGTCGAATTGCTACGGGATCGCAAAATGAGCCCTAAAGTCTTTCAGATATTGCGAAAGATGAAGCCTGCAATCCAGATTGCCACGGCGGAGTTGATGATTCTCCGCAACGACCTATCGATCTCGTTCCTGAAGACGCGCCTCGCCCTCACTCCACCTGATTTGTTAATTGCGCCGACGAAGAGTCTGCGTAAGCAGAAAGCAGACTCAGCGGCTGCAGAAATGCTTCTCGAAGAAGACACGGAGAACCTTGTTCGTAATTTAAAGGCAGTCGAAGCGTCCTACGGAACCGACATTTTGACGTTGACGGTTGCATGCACTTATCTGGAGCAACTATTTCAGCACCAAAAGGTCATTCGCTATTTAGAACGTCACCATCCGGGTTCGCTCGGGACGTTGCAATCACTTGTGACGGAAATGCGTTCATCGAAGAAACGCGTGACCTCCGCGCAACCGGAGTGAACCCTCGCGACTTCGGAACGCTTTCTCTCGTACTCAGTCTCGTACGAACATTCGGACTTCTGCGCAATTGAGTTTGGATCGCAGCCGCCGGAAGAGTCGCTAGTTGCTGTGCTGAGGTTTGCGTAGAGGTTTCTTATTCTCTTTCGGTATCACGTGAAAGCCATGTGGCGCTCAAGACCGCAACACCGATCAAGCTGGCTACTACTGCCCACTTGATCTTGTTGGATGGCTCAATCTTTCCGGATTCGGGCGCGTCGTCTAATTCATTCATGAGCCTCTTCTCAGCGCTCCTTAGAGAAAAGCGGGAGTCTGTAGACTCGTGACTGGATTTGATGGCGGAGCAGGCAGCAATTGCAGGAATGGTGACCTGATGAATCTGCTGGCATTCCTCAAAGGTCTTGCGGCAGGGGGCGCAGTAGGCAAGGTGCACCTGCAAGAGTGCCCACTCTTCGTCCGACAGTTCTCCTGCGAAGAACAGGGCGCACAAAGCAATGAACTCATCATGAAGTTGAGGGTTCACTGGTTTCACTCCAGTAGATAACGACTGCTCACTTATCTTCTCACCACAGCGTCACTCTTTGCGAAATGCATACGAGCGCCGCCATTCCACACTGCGCTCGTAGTGGTTACACTATTCGCAATCATGACTATCCAACTGAAACCGGAATTGTGACCTGCTCCCCGAAAACCGCACATAGCGGAGTACGATTTTCGTATTCAGAAGTGGAGCGGAAGTATGTCGAGGAGCAAGCATACCGAGGCGCAGATGATCGCGGCGGTCAAGCAGATGGAAGCCGGCCGGAGGGCCGAGGATGTGGCCCGCGAGGTTGGGGTGAGTGCGCACACGATCTATGCCTGGAAGTCGAAGTACGGGGGCATGGATGTGAGCGAAGCGCAGGAAGCCAAGCGGCTTCGTGATGAAAACACCCGGCTGCGCAAGCTGGTGGCCGATCTGAGCCTGGACAAGGAAGCGCTGCAGTCGGTGATCGAAAAAAACGGATGGAGCTCACAGCGATGAAGGCATCTGTCGAGCATATCCGGAGCGAGTATGCCTTCACCGAGCGGCGGGCTTGTCGCTTGCTGCTGGTTCCAGTTTCCAGCTATCGCTACAAGCCGCGCCGGAACGACGATGGTTTGCGCGAGCGTCTGGTTGCGTTGGCGCGCGAAAAGCCGCGCTTCGGCTACCGGCGTCTGCACGTGCTGCTCGAACGTGAAGGCAGGCAGGTGAACCACAAGCGCGTGCACCGAGTGTATCGAGAGGCGGGTCTGGCGCTGCGCCGGAAGAAGCGGAAACACTGCGTACGCACGAGCGCGCCGCTGGGCATTTACACCGAGCCCAACCAGGAGTGGGC
Source organism: Acidobacteriota bacterium (assembly GCA_021818585.1). Taxonomy (GTDB): domain Bacteria; phylum Acidobacteriota; class Terriglobia; order Terriglobales; family Acidobacteriaceae; genus Acidobacterium. The sequence goes on along the minus strand of JAKATU010000058.1, from coordinate 14,645 downwards.
ACTTGATTTCGTTCACGATGTGACGGCTTCGGGCCGCTCGATTCGCGTGCTGAACGTCATCGATGCCTACACACGCGAAAGTCTGGCGATGGAGGTGGACACCAGCTTCGCCGGGCTGCGCGTGACACGTGTGCTCGACCAGATCATCGCCGAGCGAGGTCTGCCACGGGCGATACGCTGTGATAACGGCCCGGAGCTAACCAGCCGTCATTTCCTTGCCTGGGCTTTGGATCGCAAGATCGATCTGATCCACATCCAGCCCGGCAAGCCGACGCAGAATGGCTACGTGGAGAGCTTTAACGGCAAGCTGCGCGAGGAATGCCTGCGTGTCAGTTGGTTCCAGAACCTCTTCGAGGCTCGACGCATCCTCGCCAACTGGAGGCATGATTACAACGAGCGAAGACCACACAGCAGTCTGAATTACCTGACACCGGCGGAGTTTTCGGCAAAGACCAGCCGTGGAAAAGACGCGGACTCCGTCCGCTTGGAAAACGCCCATCGCGTTTCCCACTTTCCCACCGCTGCGGCGGCGAGTTAACTTACCTCAGAAACGTGCGGAATCTGGGGGCAGGTCAATTGGAAGCGTTGATTCGGCAGAGCGTGTTGCGCGGCTCGTATCAAAGTATCGAAGAGTTCGTCGAACGCGCCATCAGTCAGCTTCACGCGCAGGAAGAATGGCTTGCCGCGCATCCCGATGAGATTCGCTCAAAGATTGAAGATGGATGGCAGTCTGCCGAACGTGGCGAATTGAGCAGCGAGGGGGATGTACAAACTCGTATGATGGAACGCAAGAAAAAGTGGATTGAGCTGCGTTCTGCATGAACCAGTATGCCTTTGCTAAAGGCGATCTTGCCGTCATAGCTCATACCGAGTGCGGAGGAGCTGCTCGGTGCAATTAGAAATGTGATGAGCCGGTCCCGAGTGCGCCCACGTCGCCGGTCACGCCGTGCTTGAAAAGGTCCGAAGCTGGCGGTGGATCAGCTGCCGATTTCCTTAAGAAGCTCAGAAGGCTTCAAATTCAACGCATTAGCGATCTTTTCAAGCGCGTGCAGACCTATCTCGCGACGCCCGACTTCGAGGTCGTGAATATGAGTCTTACTGAGTTCAGCATGAGCGGCTAAGTCAATCTGTCTCCATCCATTCGCTTTCCTCAGCTCACGAATTTTTTCCCCGAGCCGTATGGAGATGTCCGTTGCCATCTTTCAAGCATCGGGCTATTCTCAAAATGATAATTCAGGCATGCCTGAACTGGGAAGCTCATTCGTGCCGGAGCTGTCGGACGCTGCTCAAATATCGAGTGCTCGTCTTGTACAGGCTGCCCCCATTTCAGGAAGCGTGACCAATGCACCTCCAGACACCAGCAACCTTTAAGTTGCCTGCACAATAGGTTCTTCGAGGGGGCAGAGCAGGAAGCAATATGAGTGAGTACTCTTTAATGTTCTCGCCTGCCATCTACGGAGCATCGGAGACTGATCAAGTCTCAGAGGGGCAACCTGAACAGGGTCTCCGTCCGGCATCGTCTCGGGTCTTTCGAGACGACACATCCGACAATGAACTCCTGGCTGCGGTTAAGGACGGCAATCGCAATGCTTTGGCTATTTTGTTCAGGCGGCATGCGGTCGTGGTGCGTAGTGTGGCGGTACGAATCCTCCGCGATGAAGGCGAGGCAGATGACCTCGTGCAGGAGCTTTTCCTGTTTCTTTTCCGTAAGGCATCCATCTTTGATCCGAGCAAGTCATCGGGGGAGTCATGGATCATCCAGATGGCCTATCACCGTGCCATTGACCGGCGTCGGCAGCTTGTGTCTCACCGATTTTATGATTCCTGCGATCTGAACGAACAGCGCGTCGCACAGGCTACGACGAAGGATTCCGAAAAGCACGCCGTGGAACACCTCTCGGGGAAGGACCTGCTCAATCGTTATCGAGAAGTGTTATCGCCAGAGCAACGTCGGATTCTCGATCTCGTCTTCTTTGAAGGCTACTCTCTGCGCGAGGTTGTGGAGGAGACCGGTTTTACTTACGCTAGCGTTAGAAATCACTACTATCGAGCACTCTCGAAGCTGAGATCGGCTCTGTTACCGCAGGAAAGATAGTATGCCTTTCTATTCCACACAGTCTCGGTGGTTAATTCGGCTGAAATTTACAAATTTCCCTGCACACTTGCTACACAGCCAAAATCCTTTGATTTAAATCCCATTACAACAATCAAATACAAAATCTTCTTCACACGGTCGGAATGACAACATTTTTCAAGAAGAGAAGATTTTTAACTGCAGGTTCCCTTCGGCTTCACATTGAATGACGGCCTTTGGGGGGGAGGTTTTCTGTTCCCACCCTAGCGGAGCCTGGATGGGGCAACCCTGTTCCGGGTTGGTTGCGGGAAGGACAGTCGGCGCTTTGCGCCGATTCGGTCACACACTTCGCCGAAAGACGGCGAAGTATGGGGCACCCGCCCGGTTTTTGTTGTTACGTATGTGTGTCGCTACCACTCTAAGGACACGGGACTAGATGCGGATGGCGGGTGCGCGGCGGGGGGAAACGGCTACGCCGTCGCGGGTGGTGCGTTTGACGAGGTACATGGCGGCATCGGCGGCGCGGACGATGTCCTGCCCGTGATTGCCGTCGTCTGGGAAGGTGGCGACGCCGAAGCTGGCGGTGACGCGGAGGCGGAGTTCGTCGTCGATCTGGAAGATTTCTTCGCGGAGGCGTTCGTGGAGGTTTTGCGCGATGGATTCTGCCTGAAATTTGTCAGTTTCGGGCAGCAGAAGGATGAATTCGTCGCCGCCGTAACGGAAGCCGATGTCGCCGGGGCGGGATGGCAGGTGCATGCAGTCGCCGACCCTGGCGAGGAGCGCGCTGCCGATCTGGTGACCGTGGACGTCATTGACGGACTTGAAGTGGTCGAGGTCGAAGAAGATGAGGCTGAAGGGTTTTCCGGAGTTGCGGCTGAGCAGGACCTGTTCTTCGAGGACCTGCTGGAGTTTTCGCTGGTTGTAGAGGCCGGTGCAGTCGTCGGTGATGGTGAGGCGCTGGATTTTCTCGACGGCGCGGGCGTTTTCAATGGCGATGGCGGCGTAGTCGCAGAGGATGTGGAGGAAAGAGATGGTGTACTCGGTCATGGACTCGAGGCGGCAGTTGAAGAGCTGGATGACGCCGAGAGTTTTTTGATGCGAGAGCAGCGGCATGCAGATGGCGGAGCGGATCTGGAATCTGCCGGATTGGAGCGGCTGGAAGCGTCCGTCCTGGCGAATGTCCGGAACGATGAGGCTTTCGCCGTGCTGTGCGACCCAGCCGGCCATGCCTTCGCCGAGGGGAACACGGAGGTCGTGGATTTCGGACTCGCTTTGTCCGACTGCGACGGCGTAGTAGAGTTCGTTGCGCGGTTCGTCGAGGATGAGGAGGGACCATGTTTCCGGCTCGAAGAACTGCTGCATCTGCTCCATGATGGTGCGGAGCACGGAGTCGAGTTCGAGCGAAGAGGTGAGCGCGCGGGCGAGGTTATGGAAGATGACGAGATCTTTCCAATTGGAGTTCTGGGAGGGATCGGTGATGTCGAGCTGCCGGTTCATTGCGGATTGAGACGATTGTAAGCGCATCCTACTAAAGCGGGAATGAGCCGGACAGAGCGAGCGATACTGCTGTTTCTACTGGCGATGTGCGCCGGGGCTTCGGATGGGTGGAGCTTTCTTGGGTTTGGCGAGGTATTTGTGGCGAACATGACGGGCAGCGTGGTGCTGATGGGGATATCGATGTTCCGACACCACAGCAATGTGTTTCATGCCGGGGCGCTGCTGAGCGGGCAGTTCGTTCACCCGGCGCTGGCTCTGCTGGCGTACGCGCTGGGCGTGGCTGTTGCATCCTATGTGACGGGGCGGGAAGCGAGACAGTATCAGAAGGCGGTCTGGGCGCGGAGCGTGACGCTGGTGATTTTGGCCGAGACGTTACTGGCTGCGGGGGCGGAGTGGGCGTGGCATGCTGACCGGAGCGGAGCGCATGTTCCGCTGATGGCGCTGATGGCGGTGATGGCGTTGTGCATGGGGCTGCAGAGCGGGGCGATGCTGCAGTTGCAGGTTCCGGGGGTGGTGACAACGTATATTTCCGGAACGCTGACGCTGTTCGTGCGCGGGATAACGCGGCTTGCGACGAGGGAAGAGACAAGCGACGTGGCTCCGAAGGCGGAGTACGAGGAGCGGCTGGAGGTGCAGGCCATTACACTAGGGGTATACCTATTGTCGGCCGTATTGACGGGCTGGCTTTTCATGGAAGCGCCCCGGTGGGCCGGGATGCTTCCTGTTGCGTGCTTAGCGACGGTTTCGATCTGGAGCCTGCTGCGGGGCGGAGCTTATTTGGAGGCGAAGTGAGTTCACGGAGATCTGATTTTCGTGAGCGGCACTGCGTGCATCTTTAGAAAAACAGAGTGAGAATCAACAGGAAAGGGACAGGAATGCCTGCTGAGCAAGGAAAGATCGATATTCCCGCGATTCGCGAGGGCCGGAGGCCGCGCGTATTGATTATTGGCGGGGGATTTGCGGGGACGCATGCTGCGAAAGGTTTGAGCAAGCTGGGCGTGGATGTGACGATAGTGGACCGCCGGAATCACTTTACGTTTCAGCCGTTGCTGTACCAGGTGGCGCTGGCAGTGCTTTCGCCAGCCGATATTGCCTCGCCGATACGGGCGATTGTAAGCAAGGCGAAGAACGTTGAAGTGCTGATGGACGAGGCCGTGGAGTTTGACCTGGAGCGGCGGCGGGTAAAGTTTGCGAGCAGCGCGGAGATGGACTACGACTACCTGATGGTGGCGACGGGTGCGACGCACTCCTATTTTGGGAATGACCACTGGGCGCCGTTTGCGCCGGGATTGAAGACTATTGAGGATGCGATCGAGATTCGACGGCGCGTTCTGCTGGCGTTTGAGCTGGCGGAGCGGGAGATGCTGGAGACGGGGAGCCATCCGCCGCTGAATTTTGTGGTGGTGGGCGGCGGGCCGACGGGCGTGGAACTGGCTGGAGCGATCTCAGACATTGCGAAGCATTACATGCGGCATGACTTCCGGCATATTGATCCGGCGAAGGCGCGTGTGCTGCTGATTGAGGGCGGGCCTCGGCTACTGCCGTCGTATCCGGAGGATTTGTCAAAGGTGGCGGCGGACCAACTGAAGGAGCTGGGCGTGGAGGTTTACACGAACAAGATAGTTTCTGACGTGCAGGCCGGCTACGTGATGGTAGGGGACAAGCAGCGGATTGACGCGGTAGTGACGGCGTGGGCAGCGGGTGTGACGGCTTCTCCGGTGGGTAAGAAGCTGGGCGTGGAGACGGACAAGCGCGGGGCGGTGGTGGTGAACCGGACGCTGAATCCGGAGGGGCGTCCAGAGGTGTTTGTGTGCGGGGACCTGGCGCACTTTGAGCAGGATGGGCGTATGGTTCCGGGAGTGGCGCAGCCGGCGATGCAGATGGGCGTGCATGTGGCGAAGATGATCGAGGCGGATCTGGCGGGGAAGAAGCGCGATCCGTTCCATTACTTTGACAAGGGCGACATGGCGACGATCGGGCGGCAGACGGCGGTGGCAGATGTGAAGTGGCCATTCCGGAAGCATCTGAAGGGTTTTCCGGCATGGCTGACCTGGCTGCTGGTGCATGTTTACTTTTTGATTGGGTTCCGGAACCGGATTGTGGTGATGCTGCAGTGGATCTGGCAGTACTTTACGTTCACGAGCGGGGCGCGGTTGATTTATGGAGATCAGCGGCTTCCGGGCTGGACCTCGCAGCCGGGCGTGCATGCGCCGATGGAGAGCGAGACAACAGATTTGACTTCTCCCCGGATGCGCCGGGCGCAGGGGGTTGAGGTGGAGAAGCAGAAGGCTGGCTAGCTTTTAGCCATTAGCTTTTAGCGGTTAGCTGGGGCGCCTTGCGGCGCCCCGTTTGCTTTAGCCGAGGAGGACTTTGACGCCGTAAGGCGGGAGGTGGATGGTTCCGGAGACGGGTGCGCCGTTGGCGTGGTAGGTGCGGTCGAGGCGGACGGGTTGCGGGTCGGCGGTGTGATTGAGGATGTAGGTCCAGCGCTTTGAGCCAGCCGAGCGGGAGGCGATTTCTACACCTGGCGCGGCGTGGATGCGGGGCTGGATTCCGGCAGAGGCGAGCAGGGTGGTGAGGACGCGGGCCATGTCCGCGGGTTCGAGACCTGCGCCGAGGTAGATGGCGCGTCCTTTGCCGTAGGCGTGGGATGTGATGGCGGGTCGGCCTTTGTACTGGCGGTCGAGGTAGGTGGCCATGACTTGCGCGTTGGGGCCGGGTTTGAGGATGTCTGCCCAGATGCTGCATTTGGCGCTGGGACCGGCGAGCGGGTCTGAGAACGAGACGTTTTGCGGCTGGGAGTAGATGGGTTCGTAGTCGTAGACTTCTGTGCCCATGACGTCGGTGAGGAGCCCGGGCAGCGGTGTGCGGACGATGCGACTGTAGGGATCCTTGACGCCGAGGCGGAAGCCGGCGAGGAAGATGCCGCCCTGCTCAACATAGGCGCGGATGGCCGCGGCCTGTTCCGGCGAGACGATGTACATGGCGGGCGCGCAGAGAATCTTGTACTGGGAGAGATCGTGGATACCGTCGACCATGTCGACGCCAGCCTGTGAGGCGAAGAGTGTACCGTACCAGTCGAGGAGCTGGCCGGAGTATTGGAACTGGGGCTGGCCGGGTTGGTTGTCGAGTGCCCAGTCGGAGTTGGAGTCGTAGAGGAGCGCGATGCCGGCGTCGCAGCGGGCATGGAGGGCGTCGAGGCCGAGGGATTTGAGCTCGCGGATGGTCTGCTTGATTTCGGCGAAGCCGGGGCTGGGCTGGCGGTCGTGCTGGAGGATGCCGTGCCAGTATTCTTCCGCGCCGAAGGTGGCGGTGTCCCAGCGGAAGTACTGGATACCGAAGGCTCCGTGAGCGATGGTTTGATAGGACCAGAGGCGGAGCTGGCCGGGTTCGGGCTGCGGACAGAAGGTGGGCTGGCCGGCTTTGCCGGTCTGCTGCTCCATGATGTAGAAGGGCTCGCCGCGCTTGACGCCGCGCATGTAGTCGAGCATAAAGCCGACGGAGTTGGCCATGGCGCTGGGCGGCATTTTGCCGCCATCCATGATGGCCATGAAGCCGGGGTAGTTGTCATCGGATACGAAGTCGAGGTGGCGGTAGATCTCGCGGAGGTCGATGTTGTCGACGAGGCCGCCGACATTATTGGTCGTGATGAAGTGAGTGGGGCAGAGCTGGCGGAGAACGGTGAGCTGGTCCTGCTGGAAGGTGGCGTAGGCACTGGTTTGATAGCGGCGGTAGTCGAGCGCGAGGCCGGGGTTGGGCGGCGCGCCGGATGGCAGCGGGACGGGAATCTGCGAAAAGTCGGTGTAGGTGTTGCTCCAGAAGACGGTGCCCCATTTTTCATTGAGGTTTTTGAGGGTTCCGTACTTTTGCCGGAGCCACTCTTGGAAGCCGGCTCGGCAGTATTTGCAGTAGCAGAGCGGCGTGGAGGCGAGGGTGTACTCGTTGTCGATTTGCCAGCCAACGACGCCGGGCGTGGAGGCAAACTCTTTGGCCATGTGGGTGGCGATGTTGGTGGAGAGTTTGCGGTAGGTGGCGTTGGTGGGGCAGGTGAAGCGTCGGGCTCCGGGGCTGAGCTTCATGCCCTGGGCGTTGACCATGAGGATCTCGGGATACTTTTGCGAGAGCCATGGCGGGGGCGCGGCGGAGGGTGTTCCGAGGATGGCGGAGATGCCGTGGGAGTGGAGCAGGGCGATGGCGCGGTGCAGCCAATCGAACTGGTAGACGCCTTCGGAGGGTTCCATGAGGGCCCATGCGAACTCGGCGATGCGGACGGTGTTGACGCCGTAGGCCTGCATTTTGACGGCATCCTGATGCCAGAGGTGCTCGGGGGTCTGGTCGGGGTAGTAGTCGACGCCGAACATGAGATGGGCGGGCAGCTTGCCGATGGCGGAGCTGCTGTCCTGCGTGGTGGCGGCCGCGAAGGCCTGGAGAGATGGCGATGCCATGGATGCGGCGACGGTGGCGCTGGAGGCAAGGACGAAGTTGCGACGGTTGATCTTCATGGGCGGAGACCTCGGGGTGGGGTTTCGAGAAAACGTTATACAGGGGTGCATGCGGGGTTGGGAAGAATGAAAACTGTTTCCTGCGGGGTTGAATTGGGACTGAAATTGACGGAAAAGAGGTTTTTATGAGGGTCGGGCGCAACTTTGACGTTGAAAAGGGGGTCGATGGAGCCGGAGGGTTTTACACCGATGCCACAGACACGCCGTATTTTTCTACGCAATGGCGCTTTTGCGCTGGTCGGAACGGCAGCCGTTCCTGCATTTTTGACGAGATCGCTGGAGGCGCAGACGCTGGCTGCGCGCGCGCAGGGTAAGGTGCTGGTGGCGATTTTTCAGCGTGGTGCGGTGGACGGACTCAACATGGTGGTGCCCTACAAGGAAAAGAATTATTACCGGCTGCGTCCGGATATCGGGATTAAAGAAGAGCAGTTGATTGTGCTGGATGATCGGTTTGGACTTCATCCGGCGCTGAGCGGTTTGAAGCCGCTGTGGGATGGCGGCCACCTGGCGGCGGTGCATGCGTGCGGGTCGCCGGACCCGACGCGGTCGCACTTTGATGCGCAGGATTTTATGGAGTCGGGAACGCCTGGGGATCGAGCGACGACGACGGGCTGGCTGAATCGTGCGCTGACGGCGCAGGATGCGGCGGCGCACAACCTGCACCACACGGCGCTGCGCGCGGTGGCGATGGGCGCGGAGCTTCCGCTGACGATGGCCGGGCCGGTGCCGGCGGTTGCGATCCAGAACATTGCTCGGTTTGGAGTGGGCGGGCCTTCGCCGGCTGCACAGGCGATGAGTGGAGATTTCAAGGCGATGTATGACGACAGCTCAAACACGCTGCTGCATGGTACGGCGCAGGATGCGTTTGCGGCGGTGCGGGCGCTGAAGGGAATCGATCCGGCGCAGTACACGCCGGCGCGGGGAGCGAAGTATCCGGAGACGGCATTTGGGCGCAGCATGAAACAGGTTGCGCAACTGGTGAAGGCGAACCTGGGCGTGGAGGCTGCGTTTGCCGATATCGGCGGGTGGGATACGCACCAGCACCAGGGTGGCGCGGAGGGTCAACTGGCTGGGCGGCTGAAGGACTTTGGAGACGGGCTGAACGCCTTTTGGACCGATATGGGCGATGCCGGGGAGAACGTGGTGGTGGTGACGATGTCAGAGTTTGGGCGGACAGTCCACCAGAACGGCACGCTGGGCACGGACCACGGGCACGCGAACGTGATGTTTGTGCTGGGCGGTCCGGTGCAGGGCGGTAAGGTGTACGGGCGCTGGCCGGGACTGGACGACCACGAGCTTTACCAGAACCGGGATCTTGCCATTACGACGGACTTTCGGCAGGTGCTGGGCGAGGCAACGTACCACACGCTGGGCGCGGGGAATTTGAACCGGGTGTTCCCGGGATTGAATTTGCAACCGTCGCAGTTTCTTAACATTTTGAAGGCGTGAGGCGGAGATGAAGAAGCGGACGGCAGGAGTCGCGGCGCTGTTGGCGGCGTGCACGATGTGGTGCGGGGCCGCGGTGACAGGCGCCGCGGGGCAAAGTGGAACCGATGCAGTTACGCATGCAGCAACGCTGACGCAGCGGCAGCAGGCCGAGCACATCCTGGACCGGTTTACGTTTGGGCCGACGCCGGGCGAGGTGGACGCGGTGGCGCAGATGGGCTGGCGGAAGTGGTTTGCGGAGCAGATGCATCCGGATGCGATTGCGGATACGCAACTGGATGAGCGGCTGATGCAGTATCCCTCGCTGGGGCTGACGCCGCCGGAGCTGCTGGCGGCGCTGCCGAGCAATTTGATCATCCGGCAGATTGCGCTGGGGCGCGCTCCTTACTCGCAGAACTGGATGGTGGGCGGGATGGAGCAGGTGCTGGTGATGAAGTTCCAGCACAAGCAGTTGAATGAAAAAGGCGCGAAAAAGAAGGATGATGCGCAGGATGCGCCGAGGATGCTGCCCGATGGCGTGGTTACCGCGGAAAATGTAACGGATACAGATACCAATTCGAAGACGGCGCGGCGTGCGGAGGCGCAGAAACTGGCGGAGCAGGTGCTGGCGGCTCCCGCGAATGAGCGCATGGCCGATATCATGCGGCTGCCGGTGGAGCAGCGCGCGGTGCTGGCCGAGGCGGTGTGGGGTCGCGAGCGCAATGAGCTGCTGCAGGGATCTACACCTCGGGAGCGGGAGATTTTTATTGCAATGGGCCGCGGGCCGGATGCGACATTGGTGGCGGATAACGAGTTGCAACAGGACGCGATTTTGCGGGCGGTGCTGAGCCAGCGGCAACTGCAGGAGGTGATGACCGAGTTCTGGTACAACCACTTTAACGTGTACATGATGAAGGGCGCGGACCAGTGGTACACGCCGAGCTATGTGCGGGATGTGATTCGTCCTTATGCGCTGGGCAAGTTTCCGAACCTGCTGATCGCGACGGCGCAGAGCCCTGCGATGCTGTTTTATCTGGACAACTGGCTGAGCATTGGGCCGAATTCCATCGCGGCGAAGCGGATGGATGCGCGGAATCATCAGCCGCATGGCATCAACGAAAACTATGGCCGCGAGGTGATGGAACTGCACACGGTGGGCGTGCAGGGCGGCTATACGCAGGCGGATGTGATTGCGCTGGCGAACATCATGACAGGGTGGACGATCGATCGGCCGATTCTGGGCGGCGGGGCGACGTTCATGGCGGCGCGGCATGAGCCGGGGAGCATCCACTGGTATGGGCACACGGTGCGGGACAACGGCTACGAGGAGGGACGCGAGGCGTTGCTGTGGCTGGCGGCGCAGCCTTCGACGGCGCACCACATCAGCTTTGAGCTGGCGCAGCGGTTTGTGTCCGACACGCCGCCTCCGGCACTGGTGAATGCGATGGCGGCGACGTACATGCGCACGGGCGGGGACATCAGGCAGATTTTGTGGACGATGGTGAACTCACCGGAGTTCTGGCAGGCAAAGAATATCGACAACAAGGTGAAGACGCCGCTGGAGTTCGTGGCTTCGGCGTTTCGCGCGACGGGGACCGATCCGGGGAATCCGGAGCCGCTGGTGTACGTGCTGCGGCAGATGGGCGAGCCGCTGTTCATGTGCCTGACACCGAATGGATATCCGCTGACAGGCGATGCGTGGATGAACACGGGTGCGTTGATGGCGCGGATGAACTTTGCGATGCGATTTGCGCAGGGGAACGTGGGCGACGGCGGGTTTGATCCGCGGCGGGTGCTGGCGGATGACGGGCAGGTGATGCCCGCGGCGTATTCGGACGGGGACGATGACGGGGTTCTGAAAGACCTGCCATCATTGGAGATGACGCTGCTTGGACGGCGGGCATCGGCGAAGACGGAGGGAGTGATTGAGCGGCAGGTGGAGCAGATGCCGCATGCGGCCCCGGAGCAAAAGCTGCGGGTGATGACGGCTCTGCTGCTGGGTTCGCCGGACTTTCAGATGCGCTGATCACGCAGCCGTTAGCCTTTCGCTCCCAGCCATTAGCCGTAACGAGAAGAGGCAGCCCTGATGGGCTGCCTCTTTTGATTTGGAGCGGTGTGAAAAGTTATGCGTTGACGGGCTGTTCGGCGGCTACGTTGACGGGGGTGAGCCAGCCGTAGCGGTCTGGCTTGAGTCCGTTGGCGATGCCGAAGAACTCTTCGCCGAGCTGCTTGGTGATGGGCCCGGTGTTGCCGTCGCCGATGAGGATGCGGTCGACGGAGCGGATGGGGGTGACCTCGGCGGCGGTGCCGACGAAGAAGACTTCGTCCGCGATGTAGATCATTTCGCGTGGGATGCCCTGCTCGACGACGGGGATGCCGATGTGACGGGCGAGGGTGAGGATGGAGTCGCGCGTGATGCCGCTGAGTACGGAGTTGGCGAGTGGCGGAGTGTAGAGGACGCCGTTGCGGACGAGGAAGAGATTTTCTCCGGAGCCCTCGGCGAGGTAGCCGTTGGTGTCGAGCGCAATGCCTTCAGAGTAGCCGTTGACGTCAGCTTCCATGCGGATGAGCTGGGAGTTCATGTAGTTGGCGCCGGCCTTGGCGAGGCCGGGCATGGTGTTGGGCGCGAGGCGGTTCCAGGAGGAGATGCAGACGTCCGCGCCCTGGTCGCCGGTGACGTATTTGCCCCAGGGGAAGTTGGCGACGTAGATCTCAACGGGCGAGTTTTTGGGGTTGACGCCGATTTCGCCGTATCCGCGGAAGGCGATGGGGCGGATGTAGCAGGGCGCGATGCCGTTGGCTTCGGTGAGTTCGACTACCGCGGAGCAGAGCTGGTCGAGCGAGTAGGGGATGGGCATGCGGTAGATGCGCGCCGAGTCGAGGAGGCGCTGCATGTGCTCGGGCAGGCGGAAGATGGCCGAGCCCTGCGGCTGCGCGTAGCAGCGAATGCCTTCAAAGACCGATGAGCCGTAGTGAACGACGTGGCTCATGACGTGAATCTGGGCCTTCTCCCAGGGAATGAGGTTTCCGTTGTGCCAGATTTTGCTGGTGGTCTGAATGGGCATTTTGGGTGCCGCTCCTTTGCGGTGAATCCGAAACAATCATTATAGCTGTGGGGCATTGCAAATGGGATTTGTGGGTGATGGGAAAAGCGACAGCATCCAGGCAGAGAAAAGCTGTGAACCGTCCGTGGACGGGCGGAAGTTCTGCGATGATGGCTGCAAGGTTGTTGTATAGGAGTCGATGAGGGATGGTTTCGCCTGCTGCTGCTGCGTCGCATGCGCTGCATTCGCCGATGGTGAAGTTTTCACTGCTGGCGTTGAGCTCGATTTTCTTTCTGGTGGACCCGTTTGCGGCGATCCCCTCATTTCTCGCGCTGACGGATGGGGAAGATGCGCGCGGGCGGAAGCGGATGGCGTGGCGGGCTTCGCTGACCTGCTTTATTGTGCTGACGGCGTTTGCGATGGCCGGGCAATGGATCTTCAGCCTGTTGGGGATCAAGCTGCCGGCGTTCGAGCTGGCGGGCGGGCTGATATTGCTGCTGATTGGCATCGACATGCTGCAGGCGAAGCGGTCTGCGACGCAGGAACGAAGCGAAGAGGCCGAGGAGGCCGCGCACAAGGACGATGCGAGCATTGTGCCGATGGGAATTCCGATGCTGGCGGGGCCGGGCGCGATTTCAAGCGTGATGGTGCTGGTGGGCGAGTCGGGAAACTGGTCGCAGATGGGTGCGATCCTGGCGTCGATTGGCATTACGGCGCTGGCGAGCTACGGGGTGCTGGTGGGCGCGGACCGGATCAGGAGGGTGTTGGGGGAGACGGGAATTCGCATTCTGGTGCGCATCATGGGTCTGCTGCTGGTGGCTCTGGCTATGCAGTTTTTTGTGAATGGGCTGACGGAGCTGGGGGTAATTCCCCGGTAAAGGGGGCTTGTCGTGGGTGTAAATGTGGCGTAAATGGGGCGTATGGGGTGCGTTCTGGGAGTGGAAATGGTCTCGTGAGAATCGCGGGAAACCGCTTATGGCTTGGGGATGGCTCACTTTTCAACAAGTTGGGGCTGTTTTCAACAGTTGCAGAGGGTCTTGGTCGTTGCTAGTATTCATTCTGTCGCTGCGGTGCGGAAGACGGCGCCGAGGCGGAGAAGTGCAGTGGAAGCGAATGATGGAACGCTTCTGGTGAAAAACACCGCGAAACAGTTGCAGAGAGACAATAGTCCTGCTAATCTGGAGCTCGGTTGTAAGGCACTGGAAGATGCCTCCGAAGGCGGAACGGTATTGACCGCTACGGAATGAGGCAAGAGTTCGAAGGGCGCTGAGCGCGCCTCATCCAAGCCACAAACCATTGCGGTTATCGGCCAAGGGCCGATCAGAGCTTTGCGCTCTGAGAGTGATCTTTACGAGTTTTGACGTTGCAGAAAGAGCCGAAATGGCTTGACGCGCGGCAGTCCGAGAGGCTAGACGGAAAAAATCTTCCAGAAAGCTTGACAGAAACACCAGACTCTCGATAGTCTGGGAAAGCGCGCAAAATGCAGCGCAACAAGTTCGAGGACGGCAGCCAAGAGGCTGTTATCCCGATCCAGCAGCCCGCTCAGGCGGTAAACTGCCGGGATCTTTGACAATCAGGTTGAACATGCCAGTTGTGAGAATACAGAAAGATCAGGTTTGATCATTCTCACTAAATTAATGCCTTGCAGTCTTTCGAGCACTGCAAGGACGGTTCCTCTGTTGACCTCCGTCAACAGATGGTAACCCTCAGGTTTCAAACGAGAGTTTGATCCTGGCTCAGAATCAACGCTGGCGGCGTGCCTAACACATGCAAGTCGAACGAGAAAGGGGACTTCGGTCCCTGAGTACAGTGGCGCACGGGTGAGTAACACGTGACTTATCTACCCTCGAGTGGGGAATAACTTCGGGAAACCGAGGCTAATACCGCATAATACCCACGGGTCAAAGGAGCAATTCGCTTGAGGAGGAGGTCGCGGCCGATTAGTTAGTTGGCGGGGTAATGGCCCACCAAGACAGTGATCGGTATCCGGCCTGAGAGGGCGCACGGACACACTGGAACTGAAACACGGTCCAGACTCCTACGGGAGGCAGCAGTGGGGAATTTTGCGCAATGGGGGAAACCCTGACGCAGCAACGCCGCGTG
>JAKATU010000036.1 GCA_021818585.1 Acidobacteriota bacterium | reverse complement strand
GCAACCAGCCGCTCAAACCAAAGCGAGTTGCCTGCCGACTCCATACCAATCAGCGCCGGCACAGCCAGCTCCCGGTAGAAACGCTCGGCCTCCCCATCGCCATGCATCAACCTCCTCTCGGCTATCTCGCCCGTTGTCGTGTTCAGAATCGCAATCTGCTGAAAGCTCGGATGAAAATCACAGCCTGCAATCTGCATAGAAGGCTCCTTCAATCCCGCGCCACCGTTGGTCTCCAAACAAACCAGCAATAGCTCAGGATCTCAAATGGCCTTCCCGTTGATTCAATCAACCGGCGTTCGCTCCGCGAAAGCGGAGCGAACGCAGCGGAGAGCCTGCAGTTTCCTTCCCCCCAAAAAACAATTGGCCCCGGACACCGTACCAATGTCCGGGGCGACTCACTTTTATCAGTGATCAATACGCACGATTCGCAGCGCCGGGAGTAGCCACACCTGCCACCACCTCCGTACCGCTCGCATGCGCCCGCGCCAGCGGAGCCGAAAGCGTTAGTCCGGACCCCACAACCGTTGAGCCGGCGTCATGTGCATCGTGGAGCGGAGCCGTCACCACAATCTGCGGCATCCCACGACCCTCCACCCGCGCCACAAGCGCCGTCTCCAGTTCCGCGCCACGGCCAATCGTAACCGTATCCCCAGGCCGGAAACCCCGCGCATCCGCCACCGGAATCACCGTCGCGCCCGCCGCCGTCGATCTCTTCACCGTCGTCGCGCCCGCCGTGCCAACCGTTGCAATCGTGGCCATCTCCATCGCCGCGCCGGACCCGATCCGCACCACCTGGCCCTCGTGCAATCCATCCACGCTCGCCACCTTGATGTTCGTCGCGCCCGTCGCGGAAGCCGCATCCATTTCCGTAACCGCAGGAGTTACAAAATCCTTGCAGTTCGAATCCATATCATATCCATCCCGCTTCCGCGCTGCGCTCACGCCTGCGCCGCTCGCCATGCCCGGCGTCGCCACGTAGCAGCCGCTCGCAAACATGCCGGACTTCGCCTGGTAACCCTCGGCCAGCCAGGGATCGGTCAAGCCGCCATAGTTCAGGCTGTCCACGACCAGCCCGCTGGCCGTGCGCAGCGCAATGCTGCCTTCCTTCACCGTCACCAGCCGCCCAAACACAAGCGATTGCGTCGTCAGCGTCGGCCCGCCAAACCACTCGTTCGGAACCGGCTCGCCCTGGTAGCCCGCCGTCGTCACGCTCGCATCGCGCACCACGGCATCCACGCCGTGGCTCTTCGCCAGCGCACTATCGAGTTCAATGCCCGTTCCCAACGCCTGCACCGGGTTGTCACTTGACAACGCAACATCGGTCGCCGGAGCAAACGTAATCCCCGTCCCCCGATCCGCAAACGGCAAATTCGAAGAATGGTTGAACTTCAGCGGAGCAGCCAGCTCCAGCCCCGTGCCTACATCCACTACTTCCTGTCCTCTGGCATAGGCCTTTGCCAGCGCCGGCTTGAACTCCACTCTCGCACCGTCCACATCCGTAATCTTCACCGTCTGGAAGTGCGGAGCCGTCCCCACCGCCATCCAATCGCCCGAAACAAATCCCTTCGGATTGCCTACGGAAATTGAAGTCGCGCCTGCCGCCGCATCATTCTTCAGCCAGCTCTGCGTAGCCGCCGTGCCCACTTTTGTAACCTTGATGGTTTCGATTCCGTGACCCACGCTGTCAATGTCCAGCCGAATCGTATCCCCCACGGAAATATTCTTCACAGACATCACCTTGATATTGCGCGAACCCTTCATTGCAGCTGCCGCCAGCCTGGACTGCGTGCCCGGCTTGCCCACCGCCGTCACCGTGCGCACCTCGTACCGCTCCAGCTTTACCGGCACGCTCGGATGCCCCGCGCCGTAACCCAGCGCAATCTTCTCGCCTGTCTGGAACCCGGCCACGCTCTGCACCGGAACATTCGTCGCGCCCGCCGGAATCGTAATCACCGCCGCATCCGGCAGCGACTGCCACACCGTCGTCCGCGCGCTCGCCGCCGTGCCCACGCTCGCAATCTTTCGCATCTCCGCCTGCGCGTCCGTGCCAATCTGCACCGTGTCGCCGGCCTTCATTCCCGTTGTGTCGCGCACAAAAATCCTTTTCGAGCCCGCACGCGCCTGCGCCGCCAGACCAGAGTCACTCAGCCCCAGCAGATAAAAGCCATGTGCCGCAATCCGCGTCTCCGCCGGTATCCGCACCCGCGAAAACTCCGCCTGCCGCGCCACATGCGCCGTCACAGTCCAGTCGGAAACATCCACGCTGCTCTTGCCCGCGTTGTACAGCTCAATGAACGAGTTCGTCGGATTCTCCGGCCCTGCCGTATCAATCCGGAACTCATTGATCTTCACCGCAGGCACATCCCGCACCGCCTCGGCCAGCGTCAGCCGCTTCTTCGCGCCATTCGCCTCATCCATCCACCACGCGTGGCCAACCACGTCGCCGTTCCACTCTTCGCGGCCGGCCGTCACGGCAAACGTAGCACTCGCCCGCCGCCCCTCCGGAACAGCCGCAAACGTCTTTGCCGCGTCATCCGTGCCCACAACCACCGCATGCCAGCCCGCCGGAACAGCAAGGCTCAGCTTCACATCCTTCGCCGGCGCGCCCGTCGTATTCGCAAACGTCACCGTCGTCTCCAGCGTCTGGCCCGGAGCAAACGTCTGCAATCCCGGCGGCATCGTCGTCTCGCCCGCCGGAGCCACGCTCAGCGGCAGGACTCCATACCGCGCCGCCACCACGTTCGCCTGCACCTTCTGCTCGGTCGCCTCTGTCGGAAACGTCCCCGCAGCCGTCATTGCGCCTTCGTAAAAAGTCCCCTGCGACGCGTTGCTGTTATCCCCACCATTGCCCAGCAGAATCGCGCCCTGCTTCCTCATCGGGTCATACTCTGCATTCACTCGCGGCCCGCTGAACATTACCCGCAGCTTGCCCTGCTGCGCATCGCCGCCCCTCGGCTCCCAGTGGTGCGGCTCCCCATTCCCCATCGCCGTCACAAAACGCCAGTACACGCTCGGCAGCTTCACGCACAGCTTTGAGCCATCAGGATTCACGCATCCCACCAGGTTGTTCTCCTGGTCCGTCATCACCCACGGCCCCGGCAAATGCCCGCCATACCACCACGGAGCGTCCCCAAAATAGAGCGCCTCCATCGTGCCCGCGTCATCGTCGTGACTGTCAATCTCCGCGTTGCCGTAATCAAAGCAGCACCCCGCGTTAAAATGCTGTCCGTTCACCAGCCAGTACTGGCCCTCCGCCTGGTCGTCCACCGCCGTGCCCTTGGGATCGTCGTTGCGCATCCCCATCCCCGGCGCAATGAACACCCCATACACCTTGTGCCCCATCACCATTACCGGAGCCATCGTCGCCACCGGCACATTATCCATCCCGCCCAGCGCCGGACCGCTCCATCCGCCCCGCGGAGCCTGCGTCAAATCATTGTGCTTCGGCGACTGGTCATAGATCCGCGTAATCCAGCACACCGTGTTCTTGCAGAAAACATCCTGCGCCGCAGCATCCGCATAGCCGCCCGCGTCCATCCCATGCGGCTCCACCACGCCAATGTTCAACGTTTTCCCATCCGACTCGCGCGTCACCTGGTACAGCGGCCCGTCATATCCCGCATACAGGGCACGCGTCGTGCTGTGCGCCGCCACGCAGGGGTCGCCCGCCGCCGCATAAATATCGCACGGACCCTGCGGCCGCACCGCCGTCTTCGCATGTCCCTGGCCCATCGACTGAGCCGTGAACATCGTCGCGCCGCCCACCGTCAGCGCGACTCCCAGCAACATCGCAAATCGAACTCTCATCGTCATCCCCCTGCCTTTTCCGCTGTGCCGAAATCCATCCGGCGGCTCACGCCCATGCCTTCGCATAGCGCAGCCCTGCAACCGCACCCACGTCAAAACCGCAGACTCAAATCTTCATCGACTCCCCAAGCCACGCCGCGAGACGCCCAAGTATACCTTTTCTCAAGTATCGTGCGCAGCCCCCACCGCCACAACCCTCCGTTGCGAATCTCTCCTCGATATTGCTTTCCACAACATGGAATCGCGCAACCTACGCTGACACCCAGCAAGTTCGCACAATTGCTCACCTGGCAATTGCCCCGAAACAAAGGCACTGAAACCCTTGCGCTCCTGAATATCCTCAGAAGACTTCAGGCCAAGCCCATCGAATCCCGTCCCCCGTTCATCGCGACAGGACTGCCAGGTTCCACCGCGAGGAATGCGGTCCGCAAGATCTGCCCAACAAAAATAATGCTGTCATCAATAATGCTGTCATCGCAAATGGACTGATCGAAGGAACGAAGCCGAGGAGCCTGCCCTGAACGAAGTCGAAGGGACCAGTAGTTTCTTTTCCGCTCGGAGAACCCACCAACAAACCTACTCTTTTACCAACTCACCCTTGTTCAACCGGAACCGCTCCCCGCGCCAAACCACCGTATCCGACGCGTAACCCCAGGCCCAAAGCCCCAGAGCAATCACATCCCGAGGCCACAGCATCCACAGATAGCGCATCACCTGCCGGTCACCCAGAATCCCCACGCCAATTCCCAGCGCCATCCCCATCCGCGTCAAAAACACCAGGCTGAACAGCGCCAGGCTCACCGGATTTCCCGCCGAAGCAATCAGGTTCAGCGTCGCCCACGCCAGCCCGTACGTCGCCATCAGCCCAAAGTACCCGCCCGGCCGCGAAGCCCGAACCGTCCGCCCCCACCGCAACTGGTGCGCCGCAAAGTCGGCAAACCTGTACTTCTGAACGCTCGTCTCCACCACCTCGTGGCTCAAATGCACCCGGAAGCCCGCCTTTGCAATCCGCGCACCCAGCTCATAATCGTCCGCCAGTTGCGTCACCAGCGGCTCAAAGCCGCCCGCGGAAACCAGCGACAGCCGCGAAAACGCCAGCGTCGAGCCCAGCCCGAACCGAATTCCCTTCTCGATATACCGCGCCACCAGCACGCCCGGAAAAAAATCCGTCGAAATCCCCAGCGCCTCCAGCCGCGACCCAAAGCTCGCCTCCGACCGTCCCCGGTAAGGCGCCGTCACCAGCCCCACCCGCGCATCCGCCATCGGAGCCATCATCCGCGCCAGGTACTTCGGCCCCACCGCAATGTCGCTGTCATTCAAAACAAAGTAGTCATACTGCGCATGCGGCAGCATCTGCACCAGGTTGCTTAGCTTGCCATTTGGCCCCAGCGTCTCCGGACACAGCACAATACGGATAGCCTGCTCCGGAAACGCCGTCTGCAGCCGCTCAATCGCTGCTACCGCCGGATCATCCAGGCTCGAAACTCCGAACAGAATCTCGTACTCGCCCGCATAATCCTGCCGGCAATGGCTCGCAAACGCCTCGTCCATCGCCGGATCCAGCCCCTTCACCGGCTTAAGAATCGTTACCGCCGGGCAAAAATCCCCGCGTACATCTGGCTCCGGCGCCAAAAACGACCGCGCCGCCCACAGCGCAAACAGCGAATAGCCACACCCCGCCAGCGCCAGCAGCGAGGTCACATACTCCACAATCTCTGCAATCGTTCGAGCAAGCATCCTTGCTCAGTGTACCGGCAGCCCGCTACTCGTACCGCAGCGCCTCAATCGGATCCAGCGTCGCCGCCTTCCACGCCGGATAAATCCCAAACACCAGCCCAATCCCGCAGGACACCGCAAAACCCGTCACCGACCACATCACC
The DNA here is from genome assembly GCA_021818585.1 of Acidobacteriota bacterium. Classification (GTDB taxonomy): domain Bacteria; phylum Acidobacteriota; class Terriglobia; order Terriglobales; family Acidobacteriaceae; genus Acidobacterium. The sequence continues at coordinate 11,754 of JAKATU010000036.1, read as the reverse complement.
GACATCGTCGCCGGCAGCAGGATGCGCAGCGCCAGCGTAATCACCCCGCCAACCAGAATCCCAACCAGCCCGCCCACCGCGCACAGGGTCGTCGCCTCCAGCGAAAACTGCAGCAGAATATTCTTCCGCGTCGCACCCAGCGCCTTGCGCACGCCAATCTCGCGCGTCCGCTCCGTCACTGAGACCAGCATGATGTTCATCACGCCAATCCCGCCTACCATCAGTCCAAGGCTTGAAATCGCCAGCATAAAAATCGCCAGACCGCCCGTAATCTCGTTCCACAGCCGCGTTATCGAGTCCGGAGACGAAATCACAAAATTATCCGCTTGGTCGGCACGCAACTTCCTGTCCCGCCGCAGTACAGACTCAATCTCGTCGTACACCAGTTGCTTCGCCTGTGGACTCGCGTACTTCACCTCGATAAAGTAATCGTCCTCCTCGGGATGCAGCTTCAGGAACGTCCCCAGTGGAAACACCGCCCGGTTGTCCTCAGGATTCTTACCCGAACCTCCGAACACCGACTTCACCTTCTTGAAAACTCCAATAACTGTAAACACCTGCCCATCGACAGCCACTTCCTTGCCGATCGGGTTCTGCCACGGCTCAAAAAGCTGCGCAGCCGTGTCATGACCCAGAATCACCACGTTGCTGTGCCGGTTCGCTTCCTCCTGCGTAAACATGCCGCCGGATTCAAAATGCAGGTTCTCCGTCTGCGCCATGCTCGCCATGTCACCCTGCAGAATCGTCTGCGAAACCTTTTTCTTTCCGTACTGGATGCTGAAGCTGCCGGCCTCGAATCGAGGGTCATAGCGCAGCCCCGCATCCACGGCCACCACCCCCGGCATCTGCGCGATCTGCGAGGCCTCCTCCGGTGTCAGCTTCGGCCGGTTCAACACCGCCGGGCTCGGTCGCGACGTCTGCACCAGCGGCATCCGCCACACCCAGAACAAATTCGTCCCGAACGAACTCACCAGCGACGAAACGTTATTGTTCAGCCCGCTGATAATCGACGAAATCGCGATCACCGTCGTTACGCCGATCACGATGCCCAGCACCGTCAGTCCCGAACGCAGCTTGTTCGTCCGGATCGTATCCATCGCCATCCGGATCGACTCTCTCGCATTATTCATCGGCATCGCGGCATCTCCTTACAGTTCCGAGCGCAGCGCCACGATAGGATCCAGCTTCGCTGCGCGGCTCGCCGGATACACTCCAAAGAAAATGCCCACGCCGCCGGAAACAAACAACGCCAGCGCCACCGACCATAACTGCACCGAAGATGGGAAATGAACGTAATACGTCACCACCTTGGCTGCAACAACCCCAATCACCGTCCCGATAATGCCCCCTATCACAGCCATCGTCGCCGACTCCAGCAAAAATTGCAGCAGCAGATCGCTCGCACGCGCGCCCAGCGCCTTGCGCACTCCAATCTCCCGCGTCCGCTCCGTCACGGAAACCAGCATGATGTTCATGATCACAATCCCGCCCACCAGCAGCGAAATCGAAGTGATCCCGATCACCACAATCAGAAACGTCGAACTAATGCTCTTCCACAACGCCACAAACGCCTGATTCGTGCTGATCGTAAAGTCATCCGCCTGCCCGGGCAAATCATGGCGCCTCACCCGCATAATCGTCTGCGCCTCTTGCGTCGCGCGCTCCAGCGGCGGCCCGGTAGCGCCCGCGGAAACATAAATCGTCACGCTTTGCCCGGTCCCATACGTCCGCTGAAATGTAGTAATCGGCACGGATACAAAATTGTCCTGACTCTGCCCCAGCGTCGAACCCTGCTTCTCCGCCACGCCAATCACGTTGTAAGGAACCCCGTCCACGCGAATCTCTTTCCCCAGCGGATTCACGCCCGCGCCAATCAGATCATGCGCAATGTCATAGCCCACAATCGCCACATGCCGCGCATACGTCTGGTCCGCCGGCACAAACGACCGCCCCTGCACAATGTTCAGATTCGCAATCTCCGGCATGTTCCACGTCCAGCCCCGAATCTGCGTCCCCGTGCTCGAATGCTTCCCCGCGATCACGTCCCCGCTGGTTGTCAGCAGCGCGCCCACCTTCTGGCACGACTTGCAAAGCTCCTTCACCGCTTCGTAATCGGACATCTTCAGGTCTTTGCGCTTCTGATATTTCAGATATTCCTGGTAACTCAGAATCACCTGCGGCTCTTTGCCCACCATAAATACGTCCGCGCCATAGCCATATACCTTGGTCGCCACGTACTTATTCACGCCGTTAGTCAGCGTGATCACCGCAATCACTGAGGAAACCCCGATAATCACGCCAATCAGCGTCAGTATCGTCCTCAGCTTGTTCGCCCATAGCGACTGCAGCGATATCTTCAGCGCTTCCCAGACTCTGATCACGCGAGCATCATCCCCGTTCGTCTTACGTCGCCAATGGCGGCAACCCAGCCCCGCGGAACGTTTTCTCCAGATCCGCCCTATCGCCTCGCAGTTATTCCGCAAGGTTAGCGAATTACACTTCTCGGGCTTGCCTCAAAAGTGTAACAAGCGCCGCTGGCCGCCGCCCGGACATTTTCATCGCATGCATGGCCTGACACCTCGCCGCAAAAAAATCCCGCGCCGTCTGCATCACCTGAAGCTACGCGCCGTCGCCTCTCCCGGTTCCATCAAAATCCAGCGCAACCCACCACAATCACCCCAAAACAGTGGTGCCCTGCCATTTCATCGCTGAAACAGCAGGGCATTCCCGCAAGACAAGCCTGTAAGCCGGATTCTGTCGAGGACGGCCATTCCTCTAGGCGCCGCATTACTGCGAGCGCTCCAGCAACCTACCCGAAGGTTTCCGTCCACAAGGCCCAAAAGCCCCATGGCAGCCCGCGTTGGCGTACCGGGCAGGTACGCAGAACAGTCTCTCGGGCCGCACTGTTCTTCCCCTCCTATTTGGTCTTGCTCCGTGTGGGGTTTACCATGCCCCCGCGCGTTGCCGGCGGGGCGGGGCGCTCTTACCGCACCTTTTCACCCTTACCGCAAAGGTTTTTACACTCCTGCGGCGGTATCTTCTCTGTGGCACTGGCCGTCTTGCAGCCTTTACGCTGCAATCCCGGACGTTATCCGGCACACTGCCCTGCGGAGTCCGGACTTTCCTCCCCCGAAGTGGTTTCACCCACCCCGGCAGCGGCCGTCCAGCTCGCTTGCTGTCTATAGTTTACACCGCAATCAGCCCCACTCCACAAATTTCCAGGGAACCACCCACCACCACCGCGCGTACACTTTCTTGCATATTGGAGGAGCCTGCCATGCCGTCTGCTTTTTCCTTCCGGCGCACAACCGCCATCTCCGCCTCGGTCCTCGCCGCCAGTCTCTGTCTCTTCCTCACCGGCTGCATCGTCAAAGTCGACAAAAACGGCCACGGCGCCCAAAAAAAGGACAACGTCAGCGTTGTCACACCCTTCGGCGGCGTCCACGTCCAGTCCAACCAGACCACCGCCGCCGACCTCGGCCTGTCCGTCTATCCCGGCGCCGTCCAAACCACTGACAACGGAAACGACAAGTCCGCCAACGTGGACGTAGGCTTCGGTTCCTGGCAGGTAAAAGTCAAAGTCGTCACCTACAAAACCACCGACCCACGGGACAAAGTCGTCGCCTACTACCGCAAAGCACTCGGCCAGTTCGGCACCGTCATTGCCTGCAACGGCGACTCGCCAGACGGAACCCCCACCACCACCGACCAGGGCCTCACCTGCAAGGAAAACGACAAGCACGTCAACATCAATACCGACACCAGCGAATCCGGCTTCAACCTCCGCGCCGGCTCTCCTCACCACCAGCGCATCGTCGCCTTCAAAGACAACGACGGCCAGGGCACAAAGTTCACCCTCGTCGAACTCGTCCTACCCAACAGCAACGGCAAAAACAACACCCCCGATTAGCGCCATGAGCAAAGCCGAGGGAATCTGCAGTTTCTTTGTCAATTCCGGCAAATATCTCAAACTCCAAACACAAACCTGTGATCGCTCCTCATGCCTCCAACACCGCTTACCCCCGGCTTCTTCCTCCGCAAGCCCGACCGCGTAGCCCGTCATCTCCTCGGCAAACTCCTCATCCGCCAGCCCAACAACCCCTCCGGCGAACCCGCCATCGGACGCATCGTCGAGGTCGAAGCCTACTTCGGCTCCAACGATCCCGCCGCCCACGCTTTCGCCGGAAAAACCGCCCGCAACGCCGTCCTCTTCGGCCCTCCCGGCCACGCCTATGTTTATTTCATCTACGGCATGCACTACTGCCTCAACGTCTCCTGTGAACCGGAAGGCCACGCAGGCTGCGTCCTTATCCGCGCCCTCGAGCCCATCGCCGGACTCGCTACCATGGCCCGCCGCCGCAATCTCGCCGCCAATGCCCACCCGCGCCTGCTCGCTTCCGGCCCGGGACGCCTCTGCCAGGCCCTCGCCATCACCCGCGCCCACAACGGCCTCGACCTCACCGAACCCAGCTACCCGCTCACCCTCGCCGACGACGGCTTTCCAACGCAGCCCATCGACGCCACCCCGCGCATCGGCATCCGCCACGCCGCAGACCGCCCCCTGCGCTTCACCCTCCGCGGCAATCCATTCCTGTCGAAGTAATCGCTCTACCGCTTCCGCGCAGCCGCCTTGGCCTCCGCTGTCGCAAACTCCTCAAACGCCTTCACCGGACCATCCACCTGCGGCCCGGCCCGCCGAATCAGTGTAATCGGACGCACAATCTCCAGTCCCTTCACCGGCAGCGCCTTCACGCTTCCCATCCGCTCTTCCTTGTCCACCGCCACCAGAGACACAAACCCCGCGCCCAGCCCCGCTTCCACGCCTGCGATAATCGCGCCCGTCGTATCCAGTTCCATCTCAATCTGCAGCCGCCCCAGCCGCATCCCCGCCTTGCGCAGCGCCGTCTCCACCACGCGCCGTGAACCCGATCCCCGCTCCCGCATCAGCAGCGGAATCTCCGGCAGCTTCTCCAACTCCACGCTCTCCCGCTTCGCCCACGCATGACTGCCCGGAACAATCAGCGCCATTCGGTCATCCAGCAGCTTTTGCTTGTGAAGCTCCGCGTTCGATGCCGGACCCTCAATCACTCCAGCCGAAATATCTCCGCGCAGCAGCGCCTCCACCGCCCACTCCGTATTCCCGCTCACCACGGAAATCGTCACCTTCGGGTGATAGCGCCGAAATCGCGCCAGCATCTGCGGCAAAATATACTGCGCCACCGTCGTGGATGAGCCAATCCGCAGCTCGCCCGCCGTCTCGCCCCGCATCGCCGCCAGTTCCGTCGCCGCATCGGCCGCCACCGCCGCAGCCCGTTGCGCATATTTCAGCAGCACCATCCCCGCGGCGGTCAGGCTCACCCGGCTCCCGCTGCGGTTAAACAGCGTCATGCCCAGGTCTTCCTCCAGCGCCTGCACCTGCTGGCTCACCGCCGGCTGCGTTATGTTCAACAGCTCAGACGCCTTGCGGAAGCTAGCCTGCTCCGCTACCGTCCTGAAAACCTTCAGCCGAAAATACTCCAGCATCGCCCCTGCCTCATCTCTGGATTACCTCTGCATCCTAACGGCCCGGCCCGGTTCACGCACCTCATTTGTCGCGCCCCGCACACAATGCCCCTGCACGCACCGTCTGTTGACCACTCCGCTATCGTTGCCTTCCCTTCTGCGGTGCGTTAGGGTCAAATGCATGGAGCCAACCTGTCACCGCTGCGGAGAAACACTTGTCGCCGACGAGTTATTTTGCCCGCACTGCGGCGCACCCCAGCTTCGCGTCGAAGAAAGCGAATCCGTGCTCGCCGGGCAGGACGGCACACTGCAGCAGTCCCTCGACCGCGCCGCGGACATCCTGCGCTGGCGCTCCGCCATCACCACCGCTCTCTACGTCGCCGCGCCGGTCGCTGTGCTCGCCGCTCTCTCCAGTCTCGGCGCCTTCGTCGTCTTCCTCGGCGGCTTTCTCACCGTCTATCTCTACCGCCGCCGAACCGCCGCTCCGACGGACGGTCGCATCGGCTGGCGCATCGGCGGGCTCACCGGCGTCATCTCGGCCATCTTCTGGCTCGCTGTCGAAGCCTTCGCCATGCTCTTCCAGCGCTATGCCATGCATCAGGGCGCAACCATCGACTCCACCTTCCAGAGCGCCGTCAAATCCGCCATCACCACCATGAACCAGGAAAACCCCACCTTCCAGCATCAGGTTCCGTGGTTCGCGCACTTCTGGCTCTCGCCCGCCGGTATCGCCACCCTTTACCTCACCGGCATCACCATCTTCGCCCTCAGCATGATCTTTTTCTCCGCTCTCGGCGGCGCCCTTGGCGGCTCATCCCAGCGCAATCAGGCCCGCCGGCCCGGCACGTTCTAGCCGGACCGTCAGCCTTTCCTGCACTCCACAACTCCCTCAAACCATGCGCTTCAGTAATCTGGCCTCAAAACCCATCGATTCGGCTGTCACTTTCAGCTCATCGACGCCCCATCCCGCTGCCGAGGCCATCCGGTAAATCTCCCGCAGCGGATAGGCCCGCCGAATCAGCGCTTTGAACACCAGCGTCATGTACTGGCGGCTCCACCAGCCCACCCCCATCCGCTCGACGTAAGGGCGCACATCCTTCAACGTCGCCTCCCGCCGCATATCGATCAGCAGGGCAGTCCCGCCCGGCCTCAGCACGCGGCGCATCTCGCGCATCGCCTTCACCGGCTGCGTAAAGTTCTTAAATGCCGCCCGGCAAACCACAAAATCCACGCTGGCGTCCCCCACCGGCAAGGCCGCGGCGTTGCCGGGCAGCCACTCTACATGGACTCCCTCGCTCGCGGCATTGCGCGCCGCTATTTCAAGAAATGTCTTGCTGATCTCCACAGCCTTCACGCGCAGCCCGCGTCGCGCCATTTCAATCGACAGAAACCCCGGTCCCGGCGCAATTTCCAGCACTTCGCCCGCCTCCGGCGCCAGACCCGCAATCCGCGCCCCCAGTTCCACATATTCCGGCATGTCCCGCCGCGTCGTGCGGTCGTACCAGTGCGCCACACTGCCTTCCATGCCTCTTCCCTTGTAAGCTTTTACTGTTGCATCCATAATCTTCACTCTCCATATATCTTATTAAATAAGATATATGTAAAATAAATCAAAGGCGCACTCCCTTGTCCAGTAAAAAATCCGATGCCGCCCGCTCCGATCTCTCGCTTCCCAACAAAACCACCATCGACCGCCTCGTGCTAGAGATCCGAAAATTTATCGCAGCAAGCATTTTCTTCAATGCCCGCGCCGCGGAAAGCGCAGGCCTCGGCCTCACAGACATGCAGATGCTCAACGTACTGCATCTCAACGGACCATCCACGCCCAGCTACCTCGCTGCCGGCACCGGCCTCAGCAGCGGCGGCGTCACCGTCGCTCTCGATCGTCTCCAGAAAGCAGGCTTCATTCGCCGAGAACCCAATCCCGCCGACCGGCGCAGCCTTCTCGTCGCGCTCGTCCCCACCCGGCTGCGCAAGCTCAACAGCATGTATCAGGACGTCGAAAAGGAAACCCGCAGCCTGCTGGCTACACTCCCCGAACAGGACCTCAAAACCGTCGTGCGATTCTTTGAGACCCTGCACGCCGTCGAATCCAACCGTAATTCGTCCACGCACCGCTGATCCCCCACAAACCGGCCTCCCATCGCCGCACCTCGCGCCCTTTAGCTTGCCCCGCACCTCCACAGCCTCGTATCATCCCTCTTGAACGCTATGGCAGACAAACACCCCAACCTCCGCGTCAAGGGCCGCCTCATGTCAGCCTCCGAAATCCAACGGACGCTGGTGCGCCTCGCCCACGAAATCATCGAGAAAAACAACGGCGCCGATGCCATCGGCCTCGTCGGTATCAAGCGGCGCGGCGTTCCCCTCGCCCAGCGGCTCGCCAAACTCATCAGCGACATCGAAAAACGCCCTGTAGACGCCGGCATCCTCGACATCAGCTTCTATCGTGACGATCTCTCCACCTACGACACCCGCCCCGTCGTAAATCCAGGCTCCATCGGCTTTGACGTCACAGGCCGCAACATCATCCTCGTCGACGACGTCCTCTACACTGGCCGCACCATCCGCGCCGCGCTCGACGCCCTCTTCGACCACGGCCGCCCCAGACAGGTCCAGCTCCTCGTCCTCATCGATCGCGGCCACCGCGAACTGCCCATCGAGGCCACCTTCGTCGGACGCACCATCCAGACCTCCGACATCGAGATCATCGAAGTCAAGCTGCAGGAAATCGACAACGACGAACAGGTCCTCCTCGTCGAACGCGTCGACTAGAAAACACTCATGGTGCCCATCAAAAAATCCCCTGCACGAAGCACACGCGCGTCCGCGCAGCCCCAACTCCATCCCGGCTCGCTCGTCTCCGTTCGCGAGCTCACTCCCCAGCGCACCCGCGCCATCCTTCAACTCGCAGATAAGCTCGAAGCCGAAGAGACCCTCAAGCGCGCCAGGCGCCTGCTCAAGCGCCGCGTCGCACTCCTTTTTTACGAGTCCAGCACCCGCACCCGTACCTCCTTTGAGCTGGCCGCCAAATCCATGAGCGCAGACACCACACTCGTCTCCGCGCTCTCTTCCAGCATTGAAAAAGGCGAGTCCCTCAAGGACACAGGCATCACCCTCCGCGCCCTCGGCGCCGAGTGCATCATCCTCCGCAGCCCATACTCCGGCGCGCCTTACCTGCTCGCCCAATCCACCGGCCTGCCCGTTCTCAACGCCGGCGACGGCATGCACGAGCACCCCTCACAGGCCCTCCTTGACCTGCGCACCATGCTCCGTTTTCTCGGCATCAAATCCGCAAAGCTCAACGAGAAATCCCTCAAGGGCGTCACCGTCACCATCTGCGGAGACATCTTCCACTCCCGCGTAGCCCGCTCCAACGCGCTCCTGCTGCCCAAACTCGGCGCGCGCGTCGTCCTCTGCGGACCCACCCCGCTGCTTCCCGACCTCGCCACAACGCTCGGCCCCGGCGTCTCCATCGAACGGAACTTCGATTCGTCACTGAAACAGTCACAAATCGTCATGATGCTCCGCATCCAGGCAGAACGCCTCGCCGGACTCAGCCTCGACCTCGACGAATACCGCAGCAACTATCAGGCGAATGGCGAGCGCATCGCCGCCCACGCGCCCAAAGCGCTCGTCATGCACCCCGGCCCCATCATTCGCGGCATGGAAATCACCAGCGAAGTCGCGGACGGCCCCCAATCCGCCATCGCCGAGCAGGTCTCCCACGGCCTCGCCATTCGCCGCGCCTTGCTCTTACAGGCTCTTTCCCCTCAGCCAATTTCAGGAAAACGCGCATGAAACCCATCCTCATTCGCGGCGGTCACCTCATCGACCCCGCCACCGGCATCGACGCACCACACGACATCCTCCTCGAAGACGGCAAAGTTGCCGCCATCGACAAACCCGGCAAAATCAAGCGCAAGGACGCAGAAATCCTCGACGCCTCCGGCCTCGTCGTCGCGCCCGGCCTCGTCGACATTCACGTTCACCTTCGCGAGCCCGGCCAGGGATACAAGGAAACCATCGCATCCGGCACCGCCGCGGCAGCAGCCGGCGGATTCACCTCCGTCTGCTGCATGCCTAACACCATCCCCGTCAACGACTCGCCGGAAATCACCCGGTGGATGCTCGCACCCGAGCGCAATGCCGTCATCCGCGTCTTCCCCATCAGCGCCGCCACCGTCGGCTCCATGGGTGAAAAGCTCACCAACTACCCCGCGCTCAAAAAATCCGGCGCCGTCGGCGTCTCCGACGATGGCAAACCCATCCTCGGCGACGAAATCATGTTCGAGTGCCTCAAGGCCGCCACCCGCTACAGGCTCCCCGTCATCCAGCACACCGAGGACACGCGCCTCACCGCCGGGTGCTCCATGAACGCCGGCCCCGTCGCCTTCCGCCTCGGCCTGCGCGGCATGACCGTCGAATCCGAATCCTCCCTCGCCGAGCGCGACATCGCCCTCGTCCGCAAGGTCAAAGGCGCGCACCTCCACGTCGCCCATCTCTCCAGCAAGAAGGCTCTGGACGCCGTCAACGCCGCCCGCAACGAAGGCCTACACGTCACCTGCGAGGTCGCGCCCCACCACTTCGTTCTCAATGAGGAACGCATCGGCGACTACGACACCAACGCCAAGATGAATCCACCCCTGCGCGCTGAATCCGACCGCGCCGCCATGATCGAGGGCATTCTCCAGGGCCGCGTTGACTGCATCGCCACCGACCACGCCCCACACGCCTGCCACGAAAAAGAGCAGGAGTTCGAGCGCGCCCCCAACGGCATTACCGGCCTCGAAACCGCGCTCGGCCTCACCATCTCCGTACTCCACAAACAGCACGGCATGCCGCTCCCGAGCCTCCTCGCCATGCTCACCCATCGCCCCGCGCAGGTCCTTTCACTCACCGGACGCGGAACCCTCGCCGTCGGCTCCCACGCCGACGTAGTCCTCTTTGACCCCAACGAAAAATGGACCTTCCGCGCCAAAGACTCGCGCTCCAAATCCAAAAACACACCCTTCGACGGATACCCCATGCTGGGCCGCGTCCACACCACCATCAGCGAAGGCCGCATCGTCTTCCAACGCTGACGGAATAACGCCGGTGCCGGTTTTTCCGCATCCAAACCGCAACCTGTGCTAAACCCATAAGGCATGGTGCCCATCCTCACCACCCCGCGCCTCATTCTGCGTCCCATCGAAATCGCCGACGCCGAACAGGTCCAACAGATCTTTCCCCATTGGGAAATCGTCCGCTATCTCGCCCCGGTCGTCCCTTGGCCCTATCCGCCGGATGGCGCACTCACCTACTTCCGCGACGTCGCACTCCCCGGCATCGAGCGCGGCGAAGAATGGCACTGGTCCCTCCGCCTAAACAGTCAACCCGACAAGCTCATCGGCTGCATCGGCCTGCGCACTCGTGAAAGCAACAATCGCGGCTTCTGGATCGGCCTCCCCTGGCAGGGTCAGGGCCTCATGACCGAAGCCGTTGAAGCAGCCACCGATTTCTGGTTCAATCACCTCGGCTTTCCCGTGCTGCGCGCCCAGAAAGCGATCGACAACCACGCCTCCTGCCGCATCTCGGAAAAATTCGGCATGCGCGTTATCGCCATCGAAGAACGCGACTTCGTCAGCGGCCGCCATCTCTCCCAACTCTGCGAAATTACCGCCGAAGAATGGCGCAACCGCAAACAACAAAGGTGATTCGCAGGTCGATCCGCAGCTTGAAAATTCCTTCAAGCCGCTCGATGAATCTCCCCATCAACAGCCAACCAGCGCAAAGCTGATGGCTTGCGGCTAAAAGCTATTTTTTCTTCTTCCCCTTCTTATGCCCCCGCGGAGGCGGCTGCGCCACCCGCTTCGCAAACTCCGGCACCGCATCCTGGCTGAACTTCTTCGTCCGCCGCCCGCTCTTCTTCGGATTCGCTGACTTCGCAGGCCGCGTCGACTTCACCTTTTCCTCTGTCACTTCCCGCCTCCGTTTCTTTTTCCCGCCATCCTTCTTGTTCGCCTTCCGCTGCGCCAGCCCTTTCGCGGCCTCATCCTCATCCAGCAGAATCGAAAACTGCAAGCGCTTCTCCACCGCATCCACGCGGTCCAGCAACACCCGCACCGGCTGCCCTATTCTGAACTTCCGTCCCCAGTGCTCGCCAAGAATCTCCGGCGTATTCTCACGATACGTATAGAAATCCCCATCCAGCGCACCCAGCGTCTGCAGCGGAACCAACCCCTCCACGAACAAATCGTTCAGCTCCACAAA
>JAKATU010000008.1 GCA_021818585.1 Acidobacteriota bacterium | reverse complement strand
ACGGGGAGGATTGTCCATACCAGCCTCGCTCATTGAGAAGTTTGAACTTGACCTGTATCGTCGGCGATGCCGACATGCGAGACATGTGGTCTGCTTTTATCTCTATTGCCGCATCTATTCTCTTAGTTCTATTAGGGGACCTCTGAAGAACAGCGAGTTATAGCGATGCGGGGCTGTCGTTACGCCGTTATCGCATCAACGAAGCAGATTGAGCGGTGATCCGCGATGTTATTTCGTCCGGCGAAGGCTCATCGGGCCTCCGCCGGAGACACTGCGCTCCGGGCGCGGCTTGATGAATCGCCTCGCGCGCCCGTACCAGATCGCGCAAAGCCTCGGAGCCTTCGTCGGGAACCCACACTGCCGTCAGATCCCCGGCCCGGTGACAGCGTGCCAGCCGCTCGGCATCCCGACGATCTGTCTTCACCCGGCCGCCGGCCTTGACTGGAACCAGCGTCGGCGCAATCACTGCACACTCGACACCCAACCGGGCCAACTGCCAGTACAGAACATAGCCCGTCGGACCAGCTTCGTAGCATCCCCGCAACTGCTCGACAGAACCAAGCTTCCTGACCAGATTGCGAATCGATTCCGCACCGTTGGCGATGGTTCCCAGACTGCCCACGCTGCCATCGGCTGCTGCAACCGCGACAGCGATCGTCTCCGCATGGACATCCATGCCCAAAAATCGTACCTTCTCCTTCATGACCGGTTCCTCTCCGCTTGTGGCTCTGAGCTGTGTTCCCCTTCGGCTCACAGCTTAACCCACGACCAGAGCAGGGGAAACAGTCACTCCATGATGACTAAATAGAGATGGTCGCTGAGTGATGAAAAAGTTGTTTCGCAGAGTGGTTCGGGGCTGGGGGACCACCTCCCATCTTGATTGGTCACATTTCCTGTGGATTGTCTCGATGTTTGGAATCCTGGCGACTCTGGAGACGAACCGTATCGGGCTGTTCCTTATACCGCCATTCGGTGCGACGCTATCGATCCTGCTGGGGATACCGGATGCGGCGGTTGCTCAACCCTATCCGGTAGTGGTGGGCTCAGTCGCCGGTGCTGGAGTGGGCACCGTGCTGAGCCTGTTTTCGCATGGAAACCTGATGGCGATTGTAGCTGCGGTGATCGCCTTCGGGCTCGTGAACCTTATCCATGCGTATCATCCGCCGGGTGTGGCCTTGGCGATGTACCCATTGCTGCTGAGGCCGGGCCACTGGTTTCCGCTGGAGGTGGTATTGCCGTTTACCGTTGCGGCGGTAGGATCGGCGGCAGTGCTGAGCCGGAGGATAAAGAGCTGGCGCAAGTATCCGAAGTCGTTGAAGTAAGGTACGGAACGGTGCTCTGCGGGCTCGCCGCTACTTTTTTGCGTCTTCCCAGGCTTTGGCGTATTTCCAGCTTACGTAGACGGAGTGGTAGAGGTGCAGGAGGAGGCCTTCGCGTCCGTCGAGGAAGCCGAGGCGGAAGACGTAGTTGTAGGTGAAGGTGGCGACGGGGTTGAGGACGATGTTCCAGAGGAAGGCGAAGGGTGAGCGGCTGACTTTGCCCTTGGCGGCGATGAGCTTGCCTACCTCGGTGCTGTAACGGTCCATGTGTTCGAGGTATTGGTGCATGGAGGGATAGGCGTAGTGGAGCATGTCTCCACGGAGTGTGCCTCGCTTGCCTTCGAACTGTGGGGTGCTGTGGGGGCCGACGCCTTCGCTGAGACGGGCTGCGCCGCGGCGGAAGAGGCGGAGCTTGTGGTCGGGGTAGAAGCCGCCGTGGCGGATCCAGCGGCCAAAGATGAGATTGAGGCGGGCGACCCAGTAGGCGCGATAGGGGGCTGCGTCGCCCAAAGCTAGGACCTGCTGGATGCTTTGGGCGAGCTGGGGCGTGAGGGCTTCGTCGGCGTCGAGGAGGAGGATCCAGTCAGAGGAGCAGTGGTCGAGGGCGATGTTTTTCTGCTCGCCGTGGCCGGCGAAGGGCTGGTGGACGTGGACTTTGGCTCCAAAAGACTTGGCGATGGAGATGGTGCGGTCGCGAGAGCCGGAGTCGATGACGATGATTTCGTCTGCCCAGCGGACGCTCTCGAGGGTGCGGGGCAGGTTGGCCTCCTCATTGAAGGCGATCATGGCCACGGAGAGTGTGGCGCGCGTGGATGGATTGGGTTCGGTCACAGGTTTTGCGGCAGGCTGAGCTGCTTAAACCCCTACTTTATAGTTCAGGCTGAGTTCGTCGCCAGTTATTCCACGAATTCCCCAGTTGTGGCGTGGTGTTTCGAAGATGGTGATCTCGATGTCCTGCAGGGTGATGCCTGTGGCCTGGGGGATGTACTGGTAGAGCGCACGGATCAGGGCCTTTTTGGCTTCGATGGAGCGCCCCTCAAAGATGCTGATTTCGAGAATGAGGTAGCGATTGGAGCGGTCCGGCGGGTAGAGGAATTCGTCCGGGGTGAGGCTGATGAAGCGATGGAAGCGCTTTTCCGGGGGGTAGGCGAGGGCTTCGACGACGGCGCGATGGATGGCGTCGGAGAGTGCTTTGCGGATGGGTTCGAGGTTGGATTGAATGCCGAAAATTTTGACTTGAGCCATAGAGGATTCCTTTTGCGGGGACCGTGGCGGTCTGGGTTCGGGCGCGAATTGCCTCTACGGGGTGGTTTTTGCCGAGTGGAGAACTATTCGCTTTCGAGCTGCTGCTGGATGAGGCGTTCGACGAGGGGGATGAGCGGGGTTCCGTCCTTGGAGAGGACGAATTGACCTGATTCTTCGGCCCAGTCGAGCTTGAAGCTGGTGGCGAGTGCGGAGATCCAGATCTGACGGATGGGAGTATTGGGAGTGATGACGAATTTGGAGCCGGATTCCTCAAAGAGGACATTGAGGACGCCATTTTGTTCTTCGACTTCGAAGCGGCCTTGTTCTTCGGCTTTGAGGAGGGTCTTTTTAAGGGCTTCCAGGGCCTGGTCGGCGTAGTTGCGAAAAGCGATTTCGTCGAGCATACAGAACTAGTGTACCGTTTGAGTCCGGCGGGATTATGACGGAATTTTCAGACAGTCTTCAGGTGTCCGTAATGTAAGCGTGCGAATGTGGGCGTAGTTTGAGGTGCGAGGAGCGATGCATGCGCGCAGCCACGACGGTTATCCTGCTGGCGTTTTTGATGGACGCCGGTGTTTTCGGGCAAAGGTTCCCTGCGGGTGGACAGGCGGGGACGGTGAGCGTGGAGAGCGCGCATGCGCTGATGAAGGATGTGATTTATAACGAGCTGCACGACCGGGAGAAGGACAGCTTCTGGGAGTATCGCAGCCATGTGGTGACGAGCCGTAAAGATGTATTACG
This sequence comes from Acidobacteriota bacterium, assembly GCA_021818585.1. Classification (GTDB taxonomy): domain Bacteria; phylum Acidobacteriota; class Terriglobia; order Terriglobales; family Acidobacteriaceae; genus Acidobacterium. Next base: position 14,203 of record JAKATU010000008.1, on the reverse strand, counting down.
GGAGCAGATTGAGACGCCGGAGGGTCCGGTGTACCGGGTGCTTGCACGGAGCGGGAAGCCGCTGGCGGGTGCGCAGGAGACAGAAGAGAGAGCGCGGCTGGATGAGCTGCTGCGCAGTCCTGAGAAACTGGCGAAGGTGGAGCAGGAGCACGAGGCGGATGAAGCGCGGCTGGGCAAGGTGATGGCTCTGCTGCCGAAGGCTTACGTGTTCCGGTATGTGGGCGCGAGGACGGGCGATCGTGTGGTGATGGATTTTGCGCCGAACCCGAAGTTTGTGCCGAGCGGGTACATGGACCGGATATTGAGCGGGCTGGCCGGGCAGGTTGTGGTGAATCAGCGGTTGAAGCGGATGATCTCGATGGACGGACACATTGCGCAGCGGATTAACTTCGGGTTCGGGCTGCTGGGGTATGTGGAGCCGGGTGGGACGTTCCGGATTCATCGCACGCAGGTGAGCGCGGCACACTGGAAGACGGACCTGGTGTCGGTGAATGTGCATGGGCGGATTTTGCTGTTCAGCGATGTAAGCAAGCAGGAAAAGGAGACGCGGTGGGGATTTACTCGTGTGCCGCTGGACATTTCACTGCGGCAGGCCGGTGAGGATTTGCGCGATGCGGCCTCGGCTTATGTGGCCACGGCGCGGACGGCGGGGAGCGGGGATACGCTGGCGGAAAATGGGCGGGAGCAGTAGGTGTGAGAGGGTTTGGGTTGGTCGTCCGGGTTAGTCTTGCGGGTCGGTGAAGTCGGGGTCTTCCGCGGCGGCTAACTGAATGTTTTGTACGGCAGCCGCAGGCTGGGTGGAACTGCCTGCACTGCGTGCGGCAGGCTTGTTCCAGGACTCGATTTCCTCACGGGTAACGAGAAAGCGGCGGATGTAACGGAGAGGGTCTTCGGCGGCTGCCATTTCGCGGAGGTGATAGATCCAGGCGTCTGGCTTGGTGGTGCGGCGGGTGAAGGCCTTGCGGCGGACGGTGATGATTTTGCCGCTCTTGCTGGGGCGTTTGTACTCGACGGTGGGGACGACGAAGGTGATCTGAGAGCCGTGCTTCCAGAAGCACTGGGCGAAGTCGTGGGAGAAGAGCAGGGCGTAGTAACGGTGGTCGTGAGAGAGAGTATCTATGGCAGTTTCAAAGTCCTGCCATGGAGTATGGATTTTGGACTTATACCAGCGGCGAAAGAGGAAGCCGTTATTGCGGGCGTGTAGAACCAGCAGCGCGAGGACTTCTTTTCGGGTCATAAGTTATTTTGACCTTATTAAGTGGGAAATGAGAGTAATAATTTCAAGAAAGGGATTACTTAAGATGTGCGAGCAGAGAGCCGGTTCCTGAATGGAACCGGCTCTCCGGTGTTGCTTCGATATTGGACCCTCTCCGGGCTCCGGGCGCAAACCCTTCTCCGGACTTTGGGCTGTCGCCCGTCTCTGGACTTCGGGAGCGACCCTCTCCAGACTCCAGGCGTGCATCCCTTCCCGGTCTCCAGGCTTTTGGGCGCCTTTCACCGGGCTCGGGAGGTTGCCAAGTATGGCTGTAACGCTCTTTTGCGAAGCTGGGAGCCGTGCATCCAAGCGACTACACTGTCTTTATCGGCATGGCATTGAGATTTCATAATACTTTTTTGGGAATTATTTTAGCGTTGGGATTCTGGGCGCTTGGAACATCACGGGCGGTGGCTGCGAGGGTGGATACAGCGGCGCTGAACCGGACGGCGCAGGTGCAGGCGGGTTTTCAGTGCTTCCACAGCATGGATTACGGGTGCGCGCTGAAGGTTTTTGGGCGCGTGCGTGGGGAGCATCCGGAGAATCCGCTGGCTACCGATTATGTGCTGAATGCGATGGTATTTGAGCAGTTGAACCAGCTGGATCTGCTGGACACAACGTTTTATGCGACGGATGGGTTCCTGACCGGGCATCATGCGGTTGCGGCTAATACGAAGGTGAGCCAGCAGATTGATGGGCTGGCGGAGACGGCGATCAGCGAGGCAAATGCACGCCTGAAGAAAAACGGAAATGATTTGGACGCGCTGTTTGCGAAGGGTTGGGCCGAGGCGCTGGACGCGACTTATATTGCGATGGCGGAGCGAGGATATGGGCGGGCGTTCCGGCTGGCGCTGAGGGCGCGGAAGAACGATGCGACGGTGCTGGCGAAAGACCCGAATTACGTGGATGCGAAGCTGATGGTGGGCGTTTATGACTATGTGGTGGGGGCGCTGCCGTGGGAGTTCAAGCTGCTGATCGGGTTTGTGGGGATTCACGGATCGAAGACAGAAGGGATGCAACTGCTGCGGGATGATGGGGCGCGTGGGGTGATTACGTCTGTGGAGGCGCGGACGGCGATTATGCTGTTTTTGCGGCGAGAGGCCAAGTACGGCGAGGCGATTGAGATGGCGCAGGAGCTGTCGAAGGAATATCCGCATAATTACCTGTTCAGCCTGGAGATTGCGAACCTGGAGAAGGACAAGGGGATGGGAATGACGGCGGTTTATGCCTACCAGCACACGCTGGAAGAGGCCAGGAAGCCGGGATTTTTCAAGAATGCGCATGTGGAACTGGCGGAGTTTGGGCTGGGTGAGGCGCTGAAGGGGCAGAAGCACTACGCCGCGGCCGTGCGCGCGTATGAGGCGGGAGCGAATGAGCCGACGACGAGTCCGGAGCTGAAGCAGAGGTGCTTGCTGGCGGGTGGCGAGACGCTGGACCTGGCCGGGGATCGTGCGCGGGCCAAGCGGATGTATGCAGAGGTGATTGCGGTGAAAGGCGATACGGTCGAGGCGGACAAGGCCCGGCGTTATATGGAGTGGCCCTATCGCGCGTAGAGTGAGCGGTGATGAGAGTAAGCAACGGAACCGCCGGGAGCTCGGCATCGTATCTATATTTGCCGGGCGGGGTTCCGGTGAACGTGATTTCGGCTTATGCTGTGAGGCGCGAGTTGCAATGAGCCGGAACGGAAAGAGGATGTTATGACGATTTACTGTCGCAGTTGCGGAAAAGAGCTGAGTGATAGCGCGAGGTTTTGTCCAGCTTGCGGGACTGCCGTTTATGTGGCGCAACCACCGGCGTATTCTCCACCTGCAAGGCTGGTTCGGCCCAGGCAGGGGCGCATGTTGGCGGGTGTTTGCCAGGGGCTGGCGAATGCCTACATGTGGGATGTGGTGTGGGTGCGGGTGATTACTGTTTTGCTGACGGTGTTTGGCGGTGGGCTGGGCCTGGTGGCATATATCGTGTTCTGGATAGTGATGCCGGAGGAGCCACTGGCGCTTCCGCCCGGAGCACCTTATTCGCCGAATCCGTACCAGACGGGACAGGGCGGACAGGGCAGTGCTGCGAATCCACCGGCAGGAGGGGCGTAGCGGATGAAGTATCGCTCGGGCGATGCTGAGCTGTTTTGTGAAGAGCAGGGTGGTGGTGCGCCGCTGGTGTTGCTGCATCCTACGCCTGTGAATCATCGTTTCTGGCTGTCGTTGGCGGGGATGCTTTCAGTGCGGTACCGGGTGCTGATGCCGGATTTGCGTGGGCATGGGCAGTCTGAGGCTGGTGAAGGGTCGATTACGGTAGAGAAGCTGGGTGCGGATATCGAGCGGCTGCTGGATGCAGCGGGTGTGGACCGGGCGCTGTTTGCAGGGTGCTCGATTGGAGGGTACACGCTGTACGAGCTTTGGAGGCGATGCCCGGAGCGCGTGCGTGCGATGGCATTTGCGGGGAGCAAACCGCATGCGGATACGGAGCAAGCGCGGGCGACGCGGCAGGCGAATATTGAGAAGATTCGAGCGCGTGGAAGTGGCGAATTCATTGAGGCGATGCTGACTTCGCTGATTGGCGCGACGACGCGCAGCCGGTGGCCGCAGAGGGTGGGCGAGGCGCGCGAGATGATGCAGACGGTGCGGCCGGAGGCGCTGGTGGCGATTCAGCAAGGGTTGGCTGCGCGGCCGAATTCGATAGAGACGGCGAAGACGATCCGAGTGCCGAGCTGCGTGATTGCGGCGGGCGAGGATGGCGGGGTTCCGGTAACGGAACTGCGAATGCTGGCGGATGTGATTCGTGAAGGCGGGGGTGAGTCGGAGTATCATGAAATTTCCGACGCGGGGCACTATGCTCCGTGGGAACAACCGGAGACGGTGGGCCGGATATTGAGGAAGTTTTTCGACGGGGTACGATGATCTGGTGGAAGTTCAGGTCTGCTCGGCAGACGCGTGAGTTGGATCAACGCTCAGCAGGCCGATTGCTGGAACTGCTCGATCCAAAGCCAGAGAACGAGTTGCGTGAGGCTGATGGCTTCAACGGCGCGGTGCGGGCCTCGGACAGCGTTACCCCTATAGAGTATTCGGCGTCTGTTTCCAGCGGTGTCGAGCGTGCGGAGGTTGTGAAGGCGGAGGTGCCCGACGATGTGGCCGATGAGATGGCCGCGAACTTTTTCGGCTTTGGGGATTGGCTGGCGCCGTACTGGTTTATCGGGGTGAAGCAGGGGAAGGTTCCTGACGATGTGGTGGATGACAGCAAGATTGTTGGCGCATGGGTCAATGGCCTGAAAAAGGGCGAGCTGGTAGATTGCCTGGAGTATCACCGGGCGATTGGCGTGCAGACATGGCACAAGGAAAAGGCAAAGCTGCAGGCAACCTGGCGGCCGCTGATGCTGTTTTTGATGACAGTGCTGGGGCGGGAGTCGGATACCGAGGCGCTGCGGACTTATCAGCGGACACGCTGGGGGCAGGTGAAGAAGACTGAAACCTGCGTGGTGGATTTGTCAGGGATTCCGGTGAAGAGCTTTGCGGCGGAGGCGGATCGCGAGGAGTACCTGAAGCAGAGGGTTTGGGCGATTCGGCGAAAGATAATGCTGAGCGGGCATCCGCCGAGGGTGGTGCTGATGCATGGGCTGGCGGCGCAGCAGCACTGGGAAGAAATTGCAGGAGTGCCGTTGCAAACGGACACGGTGGTAAGGGTGGGTTCCACGCTGTTTGTGATGACAGTCTCGCCTACGGTACCGGGACGCAAGAATGCGGACTGGGTCAAGCTGGGGTTAGAGGTTCGGAGGGAGCTGCAAGCCGGGTGATGTTCGCGGGCTGGGCTGATCGCGATATTCTGGGAGCATTCCGCAACATCAAGTGAGGTTTGTTCTGTCCCAGGCTCGCCCTTTTGCTTATCCGACTCGTAGTGGTGCTTTGCATATAGACGGTTTGGCGCTGGATGCGCTGGCCAGGAAATATGGCACGCCGCTTTATGTCTACTCCGCGACGCACATTCAGGAACGGTTCGATCTTTATGAGCGGGCGTTTGCTGCTGCTCCGCATTTGATTTGCTATGCGGTGAAGGCGAATTCTGCGCTGGCGATATTGGCGCTGCTGGACAAGCGCGGGGCGGGTTTTGACATTGTCTCCGGCGGTGAGCTGGAGCGCGTGCTGACGGTGAACCCGCAGGCGGCGGGGCGCGTGGTGTTTTCCGGCGTGGGCAAGACGGCTCCGGAGATGGACCTGGCCCTGCGGGCCGGGATTCTGTCGTTCCATGTAGAGAGCGAAGGCGAACTGGAACTGCTGGCCGAGCGGGCGGCGAAGCTGCGCAAGCGGGCGGCGGTATCGATGCGTGTGAATCCGGACGTGTTTGCGGAGACGCACCCGTACATTTCAACGGGGCTGCGGGAGCACAAGTTCGGGATTGATATTGCGCGGGCGCGCAGGGTGTATCGCAAGGTGAAAGAGCACAATTGGCTGGAGGCGCGTGGTGTGAGTGTGCACATTGGCTCGCAGATTCGCGCGGCAGAGCCGTTTGGCGCGGCGGCGGAGCGCGTGGCGGCGCTGATTGCACAACTGCGCAGGGATGGACACGCGATTACGCACATGGACCTGGGCGGCGGGCTTGGAATTGATTACGGTGCGGCGACGGAGTTTGATGCTGCGGCACAGATGGAGCGGTATGCGCAGCAGTTGCTGCAGGCGGTGAGCAAGGTTCCTGACATTACGCTGCTGGTGGAGCCGGGGCGGTTTGTGGTGGCGCAGGCCGGAGCGCTGGTGACGCGGGTGCTGTACCGGAAGAAGAACGGCGAGAAGAATTTTGTGATTGTGGATGCCGGGATGAATGATCTGATTCGTCCGGCGCTGTACCAGGCACACCACGAGATTGTGGCGGTGACGCCGCGGCGGGGCGCGAAGAAGGTAGTGGCGGATGTGGTGGGTCCGGTGTGCGAGACGGGCGATTTTTTCGCGCGGGATCGTGAACTGGAGGGAGTGCGGGAGGGTGATCTCTTGGCAATTCTGGATGCGGGAGCCTATGGTGTTTCACTGAGCTCGAATTACAACTCAAGGCCGCGTCCCGCGGAAGTGATGGTGAGCGGGAAGCGGGCGCTTGTGATTCGCCGGCGAGAGACGATGCAGGATCTGCTGGCGGTTGAGCAGGGATGGAAATAATTGACGGAGGCTTAGTCTACCAGTGAAGCGCAGCAGATGGAATTGGCTTTGGATGGCGGCGATAGTGGCGGTTGCGGGCGTGAACATTCCCGCAGTGCAGGCGCAGAGTGCGCCGATGGTGCGTGTACAGCAGGGGATGATTCGCGGCAAGTGGAGCAAGGACCACGCGGTGCGGAAGTTTCTGGGGATTCCTTATGCGCAACCACCGGTGGGAGATTTGCGCTGGAGGCCGCCGGTTCCGGCAAAGGATTGGAGTGGGGTTCTGAATGCGACGGCGTTTGGTTACCGCTGCATGCAGCCGTACATTTACACGGACATGCGATTTCGTGATCCGGGAACGAGCGAGAACTGCCTGACGCTGAACGTTTGGGCTCCGAAGGTGAAGCCGGGGCAGAAGCTGCCGGTGATGGTTTGGATTTACGGCGGCGGCTTTCTGGCCGGGACGACGTCAGAACCAAGGCAGGATGGGACGCACCTGGCGCACAAGGGCGTGATTGTAGTCTCGATGAATTATCGGCTGGGGATTTTTGGATACTTTGCCGGGTCGGGGCTGGCGGCGGAGTCGCCGCACCATGCGGCTGGGAATTATGGGCTGATGGACCAGCAGGCGGCGATTCGCTGGGTGCATGACAACATTGCGAGGTTTGACGGGAATCCGAACGAGGTGACGATTTTTGGCGAGTCGGCTGGATCGATTTCCGTGAGTTCGCAGATTGCCGCGCCGGGATCGAAGGGTTTGTTTATCCGGGCGATTGGCGAGAGCGGCGGCGCGTTTGGGAATCTGGCTTATCCGCCTCTGAAAAATGCCGAGCAGGCGAGCGATGCGTTTGCGCTACGGGCGTTTGGGACGGATGATATTGCGAAGCTGCGGGCGATTCCGGCGAAGGTGTTGCAGAAGGCAGAGATGAATCCGGCGTATGGCCCGGGATATTTCTGGCCGGATGTGGATGGGTATTTTTTGCCGGAGAGCCCGGCGGCGATTTACGCGCAGGGTGACCAGGCGCATGTTCCGGTACTGGGCGGCAGCAATCGGGATGAGGGCACGGCGCAGGTCGTGTTCAAGAAGCCGCTGCCGACGCTGGCCTCGATGCGGGCGTTTGCGAAGAACGAGTTTGGCAGCAAGGCCGAGGAGTTCCTGAGCGTATACAAGGCAGATAACGATGCGCAGGCGCTGCGGGCGATGGAGGATTATTCGGGCGACGCGTTTATTGCTTACAGTACGTGGGCGTGGCAGAATGCGCAGAAGCAGACGAGCGGCGAACCGGTGTATCGCTACTACTTTGCGCTGCCTTCTCCGGGTGATCCGCATCATCCGGCGGCGATGGGAGCGTTTCACTCCGATGATATTGAGTATGTGTTCGGAACGCTGAATTCCCGGCTGGGCGCGCACTGGCGACCGGAGGATTACCGGCTTTCGAAGCAGATGGTGGATTACTGGACGAATTTTGCAAAAACGGGCAATCCGAACGGCAAGGGCTTGCCGCAGTGGCCGCAATGGGATGCTGCGGATCGCTGGCAGGTGATGCACCTGGATGCGACTTCGGTTGCGCAGCCTAGTTATCGGCGGCAGCGGTATGAGTTCCTGAAGACGCAGTGGAGCCATACGAATCTGCAGAGATACCGTGAAAAGGCGATGCCGACAGGAAAGTAACTGTTTAGGTTGCTTGTATCCCCGTTTCGCGGGGCTCGGATGCGAGGATTTTGTTTCGGCCGAGATTACTGTAACTGTGTGAGGAGCGTTTCGCGATGGGGCGCGAGAACCTGCTGGAGCGGGCCGTTGGCGGTGATGCGCCCGGCTTCCAGAAGGAGGGTTTGCGCGGGCAGCTGCCAGATTTCTGACAGGTCGTGCGAGACGTAGAGGATGGGGATTCCGCTGCGGCGGAGGCAGTGGATGATTTGCGGTTTTGCGGCTGCGTCGAGGGCGGCGAGCGGTTCGTCGAGGAGGAGCATACGCGGGCGTGGCGCGAGTGCGCGGGCGATGGCGACACGTTGGGATTCTCCGCCGGAGAGGCGATCGGGTTTGCGGTCGCGGAGGGATTGGGCATCGACCAGCGTGAGCATTTCATCGATGCGCTGGGTGCGTTCAGCGGGTGCGAGGTGGCGCAGGCCAAAGGCGATGTTTTCCGCGACGGTGCGGTGAGGGAAGAGCGCGGCGCGCTGCGGGACGAAGCCGATGTCGCGGCGTCCTGGCGGGATGACGATACGGCTCGTGGTGTCGAGGAGGGTTTGGCCGTTGAGGATGATGCGGCCTTGCTGCGGGGTGGCGAGTCCGGCGAGGATCCGCAGGAGGGTGCTTTTGCCGGCGGCGGATGGGCCGAAGAGGATGGTCCATGAAGTTTTAGGCTGGGAAGCGACGGGATCGGAGGTAATGCGGAAGTCGACATCGACGGAGAAGTGGGGGTAGCGGTGGTTGATGGAGGCTTCGAGCAGGTTGGATTGGGAGGGAGCTTCAGACATGCGTGAGCTCCCGGTGTGGTGCGCGCCAGTAGGTGGCAACGAGCGCGATGGTGGCGACGACGAGGAGCAATATGGAGGTGTGATTGGCCTGCGCGTAGGAGAAGTCCTGGACCTGGTCGTAGATGGCGATGGAGAGGGTGCGGGTGGCTCCGGGGATGTCCCCGCCGACCATGAGGACGACGCCGAATTCTCCGACTGTGTGGGCGAAGACAAGTGTAACGGCGGTGAGTACAGATCGTTTGGAGAGCGGCAGGAGCACTTCGCGGAGGATACGGATGCGTCCGGCGCCGAGTAGTGCGGCCTGCTCGCGGAGGGCTGGATCGACAGACTGGAAACCCGCGACCAACGGCTGCACAGCGAAGGGCAGGCTGTAGATGACGGAGCCTATGACGAGTCCCCAGAAGGTGAAAGCGAGTGGATGGCCTACGATGTGCGTGAGCAGGCGGCCGGGAGCGGTTTGCGGGCCAAGCAGCACGAGTAAGTAGAAGCCGAGGACAGTGGGTGGCAGCAGCAAGGGCAGGGCGCAGACGGCTTCCACGACGGCGCGCAGGCGGGAGCGGGTGAAGACGATCCAGGCGGATATGATCGTCCCGAGCACGAGCAGGATGAGCGTGGTGACCGCGGCGAGGCGCACGGTGAGCCAGAGCGCGGTGAGGTCAATCCATTGGTGCGGCATTATTTTGGTGATTCCAGTCCGGCTGCTGCGAGCTCGGCGCGAATTTTGGGCGTGTTGAGGAATTGCAGGAAGCGGTGCGCGGCGGCGGCGTTTTTGGCTCCCTTGATGACGACTGCGCCCTGGATGAGCGGGACGTAGTCCTGTTGGGGAATGCGGACGTAGTGGCCGCTTTTGCGGAGGCGCGGCGTGAGCGCGGAGGTCAGCGAGATGAATCCCACCTGGGCGTTGCCGGACTCGGTGTACTGGGCGGCCTGGGCGATGTCTTCCGCGATGACGAGGTGGGATTTGACCGCAGGCATGAGGCCGGCGTGGATGAGGGTTTGCTGCGCCGCCCGTCCGTAGGGAGCGTGCTTGGGATTGGCGATGGCGATGGTACGGATGTCAGAACTCCGCAGTGAGTTGAGCGAGAGGTTGGATATGCCGGAATCGTTGCGCGTCCAGAGGACGAGCGTGCCGCGTGCGTAGGGGACGGGCGTGGACGAGGCTCCGGCGCCGCGGTCGATGACGTACTGCGCGTAGGACATATCGGCGGCCATGAAGAGATCGAAGGGCGCCTGGTTGAGGATTTGCATGGCCAGCGTGGCCGAGGAGTGGTAGGAGGCGAGCACGGTGATGCCGGTTGCCTGCTTGAACTCATGCAGGATGGGCGGCAGAACGGGCTGTAGATCGGCAGCGGCGGCGAGGCGCATGGGCTTTGGGGGAATATGCGCCTGCGCGGGGCAGCGGAGGGTGAAGAAGAGCGTGGTGATGATGGCGAAGATGAGCAGACGGCGAAGTTTCTCAGACACGCAGCACCATGACCTCGGTGGACTTGATGAGAGCGGCGACGGTTTCCTCGACTTTGAGCTGCATTTCTCGAGCGGCCTCAGCGGTGATAATGGAATTGATGATCTGTCCTCCGATGGAGAGCTTGACCTGGCAGAGCAGGCCATCGAATTTGAGTTCGACTACGCGGCCAACGAGTTGATTGCGGCCGCTGATGCTGCGCATCATCTGGCGCTTGGGAGTTTCCGGGCGCTTGGCCTTGTGGAGGAGTCCGTCGAGTTCGGCTTCTGGAATGCGGTAGTGACCGCCGGGAGTTTTGACGGACTTGATTTTGCCACGGTAGATCCACTGCTTCATGGTGGGGTAGGAGATGCCGAGGCGGAGAGCTGCTTCTCGAGGTGTGAGGACGGCGGCCATACTTACGAATTTAGACGATATGGGCGACGAATTTCTAACGAATTTCCAAAGAGCCCGGGTAGAGCCGGGATGATAGCCTGAAGGTTCAATCCTATGGAACAGCAAGTAGAGATGATTCACCACCTGCGTTGCACCGGCTGCGCGCGCGACACAGAGCCGAGTGCGATAGGCGGGGATTTTCGCTGCCCGGATTGCGGGGAGCTTTTTGAGGTCGTTTATCCGGAGTGGGAAGAGGCGAAACGCCCTAACCCGGTTGCACTGAAGTGGCTGTGGAAGGAACGCCGCAGCTCGCTGGCAGAGATTGACCAGAGCGGCGTGTGGCGCTTTCGCGAGTTGCTGCCGATTGTGGATGACGCGGATGTGGTGACGCTGCGTGAGGGGAACACTCCGCTGTACCGGCTGCCCCGGAATGGAGCACGGCTGGGACTGCCGGAACTGTTCGCCAAGCATCAGGGGATGAATCCCACGTCTTCGTTCAAGGATGCCGGGATGACGGCTGCGCTGAGCGTGGCGAAGTCACGTGGCTTCCAGTGGGTGGCTTGCGCTTCGACGGGGAATACGTCGGCGGCGATGGCAGCCTATGCAGCTCGGGCGGGGATGCGTTGCCTGGTTCTGGTTCCTGAGGGCAAGATTGCCTGGGGCAAGCTGGCGCAGGCGATGGACTACGGCGCGATGACGCTGCAACTGCAGACGGACTTTGACGGCTGCGTGGCGGTGCTGGGCGAAGTGGTGCGGCGAGCTCCGGTGTATTTGCTGAACTCGGTGAATCCGTACCGCGTGGAAGGCCAGAAGACGCCTGCGGTGGAGATTGCCGAGGCGATGAACTGGGATGTTCCGGAGCATGTGATTGTGCCGGGGGGCAACCTGGCGAATGTGTCCGCGCTGGGCAAGGGCTTTATGGAGATGCAGGCGCTGGGGCTGACTGCCCGGGCGCCGAAGCTATCGGTGATCCAGGCGGCGGGCGCGAATCCGCTGTTCAAGGCGGTGCATGAGTTTGGCGGCGAGCGGCTGGAGCCGGTGGAGGCGCAGACACGGGCCACGGCAATCCGGATTGGGAATCCGGCGTCGTGGCGGAAGGCTGTGGCTGTGCTGCAGCATACAGATGGCCGGGTTGAGCAGGTCTCCGAAGCGGAGATTGCGCTGGCCAAGGCACGGATTGGGCAGGAAGGCATTGGCTGCGAGCCTGCTTCCGCGGTGACGCTGGCGGGGCTGGAGAAGCTGATGGCGGCCGGGTATGTGAAGCGCGAGGAGCGCGTGGTGCTGCTGCTGACCGGACACACGCTGAAGGATGCCGATTACACGATTGGCTACCACCGCGGCGATTTGCTGAAGCCGGAGGAAGTGGATGGTTTGGCGGAGACGATTGAGGCTTCTCGGCGGAATGCGATGCCGATGGATCCCGATGCGGATGCGGTGCTCCGGCTGCTGCAGAAGGAGCAGGCGTGAGCAAGCGATGGCTGGGTCTGGCGGCGCCGGCGACGTCTGCCAACGTAGGGCCTGGGTTTGACACAGCGGCGCTGGCGCTGGGTCTGCATCTGCACGTGGATGCGCAGGAGGCTGATGGGTTTGGCATTGAGGCCTCGGGGTGCAACGCGGATATTTGCGGGACGATTGAAAACAACCTGATTCTGGCGGTGTACCGCGAGGTGCTGGAGCGTGCGGGAGTTGCGGTGATGCCGCTGCACCTGCAGCTTCGGAACGAGATCCCGCTGGGGATGGGCTGCGGCTCGTCTGCGGCGGCCCGTGTGGCTGGGGTGACGCTGGCGGTGTATTTTGGCCGGCTGGGCTGGAGCCGGGATCGTATTTTTGAAGAGGTTGCGCGGTTGGAGGGACATCCTGACAACGCGGCGGCTTGCGTGTTTGGCGGGTTCGCGGTGAGTGGAGCCAGAGATGGCGCAGGTGAGGGTGGTCCGGCTGTGGCGGTGACGATGACGCCGCCGGAGGGCTGGAGCGCGGTGCTGGCGATTCCGGCGCGGCCGCTGGCTACGTCCGAGTCGCGGGCGGTCCTGCCTGCTCTGTATGTGCGGCGGGACGCGGTGAGCACAGTGCAATGCGTGGCCCTGTTGACGGCGGGGTTTGCTCGGGGTGACGAGTCACTGGTGCGCGCGGGGATGCATGACTGGCTGCATGAGCCTTATCGTGCGGCGGTTTGTCCGCTTCTGCCGGCGCTGCGGGAGCTGCGCAGCGAGGCCGGAGTGCTGGGTGTAACACTGAGCGGAGCGGGGCCGTCTGTGCTGGTGCTTTGCCGGGGCGATGCGGTGGAGGCGATCCGTTTGCAAATTATTGAATTGACAAGAGATAGGATCGATTTCGGAGAGACTCAGGTAATGGTTTCGGTGCTGGATGCGCATGGGTTACAGGCTACGGGCAACGGGATGCCACTGTGGTAACAAATCTTCCATGACCAATGAGTTCTTTACATGCACTCAAGCTCCGGCTATTTTCAGACCGTGGGCAGTTCTGGGGGAGGGCTGCTCTAGCGCCTGAGGCTCCGCTAGTCGGAGCCCGGGCGCTTTAAGTTTTTGAGGCATTTGCGCCGGTCAGGGCGCTGCGACCTTTGGTGGGTCAACTTCATCTTATAGATCAGATAAACTGCCCTTGTGGGAACGATTTTTTCTGCATTGCAGGTTGAAGAAGGAGCATTATGGCGGGAGCTGGGATTGTTGAAGTAACGGACGCGAGTTTTGAGCAGGAAGTGTTGCAGTCGGAGTTGCCGGTGCTGGTGGATTTCTGGGCGGCATGGTGCGGTCCCTGCAAGGCGCTGGCGCCGACCGTGGACCAGGTGGCCGGTGAGTACGCGGGCAAGCTGAAGGTGGCCAAGGTGGATGTGGATCGCAATACCGCAGTGGCAATGCGCTTTGGAATTCGTGGCATTCCGGCGCTGCTGGTGTTCAAGGGCGGCAAGGTTGTAGACCAGATTGTGGGTTACGTGCCCAAGGAAATGATCGACCGCTCGCTGGTGAAGGTGCTGGCGTAAGCTGAGTTCCTGAAAGATACGAGAGGCCCGCGAACCGGATGGTTCGCGGGCCTTTGTGCTTGCCGCACGGGGGACTGCCCGTCCAGGCAACCGCGCTTGGCGCGCCATTCCACTCCTGAGATTTTCCTGTCCCACCCAAGCGGAGCTTGGATGGGGCACCCCTATGGTCGTGGTTCGAGCGGTTGTTGAGATAAAAAGAGCGTTCTCGACCCCGGTTGTTGTTGTGGGGAAATTATTGATTTTATGGGATGGGTTAGGGTTTTCGCCTTCTGAATGGGGGAAAGGCCTTCACCACAGAGGCGCTGGTCGCACGGGCGGTCGCGCCTTTGGCGCCATTCCTTTTCTGGCGTGGTTCGTGCTGTTGTTTTTTTGGCTTCGATTGTGGGGAACCGCGGAGCGAACTTCGTTTGATTGAATCAACGGGAAGGCCCTTTGAGATCCTGAGCTATTGCTGGTTTGTTTGGAGACCAACGGTGGCGCGGGATTGAAGGAGCCTTCTATGCAGATTGCAGGCTGTGATAGAT
>JAKATU010000081.1 GCA_021818585.1 Acidobacteriota bacterium | reverse complement strand
CCGCCAGCATCTCCCGGGTCACCTCGGCGTAAATCGCCGAGTCCCAGTCCGGCAATGCCCCTTTGCCCAGCTCAAACAGGTAAAGCGCCAGCCCCGTAACCGCCAGCACCGCCAGCTGCAGCGCTTCCGCCCGCCGTTTTACAAATCCACTCACGCTCAAAAAACGCTCCGCCACGCCAGATTCCCGTCCCTGAACCCCCGTTATACAACAACAAACCACCAACTTCTTTCCTAGGAATCAGACGCTTGCATCCACCCATGATTCGCGCCGCGCGCCGTCACTCGCTCCTGATAGGGCTCATTCCCTATCCAGTCAGGGTTTCCGGCTCACCTGCGCCAGTTCCAGATCTCCGCTCTCGCTCACAACATGCACCACAAACCGCTGCCCCAAAGTCCGCCCCGTCGTCTTCAGCATGATCGCATCCACCACGGGATATTCCCTCACCGCCCCTGCCAGCTTGTTCAACTGATCCGGCAACCGCTGCCCCACTACATCCCGGCTGCTGTAAAACAGAATCGTGCGCAATTCTATGTTCTGGTCCGGTACCGGCAAAAAGACCACAAACAAAGGCCCTGGATCAGCTTTCTCCTTCGCCGTCAGCGCCAGCGCCCGCTCTGCATTCGGAATCGGCAACCCCGCCCAATGCGCCCGGCGCCACATCGCCCATCCCATCAAGCCCACCACGACAATCACCAACCCAACACCCACCGTACGCCACCGCCGATTCCAAACCTCCAGCAGCCGCCCCACCTCTATCGCCAGCGCCGGATAAAACGGCAGCACGTAATACAGCAGCTTCGTCTCCACTCCTGTATACAGTCCCAGCGTCACCCCCATCAGCAGCCACGGCAACGTAAACTGCCATTCCCGCTTCCACAGCCACCTCACCAGCGCCCAAATCCCCACCGCGCACCACGGCAGCGAACCCTCCCATATCCAATGGAAGTAATAGAAAAAACCTCCAGTATTGCCTTGAAGCGGCCGGCTCATCCGCGCCAGAATCTGGAAACCCAGATACTCCTGCACATAGCCCCATCCATAATGAGCCAGCATCCACAAATGCCACGGTAGCGCAATCACTGCCAGCAACCCCGCTCCAATCCAGAACTCCCGCCACGTGACCAGTTTCTTCCGGCCCTGCAACAACCAGTCCAGCCCAATCGCCATCGGAGCCACAAACTCCGCCGGTCCCTTCGCCAGCACACCCAGTCCCAGCCCCGCGCACAGCAGCCAGAACCACCGCCCATCACCCTCCCGCATCCGCACATACCCATAAACCGTCAGATAAATGCAGAAGCAAAGCAGGGCATCCGTCGTACCCTCCCGCGACCAATGATAGAAATCCTTCGTCGCCAGCAAAACCAGCGCGGCAAACCACCCCACCGTCCGCCCGGCCATCCGCCGCGCAATCCCATACACCAGCAGCAGCGTCCCCACTCCCGCCAAAGCCGAAGGCAGTCGCGCAGCAAACGCATGCATCCCGAACAGCTCAAACGTCGCCATCTGCGACCAATACAGCAGCGGCGGCTTCTCAAAAAATGGATGGTGGTTCCAGTAAGGTGTCAGCCAGTGATGCCCCGCAAGCATCTCCTTCGTCACTTCGGCATAAATCGCCGAATCCCAATCCGGTAAAGCTCCCTTGCCCAACTCAAACAGGTAGAGCACCAGCCCCGCCACCGCCAGCACCATCAGTTGCAGCCGTTCCGCCCGGCGATTCCCGGAATCCTTCCCGCTCGCAACTCCCCGCTCCGGAACGCTCGTCTCCATCATCCCTCGCAGTCAAACCCGCAACCCAAGATTAAACCCTTAAAATCAGCCACTTAGAGAAAAATCCACAGGTAGGACCCTCTTTTGCCAACACCGCGCCCACTCTCAGCCAACTTCTCCTCAGTAGCAAATCCCGATGCGCAATGCTCCCCCAACCCTCCTCGACTCCACCCTCCATCAGCCCGCCTGCGCCAACCCGACTCCCTGCCCTCGACCCGCGCCGGTAACGCTTTACCGCACGCTCCCTGATATGTAACTCATTCAATTACATAATATGTAACCGAATTTGTTACGATTTAAATCCTCTCTAAAATTGCTAAACCCATGGTGCAGTTTGACTTAGTTAATTTTCCGGGGTATGATTCTGGCTATGGAGGAGTATGTTTCTTATCGATAAAAAACTCAAATCCTGCAAGCGAAGACACTTGCATCCCCTCGGAGCCGCCATCATCCTAACCATTGGTCTGGCCGGCGCAAAAGCCTCCACGGCATCACTCAACCCGACGCTTGAGGCAGCAGCGATCAAAGCCGCCGCGCAGAACAAAAACGACGGGCATGACTGGCAACAGATTGGCATCGCCTCCTGGTATGGTCCAAAGTTCCAGGGCAGGGAAACAGCCAGCGGCCAGACTTTCAACATGCACGACCTCACCTGCGCTCAGCGGACGCTCCCTCTGGGATCGCTCGTGCGCGTCACCAACCTGCAGAACCACAAGTCCGTCGTACTGCGCGTAAATGACCGTGGACCGCTCCCCAGGAGCCGTGTCATCGACCTCTCCTATGCGGCTGCGGGACAACTCGGCATGCGCAGCAAGGGCCTCGCCCGCGTTCGCATCAGCCTGATCCAGAACGGCGCGGAAGTCGCCAAAGTTTCCTATCCTCTGAATCCCCGGGGATAATCCTGAAATCGGCGTTAGCCTCCAGGCGGAACGGTGAACTCACCCGTTCCGCCTTTATCATTTGGGTGTGACCACTCCCAACTCACCCGCACCCGCCAACTCCCCACAGGACCGCCTGATCGTCGCACTCGACTTCCCTGACGCCGCCTCCGCCCTTGCTCTCACCGCCCGCGTCGGCCCCGCCATCCGCTGGGTCAAAGTCGGCCTCGAGCTCTTCATCGCAGAAGGCCCCGGGATCATCTCCACTCTCGCCGCCCGCGGCCTCAACGTCTTCCTCGACCTCAAGCTCCACGACATCCCCAACACCGTCGCCGGAGCCGTACGCACCGCATCCTCCGCCGGTGCCGGCCTGCTCACCCTCCATGCCGGCGGAGGACCCGCCATGCTCCAGGCTGCCGCCAATGCCGCTGCGGGCCTACCCAATCCCCCGCAGCTTCTCGCCGTCACCGTCCTCACCAGCATGGACGCGCCTCAGCTCAACGCCATCGGCGTCTCCGCCCCTCCCGCCGCCCAGGTCGCCCGGCTGGCCTCCATGGCCTGGACCTCCGGTATACGGGGCTTCGTCTGCAGCGCCGAAGAAATCACCTCCACCCACACCGCCTTCCCCGATGCCACCCTCGTCATTCCCGGCATCCGCCCCGCCGGAGCAGCCATCGGCGACCAGAAGCGTGTCGCAACACCCGCTTCGGCCATCGCAGCCGGAGCCAGCTACCTCGTCGTCGGCCGGCCCATCACCCAGGCTCCTGACCCAGCCGCCGCAACCACCGCCATCCTTCGTGAGATCGCCTCGGCCACAAAATAACCCAGATCCATCCCCCATATCTCGCCGCAAACAGAAATGCCCGGCAAAAGCCGGGCATTCTCTTCCAGATACTTCTCTTCGCTCTTACAGCTTCTCGAAAAACTCGCAGACCGAGCAGGAAATGTACACGCCACCCGGAATTCCGCGCTCGCGATCCTTCACGCGCTTCACAATCCGGGTCGGCTTCGAGCACTTCGGGCAATCCGTGCTCTTCGTCGTGTCCATCACTTTCTTACGGTCTGCGGTTTTGGCAATCTTGGCCATGACAAATCTCTCCTCACAGAAACTGGGCGCAATCTCTGCCGGGCCTCGCCCTTCGGGCAGCCTCTCAACAGCCTGGATTCTTCTGGATTTCACCTGATGATGAGCAGGGTTCGCCCGGGAAGAACGACAGTTTCACTCCACTTAGTTTACACGAACCGGGCCCCGCAACACAGCACCCGGCCCGCCGAACCCCTCGGCAAAACCGTGCCTCAAGGCTCACGCGTCTCCGACCCGGCCTGACCATCCACAGGCTTCTCCGCATTCGCCTCGGCACTCTCGTCACGAACCGTCACCCATGTATTCCCCGCGCCGGCCGCAGCAGGCATCGTCTTGGGCGTCACCGTGCTCGGAGCCCCGCCAATCTGTACCAGCGCAGGTGCCGCCTGCGTCGGCGGTCCCATCGCCGCCTCATGCTGACGCCGCGAAATCGCATCAATGTCCACCGGAATCCCGCCCGGAACAATCTCCGGAATCGCCCACCGATACTTCAGGCTCCGCGTCGCCATCATCATCACCACCAGCAATGCCAGCAGCACCAGAATCGCAATCGCACTGCCCTCCGGTCCATATCCGCCGCCCGTCAGCCACAATGGCCCATAGGCATAGGTCTTCATCAGCGGAGAAAACTCCGTCAACCCGCTCACCGGCAGCCCAAACACAATCCCCATCGCCGCATTCCACGCAAAGTGCAAGCCGATCGGCACCCACAGCGCCCGCGTCCGCAGGTACGCCAGCGCCAGCAACCACCCGGCAAGAATCGTCGTCAGTGTGCTCGCCGCAGTCGCATCCGGATTCCCCAGATGCAGCATCCCGAATCCCAGCGCCGCCAGCACCGTCGCCGTCACCGGCCCGGTCGCGTCAATCAGCCGCTGGAAGGGATATCCGCGAAATGCCACCTCCTCGGCTACAGCCGCTGCACCCAGCGTCGCCAGGTCCAGAAACAGCCGCCCAAAGTGCGCCCAGCTCCAGTAAAAGTAGATGTACAGTCCGCCGCTCAGCGCCATCGGCAGCACACAGGCCACCATGCCGGCCCAGCCCAGCGCCGCGCCCAGCGCAAGCTCATTCCGCCAGCCATCCCGCCGCATCAGGCCCATCGTCCGCACTGGATGCTTCTGCTGCTCGCTTGTGTAACCCATCGCGGCATAGCCCACAATCAGCAAAACCAGCAGGAAAACCCTGAACCACAGCTCTTCCCATGCGCCGGTCGCCAGTCCGGTCGCCGCGCTCGCTGCCAGCCGCTCGGCCAGCAGAAAGTACAGTACCGAAATTACAACCCAGCCCAGCGCCCGCAGGCGCTCAAATGTGCTCACACGCATCTCCGCAGCAGAAGCCTTCCGGTTACATCAAACGGCAGTGTAAAACTGTGCGATATTCCGGAACTTCTCATACCGCCGCTTCAAAAGCTCATCCACCGAAAGCGTCTTCAGTTCTTTCAAATGTAGATGCAGCCTTTCCGCAAGCAGCCTGGCCGCTCCATCTGGATCACTATGCGCGCCACCCTCCGGCTCTGGAACCACATCATCCAGGCACTTCAGCTCTTTCACGCCATCGGCCGTTGCCTTCAGTGCCGCGGCCGCCTGCGCCCTCTTCGATGCGTCACGCCACATGATCGAAGCGCATGCCTCCGGCGAAATCACCGAGTAGATCGCCTTTTCCAGCATCAGCACCCGGTCCGCAACCGCCAGCGCCAGCGCTCCGCCCGAGCCGCCTTCGCCCGTAATCGTCGCCACAATGGGAACCCGCAGCCGCGACATCTCCAGCAGATTCCGGGCGATCGCCTCCGCCTGTCCGCGCTCTTCCGCGCCTAGTCCAGGGTTTGCCCCCATCAAATCAATCAGCGTCACCACCGGACGGCCAAACTTCTCCGCCAGTTTCATCGCCCGCAGCGCCTTCCGGTAACCCTCGGGATCAGGCATACCGAACTTCCGATGCACCTTCTCCTTCGTCGAACGGCCCTTGAGGTTCGCAACCACCATCACCTCTTCGCCGTCCAGCCGCGCCATCGCGCAAAACATCGCAGGATCGTCCGCAAACGCACGGTCGCCATGAATCTGGCTCACATCCGTAAACATCCGCTCAATAAACGCCAGCGGGTCCGGACGCTGCGGATGCCGCGCCAGCTCCGTCTTCACCCACGCCTCAGGCACCGGCTCATGTGCTACAGGATTTGCTGCTGTCTGATCGCTCATAACTCCCACGATTGTAAAAGAATCGGCCCAGACCATGCTGCCCGGCCACCACCACCGCGCCAATTCCGCTAATCCAGCGCCTGCACCATCCCCCGGCCCAACAGCGCCTCGGCCCGCTCCACAAATCCACGGTCCGCCGCCACCGCAAATCTCTCCGCAGGCTCCAGCACCACGCAAAACTCGCCATTCTTTTCCAGATTCAGCATCAGCCGTCCCGGTCCTGGCGCGCCCACAATCAGTTCCTTCAACTCTTCCAGACCAGCCTCGCTCATCCGCTCCAGTTGCACCTTGATGCGAACACTCCCCGGCAGCTTCACCTTCACATCGTCCAGCGACTGTATGGCAGACACCGCCAGCTTCGGCGCAGCATCCTCCTCCGCGCGAATCTGTCCCTTCGCCACCACCGGAGCCTCAATCTTCAGCGCGTCCGCCAGCCGCTCATAATCCCTGGGGAAGCAGATCAGGTCAATCTTCCCCGTCGCATCCTCCAGCGCCGCCTGCGCGTACAGCTCGCCAGTCCGCTTCGACTTCGCCACCTTCAGCCCGGTAATCATCCCCGCAACCGAAATCTCGTTCTCCGTCGACTGGCCGCGCCTCCCGCTCGAAGGAGCCGGCTTCGTCTCCAGCGCCGTCGCCACATCCATCACGCTGGGCAAATTCCGCAGCTTGTCCGCATAGCGGTCCAGAGGATGCCCCGAAACAAAGAACCCCAGCACTTCCTTCTCCGACTGCAGCCGCAAACTCTCTTCCCAGTCCGGCACATTCGGCAGATCATCTGCCTTCGCCGCCACCTCCGGCTCAGCATCAAAAATCCCAAACAGCCCGGCCTGTCCCGCCGCTTCATCCCGCTGCGCCTTCTGCGCACGCTCAATCGCTTTGTCCACTGAGGCCATCAGCGCGCCGCGCGTCCCAAAGGAATCCAGCGCCCCAGCCTTGATCAGCGACTCAATCACCCGCTTGTTCATCAATCGCAGGTCAATCTTCTCGCAGAACTCCCAGAAGCCCGCAAAGCTCTTGCCCTCTTTCTTCAGCTCATCCCGCGCCGCCAGAATCGAGTCAATCGCATTCCGCCCCACGTTCTTGATCGCGGTCAGCCCAAAGCGAATCGACTTGTCATGGGGTGTAAAATCCGCATCGCTGAACAGCACATCCGGCGGCTCCACCGGTATCCCCAGCTCTTTGCACTCCTGGATGTACTTCACCACGTTTTCCGGCTTTGAAATTTCTGAAGTCAGCAGCGCCGCCATAAACTCCACTGGATAATGCGTCTTCAAATAAGCCGTCTGGTACGCCAGCAGCGCATACGCCGCCGAGTGCGACTTGTTAAAGCCATACCCCGCAAACTGCTCCATCAAATCGAAAATCTTCTTGATCTTCTCTTCCGGAAATCCCTTTTCCAGCGCCCCCGAAACAAACCGGTCCCGCTGCTTCGCCATCTCCTCGGGATTTTTTTTACCCATCGCGCGCCGCAGCAGATCCGCTTCGCCCAGAGAGTACCCAGCCAGAGCATTCGCAATCTGCATCACCTGCTCCTGGTACACGATGACGCCCAGCGTCTCCTTCAAAATCGTCTCCAGCGGTGGCAGCTCATACTCCACTTTCCTGCGGCCCCACTTTCGCTCGATGAAGTCGTCAATCATCCCACCCTGGATCGGTCCCGGCCGATACAGCGCGTTCAGCGCCGTCAAATCCTCCACGCACGTCGGCTTGTACCGCCGCAGCACGTCCCGCATCCCGCCAGACTCAAACTGGAACACCCCCGAAGTCAGCGCCCGGTGAAACACCTGCTCATACGTCGTCTGATCATCCAGCGGTATCGTCGCCATATCCAACGAATCGCCCCGGTTCTTCTGGATCATCTTCAGGCAGTCATCAATCACCGTCAGCGTCGTCAGCCCGAGAAAGTCCATCTTCAGCAGGCCCATCTTCTCCACGGCCTTCATGTCATACGCCGTTACAATTTCATCGTTCTTGCTGCGGCTCACCGGCACCAGGTCCGCCAGCGGCGTCGGAGCAATTACCACAGCCGAAGCATGCACGCCCGCGCCACGCACCAGACCCTCCAGCTTCTTCGCCGTATCCACCAACTCCCGAATCTGCGGGTTCGTCTCGTACACCTCCTGCAGTTGCGGCGAATCCGTCAGCGCCTGGTCAATCGTCACTCCCACCGTCGCCGGAATCATCTTCGCAATCCGGTCCACTTCCCCATACGGCATGTCAAGCGCCCGCCCCACGTCCTTGATCGCGGCCTTGGCTGCCATCGTGTTGAACGTGATAATCTGCGCCACCTGCTCCCGCCCGTACTTCTTCGTGACGTACTCAATCACCTCGCCGCGACGGTTCATGCAGAAGTCGATATCGATATCCGGCATCGACACGCGCTCCGGATTCAAAAATCGCTCAAACAGCAGCACATTCTGCAGCGGATCGATATTCGTAATCTCCATCACGTAGCCCACCAGCGAACCCGCCGCCGAACCACGACCCGGCCCCACAGGAATCTCATGCTCCTTCGCATACCGGATAAAGTCCCACACAATCAGGAAGTACCCTGAGAACTTCATCTGCTTGATAATGTCGATCTCGCGCTCCAGCCGCGCCTCGTAATCGCTGATCTGGCTACGCAACAATCCCCGGTCCCGCAGATGCCGAATGTCCGTGTCCAGCCGCTTCCGTAAGCCCTTCCGGCAAACCTCCTCAAAGTAGCTGTCGATCGTATGCCCCTCAGGCACCGCAAACTCAGGAAACGGATTGTCCACCTTGCTCAGCTTGAGCGAGCACCGCTCCGCAAACTCCATCGTGCGGCTCACCACCTCCGGAGCATGGCTGAACAGCTTCTCCATCTCCGCCGCCGACTTCACGTAAAACTGGTCCGAATCAAACTTGAACCGCTTCGGATCGTTGATCGAACCCAACGTCTGCACGCACAGCAGCACGTCATGCGCGTGATGATCGTCCTCGCACAAATAGTGGCTGTCATTGGTCGCCACCAGCGGAATCCCTAGCTCCTTTTCCAGCTTGAACATGTCCGCATGAATCTTCTTCTCCAGCTCCAGCCCCTGATCCTGAATCTCCAGAAAGAAATTCCCCTTTCCGAAAATGTCCTGGTACTGCCCCGCCGTCGCCTTCGCGCCCTCGAAATTCCCGTCCATCAGGTTCTGGCAAAACTCACCCGCCAGGCACCCTGAAAAACCAATCAACCCCTCCGCATGCTCCGCCAGGTACTTCTTGCTCACGCGAGGCTTGCGGTAAAACCCATGCAGCGAAGCCTCCGAGGTCAGCCTTACCAGATTTCGGTAACCCTCCTCGTTCTCCGCCAGCACCAGCAGGTGGTTGTAGTCATCCCCCTGAGGATCAGCCCGGTGATCCTCCTTCTGGCAGATGTACAACTCGCAGCCCAGAATCGGCTTCACCCCACGCTTCTTCGCTGCCTCAAAAAAGTGCACCGCGCCATAAATGTTCCCGTGGTCCGTAATCGCAACGGCCTTCTGCCCAATATCGGCCACACGGTTCACCAGTTTTTCAACGTCACAGGCCCCATCCAGAAGGGAGTAATCAGTATGCAGATGCAGGTGGGTAAACTCAGCCATAGCCTTATATTTTAGGCCGCCCGCCAAGCCCCACTCCCACCCAGACCACCCCCACCCATGTTGAAAACCCGGTCCAAAACCTACCCCAAAATGCTGTGGTGGCCCATTCAAGCCCGGCTTTTAAGGGCTTGAGTGGGGAAGGAACAATCCGGGTGCCCCATTCATGCGCGCCCTTAGCGCATCAGTGGACTCCGAACAATCCGATTGCGGGTGCCCCATACTTTCTTTTCGCGCATTTCGAAAAGAAAGTGTAGGACCAAATCCGCGCAGATCGCCGACCCAACCTACTCAGGCCCCAAAATCTCCACCGTAGGAAAATAACTCCGATACCGAGCCCCATCCCGAGTCAGCAGCGCCAGCCCCTCAATCGCCGCATGCGCCTCAATATAAAAATCCGGCAGCGGACTCACCCGCTGCCCGCCCCGCCGCCGATACTGCACAAAACACTTCCCCGCTAAAAAACCAGCCTCCCGCGGCAAACCCTCCCGCTCATAAAAATCCGCGGGCAAAGCCGCATCCAGCGCCTCAATCGTGCGGAAGCCAATCGAAACTTCGGCATACACAATCGGATTCACAATCAGCGCCGTCCGCTCCGCACACTCCGCCAGCGCCCGTGCCGACCACTCGCCCCCCTTCGGATCCTCCGTCGCAATATCCAAAAGAACATTGCTGTCCACCAGCACACCCCGGCACCGCCGCAACCGCGCCCCCAGGTTCTCCAGCACCGTCGTCATTTGCCGTTCTTATCCGCGCGGCCGCCCCGCGTCAGCGCCATAATCTCGTCCGTCGACATGCGCGCATCCGCCGCGCCCCGCAGCAATCCCAGCACTCTCCGTCCACGCACGCCCGTTCCCTCCGTCCGTTTCGCCTTCCGAATCCGCGCATGATCCCCGCTCACCTCAAACTCCACCTCGGTATGCGGCAGCAATCCCAGCGCATTCCGTATCTCCTGCGGAATCGTCACCTGCCCCTTGCTCGTAATCTGCATATTCCTACTCCTACCAGTAAGAATAGTAGCGCTACGACTCGGACAAATATTCCCCACATCACCATAGTTCCCCCAAATCCCAACTCCCTTCAGCCAGACTTCACTCTCATCTGTTACAACTTCAAATAATGATTTCTCCCGCCGCAGACCCTCTTCACAAACGATTTCCCGGCGCACCACACCCCGCCCGTAAATCCGGCAAACCCCTCGGAGAAGAGTTCACGGCATGAACCGCCCCCTCAACTGGCCAGATATCAAGTGGCCCGACGCACACCTCAAAGACACCCTCACCTTCCTCCGCGCCATTACCTCTGACCCCTCCCAGGTCGGCGCCATCGCACCCTCCGGTCCCGCGCTCGCCCGTCTCATCACCAGCGAAATCGGCAGGCACTCCGGCCCCATCATCGAACTCGGACCCGGAACCGGTGTCTTCACCCAGGCACTCCTCGACCAGGGCGTCCGCGAGCGCGACCTCACCCTCGTCGAAACCAGCCCCGAATTCGCCCGGCTCCTGCGCGAGCGCTTCCCCGCCGCCAACGTCCTGCAAATGGACGCGCGCCACCTCCACCGCCGCAATCTCTTCCCGCAAAACTCCATCGGTGCCGTCGTCAGCGGCCTGCCGCTCCTCAATCTCTCGCCGCCCCGTGTCCTCGCGCTCCTGCGCGGAGCCTTCCGCTGCATGCAGCCCGGCGGAGCCTTCTACCAGTTCACCTACGGCCCGCTCTGCCCCGTGCCCAAATCCTGCCTCGACCGCCTCAACCTACAATCCACCTGCCTCGGACGAGCTTTAGTCAACATCCCACCCGCTTCCGTCTACCGCATCACCCAGACCGCATAACCCGGTACCCAAGGCAAAGCGCCCAGCCCAGGTAACGAACCCTCTGGGCCGACCCATCTGCACCCCCGCGACAATCTGGATGCCCGTCCAGGCTCTGCTTGGACGGGATCGGTATTCCGCCGACACCGCACCGCATCCCTTTCACCATCCCCGTCATCCAACCACCAATGAGCAAAACCACTTCTCTCTCTCACCGCCACCTCGGGCCACTTTCCGTCTCCGAGCTAGGCCTCGGCTGCATGGGCATGTCCGAGTTCTATGGAGCCGCAGACGACGCCGAATCCATCCGCGTCATCCACCACGCGCTCGAATCCGGCATCAACTTCCTCGACACCGCAGACATGTACGGCGCCGGACGCAACGAGCAACTCGTCGGCCGCGCCATCCGCGACCGCCGCGATCACGTCGTCCTCGCCACCAAGTTCGGCAACATGCGCGGCGCCAACGGCGAATTCCTCGGTGTCAACGGACGCCCCGAATACGTCCGCCAGGCCTGCGACGTCAGCCTCAAGCGCCTCGGCATCGACCACATCGACCTCTACTACCAGCACCGCGTCGACCCCAACACCCCAATTGAAGACACCATCGGCGCCATGGCCGAACTCGTCGCCGCGGGCAAAGTCCGCCATCTTGGAATGTCCGAGGCCGCACCCGCCACACTCCGCCGCGCCGCCAAGGTCCATCCCATAGCGGCCCTCCAAACCGAATACTCCCTCTGGTCCCGCGACCCCGAAGACGAAATCCTCGCCACCTGCCGCGAACTCGGCATCGGCTTCGTCGCCTACTCACCCCTCGGCCGCGGATTCCTCACCGGTCGCTTCCAATCTCCCGCCGACATTCCCGAAGACGACTGGCGCAGCCGACACCCCCGCTTCCAGGGCGAAAACTTCACCCAAAACCTCAACCTCGCCGCAACCGTAAACACCATCGCCTCTGAACTCGGCTGCACCCCCGCACAGCTAGCCCTCGCATGGGTCCTCGCCCAGGGCAACGATGTAGTCCCCATCCCCGGCACCAAGCGCATCCACTACCTCAATGACAACCTCGGCGCAACAGCCGTCAGGCTCACCCCGAAAACTCTCGAGCGAATTGACGAGGCCTTCCCAGCCAACGCCACCGCCGGCCCCCGCTACCACGAACAAGGGATGAAAGCCATCAACCTCTAACCACCCGCAAACATCGTCACTCCAATCGTGGTGGGGATAGAAAATCCCTACCTCCGATAGTTGTCAGTCAAAGCGAAGCGAAAGCCTGCCGGATGCCCCATTCATGCGCATGCCTTTCGCGCAGGAATTGCGTGGAGCGATACTGGTCAGGAATAATCCAGCCCGGCAAAAACACATGCCTGAAAAACTCAATTCCTGGTATCGCGATAACCAGCTCTCTTTCAAAGACACAATATTAGGAGTCTTGTGCGCCTTCAGCGCGCTCTTGTGCTTCGCGCTTTCGTTTACCTTCCTGACCCCGGACGGCAGACCCTGTCTATTCGCCGGCAGCCTGGCAGTCTTCTTCGTCTGCCTCATGTTTGTAGAGAAAAAATGGGCCATCACAGGCGGAACCGCAATCTTCATTCTCTTGCGGCTCATTTGGGCCGCAATGCTCACCGCCGATCAGCACTGGCGCCTCTGAAAATCGGACACAGCAAACCTGATTCCCGGATCGCCGCATCGGCAGGAATGGCGCGCAAAGCGCGCGTAGGCCCGTGCGGCAAGCACCGCGCAAAGCGCGCGTAGGCCCGGTGCGGCAAACACCGCGCAAAGCGCGCGTAGGCCCGCGCGCGAGGCACCTTAGTGCGCCATCCCCATATAGTTCAGAGGCCAGTACACCAGCGAAGCCTCACCATAAATATCCTTCCGCGGAACAGGACCAAAATCCCGGCTGTCTTCCGACACATTCCGGTGATCCCCCATCACAAAATACTCATGCGGAGGAATCACCCCCACCATCATCGACGTGCGATCGCGATACCGCAACGGCACATACGGCTCATGCAGCCGCTTCCCGTTGATGAACACATGCCCATCCACAATGCTCAACCGGTCCCCCGGCAGCCCGATCACCCGCTTGATAAAGCTCTTCTTCGGGTCCAGCGGATATCGAAACACCACAATATCTCCGCGATGAATCTTTCCGAAGTCGTAAACAAACTTGTTCACAAACAGTCGATCATGATTCTGCAGCCCCGGCTGCATGCTCGTGCCTTCCACCTTCACCGGCTGGTACAAAAACACAATCACAAACACCGCCACCAGCACGGCCACCACAACATCCCGCAGCCACTGCCGAACCTCGCGTAGCGACCATTCCTGCGTCGCGCCCGCTGTTTCGGCTCCCGCTTGCTCTGCCTTTTCCTGTGGAGTTTCTTCGCTCATCATCCTCTTTTATTCTGCCTGAATCGCGGCTCCCTCTCGCAAAGGCAGCAGCCTCTGCCGTGTCTGAAGCCATTTTTTTTGACGTCCAAAACTCACCTCACGTGAGCATTTCCCATCGAGGTTGTACGATAAAGGGTCCATCCAGGCACATGAAACCACTTTCTCCCATCACGATTCCCGCATCCGCTGCCGCCGGCCCATCCCGCTTCGCCGCTGCACGCCGTATTCTCGACCAGGCCATCGCCGACCAGGCTCTTCCCGGCGCATCCTACGGCGTCCTCCATCAGGGCCAGGTTCTCGCACTCGACGCCGTCGGCCGCTTCACCTACGAAGCAGACGCCACCCCAGTCACTCCCTCCACCATCTTCGACCTCGCCAGTCTCACCAAGGTGCTCGCCACCACCGCCGCCGCCATGCTCCTCTACGAGCGCGGCGTGCTCAAACTCGACGCGCGCCTCGGTGACATCCTCCCCGGCTTCGTCGTCGGCATGCGCCGCGGCAGCGGTCGCGAGCGCATCACCCTCCGCATGCTCCTCGCGCACTCCTCTGGACTCCCCGCCTACATCCCGTTCTTCGAGCAACACCCCACACCGCAGGGACTGCTCCGCGCCGTCCTGCACACCCCGCTCGAAGCCCGCGCCGGCACCCGCGCCGAATACTCTGACCTCGGCTTTATCCTCCTCGGCAAAGCCCTCGAAATCCTATCTGGCGACTACCTCGCCCGCTTCTGCGAGCGCAACATCTTCCACCCCCTCGAACTCAAAAGCCTCCGCTTCTGCCCGCCGCCGTCATGGCAGCCCCACATCCCGCCTACAGAAAATGACACCACCTTCCGCCATCGCATCATTCAGGGCGAAGTCCAGGACGAAAACTGCTTTGTCCTCGGCGGTGCAGCCGGTCACGCCGGTCTCTTCGGCAACACTGCGGATATCCTGCGCTTTGCCCAAGTGATGCTTCGCCGTCCAATCTCTGAATTCAGCCCGCAGCCGCTCTTCCACGAAGAAACCTTCCGCCTCTTCACAACACGTCAGGACAAGCCCGAAGGCACCACCCGCGCCCTCGGCTGGGACACCCCATCCAACCCCTCATCCTCCGGCAAATACTTCAGCCCACGCTCCTTCGGTCATCTCGGTTACTCCGGCACTTCCCTCTGGATCGACCCCGACCGCGACCTCGCCGTCGTCCTCCTTACCAACCGCACCTGGCCGGACCGCTCCAGCAAGGCCATCCAGTCCGTGCGCCCCGAATTCTACAACGCCATCGTCGAATCCCTGTAGCTTTCCCCCTTCAATTCCCTCCCCGGAAGAATTCATTTCTCATCCGAACGAAATTTTCTCTTTCCTGCGAAAAGAATTCGCAAGCCAGCGCTACCGCGTTAAACTTAATTCGGAAGATATCGCTCGAAAGCCGGAGAAATGGTCACGTCTACACCCCCGAATACGGAAACAACACCCACTCCGCCTCGCTCGGTGCTCGATATTCATGACCTTACGACCGAGACTCCGAACGAGGCATCGCTGGGCCTTGACACCAGGTCCGCAGTCGAAATCGCGAAAATCATCAACCAGGAAGATCAAAAGGTCGCCGCTGCAGTAAAAAAAGCTCTTCCTGAAATTGCTGAAGTCATCGACTGGGTCGCCCGCAGCATCCGGGAAGGCGGTCGCCTCATCTACATCGGCGCCGGCTCCAGTGGCCGCATCGCCGCCCTCGACGCATGCGAGTGCCCGCCCTATTTCTCCACCAGCCCCCAGACCGTGCAGTACATCATGGCCGGTGGACCCAAAGCCCTCGCCTCGCCCGTCGAAGTCAACGAAGATTCTGAAGAACTCGGCAAACGCGACATCGCCCGCCGTCGCCCCAGCCGCAAAGACGTCATCATCGGCCTCTCCGCAAGCGGACGCACCCCCTACGTCGTAGCCGCTGTCGCCTACGCCCGCGAGCGCGGCGCACGAACCGCCTGCATCACATGCAATCAAGGCACTCCCCTTGCAGAAGCCTCCGATATCGCCATCATCGCCGAAGTCGGCCCGGAAGTCATCTCCGGCTCTACCCGCATGAAGGCCGCCACATCGCAGAAGATGATCACCAACATGATCACCACAGGCGCCATGACTCGCCTCGGCTATGTGTACGAAAACCTCATGGTCAACGTGCACATGCAGAACTCCAAGCTCGTCGAGCGCGGCATCGGCATGCTCATGCGGGCCTGCAACATCACCCGTGACAAGGCCGTCGATGTCATCAAGTCCGCTGGCCGCAGCGTCCCCGTCGCCCTCGTCATGCTCAAGGCCAATGTCGACAAGCCGGAAGCCGTCCGCCGTCTCGCCAACTCTGACGGAAACGTGCGCCGCGCCATCGAAGACCTGGGCTCCAGCAGCGGATAGCCCAACCGGAGCCCGCGTCACGCTCCGGGCCTCCAATCCCCACAGCCACAGGCGTAGCCGCCCGGCCACTTTCCCATCCCGCCGTTCTTTCTGTTCAATAAAAAACGCGGTATCTTCCCCCAAGCGGCTCCATCAATCCCAAAAGCGAACAAATAAATCCCAAACCCGGTTCTATCAATCATGGACAAATTCGTTATTCGCGGCGGCAATCCTCTCCTCGGCACCATCCGTGTCAGCGGAGCCAAAAACTCTGCGCTCCCATGTATGGCCGCGGCCATCCTCACCGAGGACGAGGTCACCCTCGAAAACATCCCCCAGGTGCGCGACATTGAAACCGAGCGCAAGCTCCTCACCTCCATGGGCGCTGAAGTCGAACTCGGCTACGGACGGGCTCAGCACCGCACCACCATCAGTTGCCGCGTCCTCTCCGATCCCACCGCTAAATACGAAATCGTAAAAACCATGCGCGCCTCCGCGCTCGTGCTTGGTCCTCTCGTCGCCCGCACCGGCATCGCCCGCGTCTCCATGCCCGGCGGTTGCGCCATCGGCGCGCGCCCCATCGACCTCCACATCAAGGGACTCGAGCAGATGGGCGCCGCCATCGCCTACGAGCACGGCTACGTCGAAGCCCGCGCCGAACGGCTCAAAGGCGCGCACATCCTCTTTGACAAAATCACCGTCACCGGCACGGAAGATTTACTCATGGCCGCCGTCCTCGCCGAGGGCGAAACCATCCTCGAAAACGCAGCCCGCGAACCGGAAGTCACCGATCTCGCCGCGCTGCTCACCGCCATGGGCGCGCAAATCGAGGGCGCAGGCACCTCCACCATCCGCGTCCAGGGCGTCGAAAAACTCCACGGCGCGCGCCATCGCATCAACCCCGACCGCATCGAGGCAGGAACCTTTCTTATCGCCGGAGCCATCACCGGCGGCGACCTCTGCGTCACCCACTGCAACCCAGCTCACATCGCCGCCGTCATCGAAAAACTTAAGGAGTGCGGCGTACGCATCGACACTCTCGGTAAGGACTCCATCCGCGTCCGCAGCGAAGGCAAGCTCAAAACAGCCGACATCTCCACCGAAGAATATCCCGGCTTCCCCACCGATATGCAGGCCCAGTTCATGGCCCTCGTCACACAGGCCGAAGGCGTCAGCCAGGTCCGGGAAAACATCTTTGAAAACCGCTTCATGCACGTGCAGGAACTCGTTCGCATGGGCGCCAACATCCGCATCGATGGCCGCACCGCCACGGTGCGCGGCAAAACGCCGCTCTCCGCGGCCGCGGTCATGTGCTCTGACCTCCGCGCATCCGCATCGCTCGTCCTCGCCGCACTCGTCGCCGACGGAGAATCCATCCTGGACCGCATCTACAACATTGACCGAGGCTACGAGCACATCGAAGAAAAACTCCGCGGCGTCGGCGCGCAAATCAAGCGACTCGGCAACGTCTTCAGCGACCGCCGCGAGCCCTCCACAACCGTCTCCGCCTGATTTCTCCATCAAATCAAAAAGCCTCCTGCATCTAGAGCATTTCTCCTATTTCTGTAGAGCATGAAATGGGAGCCTGAACCAAGCTTTG
>JAKATU010000082.1:1505-3379 GCA_021818585.1 Acidobacteriota bacterium | reverse complement strand
ATACTGTTCAGAGACTCTTGTTGTCGCATGGTGGCTGTAACTTGGATCACAGAGCCTGGTGCGTTATCGAACTTTGCTGACCGGGCAAATTTACCTTGAAGGATTCCCCTTGTTTGGCCGACTGAAACGCATTCGCACAACGATAGAATCGAACCTAGAGAATCCATGGCAGAGGACACGCACCTGAATCCCGAACCCATCAAGACTGCCGCAGATTCCCGCCCCAAACCAGCTCTCCGCCGCCCCGGTTGGTTGCGGCTTTCGCATGAGCACACAACCTTCTCCGCCATGTTGCTGCTCATGGTTTCCACTCTGCTGTCGCGCGTCATTGGACTGGTGCGCAGCAAGGTCATCGCCTACCTGTTCGGTGCGGGTTCGCTCACCGATGCTTACAACGCAGCCTTTCAACTGCCGGAAATGATGAACTATTTTCTGGTAGGCGGTGCCGCCTCCATCACCTTTATCACCATCCTGAGCCGCTATCGAGAACAGGGCCAGGAGCATGAAGGCGAAGAAGCGCTCTCCGTCATCCTCAGCGTCATGCTGGTCGTCCTAGGTTCAGCGGTCATTCTTGGTGAGTTGTTTGCGCCCCTCTACACGCGTATTTTCTTCCCCGGTTTTGACGCCGAAAAAGCTGCCCTGTGTACGCACATGACGCGCATCCTGCTACCCGCGCAATTGTGTTTCTTTTCCGGCGGTGTCCTCGCGGCCGTGCTTCTGGTACGCAAGCAATTTGCCTGGCAGGCGGTCACGCCTCTCATTTACAACCTCGGCATCATCTTCGGCGGAGTGCTGCTGGCCCGCCAATTTGGAATCTCTTCCCTCGCTGTCGGCGCGCTGGGCGGCGCCATCGTGGGGCCGCTGCTGCTCAACTATCTCGGCGCGCACAATGTCGGACTGCGCCTGCGCTTCTCTCTGAACTGGTCGCACCCGGGTTTCAGAGAATGGGTCCGGCTCTCCATTCCGCTGATGATCGGTGTCTCCCTGGTCACCGCCGACAACTGGATTTTGAATTATTTCGCCTCGCATGGCAGCGGCGATATTGCCAAGCTCAGCTACGCCAAGATCCTCTTCACCGCCCCCATGGCCGTCCTCGGCCAAGCTGCGGGAGCTGCCTCCATGCCGTTTTTTGCAGCCCTCGCTGGACAGAAAAAACATCGTGAATTTGCCGCCTCCGTCAGTCGCATCGTCACCAGAATCTATGCCTTCGCCTTTCTGCTTTCAGTCTGGATGATCGGCATGGCCTACCCCGCCGTCGATCTGGTGCTGCGTGGCGGCTCGTTCCACCACGCCGATGTCGGTCAGACCTCCCTCTACTTCGCGCTGTTTGCCGGCTCCCTATGTTTCTGGTCGGCCCAGGCCATCTACGCCCGCGCCTTCTACGCCGCCGGCAACACCTTTACCCCCATGGCCGCCAGTACGCTCATCACAGCGGCATCCATTCCCATGTATTGGTTTCTCTTCCATCTCATGGGCGTAAAGGGCCTGGCCATTGCATCCGATTGCGGCATCGTGATTCAAACCTTGGCGCTGGCATTCCTGTTGCACCGCAACGGCCTGGTTCCCTTGCGTGGCTTGGAGTATGCGGAGATGGCCAAATCCCTTGCGGCGGCAATCGTCTCTTTCGGCGTGTTGTTTGCCGTGGTGCGCCTGTTGCCACCATCGGGCTCCTTTCCCCGCGATCTGCTGCAACTCGCCTGCGGCACCACCGTTTGGCTTCTTTCCGCCTGGGCAGTCCTTCTGCTCTCTCGCTCCAGCCTGCCCCATCAATTGATCAGCCGCTTGCGCACTCGGCGCGCCAGCTCCAACCTCGGCCCACTCGAACCGGCAACGCAGCGGATATCGAAGATTTAGGGGTTCACTGCTGTCCGGTT
>JAKATU010000082.1:0-1495 GCA_021818585.1 Acidobacteriota bacterium | reverse complement strand
TTTATGCGTAACAGGGTAATACTTACATCACGGGGCGCGTCGAATGCAAGTGCTCTCGATGGAGAAGGTTAGCCCAACAGGCCGAGGCCGAACCTCAGACTTCACAGTAAACTCCCGCTAGATTATATCACTGCTGTCCGGTTTAATTTAGATTTGCCGCCGTCAAGCTCATTGGAGCGTGTGGTTTACGGGGATTTCGGGGTGTCCACGATTTGAATTGCGTGTGGCTCATTTGCGATGCTTTCGGGATTCAACGACCGGGAGTGCCGCATGAACGTGGGCAAGACGCTTTTTGCGCAGGTGATGGAGTTTGTGCCGTGGAAGACCTTTGGGCGCATCCTTGAACGGCACAAGGGCGATGTGTCTGTTCGCACGCTCGGGTGCGCCGACCTGTTTCGCATCATGGCCTTCTCTCAGCTAACCTGGCGCGAGTCGCTGCGCGACATTGAGGTTTGCCTTGAAGCCAACCAAGCCAAGCTGTTTCACATGGGCATCGCCGCGCCGCCCGCGCGTTCCACACTTTCCGATGCGTTGAACCTGCGCGACTGGCGCATCTACCACGCACTGGCTCTGCGGCTGATCTCCCACGCCAGAGCGCTCTACGCGCAGGATCCATCAGTGCTTGGGCTCGACGCAAGTGTCTATGCTCTGGACTCCACCACCATCGACTTATGCCTGAGCTTGTTCGACTGGGCCCCCTTTCGTTCCACCAAAGCCGCCGTCAAGTTACATACGCTGCTGGACCTGCGCGGCGCGATTCCAGCGTTCATTCACATCAGCGATGGCAAGATGCACGACGTCAACGTGCTGGACGTCCTTCTTGTGGAAGCTGGATGCTTCTACATCATGGACCGCGGATACCTGGACTTCACCCGCTTGTACGCGATGCACCAGGCTGGAGCCTTCTTCGTCACACGCGCCAAGGACAACATGGATGCGCGGCGCGTGTATTCGCATCCCGTGGACCGGGCCAGCGGAATCGTCTGCGATCAGCGCGTCATGCTCAACGGCTTCTACTCGGCGGAGAACTACCCGGATCATCTGCGCCGCATTCGCTTCCATGATCCCCAAACCGGCAAGACGCTTGTCTTTCTGACCAACAACACCACACTGCCAGCTCTGACCATCGCGGCGCTCTACAAAAGCCGCTGGCAGGTCGAGTTGTTCTTCAAATGGATCAAGCAGCACCTCCGCATCAAGCGATTTCTCGCCACCACCGAGAACGCCGTGCGGAGTCAAATCTGGTGTGCCGTCGCCACCTATGTGCTGATCGCCATCGTCAAGAAGGAACTGAAACTCGATGCCTCGCTCTACACTTGTCTACAGATTCTGTCCGTCTCGATCTTCGAGAAAACCGAGATTTCATGCGCCCTTCAGCCCTATCTCCACACAAATAACCCATCACAGTTCTCTAACCAACTGAATCTATTCGACATCTAACCGGACAGCAGTGATCGTGACCCTTGCTGAATTCGCCAGATGATGTCTGACGAAT
>JAKATU010000026.1 GCA_021818585.1 Acidobacteriota bacterium | reverse complement strand
TGCGGTGACGTCTTCGAAGCCTTTGGGGCCGAGGTTACGGAGGACGCGAAGTTGCGGGCCGTGTGTGGTGTCTATGATGACGGCGAGGTCGATCCATCCGTCATTATCTATGTCGACGGGGGTGATGCCCCAGGCGCGGATGGCGTCGTGGATGGGCAGCGGCACGCGCTGGAAGGATTTGCCGTCGATGTTGCGCCAGAGGGTTACGCCGGGTGCTCCGTTGTGCGTGAGGGCGATGTCCATCCATCCATCTTTGTTGTAGTCAAAGGCGGCGACGCCGTTGGTGGGCGGCAGGTCTTTGACTGAGAACATGGGCTTGGCGAGGAACGGGCCTATGCGGCGATTGATGTAGAGAGTTGGAGCTGAGCCTGAACCTGCGACGATGAGATCGACCGCGCGGTCGTTGTTAACGTCAGAGAGCGTGGCGGAGGTGCTGGGGGTGGATGTGAAGAATCCTCTGGCCTGGGTGACGTTGGTGAAGGTTCCGTTGCCGTTGTTTTGCCAAAGGATGCTGGCGCTGGAACCGGCGTGGGATGGACGCCCAGTAACGAGGAGGTCGAGGTCGCCGTCGTGGTCGTAGTCGACGAACGTAAGGCCTGAGGGGTCATTGAGGGGCTTGATGCCGGTCTTGCTGGTTACATCGGTAAATTTGTCATGACCGAGATTGCGGTATAGCTCGACATGATGCGTAAAGGCCACTGCGAGATCGGGAAGGCCATCGTTGTTGTAGTCGCCGACTCCGCAGGAGATGGCGTTGCCGCTGACGTGGAGACCCATCTGGGCCGCCGAGACGAGTTGGAATTGACCGGTTCCTGCACCGGTGGGGGTGAAGCGGTAGATGCGCAGGGCGGACGCGCCGCTGACAGGAAGAATGAGATAGAGCGGGCCGCTGGGCTCCGGGCGGATCATGCAGGCTGCGCCGGTGGATTTTAATGCTGCTGCGGGTGCGGCGCCGCTTTGTGGCTGAGGCACATAGGTGATGGGAATCATAGTGCCGACGAGCGGAGTTGAAGGCCGGATGCTTTGCGTGGTGGAGTACTTGCCTTCGTCTCCATAGTTATGCGAAAGCGGGGACGAGACTTTTTCGCTGCGTAGTTGTTCGAAGCGGCGGAGATGCGCCAGCGCCTGCTGCATTTTTCCTGACATGCGGTAGGCCGAGGCGAGGCCATACTCGGCGGAAGCGTGCAGGGGATTGATTTTGAGTGCGGACTGAAAATCCGCGATGGCTTTGTTGAGGTGGTGAAGACTGAGTTCGCAGGAGCCGAGGAAGTAGAGCGTGTCGGGGTCGTGCGGGTCGATGGCCAGCACATGCTGGAACTCGCCCGCGGCCTGGGCGGATTGTCCGCTGCCCTGGTAGAGAAGCCCGAGCACGTACCAGGTGTAGGGATTGCGGGGATCCTGCTTTGCGGAAGCGAGCAGGAGCTGCTCTGCCTTTTTGGTCTGGCCGAGGTAGAAGAGGGCGATGCCTTCGTTGGTTTCTGCGACGGACAATTGCGGATCGAGCTTGTAGGCCTGCGCGAACTTCTGGGCGGCGGGCTGCAACAACTGTTGGTTTACGAGAGCAGTTCCAATGTTGTTGAGCGTGCGGGCCTGATGCTGACTCGCCAGGGGCGTTTGCGCGTGGGCCATGGCGGTGAGCAGGAGCAGGGCACAGGGAAGGACAAGCGAGATCTGCCGGGGCAGACGGAGGGTACGAGCGCAGAGGTAGATCGGGAAGTGTTTCATGAGCATTGACGGCTTAAGCTTATCAGCGCGGCATAGGCATTTTCACCTTGGGCAAAAGATGTGACGCAGATCACATCGCTTTGTTCATGCTGCCCCGTAATGTTCACCCACTAGTCAACCTGGCCATGAGTTTGTTTATTTGGGAAAGCGAAGCAGTATTTCGCGGCCTAGAAGTGTGCCGGTGGTGACTGGTAGAAGCGAATTGCGAGGGTTTGTTTCATGGCGGTGCAGCAGGAAGAAGCCGCAAAAGAGATGGATTTAAAGGACTACGTTACCCGTGTATCCGCGGAGATTTCTTTGTTGGTAAATCACCAGAGGGATGCCGTGTTGGCGGCGATTGAATCGAAAGGGCGAGAAGACGAGATTCTACCTTACTGCGCGCTTGTGAGCTGTGCACCGGTGGAACGGTACCGGATTGCACTGCAGGAAACGATTGACGTGCTGGAAGATACCCGGAAGCAATTTAAGTCGCAGCAACTGGAGCAGTTACGCAAGAAGCTCCATAAATTGCTCGTGGATGGTGTGCCGAAGCCGTTGCAGCATTGACGAGCAATCCGGGCAGGAGCAGATTCACCCGGTGAAGGGACATTGCACAGGACAGGATGTAGTCAGCATAAAGATTCAAACCATTTAGATCAGATGAAAAGTCTGACGGCTCCGGCGCAAGTGACCGGGGAAGTGCGGGCGTAATCGAAGGATTTCCGCGGCGGTGAAAGTCGCGGTGGAACCTTTGCTTATGCCCGTTTTTTGCTGGAGTCAAAACGATGATTTTGCGAAAGGAAACTACCGGGAATGAGTGACGCGAACGGTACGTCTTTGCCGGACCGGCAGAGCATCATTTTTGGCTCAGGACTATTTGGATTTGGATTGCTGGGGGGAGCGCTGCTTTTTCTGCTCCTTTCCGGACTGGGAATCTGGCTGCTGCCTTTCAGTGCGACAGCGCAGGTGGCTGTGCTGCTGCATACGGCGATCGGATTGTTGCTTCTTATCCCGATAGCGATATGGCTTTTTCGGCATTGGTGGATAAGCCGGATGAGTCCGTGGCGGCTGAGGAAGTTCTGCGCTTATGCGGGCTTTTGGACGCTGGCGTTGAATGCGGCAAGCGGCCTTCTGCTGAGTTGGGAGGCATTCTTTTCGCTGAACATCAACCATCTGGCCGATCGCATCCATCTATGGAGTGGGCTGGCCGCAGTGCCCTTTGTGGCTGTGCACGTGTTTCCTGGAGTGAAGAAGGCTGCGACGAACGGGATGGAACAGTTGGCGGCCCTCGAAAATGGCGAACTGAAGGCCGCCCGGCGGCGCATGTGGGCGATTGCAGGTGGAACGGCGGGGGTGCTGGTGGCCACAGTGGTTGTGGCGGGGGCCGTGTATCGCACGCCGAACCTCTCGACTGCAAGACTGCCGAAGGGGTACCAGTTGCCGTACGGGAAGGATCCGTTTGCGCCGAGCCTTGCGACGACGGAGAGTGGAAAGCCTGTTGCGGCTGAGGTTCT
The DNA here is from genome assembly GCA_021818585.1 of Acidobacteriota bacterium. GTDB lineage: Bacteria > Acidobacteriota > Terriglobia > Terriglobales > Acidobacteriaceae > Acidobacterium. Next base: position 14,525 of record JAKATU010000026.1, on the reverse strand, counting down.
GGCCTCCTCGCAGTCGTGCGGAGCATCGGGCTGCCACCATACGATTTATGACGAGGCGAGAGCGAGCGCGCATACGTGGGCTTCGCAGGATGTGGCCTTTCAGGCTGTGCAGGCCGCGATGATCAAGGAGGAGGGTGCTCCGGCGGCACGTTACTGCGCGGGATGCCATGACCCAGTCTCGCTGCTCTCGGCTTACAAGGACGCGAGTACGGGAATCGAAGCGCCTGGCTTTAAGGAAGGCGACTCGTGCGTAGTGTGCCACTCGATGCTGAAGGTGGACGTGCAGGGAAACGGGAACTATGTGTTTGCGCCTCCAACTGCTTATTTATTCGAATACGGCCAGGGGCGGTTGCGCGAGGCGGTGACGCACTTCCTGATTCGCGCCTACCCGTGGCAGCATGACAGAGACTACAACCTGACGCTGGCGGATAATCCGGTTTCTTGCGCTTCGTGCCATAAGCAGTTCATCAATAAGCAGATTAACCATGTGGGCTGGGTGCAGTTGCAGAACCAGTACGACGAATGGCGCACAGGCAAATGGAATGCCGCAGCTGACCACTCGCAGCGGCTGCATTGCCAGCAGTGCCATATGTACCTGGTGAAGGCGCCGGGCGGTGCGGCGGATCCTTACGACCACTCGATTGGGCTTGGGCAGCAGGTGCATAACCATTGGTTTGCCGCTGCCAACCAGTGGATGCCGACGATGCTGCACTCGTATGACGCGGCAGGCCAGGTGCAGCGTGTGAATGCGTGGCTGAAGGGCCGGGTGGTGGTTCCGGCGATCGCGAAAGTGTGGCCGAAGGGGCCCGTGATTCCGATCAAGGTTCTGGGACCAGCAACGGCTAATCCGGGCGAGAGGATCGAGCTTCGCGCCGTTGTGACCAATAACAAGGCTGGCCATGATTTTGCGACGGGTCCGTTGGATTTGATCCGTGCATGGGTGGAACTGCGTGTGCGCGATGCGAATGGGAATGTTGTTTTCCATTCCGGCGAACTGACTCCTGAGAATCACATTGAAAAGGGCACGATCGTGATTCGCTCTATTGGAGTGAGTGCGACCGGCGAGCAAATTCGCCGGCATCACTTGTGGAATTACGTGGGTACAGTGTTCAAGCGGTCGATTCCGCCTGGATATTCGGATATGTACAACTACGAATTCACGGTTCCCAAGAATGTGCATGGGCCGCTGCAGGTTACGGCTTTACTGTGCTATCGGAAAGCAAACCAGTACTTTATGGACTTTGTTTTTCCGGGCAGGATGCTGAAGTCGCCGATCACCAACCTCTCTTCGTCGACGGCTACCATTGATGTGGCACAGCGCGGCGCGGGGAAGGCCGCGGTGCAGATCAAGGCTTCTGCTGGATTTCGTTCGACGGGAGCAAAGGGCGAGAAATGAACCGGCGGACGTTCTCTGTTTTGAGTGCAGGTCTGCTTCTGGATACGCTTGCGGGTTGCAGGCGTCATCCAAAGCGGGCTGTGCAGAGGGTTTTTAACAGCGACGCGCGAACATTGCCGAAGGATCATCCGAGTGTAGTGTTTACGGACGTGACGCGGGAGGCCGGGATTGATTTTGTTCATTCACAGGGCGCACGTACGCACCAGTTGCCGGAGGACATGGGATCGGGCGCGGCGTGGGGCGATTTTGACAACGACGGGTATCCTGACCTGTACCTGGTCAACCAGCCGGGGCCATGGGGGCATCCAGTTGGGCCGAACGCGCCGACGAGCCGGCTCTACCGGAATAATCGTAACGGCACGTTTACCGATATAACGGAAAAGGCGGGTGTGGCCAATCGCGGCGGATTTGGCATGGGCGCGGCGTGGGGTGACTACGATAACGACGGCCTGCTGGACCTTTATGTGACGAATTACGGGCGCTCAGTGCTTTACCACAACAATGGCGACGGCACGTTTACCGATGTGACGGAGCGCGCGGGAGTGGCGAACAACCGCTGGGGCATGTCGCCGATCTGGTTTGACTATGACAATGACGGCTGGCTAGATCTGTATGTTCCGAATTACGTGGACTATGACCTGACGAAGGTGCCTCCGGGAGCTTCGTCGCAGGAGTATGGGATTGCTGTTCCGTTTACGCTGAATCCGGCGTCGTTTGCGGGTGTACCAAACCGGCTATACCACAACAATCGCGACGGGACGTTTACGGATGTTGCTTCGCATCTGCACGTGGACGATCCAGATGGGCGAAGCCTGGCGGCGGCGTTTGCTGACTTTATGCTGAACGGGCGTCAGGATATCTACGTTGGGAACGATATTTCAAGCAACCAACTGTTTCGCAACCTGGGGCGCGGGCGGTTCGAGAACATCAGCGCCTCGTCGTGGACCGAAGAATATCGGGGAACGATGGGTATTGCGATTGGAGATTTTGATCGCGATGGGGACCTGGATATGTTTTTGTCGCACTGGACGGGGCAGGGTGACGCGCTCTACCAGAATTTGTGGATGGAGCAGCAACAGAAGGGCAAGCTGCACTTTACGGACGTGGCGGATATGTTTGGATGTGGCTCGATTTCGTACTCGGACGCGGGCTGGGGCACGTTCTTTTTTGATTTTGATAACGACGGCTGGCAGGACTTGATGGTGGTGAACGGGTCGACGTTTGAGGACAAGACGGATAGTACGAAGCTGGTTGCGGAGCGGCCGTTCCTGCTGTGGTCCAAGGGGCAGAGCGGGTTCTTTGACTTGGCGTCTTCGGGTGCCGCGGGAAATGCGCTGACGATTCCCATGAATGCACGCGGAGCCGCCTATGCGGACTATGACCGTGACGGCGACCTGGATGTGATTGTGACGTCAAATCACGGACGGGCGATGCTGCTGCGCAACGATGGCGGCAATCGCAACCATTGGCTGTGCGCACACCTGGTGGGAACCCGGAGCAACCGGCAAGGGATTGGCGCACGACTTGTGCTGGAGGCCAATGGTGTTCGTCAGACTACGCAGTACGGGTTGCAGGGCTCCTATCTTTCGTCGAGCATGCCGGAGGCGTGGTTTGGTCTGGGGCATGCGATCAAGGTGGATTCATTGACGGTGATATGGCCGAGCGGCGCGCGGCAGGAGTTTCGTAATTTGCCTGTCGACCGGACTTTGACCATTACCGAGGGGCGCACTGTGTGGGAGAGCTGAACCTCCCGGATTTGTTGCTTGAAGCAGGCCCGGTGTGTGGATTGGGAGGTTGTCACTCACGCATCGGGCCTTTTTGTGTTTTACCGAGGGGAATGATGTGTCAGGAGACGTGTCAGGGCACACACGATGTGTCAGAACTGACGCGGGCTGGTGGGGGATTTATCCTTGTAAGTTGTTGATTCCTAGTGTTCGTGGGATTGGCACACGCTGTGCATTTTGTGGTGGCGCAACACAAATTCAGCGAGGTGCCAGATGAAATTCCAAATCAACGCAACTATCCTTTACGCCGCCAGCTTCCTGATTGTTTTTGCCTCGTCGGTACCGGCGAGAGCACAGAACACGGCAACCGATACCACCACAAAAGTTGTTGCGACTCACGCAGCGAATGCAACTGCGGCGGTGCCGACTAAGACTGCCGACAGCCAGATGATCGTAGTAAGTCTGGAAGATCGCGAACTGGCGCTGGTGGATAACGGTGTGGTGAAGGCGGTATATCCGGTGGCGGTAGGCAAGACTTACACGCCGAGCCCGACGGGAAGCTTCACGATCATCAACCACGTTAAGGATCCCACGTACTACAGGCCTGGGGTGGTGATTCCTCCGGGACGCTGGAACCCTGTGGGCAATCGGTGGATGGGTTTGAGTGTGCGCGGATATGGAATCCACGGTACGGATGTGCAGAGTTCGGTGGGCAAGGCGGTTTCTCACGGGTGCATTCGGCTGCGGAAACACGACATCGAAGCTTTGTTTGCGCAGGTTAAGGTGGGTACGAAGGTGGAGATTTTTGCGCAGCGCAACGAGGAGACGGCTGCGTTGTTTGGCGAGCCTGTGCTTCCGAAGGTGGTTCATGCGCCGGTGACCGTGCTCGCTGCGAAGACAGCCCACAAGGCTACGAGCGTAGTGGCGGTGACCGAGACGGCTGAGATGACGCAGCCGGCCATGCCCGCAGGGCGGTAACGAAAAGGGAAATGAGGACAGATATGGAACTGGTTGCGGAATTCTTGAGCGTCGTGGGGGCCCTGCTGTTGAGCGTTGCGTGCGGGGTGTTGGTTGAGGAACTGATGGTTGGAGGCCTGGTTCGGCTGATTCTCGCCCGGCAGCCGGAGGCAAGGGCAGTAGCAGAGCGAAAGAGCAGTAAGGAAAGAGGAGAACGGACATGCTTGCGTTGAAATACATGCTGATTGCCGCGGGAGTGATGCTGTTGGCTGCCGCACTGGGGATGGCGTTGTATCACCTGTGGTTGCAAGTGGATTATCGGAGTAAGAAGAGTGCTAATGCAGAGGGAGTTCCTATGCCGGCGAAGCCGGAGCCGCTGCAGTGGCCTGTGGTTGCCGTGCTGGTTGCTCTGGGCTGCCTGCCCATGCTGGCCGCGGAGAGTATCGTGGTGATTCCGGCGGGGATGGGCGGCGTGCGAATCAGCCAGATGCAGGGCACGCTGCCCGGAACGTTGTATGCAGGGACACACCTGATTGTGCCGCTGGTGGAGAGCGTGGACATGTTCGATCTGCGCGACCGGCTGTTTACGGCGGGCGCTAAGAGCGGCGCGAACGGAAGTGCGGGGCAGCCGCTGGATGTGCAGTCGAAAGAAGGACTGAACATTGGGCTGGCAATTACGGTGCGCTATCGGCTGGATCCGCATCGGCTGGATTTTATTGAGACGCATTTGCCGCGGCCGATTGACAAGGGGATTGTGCCTGCAGTGGTGGCCAGTGCCTGGCGGGAACTGACGCCTGGCTATACGGTGCAGGAGATTTTCAGCACGAAGCGGGAGGAGGTGCGGCGCGAAGCGGCGGCGGCGATCACGAAGAGGCTGGGCAAGGATGGAATTCTGGTCGAATCGGTGATGCTGCGGAATGTGGAGCTGCCGGAGCAGTATTCGGCGGGGCTTGAGAACCTGCTGCTGAAGGAGCAGCAGGACAATGAATTGACCGTGAAAACCGATATGCAACAGAAACAGGTACGCATTGCCGAGTTGCAGGCGGAAGCCGATGCGAAGCGTCGAGTGAAGGAAGCGGAAGGCGATGCGCAGGCCAAGGTGGTGGAGGCGAAAGGTGAGTCGCAGGCGATGAAGTATACGCTGCCGCTGAAGCAGAAACAGATTGAGGAGGCGAAGCTGGAAGCCGAAGCGCAGAAAGAAGCCACCATTGAAAATGCGCAGGCCGCGGCGCAGGCCAAGGTGATTGATAGCCAGGCTGAGCTGAAGCGGCGCGAGTTGCTGGCGCAGGCCGATGCGAATCGCATTCGCGTGACGGCGGCTGCAACCGATGCGGAGATGGCCGCGGAAGGCAAGCTGCTGAACCAGTCTCCGCTGCTGATTAACAAGATCATCGCGGACCGGCTTTCGGACAAGATTCAGTTGGTGATGGTTCCTTCCGATGGGAAGTTCTTCTTTGCGAACGATCTGTTCAAGGGGCTGGGCGGCGGATTGAACGGACGCTCGGAGCAGGGCGGAAGCGTGAATTCTTCCTCGGCGAGTTACCCCTCGTCGCGATGAAGGCAACCGGGCCACGGCCATGGAGGAGCCATAGTTCGGCAATGCAGGCCCCCTCGTGAGGGAGAGACGGCAAAATCACGAGGGAGAACGGAGGGTTGACGGCTTGTCAAAGACAGGCTCTGGTGATCTCTCTGATGTCAGTCAGGCCGGTTGCGTGAACCACCAGTCGGCCTGCACCATGGGTTGAGACGTGAAGCGGAAGCGAGGATGAGCGTGCGATATAATCCGCCCCAAAGCATGATATTAAAGACTCGGCTTCTGTTACTGGTGGCACTTCTGGCTCTTTCACTGTCGCAGGCGCAGGCGACGAACTGGAAGCAGCCTGTTGGCCTGTTGGCGCGCAAGATTGCGGCGCTTACGGGGCCGGGCGAGGTGCAGATTATGCTGCATAACCGCTCCAGCCTGGAGCCGGATGAGGTTTCGCAAATTGGGGCGCTGTTGAAACTTGATTTGAGGGCTGCCGACGTATCGCAAGGGGGAGCAAACAGCGCAACGCAGGTGACGGTAACGCTCTCTGAAAATGTGCAGGGCGGGCTTTGGGTGGCGCAAGTGCAAGAGGGTACGGACGTGCAGGTGGCGATGCTGCCTGTAGAGCTGGCGACCAGGACTGCGGATGCGGTCGCTCCGACGATCCGGCTGAAGCATACGGTTGTGATCCAGGAGCCGGATCCTGTTCTGGATGCTCAGCTGATTGCGGATGAGAGCGCAAAGCTGCTGGTGGTGCTGGAGGAGAATCGAATCCTGGTGTATCAGCAGAGGGGCGTGATGCAAAGTTCGATTCAGGTAACTGATTCAGTTACAGATGGAGCACGTTGGATTTTATCGCAGTCGTTTCTGATTCCGGATGGGCATGTGTTTCCGCGCGACGTGCGCGGGCGCGTCGTCGCCGGGCAGGAACATTTGTTTGACGCGTATCTGCCGGGGGTGCGGTGTGTTGCCGCGAATGGGGGCCATTTGATTCAGATTAGCTGTGCGGATAGCGATGATCCCTGGCCTGTGACAGCCACACAGCAGGCGTTTTACGATTCGTCGCGCGATTATTTTATGGGTGTGCTGGTGCCGGGGTTCCACCTGCAGATTGCACCGTTCTATGAGGCTGCCACGATTCCTCGCGCGGGCGGAGCGGCGACGCTGCTGGACAATGTGGGTGGGACGGCGACGCTGATTGAGAACAGCGTGGACGGCACGGTTAGCGGAACGGGGGATTGGGGCAGCGACCTGACGGCGATCCGGTCGGCGTGCGGTACGGGGACGCAAGTTGTGGTTTCAGGCTCCGGTGCTGCCGCGACGAGTGATAGTTTGCGAGCGTATGAAATTGCGGGGCTTGAGGCGATACCGGTGAGTGCTCCGCTGCAGGTTTCAGGAACCGTGATGGCGATTTGGCCTTCACGGAGCGATGGTGATGCGGTTGTGGTGGTGCGCATGCCGGGTGGTGGTGGATACGAGGTGTGGAGTGTTGTGGCGAGTTGCGATTAGTGGATTGATGCTGTGCACGGCGCTCGCGGCGAGTGCGCGAACCCGTCCGCACTATGGTGGAACGCTGCGGGTCGAGATTCGAGGGGATGCGTGGGCGTCGAATGGACTGGCGAGACGGCTGGTGTTGGATCCTTTGATGGAACTGGGCCACGACGGTGCGGCAAAGCCTGCTTTGGCGATGCGTTGGAGCTCGCAGAATGATGATCAGCGATGGGCACTTCAACTGCGCGCCGGAGTGAGCTTTCAGGATGGGGCTCCACTGACGGCGGATGCCGTGGTGGCTTCACTGGACGAGTCTTGCGCACTGTCTTCCGTGTCAGGTACGCAGACATCCGGCGTGTTGCCGCAATGCCCCTGGAGCGCTGTTAGTTCAGTGGGCGTGTCGGAGGTGGTCATCACGACAAACAGTCCGGAACCGGATTTGCCGGAGCTGCTGGCGCAGACCCGGTTTGCGATTTCAGAGAAGAATTCGTCGGGAACGATTGAGGGAACTGGACCATTTAAAGTCGCGGGCTTCTCGGATGGCGCGCTGACCCTGGTGGCAAATGGTGCCTGCTGGCGGGGCAGGCCGTATCTGGATTCGGTGGAGATTTTTCAGCATCGAAGCATACGCGACCAGTGGCTTGACCTGAGCGTGGGGCAAGCGGACGTGGTACAGGTTCCGCCGGAACTGCTTCCCGAGGCGCAGCAGCAGCATTTGAATGTGCTGGTGTCCCGCCCGATCGATCTGCTGGCGCTTTCGATTCCTACGCGAGGTGAGTTTGCAGACTTGAACATGCGGCAGGCGGCTGAACAGGCGGTGGACAGGACTGCTTTGCACAACGTGATTTTTCAGAAGCAGGGAACGGTTACGGCGAGTTTGTTGCCCGGATGGTTGAGCGGTTATGGATTCCTGTTTCCGACAGCCAGGAATTTGAGCGGCGCGCAGGCGCTGCGAGGAGGGGCATTTGCAGCGCCGGTAACGCTCAGTGCGAAGGGGGATAATGCGATTCTGCAGTTGGCGGCGGAGCGGCTGGCTCTGAATTTGAATGAGGCTGGGTTCAAAATGCGAACGGGGCTCTCGAATGCGCAGAGCGGGCTGCAGTTGAGAGTGGTGCATCTGGGGGAGACGCAGCCTCGGGCGGCTTTGGATGAAATGTTGAACGCATTCGGCATAAATGTAACCGTGAGTGGATCGAATCCCGAGGTGCTGTGGGGGGTGGAAAAAACAGCATTGCAAAATGCAACGGTTGCCCCGCTGTTGTGGCTGCCGCGTGCGTGGGCCTCCGGTGAGAGGGTGCGCGATTTGCGGCTGTCTCCTGATGGAGAGCCGATGCTGGCGGATGTATCGCTGGAGGATGCGAAGTGACGCTGCGGCAGAAGCTGCTGCTGATGTTCTCGTTCACAATTGTGGCCATTGTGGCCGGGTTTGCGTGCACTGTGTCGTTGCGGGTGAGGCGCGTCTTTGAGGACCAGAACAAAGAGCAGACCTCAGTGCTGGTGAACCAGTTTCAGACAGAGTTTGCGCAGCGCGCCAGCGATACTTCGGCTGCCATGGACCGCATGGCATCGGGCGACAGTTTGAAACGGATTGCTTTCAAGCTGGCGAATGGAGGGGACGCGGCATCGTATTTGACGATTGCGGCGACACTGGCGGGTGAATATCATTTGGACTACCTGGAACTCGTGGACAGTAATGGCAACATTATTTCTTCGGCGCAGTGGCCCGCGCGCTTTGGCTACCATGAACCTGCGATTGCGATGGCGGGAGCGCCCGCTTTCCTGAAAGAGGAGCCGTTGCCGGATGGATCTTCAGAAATAGGAATTTTTTCCGTGCGGGCGGTCACGGGTTCGAAGCCTGTGCTGTACCTGGTGGGTGGGCGTGTTCTTGATGCGAAGACGTTGCGGGACTTTGCTGTTCCGGCGGGAATGCGGGTGTTTTTGTATCGCAACCTGGGAGCGACTTTTGATGCGGCGAGCTTTGCCGGCGCTGCGGGGGGCGGCGACAAAGCCGCTTTGTATCGTCACTTGATCGATGAGGCTATCGACACTGGACGAAAGTCGGGCGAGGTGATTTTTCCTTCAGCGCGGCGGGAAGACAGCGTGGATGCGATGGCGATCCCGCTGAAGGGACAGGATGGCAAGGTATTCGCGGTGCTGGTTGTGACGAATTCACGACGTGGCATGGTGGAGGTGCAGAATCACATTCGGGCGATTGCTTATGGTGGAGCGGGGATCGGCATACTGCTGGCAATTCTGGCGAGCCTTTGGATTGCAGCGCGTGTGTCTGGACCGATTGAACAACTGGCAAGAGCCGCAGAGCAGGTGGCCGCAGGCGAATGGGATGCGCGGGTGGAAGTGCGGGGCAAGGATGAGGTGGGCGTACTGGGCACGAGCTTTAACCACATGACCGCGCAACTGGCGGAGCAGCGCGAACGGCTGGTGCAAAGTGAGCGCGTAGCGGCGTGGCGCGAACTGGCTAGGCGGCTGGCACACGAGCTGAAGAACCCGCTGTTTCCACTGCAGATTACTGTGGAGAACATGGTGCGCGCGAGGATGTTGCCCAAGGAAGAGTTTGATGAGGTGTTCCTGGAAAGCGCGAACACGTTGCAGGCGGAGATCGAGAATCTGAAGAAGATTGTGGGCCGCTTCAGTGATTTCTCAAAGATGCCGCGGCCGCAAACGGAACGAATAGATGCAAGCGATGTTGTGCGGCGAGTTGCGGCGCTTTACGGGCCTGCTCTGGATGAAAAGCGGATTGATTTGCGGACGATTATGGACAGCGAGGCTCTGCCGATTTGCGCCGATCCCGAGTGGCTGCATCGCGCGCTGTCTAACCTTGTGTTGAACGCGATGGATGTGATGCCGGATGGAGGAATTTTGACGATAGCGATTGCGCGCAGCGGTGATGTTGCGCGGCTTTCCGTGGCGGATACCGGCGAGGGGCTGACGCCGGAGGAGTGCGAACGGTTGTTTACGCCGTACTATACGACCAAGCAACATGGTACAGGGCTGGGTTTGGCGATTGTGCAGTCGGTAATCGCCGACCATCATGGAACGATAGTTGTGGAACGCAGTGAAAGCGGCGGAGCTCGCTTTGTGATGGAACTGCCGCTGGTGGCAAAGGAGTGTGGTGAATGAGCAGGGCGGACATCCTGATTGTGGATGACGAAGCGAACACGCTGGCTTCGCTTTCGCGGGCGTTTCGACTGGCCGGGCATGATGCCACGGTATGCGATAACGCAGTGAGGGCTTTGGAATTGGCGAAGCAACATCCGTTTGATTTGATTTTGTCGGATGTTGTGATGCCGGGTCGTGACGGGCTTGCGCTCCTGGAGGACCTGCGAACGATGGACATTATGGTTCCCGTGGTGGTGATGTCGGGGCAGGCGCACATTCAGATGGCGGTGCGTGCGACGCAGCTCGGCGCGATGGATTTTCTGGAGAAGCCGCTGTCCACGGAGAAGCTGCTGCTGACGGTGGAAAATGCACTGAAGCTGCGGCGGCTGGAGTCGGAGAATCGCGAGTTGCGCCGCCGTGTTGGGAAGCATGAGGTGGTGTGGACCGGGGAGACGATGAGGCGCGTGATGGCGCAACTGGATCGAGTGGCAGCTGGTGAGACGCGCGTGTGCATTTACGGGGAAACGGGCACGGGCAAGGAGCTTGCTGCGCGGACGATTCACGAAAAAAGTTCACGCGCGTCGGGACCCTTTGTGACGCTGAACTGCGCTGCGATTCCTTCGGAGCTGATTGAGTCAGAGCTATTTGGGCATGAAAAGGGCTCGTTTACCGGGGCGACGCAACGGCATATCGGGAAGGTGGAGCAGGCGCATCGCGGAACGCTGTTTCTGGATGAGCTTGGTGATATGCCGCTTGCCTTGCAGACGCGGCTGCTGCGCGTGCTGGAAGAGTCTGAAGTGGAGCGGATTGGTGGTAACCGGCCCGTTGCGGTGGATGTGCGCGTGCTGGTTGCGACCCATAGAAACCTGGAAGAGATGGTGGAAGCGGGTAGTTTCCGGCGGGATCTTTATCATCGCGTGGTGGTGTTTCCGATTACGCTGCCGCCGTTGCGTGCGCGCCGCGAGGATATTCCTGCGCTGGTGGAGTATTTTGCGCAGCAGATCTGCGCGCAGAATGGCTGGAAAAGCATGTCGTTTACGTTCGAGGCGATGGAAGCTCTCCAGCAACTGCCCTGGAAGGGGAATATTCGCGAGCTGCGTAATGCGGTGGAACGAGTGTTGTTGATGGCGGGTGAGAGCGTGGACCGTGCAACGGTGGAAGCTGCTTTAGGGAGCAGCAGCCGCAGTGCGGAGAGTGCCGGGGAAAAGCCGGTTGCGGTGGGGGAAGGTCCGCTGGCGGCCCGCGTAGCAGAGTTTGAGCGGGCGGCGGTGCTGGCGGAACTGGAGCGGAACCAGCGGCATGTGACCAATACTGCCAAGGCTCTGGGGCTGGAGCGAAGCCACTTCTACAAAAAATGCCAGCAGTTGGGGATTTCACTCAACCAGGTGGGCAAGGATGCGAGCCAGGGATAATCCGGAATCCGCCTGAATGCATTGCCGGACGGAATGCAGTCGATTGTCTGCCGCAAATTTCCTGCTTTAACGATTTACAAGGACTATCTGGATTGACTATAGTTCCGGCTGACGTGGGAAGCGCTTCCGCGATTGCTTTGTGCGTGGCAAGGTGGAAAGCGCAACCGGGGCGAGAAACCATTTCAGCGAGGCAGGAAAAAAGATGATGCGCAGGATGTTGGCGGCAGGAATGTTGATTTCTTTGGCTGCGTGGGCGGTGGGAGCTCAGGCGCAGGATATGGTCAAGATTGACAGCGGGATGCTGAAGGGCACGACGCGGGCCGGCGTGACTTCGTTCAAAGGAATTCCGTATGCGAAGCCGCCAGTGGGCAAGCTTCGGTGGGAGCCTCCCCAACCGGCTGCGCACTGGAAGGGTATTCGCGAGGCGACACAGTATGGGCATGACTGCATGCAACTGCCTTTCCCGAGTGATGCTGCGCCACTGGGTACGAGGCCTTCAGAGAATTGCCTGGTGCTAAATGTGTGGACTCCGGCACATCACAAAGCGAATTTGCCGGTGATGGTTTGGATTTACGGCGGCGGATTTGTGAATGGTGGGAGTTCCCCCGCGGTTTACGATGGCCGGCATTTTGCGAAAAAGGGAATTGTATTTGTGAGCTTCAACTACCGGTTGGGGCGGTTTGGGTTCTTTGCGTTTCCTGCGCTCACTAGGCAGGCTCATGGCAAGTTGCTGGGGAATTATGCGTTCATGGATCAGATTGCAGCGCTGAAGTGGGTGCAGCGGAATATTGCCGCTTTTGGCGGAAATCCCAAGGATGTGACGGTGTTTGGGGAGTCGGCTGGTGGCATGTCCGTACATGTTTTGATGACTTCGCCGCTTGCGAAGGGGCTGTTTGAACGGGCGATGGTGGAGTCTGGCGGCGGACGTACGATGATGGGCGCGACGGGCGTGACCGAGGGGATGAATGGGAAGCCCTCTGGTGAACAGATTGGCGTGAACTTTGCGAAAAGCATGGGCATCCACGGCGATGGCGCAGCCGCACTGGCCAAGTTGCGGGCGCTGCCAGCAAAGGACATTGTCGACGGAATGAATATGGCGAGTATGTTTGCCGCCGCATCGACCTATGCCGGGCCGATGATTGACGGCAGGCTTGTGGTTGGGGAACCGGAGACGCTGTATCAGGAGGGTAAGTATCAGCACGTCCCGCTGCTGCTCGGAACGAATTCGATGGACCTTGGATTCTCCTTTGCGAAGACACAGGCACAACTGTTCGCGCCCTTCGGAAAGAATGCCGGGAAGGCGGAAGCGGCCTATGGGGCGAAGCCGGATTCGAATTTGCGGTTTCTTGGCATGAAGGTTGCGGCGGACGCGATGATGATTGAGCCGGCCCGGTTTGTGGCGCAGACGCTGTCAGCGCAGGGAGATTCCGTTTGGGAGTATCGGTTTGGCTATGTGGCGGACTCGATGCGCAAGCAGTGGCCGGGAGCGCCTCATGCGACGGAGATTCCGTTTGTGTTTGACACGGTGAAGGCCAAGTATGGCATGGCTGCGACCTCGGCGGATGTAATGGCCGGTGAAGAGACAAATGACTACTGGGCGAACTTTGTAAAGACCGGCAATCCGAATGGAGCAGGCCTGCCGCATTGGCCACGTTATTCAGTCAAAAAGGACGAGCTGATGATGTTTACGGAAAATCATGGCCCTGAGGCGATGGTTGATCCGTGGAAAGAGCGGCTGGACCTGACGGAGGCGCTTGCGAATGAGAGGATGAAGGCGCATCCGTAATACCGAGTAGGGAATGATTGCTTTAGCAGAAAAGGCGGCAGACCAAATGAGTCTGCCGCCTTTTGATTTTGTGCGTGGTCGAAAGATGACCTTGCTCCTGCAAAACGTATCCTTTAGCGAGCTGCTGTAATAGAGCATTTTAGTTTTTACTGTAGTCCCTTCGAGCAGAGCCGGAACCAAGCCTGAGCGTTATCGAGGGGGATAAGGGTGAGTGCGTGGGAGATAGCTTGATCGAGTGCTTCCTGGCTGCGGGCCATAGCGGAGCGAAGTAACGGTTTGAGCTTGGCCCAGGCCTTTTCAATGGGGTTCAGGTCGGGTGAGTAAGGCGGTAGATACGGCACCTCAGCACCTGCTTGTTCGATCAACTGTCGGACCCCGTCGACCTTGTGCGAGGAGAGGTTGTCCATGACCACCACATCGCCGGGCGTGAGCGCTGGACATAGCACCTGCTCGACATAGGCGAGGAAGATATCGGCATCGGTGGGCTCTTCCATGGTCATGGTTGCGATCATGCCGCGCAGACTCATCGCGCCCAGAATGGTAAGTATCTTCCAATGACCGCAAGGCGTGGACTCCGGGATGCGGGTGCCTCCGACGCACCGTGCGCGGAGCCGTGTCATCGCCGTAGTCACTCCGCTCTCGTCCAGAAAAATCAAGTGTTCCGGCGAGATCGTGCGGATGCGCTCGACGAACTCCTTGCGGCGTTTACGGTTGGCTTCCGTGTCGCGCTCGGTGGCGTGGAGTGACTTTTTTTCAGACGCAGATTCAGATTTCGCAGCAGATGCCAGATCTGCGGCAGGCTGAGCTGTATTCCGGCCTCGCTGCGCAGCTTGCCCTGCACCTCGGCCAGTGTCAGGTCGGGCTTGAGATCGAACCAGGTCTTTACCTGCTGCCGTACCGACTCGCCCACACGCGGCTTGCGTCCGGGCTTGTGCACCACCCGCTCCATCTGTCCACTGCGGCGGCGCTGCGCGGATATCTTCTTCGCCCAACCTGGGCTGACCCGAAATACTTCGGCCAACTGAACCAAGGATGACTCTCCCTGATCATAAGCCTCCAAAAACTTGCAACGCAAGTCGTCCCCATAGGCTCTCGCCATACTTTGCTCGTCGCGAAG
>JAKATU010000054.1 GCA_021818585.1 Acidobacteriota bacterium | reverse complement strand
TTAACGTTTAGTGGGCAGGCCTACGCCTGCCCACTAAACGTTATAGAAACAAACAATATGACCTCCGATATGACTCCCTCGGAGGCCGCGATGAGCCCTGAACTGAACTAAACGATCATTTATGCCAGTGCAGAGTTTGTATTGCGCAGGCATGATGGGCACGACTAGAGCAGTCCCACGTGGAAAGTGTGTATTTCGGCTAGATGAAGCGCCTGGAACGCATTCCGCTTGTACTAAGAACAGCCGCCAGCGGCGGCTCGTGCGCACAGATTTTCGAAAGGGTTAATTCTGTCTGCTCATTGCCTGTGCCAGTGATGTCGGGAGTCTTTCCGCGCGTGCTACACACAGTGATGACGATCGACGTCGGATGAACTCGACGAACAGGAGTTGTGGCTATAATCAGAAATAAGCATGGCCGTATTTCGCCGGAGCGATACTCATCCCCGGCGATTTTGTCGTTTCCGCCTCTTCCTCAAACGGGCTACCAAGAATTAGGTCCACGGCTCTCTGTGCGTTGGCGGCGGCATGAACGATAAGCCGGTTGTCTTCTTCCAACCTCGCAATCCAATTCTGAATGTATGCGGTGGTGTTGCGGTCGGTGTGCTCGTTGGCGATACCGGCGATAGCGCAAAGGAAGGCTGCTCCCATCTCGGCAACCAATTCCTCTTTACTGTAAAGCTCATCTCCGAAGTGGTCGCCAAAGGCGCGATTGAGACGGCTTTCGTGCCCGGTGCTGTGAATCAGCTCATGGAATAAGGTGCTGTAGTAGTGCGGTGCATCCACAAAGCGGAAACGCGCGGGCATGTGCACGGAATCAGTAGAGGGCCGGTAGTAAGCGCGGTACTCGGTGGGGCTACTCAGTTGCATCGCTGGCCGATTCTCCCATCCACTCACGATGCTTTCGCAGATTTCATCTTCGTCGATCTCCGGCGCGATGCCCGGCTGCGAGAATTC
This sequence comes from Acidobacteriota bacterium, assembly GCA_021818585.1. Classification (GTDB taxonomy): domain Bacteria; phylum Acidobacteriota; class Terriglobia; order Terriglobales; family Acidobacteriaceae; genus Acidobacterium. The sequence goes on along the minus strand of JAKATU010000054.1, from coordinate 16,984 downwards.
AGGAAGCGTGAGGCCGTCGCACTGCTCCACGTTGAAAACCGTGTAGCGGCAAAGAACGAACGGCACGCGCTCATCTTCGCCCGTTGCTTCCTCGTCCTTGTTTGCGTATTCGGGAAGCTGTTTATAGAAGACAATCTGCGTTCCGTGCTCGCCTTTGCGGACGATGCCTTTCAATGCCTGCGCCTGCTTGAACGTAAGCCAGAATGGGGAACTGTATTCGCTCGACCAAAGCAACAGAACATTGATGCCACGGTAGGGCTTGCCGGTGTAGAAGTTGCGCGGGAATGGACCGCCTGCAAAGTGCGGCGTCTTCCACGGTTTTTCCCAAGGAATGACGCCAGCTTTGAGGCTGGTAATGATGCGTTCGGTAACGGTCTGGTAGATGCTGGGCCTGCTGGCTGTATTGCGATGATTGCGGTGTGCCATGACGTTTGCTCTCCTGTGCTGCCCGCGTGGGGCGAGATTCTGAAGGAGGGCATTTCGCCTTTGGCTCTCAACCAAATTTCTTTTATTGAGTGCCCTCGCTTCATGTTTTTTGCGGCGGGCAGGGGCGAGGCGGGTTCGGTCCAGGGCGGGCGTACTGTGCCCGTTTATGGAGCGTGAGCGAACACCCTTGACGGGTTCTGACCGGCTCTGCCATAAAGCCGCATGAAGCGGGGGCACTGGATAAAAGAAGAAATTTCGGTCTACTTCCGCATGGCTTTTAGGGCCGGCGTTGCGGGCAGGAACAGGCCCGCATGGTTGGGGAGCGGAAAACGCCGCAGTTTGGCGGTTGCAGCGAGGGAAGGGCGGAGCACCCTTCCCTAGAAATCAGTCGGCACTACCAGCCTCGTATTATGTGTTCAAAGAGGCGCTGAAAGTAGGTAAAAGGGACAATGACTTTTGTTGAAAGCGGGAGTTTGGTTCGTGATGTAATTGTTCAACCCACCACGCCAGAAATACGGGTTGCGGATGAAGTATTTCGGGCAGAGCCTCCGATTATGGAGCGGATTGATTTGGGATCTGGTCTTTGGGCGGGGCCTTTGGAGAGACCGACAATAGATGCTGTCTTTGATGCGTGCCGGGCACCGGGACAAAACTTCAATCCTGCCAGGTCGAATTTCTATCACTACTGTTTTGTCCGAGACTTGGACGCCAAGCCCGGAACTTCCTTGAACTGGGATCACGACAAACAGCTCCAGCATTGTCTGCTGATTGCCCGACTTGTCCATCCCACAACCGTAGCTACGTGCTATTCCGCTCGCCTGTTTTATCGCAATCATCAGATCGAGCAAATCGTTCCCGGCCCCACTCAAGGATTAGGAGCCTATGCTTGGGTCAACGGGAACTGCCGGAGAAATTGGCTGACTTTATCTGACATGGAAGAAGTAAGACGGCTATTGATTTCCTACGATCCTGAAAAGCTGCCACGACGCTTGCTACGCGCCGTGAGACATTTTCTGTACGCCTGTTACACCTACGAACTCGACATTCGCTTTACGCTTGTGGTCACGGGTCTGGAAGCCCTCGTCAATACACACAGTCGCAATGTGAACTGGCAGTTCAAGAAGAGGCTGTGCATGGCCAGCCATGACGTCGGAGTGACCATTACAGAGGCTGCCGCAAAGCAAGCCTACGACTATCGTTCAAACTTCGTACATGGACAGCTTTTGCAGGGAGATCATATCAGCGCAAGGGTCCAAGAGAGCTATCTTCCATTGGAGACACTGCTGCGATTGCTCATAAAAAGGTCGATGGGTGAGCCGCAGTTTGCCAGCAGGTTTGAATCAGAATCTGCCATTGAAGCGGCGTATCCAGTTTGACCTGTGGCGCGTCGTATTGCGCGGAGACATGGAGAGAATGACGACAATGCCAAAGAAAAAACTTGGAAAGAAGAAGCGTTTTCTTCTGGACCATCCCTATTGTTGTTTCTGTGGCGGAACAGTACCGTCAACGACTATCGACCATGTTCCTCCGAAAGCCTGTTTTCCTGACGGCTATTGGCCTGAAGACTTCGAGTTTCCAGCTTGCGAAGCATGCAATCAGGGCAGCAAGCGAGACGATCAGCTTACAGGCTTCTATACGCAACTGCTCGACTTCAACGAATCCAATCGAACGCCACAAGATACTGCGAAAATAACTAAGCTGCGTGACGCCATCTTGCGTAATTACCCGGACGCGCTACCGGACCCCTCCACGTCCGTTCCTATTCATCAGGTCGGGTCGATTATCACCCCGAACCCGATTGCTGTCTCTGTACAGCGTCCTGCTACTTTCGCGCAGACAATGGAGACATTTCAGAGAAAACTCACTCATGCCTTGTATTACCGGGAAGCGGGCAAACCGTTGACGAAATCTCATGCTTATCTCAGCGAGCACTATCAGATTCAGGGCAGCGATCATACATTGACAACATTCTTAGGCGCATTGCTACCGCAAGAGACAATTGGAACCAGAACAAACATAAAGAACTACGGGGAGAGATTCGGGTACAAGAGCGGCTACAAGGACAAGGAAGACTTCTTCATGTACGGCGCGCAATTCGGAAAAGGCCTAATCGTATGGGGAATAGTCTTGGGACCGGGCATGAATGTGAGCAGTCTGGCTGATTATCTAAAGTCCAAATCGTGGCGTTGGGCGGGCTACCGCGAAACGATATTGATTCCCTGTGAAATAACCGAGGCGAGCTGAGATATTCAAGAACACCGTGATTGGAACCGCACGAAGAACAGCCGCCAGCGGCGGCTCGTGCGCGAGGATTTGCCGCCAAGAACGCCCCGGCGGGGCGCGGCAAATCAGAACAAATATCCGAAGTAATTAACTTTGAATTTCGGGAAGCCTCCGCCAGCGGCTCCGGCCAAAGACCGATTCAGGAGCGTTACGCGGTCAGCCTGTCCTGCTGTGCTGACCTCGCTTGGATTTATCGTGCGCCTCCGCAGCTTTCGACGCTTTAGCCCTGGTAACGTCCACTTCCGAGTGCGGCAACTCCCACCCTGCCATGCCCTGCAACACGCGGTCGGCATGCTTGATGGTATTCACATGCCCATAGTGTTCCTCGATCATGTGGACGGATGTTCCCATCTGCTCGGCAAGGAAATACACATCCACGCCTTCCTGCAAGCGGAGCGTGGCATAGGTATGCCGGAAGCAATAAGTTGAGCGCGGCACGCCTTGCGTGCCCTCGCGCAACTTCGCTTCGTTCAGAAGATCGGCAATCAACGCACTGTAAAGTGTGGTCGTGGGCTTGCCCACAACGTTCGTAAAGACTCTGTCCTCTGGTTCCGTAGCTTTGGAGATCACGCGAATACGTTCCAGATAATCTCCAACGCTCTTGGGGGCGACCAGCTTGCGCGACTTGCCCTTGCCCTGCACAAACAGCACAACAATCTCCCGCCCTTCACGGTCCTTCGCCGACATGATGTCACGCCAGCGAAGATTCCTCATCTCCGCTGGCCGCATTCCCGTATTACACGCAATCAGGATCATGTTGTAAGTAACAGTCCGGTACCAGACGCTCGACGGTTTATCCGCCGCCGCAATCCACTTCCGTCCCACTGTATGCAGTTTGCGGTACTCCTCCAGCGTGAACTCATCCCGCCGCATCGTCTTGAGCTTCGGACGCTCGTCGAAACGCTGGCTGGCCGGAACATAGCGTTTCTTGATGGCGTAGTTCATTACCGCGCCAAAGATCGACATCTCAAAGCGGATGGTCGAGTCACTGATGAAAGGAACTGTTCTTTCTTCGGAAGGCTTAACCTCGATTGGTTTCAAGACCCGAATGCCCAGGGTCTTCTGAACCTTGGTGCGGCGCTCAGCTTCCTTGTCCGCAAAGGCTTTTGCCATCTCGTCGGTGATTTCCCGAACGCCATTGCGCCGGTTGCGTCCCGCACCATTCACCCGCCGCCACGCGGGATAGCCGCCCCAAAGTTCATCGCCAATAAGGTGCACCTGCGTGGAACCTACATATCGGTCTAATGCACCTTCAATGACCGCGCGCATTTTCCTGGGACGTGCAGCGCTGATTTCTCCGCGCTTCGCCCGCGCCTCCTGCGTCAGCAGATACTCTCTGCCTACCTCGCGGAATGGATGGTTGAACACAGGAACATCATGCTTCAGGCGAAACCGGATGTCTGCGTCCTGGTCGAAGGCGCGGTCCCGCGCCACATCAATGTCAGTCGTTTTGAGCGAAACCGTTTTATAGCGGTCTGCCTTCGGCATCTTCATGCGGCAATACCACATGCGATGATCCACGTCGCCGCGCCGAAAGAGGATCAGGCCCGGCTTGAGTTCCGTTTTGTCGGTGACGAATGCCATTTCGCCTCCATCATTTGGACGCGTTCTGTGCAGATTCCGTGCAGATTTTTCTGCCAAGTCCTTGATCCTACATATCTGTGCAGGACTCGTATAGACATTGTAGAAATACTATGTCATTTATTTACATAAATTTATGATGTAAGTGTCATCCCGACCGAAGCGCCATAGGCGCGAAGCGGAGGGACCCGCAGTTCCCCACTCTCCAGCGCGGAACCCTCCCCGCCTTTAGAAAATCTGCACTCTCCTACCCGCCACCCAAATCCCAGGAAGCAGAGCACAGCAGCGAAAAGCTGCCCTCCAATGCGATACTGCTACCATCCCCCAACAAACGATCATGGTCACCCTCGATGAAATCCGAGCCGCTCAGCGTCGCATTCATGGCCTCGCCGTCCACACGCCCCTCATCGGCTGCTTCTCCCACCAGTGCCCCGGCCAAATCTACATCAAGGCAGAAAGCCTCCAGCCCATAGGCGCATTCAAGCTCCGCGGAGCAGCGAATAAAATCGCCCAGCTCTCCCGCCACGAACTCCGCCGCGGCGTCATCACCTACTCCAGCGGCAACCATGCACAGGGGGTCGCCTACGCCGCCCGCGCCTTCGGCTCAAAAGCCGTCATCGTCATGCCCTCCAACGCGCCAGAGATCAAGCGCCGAGCCACCGCTGACCTCGGCGCGGAAATCGTCACCGTCGGCAACGCCAGCTCCGAGCGAAAATCCAAAGCCGAAGAACTCGCCGCACAGCACGGCTACGTCGTCATCCCGCCCTATGACGACCCCGACATCATCACCGGACAGGCCACCTGCGGCCTCGAAATCCTCAAAGACCTGCCCAACGTCGATCTCGTACTCGCACCCGTCAGCGGTGGCGGCCTGCTCGGCGGTGTCGCTGCGGCCATAAAACAGCTCCGCCCCCAATGCCGCGTCATCGGCGTCGAGCCCGAACTCGCCGCCGACGCACACCAAAGCTTCCACGCCGGTCGCATCGTCTCCTGGCCCGCCGAAAAAACCTCCCGCACTATCGCAGACGGCCTCCGCACCCAAAGCCTCGGCCAGCTCAACTACGAACTGATCCGCGCCTGCGTCGACGACATCATCACCGTCTCCGAAGAGGAAATCCGCACCGCCATGCGCCGCATCCTCCTCGACGCCCGCCTCACCGCAGAACCCAGCGGAGCCGTCACTTCAGCCGCACTCCTCTTTCACACCAGCCAGTTACCGCCCTACCGGCGCGCCGTCCCCATTCTCAGCGGCGGCAATGTCGAGCCCGCTTTGCTCGCCCAGATCCTCAGCCAGGAATCCTAACGAAAAACGGCCTTCCCTTGAGGGAAGGCCGCAATCTCCAACACAGGAACAATCCACCTACCCTCTCGGCCGCCCATGGTGGCGCGAACGGTAAATGCGCCGGCTCATCCGGTTTTGCCTGCGGTTGATGTTCCTCCGCTGCTGGTTCGTCAGCCGTCCGCCATTTGCCTGCCGGTCCGCGCGAATCCTCCGGTTCAGGTTCTGTTGCCCTCCCTCCAGTCGAGCAGCGCGATTCGCCCCCATCTGACCGCTGCTGATCCCGTTCGCCATCCGCTGCTGTTGGTTGTAACGCCGCTGCCCCACTTCGTTATTTCCGTAGTGAGCCACCGCCGCGTTGTGCTTGTCGTTGTAGATCGACCGACTGATATTGTTCTGCCTTGCCCGGATGTTCTGCTTCTCCTGCCCTGTCAGCGAACCGCCGTTCGCCAACCGGTCATTGTGAACCGTCTGGTGTAGATTCGCCTGCCGCTGCTCCAGGTTCCGCGTCTCGCCCGCAGTCAGTTGGCCCGACCGCATGCCCTGCGCAATCCGGCCCTGCTGCGTGTACCGCCGGCCATTGATCCGGTTCATCGCTGTCGTCTCCGGATGCCCGCCGTTCGCGCTGTAAAACTGGTTTCGGTCCGTACCCGCATGCTCTTGGTGCTCCACCTGCATTGAGGTCTGCTCAAAGTGCGGCTCCCGGTCTGCTCGCATCTCCATCCGTGTCGGACGCGCCATCACTCCACCAGCGCCGTTGAAGCTGTAGCGGTTCACTACCGTAGTCCGGATCACCGTGCGGTTCACGTACGTGTTATGAATCACCGTCGTATCCACATGCACCACCGCCGTGTTGTACAGGAACACAGGCCCGCGCCAGTAACCGCCCACGAATCCCACTCCGGTATATCCATATCCGTAATCCACGCCGCCATAAAAGCCCACATGCCGCCCCCAGAATCCCGGATGCCAGCGATAAAATCCGTCCACGAATGCCCAGTAACCCGGCGTCCACAACAGCCCCACACGCGGCGGCGCCACCCACACTCCCGGAACCCAGTAGTATCCCATCGGACCATAAGCCCAGTACCCCGGAGTCCATATATATCCCGGTTGCGGACAAGGTGGCTGCACATACACCGGCAGCAACGGGGGAGCCGTATTGACCGACACCGCAATACCAATATCCAGACCGAATACCTGCGAAGGAATCGCCATTAGCCAAATTCCCAGTATCAATGCCTTCAAAATTCGTTTCACGCTGACTTCTCCTCGTTGAGATGGCTACTCTTCACTGCCGGCGCCAATATCGACACGCGGCCGTGGCGGAAGTTGCGTCCGGCAAACAATCGCCCGAGTGATCCGTCCGCATCTCTGGTCTATCCTGATCTCAGAACTACGCATCTCACCCTTCGGCAGGCGCTCATGCGACGCGTATCCCTTATCCTCTTTTTCATGCTGACCACCCTCACACTGCTTCCGACCCACGCCGAGAGCGCCCAACACCGCGGCCAGTCGCAGCCAGTCATGCCCAAAGGCACTCTCGCCGTCGTCATCCCCGTCACCAACCTCTACGTCCAGCCCAGCCTGAACTCCCAGCGCCTCACCCAGATCCAGCCCGGCCGCGAGGCCGTTATTACAGAAAAAAACGGCAAGTGGATCCGCGTCTTCGCCAACGTCGATCAGGGCCAGTCCCATGAAGACCAGACCACCCTCCTTGGCCCCGAAAACCCCCCGCAACCGCTCTCCGGCTGGATGATCGACAAAGGCCTCGTCACGGAAAAAACGCCCAACGCCGACCAGATCCTCTTCGGCGCGGCCCAGGCGCAGGAAGATGCCGCCACACAGCCGGACGCGCCGCCCCACGCCGCACAGGCCGCTCGCCGTCTCTACCTTCGCGTTATCCAGTTCTTCCCCAAGTCCAAACTCGTCCCAGACGCCATGTGGCGCGCCGCCGACATCCGCTGGCAACTCCAGAAGGCCGACGCCGCCACCCTCCCGTCCGCCCACTCCAGACAGCCCTACATGCGCGAGTTGCCCGACGAAAACGAGATGCACGCCGTCATGCACTACTTCCCCAATACCAAATGGGCTGACTTCGCCGCCTTCACCCTCATCCAGAACAAACTCTGCGGCGACTGGCAGGGAGACGAAAAATGTCCCGAAAAAGAGGCCCAGTACTACCTCGACTACGCCCGCAAATATCCCAAATCACCTGACGCACCGGAAGCCCTCTACAAGGCCGCATGGCGCGAAGCCGCTGCCGGAGACATGTGGCAGGCCGACGGCAACAAAAAGTTCGCCGACCGCGACCGAAGCTACGTAAGCGGCATCGCCACCCGCCTCGAAAAAAACTATCCCGACTCCCAGTACGTCACCCGCGCCGCCACCCTCGCCTTTGAAGTCAACCAGGGCATCCAGATCTACGGCACCGGCACCCAGTAACCCTTGTTATCAGAGTGACACGGGTGCCACATCCAAAATTGAGGTGGCCCACCCAAGCTACGCCTGGGTGGGGAACAGAAAAAGCCAACCGCCCGAAACGCCGTCATTCCGAGCGAAGCGAGGAATCCCGACCATACCTCAACCGAAATTGCACCCAAAGTTTCTCCCAGAATGCCCCACTCTCCAGCACACCAGCGCAGGACCCGCCCCCTCCCGCTCAAACACAAGGCTAAAGGCTAGCGGCTAACAGCGAAAAGCTATCTACCACGGATGCTTCGGAAGCGTAGGCGGAGGCGCCTGCTGCTGAAACGTCGGCTGCACATTCCACTGCGAAAACGCCACAATGTACAGCACCACCAGGTTCAGCAGCGGAACCAGCATCAGAAGCGACATCCACCCCGAAAACCCGGCCTTGCTGAAGATCTTCCAGTAAGGAAGAATCCCCACCACCACCGCAATCACGAGAATCACTCCGATCTACGGAAGAACCGCGGGAGAAATAGAAGGGTTATTCAATGGCGTCAGCTCCTTGGCCACTTAGCTTAGCCCGAAAACTCCCCCGCAAACAACCACATTCCCCAAGCAGCCCCGGCTCCGGCAGACACCCGCAACCTCCCAACGCAGCCCAACCCTCCACCCAAGCCGTATCATGACCTCCGCAGGCAAAATCAGAATACGTTTTCATCCTGCCCTCACAAGGAGCCCAAATGAACAGGCTGCTGACCCTCCTCGCCGTCCTTCCCCTTTGCCTGCTTCCCACGCAACTCACGGCTCAGCAGCCCGTCCGCATTCAGGTCTACGCCAACCAGCCAGTGCGCGGCTAGCCGCGCACTGGCTGAAACCAAAACCGGCTGCGGACTAACATCAGACTTGGTACAGGAAAACTAGGCCCTTCAAGAGACTCTCGAACAGACAGTGGACTTAAGAATGAAGAGCCTGGCTTGGAAACTCGTGTGATACGCATTTTCATTGTGCAATTTGTGAATGGTAACCTACAACTATGTCCACTCGAGAATCTCAAATAATCTCCTCATGGGCGATAAAGTTTGGTGAGAGTCATTTGATCGGTTGGTCAAGACTTCTTTCGCCCGTCTCGTCCATAATACTCGTAAGCAACTAAGGAACACTGCCGATGAGCCCATCATGGAACAGCCATACTTTTCAAAAACAGAATAATACTCAGTGCGTGCGGACCTCCCGCCGAAGAGTCATGCTAGATGATTATGCTTTTTTCTAGGGACAACATCTTCAAGGAGTGAGGAATGGACATCTCGATCGCTATGGCTAGCTACAATGGAGAGCTATTTCTTCCAAGTCAATTGGATAGCCTGGCAAGTCAGAGCTTGCAGCCTTCTGAGCTTGTAATTACAGATGATGGATCAACGGATCGCACTGCAGAAATAGTTGCCGAATTTGCGAAGAAAGCCCCCTTTCCGGTTAGATTTCATAGAAATAAAACACGCCTCGGATACTCAGATAACTTCCTGAAAGCCGCCTCATTATGTCGAGGGGACTTAATTGCCTTCAGCGATCAGGATGATGTCTGGCTAAGCCACAAACTCGCCAGATGCGCTGCATGCTTTCAGGACTCCTCGGTAATGCTGGCAGTCCACTCAGGTGAGATGGTCGATGAAACATTGAAACCGATAGGACGCCTTTTCCCTGAAATTTATCGCGATGCGGTCACGAGTCCTTTGGCGATGCCTCCAGGACGTAACTCTTCAGGATTTGCAATGGTTTTCCGCCCGTCGCTTCCACTCATATTTCACAGCGCGCGCCCTTGGAGTTCGTTCGACCAGACCGAACCTATGATTCACGATCAGTGGCTTATGTTTCTCTCCCATGTTTTTGGAAAGACCGCCTTTATCCATGAACCGCTGGTCCTGTACCGCCGGCATGATTCCACAGCAACCAGACCTGTTTCTCTTAAAGTCAATGAGATGATTCGCTATTCTTTGAAGTCGACAGGAGATACCTATTCAAAACAAGCTGGGTGGGCTGCTCATCGTGCTTCCTATCTTGAAGAGAATATAAAATTGCTCCCTGAAAACCAGCAATTCATGGCCATTCAGGGAGCAAGTCACTATCGAGAAATCCAGACAATCCTTCAACAGCGCTCGAATCTTTATCAAACGGATGCTACACTGTGGACTCGTTTTAGTTCGCTACTTAATCTGGTGGCGCGAGGCGAATACAGCCAAAGATCCAAAGCTGAGTTGGGCTTTCGAGCTTTTCTAAAAGACACCGGTCTTGGTCTGCTACGCTTGGACCGCCTCTTTCAATGAACCGTATCGCAACCATTCATACAGCCGTACACCTAAGGCGGGTGGCCCACTCAAGCTTGCTTGAGTGGAGGACAGAATGACCTAAGGAAGCTCTGCACAGGTAGCTGACCCGGAGAGTTTGGTTGCAGCAGTGTTTTCCCGGCAGGTTTCTGAGCGCATTTTTGCGTGATTGTGTACTGATTTGTGTCTGAAGGCCTTTTCTCGGCCCTCTGAAGACACTACGCCCCGAGCGGGGCGGGGCCACCCGCGCCAGGCTCCATCCTGAGAACGCCTACCGCAACACCCTGCAGTACGCCAGCTACGAGGCAGAGCTTCTCACCCGCACCCTTGCTCTCGCCGCCCACTACCACGTCAACCTTCAGGGATATGTAACCTGGGCGTTTACATTTCCCGGCAACCCCTGGTTTTACGGCTACCGCTGCCTCACCACCCATGGCGTAGACAAGCCCGTCCTCAACGCCTTCCGCATGTTTGGCATGCTGCAAACCACCCGCATCGCCGCCACCAGCACCGGCCAGCTCCAACTCCTCACCTCACCCCAGTGGCTCAAAACCCGCGCCGGAGAACTCAGTCTCTCGCTCACCCTCCCGCGTCAGGCCATGTCCCTCATCCGCCTGCATTGGACCACGCCACAATAGCCGCGTGCTGCTGTCACGTCCAGCGCACGCTCCTCCAGCACAACATCACCCCGATCCTCGCCACACCCCGGCAGTAGCGAGCCCCATCCGCCCAGCCGCTTCAGCCCGCAGACTCTCTGCCTGCGGGCTCACTTGTGTTTGCAAGCTATACCGGCGCCGTCACCACCCCACCGACAAACGACTTCTGGCGTAGCCCCTTCAACGCCGAAATCACGCGGAAATCTTTGTCTCAACACTCACGACGACGACCTCTGCTTCTGTTGGACGCGGCTCAAGGCTTAGTCCTCGCCCTCGCAGTCGCAGACGCACCCACGAAGCCGCAATCATCAGCACCACAACGCCATACAAATAGATTTTACCCCCATCGAGCAGATCAGGATGACCCGTCTTCAAATTCGGGTCCGCCATAATGCTATGAATCAGCAGGCACACCATCGCCGGATAAACCAGGTAATGCAAATTACGCCAGACCTTGCGCGACATGCGCTGCCGCAGCAGCGATGTCACCGTCACCAGCACCACCAGGTACAACGCCACCGCGCCAATCGTATTCACCACCGGCTGCAGCGGAGACCTCACCGGCGCCAGGATGTCGAAAAAGCTGAACCGCGGCTTACCCACAAACAGCAGCACTGCCGGGTGCGACAGAATCAGCACCAGGGATGCGTACGCGCTCCACTGATGCAACCCAAACAGATTCAACCGCCGATAGGGCCAGAAACAAACCGGACTGTAACGCAGCGCAATCAAAATTCCCACAAGCACGTTCACAGCAATCGCGCCCACCGCCGCCAAGCCAAGATAAGCACAAAGGTCCAGAAGTGTCAGTCCAAACATCGTTTCTTGTAACCCACCATGCGCTAACCATAACGCAACCACGCGCGGCGTTAGATGAAGTCTTATTCATAGTGTTAGGACATGATGTTAGGAATCATTTTCTGAGTCACATTCCGTTAATACACAGCCTCACAGCAACAGGCCATCGCCCTCCTGCTGACCCATCATCACAATGGGAACCAACGGCCCACGGCGCATTGCTCCCTGGCGTCGCGAAGTACCCCAGGCTCGCCGTCTGTTCCGGAGAGCACTACTCAGCCAGGCGCTTCTTCCAGTTCTCCTCAAAGTAAAACGTCCGCGCAGGCAAGCCCCTGAGGCTTGGAGCATTTTCCCTATAGGTGTAGACCGAAGAGAGCATGCGTATGCAGCTTTTTCGTTAAGAAAAGCTGCACCGGGTTGCATCCAGAAAGTTCACAGTACCAGGAAAAATGCTCTAGCCGGTGCGGCCCACTCATTCAGTTCATTTCGCTTGCTTGTGTTGGATGAACTTACCCGTTTGCAGCTCGCTCATCGCAGTCCGCAGCTCCTCCGGAGTATTCATCACAATCGGCCCGTACCAGGCCACAGGCTCCTCCAGCGGCTTGCCTGAAACAAGCAGAAACCGAATCCCTTCCGGTCCCGCCTGAACCACGACCTCATCCCCCCGGTCAAACAACACCAGCGAGTGATTCTTCGCGTCGTACTTCGGCGCCGCATTCGGCTCCCGCGCATTCTCCGTCAGCACAGCCTGCGGATCAGAGGCGTCACGAAACGTTCCCGCTCCTGCAAACACATATGCAAACGCATTGCGTGTTATCTCAAGCTTCAGCCGCCGCTTCTTTCCCGGAGGAACCGACACATCCACGTACTGCGGATCAGCCGCCACGCCTTCCACCGGCCCGCGCTTGCCCCAGAACTCACCGCTGATGATCCGCGCATGCGTCCCATCATCCTCGGTCACCTCCGGAATCGCCTCCGAAGGAATGTCCTGGTAACGCGGCTCGGTCATCTTCAGCGAAGCGGGCAGGTTCGCCCATAGCTGGAACCCATGCATCCGGCCCTGCTCATCGCCCTTCGGCATCTCCTGGTGCAGAATCCCGCTGCCCGCCGTCATCCACTGCAGGTCGCCCGCCCCCATCTTGCCCTTGTTTCCAAGGCTGTCGCCATGCGCCACTTCCCCCGCCAGCACATACGTAATCGTCTCAATCCCCCGATGCGGATGCCACGGAAACCCCGCTATATAGTCCTCCGGCTTGTCTCCGCGAAAATCATCAAACAGCAGGAACGGATCGAAATCCTTCGTCTTCCCAAACCCAAACGCCCGCCGCAGATGCACACCCGCACCCTCAATCGTCGGTTTCGCTTCCAGTATTTCCTTCGTCGCACGCAATGACATAACGTCTCCTTCTCCATCCACCCACCGGGCTCCCCATTCATGCGCGCTCTTTGCGCATGAGTGGGGTGGATAAAAAGCTCTCGCCCGGCCCGCTCAGCCACGAATCGCCGAAACGTCCAGCTCAATCTTCAGCTCATCCCCTACCAGGAAGCCGCCCGTCTCCAGCGCCGCATTCCAAGTCAGGCCAAACTCGCTCCGCTTGATCTTCGTCTTCGCCGATGCGCCCACGCGTACATTCCCAAACGGATCCTTCGCTTCGGGCGTCGGCCCATCAACATTCAGAACCACTTCCTTTGTCGTCCCATGAATCGTCAAATCGCCCGTCACCTTCAGCTCGCCTTCGCCGGCCACTTCCACCTTCTTGCTCTTGAAGGTAATCGCAGGAAACTTCTCAACATCCAGAAAATCCGCGCTCTTCAGGTGCCCGTCGCGCTGCCCATCCCGCGTATCAATCGACGCCGCGTCAATAGTCACATGAATCTTCGTCGCCGCCACGTTCGCCGCATCGTACTCAATCGTACCCTCCACCTTCGTGAAACCGCCGCGAACATTGCTGATCATCATGTGCCGAATCACAAACTCCGCACCGGAGTGCGCTGGATCAATCTTGTACGTCGCCATAATCTCTCCTCCAATTCATTTGCCGGTTTGCATCTGGACGGCCCCAGAAAGTATCTTGATATCAAGATAGATGCAGGTCTCGCAAAATGGATTCCAGTCCCATGGATCAAAATTCCGTAAACAACGAGGATCTCAGCGGCCTCCACCTCTGGCTCATCCTATGGAAGGCCTACCGCGCCCTCGAATCCCACTCATTCCAGAGTATCGCCGGCCTCGGCATTGGCCTCTCCGACTTCGCCGCCCTCGAACTGCTCCTCCACAAGGGCCCGCAGCCGGTCAACACCATCGGCAAAAAAATCATGCTCACCAGCGGCTCCATCACCAGCACCATTGACCGCCTAGAAGCCAAAAACCTCGTCCGCCGAGCATTCAGCCCCTCTGACCAGCGCGTCCGCATCGTCCAGCTCACCCCCGAGGGCCGCAAGCTCATCTCCTGCGCCTTCACCCAGCACCGCAAAGACATGGAACACGCCGCCGCGGCGCTCAACCCCGCCGAACGCCGCCAACTCATCCGCCTGTTAAAAAAATTAGGCCTATCCGCAGCCAACCAAACCGCCACAAACCAATAACAAAGCGAGAACCCCGCTCCTAAACAGCGCGAACAACAAAAAATATGGGATGGATAAAGATGTTGTCATCCCGACCGTGTGAAGAGGATTTTGTATTTAATTGTTGTGATTTGACTTAGATCAGGCAAGTTTTGCTGTGCAGGAACTGTGCAGAAGAATTGTGTGGCATCTTCAAGTTGCTAGTGCAACAAAGCTGTAAAAGCTCAAGGAATTAGGCATTCGCATAGGCTTGCTTATTTGCCTGCCCACTGTAGGCACTTCGACTCTCTGGATGAACTCGGAAACCCGTTTCTGGACAGCCGACACCCTCGCAACTGAAATCCTCCCTCGTTTGGGTTGAAAATAGTCCCAATAACCACGTGTCCCTGCGCTCCGGTCCGGCACGGACAACCAAGGGAGACGTATGTACAGTTGGCAATGGGAGAGTTTTGAGGAGCTCATCAAGAATTACGCGCCAATCGTGGATGACCACGGCCCCTTAGCTGGACCAATCCACCGTTTCAGCATTCATCGCTCTGGCGATCTGAGTCTGCGGATGGAAACGGAGGCACCTGAGTCTGCGCGCGAGCCTCCGTCTCCGCATCCGGCCGGCACAGTTCGCATCAATGACGACCGAGTGACCTTCCACAACACCTATGGGCTTGAACTGGAAGCTATTGGCGTTCACGCAATGCGGACGAACCGGCATTTTGAGAGCGTCGCTCCCGGCATCACCACGCAGTCAGTTGTGATCCATCGTCTCGTCGGAAAGCTGGCGAACACCGCCCCTCCTCACTTCGTCGTGGACTGGCTAGAGAATGTCCCGACGCAATACTTCTGGTGTGACAACATCGAGAGCAAAAGTTCCGATTCCACCACAGTCGTTCTTGGAGGCCTTCCTCCAGATCGACCGAAACTTGAGATGAAAGGCAGCGGTTCGAATGGCGGCAGCAGTTGGGCCGCTGCCGGTCTAGAGGTGAATGGAACGCAACTCTACCTTTGTCAGCTGCATAAAATCAAAGATACCCATGCCAAGCGACCAGGCTGCATCGTGTACGTTGGCGTACCCACCGATGAGTTTCGCGATAAGGTCCGCCGCTGCCTTTCGTATGCTCTAGGCAGCTACTTGGTCTATCTCGGCAAATCGCGATTCGATGCAGAGTGGAACCTGACAGATTTTGAAGCCGTTGACCCGTATAGCATGCGCGGACAAGCTGTACGGTTGGGTGCGATGCCGCCGAGTCCGCTCGGCGGCCCACGAGGTTTTTGGGACATTGAGCCAGTCCGGCTCTCGCGCATGGTGAATGCTCTTTATACCAAATACGATGCACTGAACTTCGGCGTCGTGAGCTGGGCCTACTGGCACGCGGTGACGGCTACACCACACATTGCAGCCGTCCACTTTGGCGCCGCGCTTGAGTCGCTGCAGCGTGCCTATTTCAACTCGTCCTCCACGCCACCTGTCGGAACAGTCGTGGATGAGCCGACTTGGGAGAAGATTCGATCCGCACTGGAGAGCTCGCTCTCGCCGCTAGGGCTATCGGCGAAGACCCTCAACGTCTTTAAGAACAAGATCAGGAATCTCAACTTACGATCTCAACATTCCACCAGCAAAGATTTGATGGATGAATTAGGGCTGGTTCTGAGTAATCGAGAAAAGCAGGCCCATGATGCTCGCCACGAGTCGGCTCACGGAAAGGATGATGAGGTCGATGCGGAGTGGATTCGCGATCTCAAGTTGCTACGTGTCCTTTTCCATCGCATCCTGCTTGCCATGACAGAGGCCAACGACGAATACTACGACTACTTCACTCTGGGAATTCCAATTCGGAAGATCAAGGAGCCCGTTCCGGGGCGATAATTGCACCATGGTCGTGTGCATCGTTTCAATCGATCACTATCTCCAATATGTCGAGGCAGATACGGATAGCGAAGCTCTCCGCGCTTTGAAAGGAAACCTGCGAGCTATTCTTGCCGAGCGACTCGGCACAGGAGCTGTCGGCGCAATATTTGAAGAGTCTTCATCCGATAAATCGTCGATTGCTCAAGAGCTCGCTGAGACAAACGGTATTCCTTGGCATAACATTTGCATGACCAAAGAAGAACGTGTTGCGGCTGGCATCTATGACGCACTGCAAAATCGTCCTGGCTCGCCGGATTCGGACGATATGAGCTGCTGGATCGAATCCCGAATACCGGAAGACACAGTTCGCGAAGCCTATTTCGTACGGCGTATCGAGGCAGAAGCCAGCCCGACCCAGACTGCGCTTGTTCTTTTAGGCGATATGCACGTACAAAGGGTCGCCGACGCACTCACTGAGCAACAGTATCAAGTCGAAATCGTACAGAACCTAGTCCTGAAGAAGCGCTGGGTCGAGCATACTATTTTTCCTGAGGCGACATAGCCGTTCTCAGCTTCGAGAGCGCTCGGTAGTAGTGATTTCTAACGCTAGCGTAAGTAAAACCAGTCTCTTCCACAACCTCGCGCAGAGAGTAGCCTTCAAAGAAAACGAGATCGAGAATGCGACGTTGATCTGGTGATAACACTTCTCGATAACGCTTGAGCAGGTCCTTCCCCGAGAGGTGTTCCACGGCTTGCTTCTCGGAATCCTTCGTCATTGCCTGGGCTGCCCGCTGTTCGTCCAGATCACATGAATCATAAAATC
>JAKATU010000093.1 GCA_021818585.1 Acidobacteriota bacterium | reverse complement strand
TCCTGAAATGTTTTTCTACTGGCGCGTTGCCAGATATTCGGTTGGATAATGGGAGCCGTGTAAATCGAGAGATTTACGCACGGTTCTGCGAGGGGCTTGGGGTGAAACTCCCTGGGCCTACTCACCCCACACGGCCCTTTGCCGAACTGCTGCCGGATGCCTTTGTCTCGCAGCGGGGCCAGTGACTGGAGCTTCCCATGCACACCGTTGATCTGATCCGGAAGAAGCGCGATGGCGAGGAGCTTTCTTCTGCGGAGATTCGCTGGCTGGTCGAGGGCGCCGCGCGGCAACTGATTCCTGACGACCAGCTTGCGGCGTGGCTCATGGCCGCATGGCTTCGGGGACTTTCACTTGCAGAGCTGGATGCGCTCACGTTGGCCATGCGGGATTCCGGTGAGGTGCTGAACCACAGCAGCATTGGCCGGTTCACAGTCGATAAGCACTCGACCGGCGGCGTGGGGGACAAAACCTCTTTTCTGGTTGCGCCGATTGTGGCTGCGGCCGGCCTTGCCGACCCGATGATCAGCGGCCGCGCGCTTGGCCATACCGGGGGAACGCTCGACAAGCTGGAGTCGATCCCCGGCTTCCGCACGCAGTTCTCGTCGCAGGAACTGTCTCATGTACTCGATCAATGCGGCTGTGCCATCGTGGGGCAATCGGAAGGGCTGGTTCCCGCGGATCGGGTGCTTTACGCGCTGCGGGACCGCACCGCCACGGTGGAAAACCCGTTCCTGATTTGCGCTTCAATCATGAGCAAGAAGCTGGCTGCCGGCCTGCAGGCGCTGGTGCTGGATGTGAAGACCGGATCGGGCGCGTTTTTACGGGATGAAAAGGAAGCGCAGTTTCTCGCCGCACTGATGGTGGCCACGGGTGAATGTGCCGGAACGCGCACAGCCGCCGTGATGACCGACATGAGCCAGCCGCTGGGGCGATTTGCCGGCAACTGGGTGGAGATTCAAGAGGCGGTGGAGCTGCTCCGCGGCGACCGGCCTGCGCTGAGCGAGGATCTGCGCCGCGTTTCGCTCACGCTGGCTGGATGGATGCTGCATCTCGGCGGCAAGGCGGCTTCGCCGCAGGACGGATATGCGCTTGCCGAGAGCAAACTCTTAGACGGTTCGGCACTGGAGGCATTCCGCTGCATGGTGCAGGCGCAGGGTGGCGATCTGCACGCGCTGGACAATCCGGCGGCCTTTCACCTGCCTGCTGTACAGAAGATCATCGTGGCGGAGCGGAGCGGCTTCTTTACCGCTATGGACTGCACCCAGGCCGGCTGGGCCGTGCAACGGCTGGGCGCCGGGCGCGTGCGTGCGGGCGATCCGGTTGAGGCCCATGCCGGGCTTGCCATGCATGTGAAGCTGGGCATGACCGTGGCTGCCGGGCAACCGCTTTACACACTGTTTGCGCAGAAAGAGGAACTGCTGGCTGAACCGCAGCGACTGCTGGCCAAGGCGGTTGTTCTTACGGAAGAGCCTGCTCCCGCGCCGCCGCTGATTCAACAAGTCATCACAAATGCAAACAAAAGTCTGTATCTCAGGCGGGCGGACCCATAAGATAGGATTTTCCCTTAGTTACGGCTGAAGGAGATCAATTTGGGTCGATTTACTGGCATCCTTGGTTTGCTCACCATGCTGTTGCTGGCTTGGCTGTTCTCGACGAACCGCAAGGCGATTCGCTGGCGTACGGTGGCGTGGGGTCTGGGCCTGCAGTTTCTGTTTGCGTTCATCGTGCTGCGGGTGAATGTGGGACGCGAGGCGCTGGCGGCCGCCGGCGCGGGTGTCAACAACCTGTTGGACTATGCTTTTGCCGGGTCGTCGTTCGTGTTCGGCGATCTGGGCAAGCAGCATTCGTCAATGGGCTCATTCTTTGCTTTCCAGGTGCTGCCGGCCATTATCTTCATTTCAGCGTTTTTTGCCGTGCTGTACCACTTTGGCGTTATGCAGCTCATCATTCGTGTTTTTGCGCGGGTGATGCAGTGGACGATGAAGATCTCCGGCGCGGAGAGCCTGAATGTCGCCGCCAGCATTTTTATGGGGCAGACAGAAGCTCCGCTGACGATCCGCCCCTTCCTGCCAAATGCTACCAATTCCGAGCTGATGACCATCATGACGAGCGGCATGGCGCACGTTTCGGGCGGCATCATGGCGGCTTATATTGCTTACGGCATCTCGGCCAGGCATCTTCTGGAGGCCGTGATCATGACGGCGCCCGGCACGATCATGATCGCCAAAATGCTGGTGCCCGAGACTGAAACGCCGGCGACGACGGGCGTGGTGCATATTCCCAGGGAACAGGAACACAAGGACGAGAACCTGCTTGGGGCCATTACCCGCGGCACCATTGACGGCGGGCGGCTGGCGATTAACGTGGGCATCATGCTGGTCTCTTTTATTGCGCTGATTGCTCTGATGAACGGCATGATGGGCGGAGTACACAACTGGCTGGGCGGCTTCCATATTCCTTTCCCGAGCAGCGTGAATGAGGTGCTTGGGTTCTTCTTTGCGCCGGTAGCATGGTTGATCGGCATCCCATGGAAGGACGCGCATGTTGTGGGCAATCTGCTGGGCACGAGGATGGTCATCAATGAGCTGGTGGCCTATTCTTATCTCGGCGCGCAGAAGGCTCTGATTGCGCCGCGGTCGTTTACGATTGCCACGTTCGCGCTCTGCGGGTTTGCGAATCTGAGCTCCATTGGCATTCAGATTGGGGGCATTGGGGCGCTGGCGCCGAACCGCCG
This sequence comes from Acidobacteriota bacterium, assembly GCA_021818585.1. Classification (GTDB taxonomy): domain Bacteria; phylum Acidobacteriota; class Terriglobia; order Terriglobales; family Acidobacteriaceae; genus Acidobacterium. Next base: position 15,236 of record JAKATU010000093.1, on the reverse strand, counting down.
CAATGATCTGGCGCGGCTGGGCCTGCGGGCGATGCTGGCCGGCACGATGGCCAACCTGATGTCGGCGTCGATTGTGAGTATGTTTTTGAGGTAGGCACAATGAGCATTTGCGCATTTTCAGAGGCGGTGGAAGCCGCGGCGTACGTTCGCAATCGGACCAAGTTGAGGCCCAAAGTCGCGGTGATACTGGGATCGGGGCTGGGCGGCTTTGGCTATTCGCTGGACGAGCTGAAGCATCTGCGGTTCTCGGAGATTCCTCACTTTCCGGTGTCCACGGTGTACGGGCATGGCGGGCAGATGGCCATTGGCAAGGTGTCGGGCACGGAAGTGGCTGTGATGCAGGGCCGGGTGCATGCTTACGAAGGCTTCAAGGCTTCGAGCGTGGTGTTTCCGCTGCGCATGCTGCGCCAGTTCGGGGTGGAAAAGGTGATCCTGACGAACGCGGCGGGCGGCATTCGCGAGGGGCTGACACCGGGCGAGCTGGTGTTGATTTCAGACCACATCAACATGAGCGGGCTAAACCCGCTGGCCGGGCCGAACGATGAGCGGTTCGGGCCCCGCTTCATTGACCTGACGGATGCGTACTCGCCACGGCTGCGGGCGATGGCCCAGGCGGTGGCGAAGGCGCAGGGCTTTGCCATGAAGGAAGGCGTCTACATGAACGTGCTGGGGCCGAGCTTTGAGACGCCGGCGGAGATTCGAGCCTTCCGGGCGCTGGGCGCGGATCTGGTGGGTATGTCGACGGTGCATGAGACGGTGGCGGCGCGCCACATGGGGATGGAGGTGCTTGCGATCTCCTGCGTGACCAATCTTGCGGCTGGCCTTGGCGCGGAACCGCTGACGCATGAGGAAGTGCTGGTGACCGGCGGCAAGGTGGAAGCGAAGCTGCAGGAGCTGCTGAAGGGCGTGATTCCACGTATGCTGGCGGGCAGCGCGCAGTGAGCCGTGCGCAGGTGATCGGAGTCGGCGGCTGTTCCGGCTCCGGCAAGACTTCGCTGGCGCGCGAATTGGCGCGCCAGTTGCGGGGCTTCCACTTCCAGATGGACCATTACTACCGCGACCTGGGGCATTTGAGCCTTGAGGAGCGGCGGGTGCAGAACTTCGACGATCCCGGCATCATCGAATCCGACCTGCTGATTGAGCAGGTGCGGCAGCTTGCCCTGGGGCAGGCGATTGAGCAGCCTCGCTACGACTTTGCGACGCACACGCGGCTGGCGGGCGTGAGCGAGCCGGTGGAGCCGATGCCGTGCGTGGTGGTGGACGGCATCTTTGCGCTGCATTATCCGGGGCTGCGCGAGCTTTACGACTTGAGCGTTTACGTTGAGGCTCCCGATGAGGTTTGCTATGCGCGGCGGCTGGCTCGCGACGTGCGCGAGCGTGGCCGCACGGAGGCCTCGGTGGCAAGCCATTACGCGGCCACGGTGCGTCCCATGGCGGAGCGATATGTGCGTCCTTCGGCGGCGCAGGCGATGATGACCGTTCGCGGCACGGAGTCGCTGGACTGGTCGGTGGAGGCGGTGCTAGGCGCTCTGCGCGAGCGCGAGCCGCAGACCCGCTAGAGCGCCGGGCGACGGGTTCTTTTCACTTCCTCAAGCATTGGGCGCGATCTGTGGCGCGGGCTGAAAGCCCGGTGATCCGGGCCCGTGCGTCGTGCTTTCAGCCGTATTCCAATACGAGTTGGAGGGCTTTATGGGACAGAATTATGTGATTCTGGGCGCTTATGGCGGCATTGGCAGCGCGCTGGCGCGGCGGCTGGCCAGGGCGGGTCATCGGCTGTTTGTGGCCGGGCGGAATGAGGAGCGGCTGAAAGCGCTGGCGGCGGAGACCGGCGCGGCGTATGCGCTGGTGGAGGCGACCGAGTCCGCGCAGGTGGAGGCTGCGATTGCCCGCGCCGCCGAGGAGATGGGCCGCGTGGACGGGATTGCCAACTGCTTTGGCTCGCTGCTGCTGAAGCCCGCCCACCTGACCAGCGATGAGGAACTGGAGGCTACGCTGGCGGTGAGCCTGAAGAGCTCGTTCGCGGCGATTCGCGCGGCGGCCCGCACCATGAAGGAGGGCGGCAGCATAGTGCTGCTATCGAGCGCGGCGGCGCGGCTGGGCATGGCCAGCCATGAAGCGATTGCCGCAGCCAAGGCCGGTGTGCAGGGGCTGGCGCTGGCAGCGGCGGCGACCTACGCGAACCGTAAAATTCGCATTAACTGCGTGGCTCCGGGGCTGACGCGGACTCCTCTGACAGAGCGCATCACCGGCAACGAGACGGTAGCGAAGGGCTCGCTGGCGATGCATGCGCTGGGACGCTTCGGCGAGCCGGAAGAAGCAGCGTCGGCGATCGCGTGGTTCCTGGACCCCGAGCAGAGCTGGGTAACCGGCCAGGTGCTGGGCGTGGACGGGGGGCTGGCCACGGTGCGGACTCGGGGCTAATTGCTTGCCCCACGGGCAACCGCGCGCTCTGCGCACCATTCCACTTCGGAGATTTTCCTGTCCTACCCAAGCGGAACCTGGATGGGGTGCCCCTGTGGTCGTGGTTCGAGCGGTTATTTCAAAAAAAAGAACGTTCCCGCCCCCCTACTAATTTGTGGGGAAGTTATTGATTCCATGGGATAGGTTAACCCTCTAACGATGCATCGCCCCGGTTGTTTTTGTGGGGATGTTGTTGATACGAAAGATCAGGTTATGGCTCTAACAGAGCCGTACCCTACGATTTTTTGATTTTCCATTAACGTCCGGTAAGTATTTTGAGGTGTTCAACTTCTGGGACGTTAGGCTTGTAAGTCTTTTGGATCATATCGTTTATGGCGCTGGTTAACCCTGCGACTTTATGTGATATATACGATTGGATTCGTATGGATATGCGATTTGGATCGACTGTATAAGGACGGGCTGGTCAGGTTGGCGCTGCGCGCCAATTACCACGTCCCTCGCGGGACATGGGGCACCCGGCTTAGACAGCGTGAATCCCGAAAATGAAAAAGAGCAGCCGGTTCGGCTGCTCTATTTTTAATTCCCTACTTCCAGCATATCAGTTCTGGCTACAATTACCGGCAACATAGCCGAGGGACAGGGTGAGATTTTGCGGTTTGGAGCGCGGGGTTCTGGCGGATGAGCAGGTGGGGCGGTCGGCCGTGCGGAAGGCGAGCTGGCGGCTGATTCCGCTGATTGCGCTGGGGTATGGGACGGCCTTTCTGGATCGCGCGAATGTGAGCTTTGCCGCGCTGCAGATGAATCGGGATCTGCACTTTAGTGCCTCGGTGTATGGGTTTGCGGCGGGCATTTTCTTTGTGAGCTATGCGATCTGCGAGGTGCCGTCGAATTTGCTGTTGTGCCGGTTTGGGGCGCGCAAGTGGCTCTCGCGGATTTTGCTGACGTGGGGCCTGCTGGCGATGGCGACGATGTTTGTGCGGACGGCGCACCAGTTCTATGTGCTGCGGTTTTTACTGGGGATGGCCGAGGCGGGATTTTTTCCGGGTGTGGTGTATTACCTGACGCAGTGGTTTCCGCCTTACATGCGGGCGCGGGTGATCAGCCGGTTTTATATTTCGTTTCCGATCAGTTCGGCGGTGATGGGCGCGCTGGCCGGGTGGCTGCTGGGGTTGAACGGACGATTGGGGCTGGCTGGATGGCAGTGGCTGTTCCTGGTGGAGGCGCTGCCGGCGGTGGTGCTGGGGGTGGTGTTCTTTCTGACGCTGCCCGACAAGCCTGCTGATGCAAAGTGGCTTACAGCGGAGGAAAGCACATGGCTGACGCGGCAGATTGAGGAGGATGCGGCCTGCGCCGAGCACACGACGAACGTGTTGCGGGCGCTGCTGGACAAGCGGGTGTGGGCGGTGGCGATTGTCTTTTTGTGCATGCTGAGTTCGGCGTACGCGTATATCTATTTCGCGCCGATTGTATTTGTGCAACTGACGGGGTTGAGCGCAACTGCGGTGGGCTTTTTGATCACCGGCTTAAGCCTGCTGGGAGCCGTGGGCATGCTTACGTTTTCGATGAGTTCAGACCGGCATCGTGAGCGCTACTGGCATGTGATTGTGCCTTTTCTGCTGTGGGCGGCCTGCTTTATTGTTGGCGGGGTGTCGCACTTGCCGTGGGTGGCGGTGGTTGCGCTGGGCCTTGGGATCGTGATGGAGACTTCGCTGCAGGGGCCGCTGCTGACGATTCCGCCGCAGTTTTTGAAGGGGCGTACCATGGCGGCGGGAATTGCCGCGATGAACACGATTGGAATGATGGGCGGGTTTATTGGTCCTTATGTGATGGGGCGTGTAAAGGAAGCGACGGGCAGCTACCAGACGGGGTATTTGATTTTTGCGTTTCCGCCGTTGCTGGCGGCGGGGATTGTTTGGTGGATGCGGCGGGGTGCGCTGCGCGCGGAGAGGCGGGAGCGGGAAATGGTTGGAGTGTGAATGGGTGGGGAAAACATCAGGCCCGGCACTTTGCGCGACGGGCCTTTTGATTTGGTGGGGACGTTCGGCTATTTTCCGATGACGGTGACTAGCCGGGATTCGGGGATGGTCCAGTCTTTGGTGCCGGACCAGGTGAATTTGTGGGTGGCCTCGTTCCAGTCGAGGTGAGTGAGTTTGTAGTCGCCTTTCTCATAGTCGTAGTTGATGCCGTTGTCGTTGTAGACGGTGAAGTGGGCGTCCGCTCCGGCGAAGACCTCGACTTTGGCCAGCGTCTGGGGCGTGGCGGTGGAGAGGATGGTGGCGCCGAGGGGCAGGATGGAGCCGGCGCGGACGAAGAGCGGGATGGTCTGGATGGGCGCGGCTACGGTGATGGTCTGGCCGCCCTGGTAGAACTGGTGGGTCCAGTAGTTGTACCAGTCGGCTCCAGCGGGCAGGTAGACCCGGCGGGTGGTCATGCCCTGCTTGTATACGGGGGCGACGAGTAGAGCTGGCCCGAACATGTATTCGTAACGTTGACGGGCACATTTGGGATCGTTGGGGAAGTCCATGAAGAGCGCGCGCATGAAGGGCGCGCCGGTTTTGTGCGTGAACCAGCCGAGGGAGTAGATGTAAGGCATGAGCTGGTAGCGCAGACGGAGGTATTTTTCCAGAATGGGCGTGGCCTGGTGGCCGTAGGACCAGACGGTGTTGTGCTGACGGCTGCCGTGGGTGCGGAAGGTGGGTTCGAAGACGCCGTACTCGAACCAGCGGACGTAGAGCTCGGGGTAGTCGGTGTCTCCGCGGAGGTTGTTGAGCGAGCCCGCGGGGCTGAGGAGTTCGGGCCGCGCGGGCGGGCGCATGGCGGGCAGGGATTGCCAGCCGCCAATGTCATTGCCCCAGTAGGGAATGCCGGATGCGGTGACGTCGAGGCCGGTGGGAATCTGGCGGCGGAGCGTGTCCCAGGTGGGGTAGACGTCAGAGGACCAGATGGTGGCGCCGTTGTGCTGGGTGCCGAGGTAGGCGTCGCGGGCGAGGATGAGCGCGCGGCGGTCGGTGTCTTTGCGGAATCCGTCGTAAAAGGCTTTGGTTTCGTAAGTGGGGTAGACGTTGAAGTACTCGGTTCCGGGGCCGATGTGGAAGTAGCTGCCGTTGGGGGGCAGATCGGGTTCGGTTTCGTCGGCCCAGAAGGCGTCAAAGCCCTTCTTGTAGAAGTTCTGATAGACGACGTTCCAAAACCATTTGGCGGCGGCTGGGTTGGTGACGTCGATGTCTGACCCTGCCTTATCGTAGGGCAGGCCGTTGGTAGGCTGGCCATCGGCGAGGTGCTCAAACCAGCCGTGGCTGAGGATGTAGCTGTAGAAACGGTCGGAGGGTACGAAGCGCGGCCAGATGCTGATCATGGTCTGGAAGCCCATGGAGTGGAGCTTCTGATTCATGGCGACGGGGTTGGGCCAGTATTTGGGGTTCATGTCCATCTGGCCCATGTTGGTGTAGTAGAACCAGTCGACGACCATGATGTCGGCAGGGAGATGGCGCTTGCGATAGCCTTCGGCGGCGGCGAGGAGCTGTTGCTGGCTCCAGTAGCGATTTTTGGATTGCAGGAAGCCGTAGGCGGCCTTGGGCAGCATGGGGACCGAGCCGGTGAGCTTGTCGTATCCCTCATAGAACTGGTTGTAGTTTTTGCCTTCGACCACGAAGAAGGAGACGCGGGTGCCAACCTGCGAGGTGAACTTGAGCTGATTGTTGAAGCCAGGGGCGACGGTGGTCTTGGAGGGGTTGTCCCAGAGCAGTGCGTAGTGCTGGTTGGTGACCATGAAGGGCACGCAGAAGGTGGGCGCGGCGACGGCATTGTAGTCGTTCCAGCAGTTGACCTCGTGATCCAGGTGGTCGAGGTAGCCTTCCTGATTCTGGCCGAGGCCGTAGTAGTGCGCGCCTGCGGGTGAAAAGAAGGTTGCGCCGACCTGATAAAACGGATCGTCGCCGGGGCGGCGGTCATAGGTAATGTCGAAGTTGCCGTCTTTGTGATTGGGGACGGACATTTGCCAGCCTTCGAGGTGCAGGAGAGTTTTGCCGGCGGGCGTGGCGAAGGTGATGGAGGCTCCAGGCGTGGAGCCGATGAAGTACTTGCCGGAGTCCCACTCGTGCGGGTAGGGGTGGTAGGGGGTTGGATGGACGGGATCGTGGACGGTAACGACGAGGTCTTTGGATGTGTAGATTTCGCCGTCGGCGGTGCGCTGGTAGGTCCACCCGGAGGCGTCGGGTTTGCCGGTGATGCCGGGTCCGGGGGCTTTGAGGGCCTGCGCCTTGAGCAGGCTGAGGGTGACGCGCATGATGTTGGGCGCGTAGGGCGTGAGCACAATGGTGCTGTTGCCGTGGGGGATGACGGCCTGGGCGAGATTGGGTTGCGGGCCGGAGAGCGGAATCTGTTGGGCTTGTGCGCGCGTGGCGTGCAGGAAAGCGACGAGGGCTCCGAGGCAAAGAGCGGGCAGGGTCAGGCGGGCGTAGCGCATGGCGGTGTGGTTTCCTCTCTAAGAAATCGTTTTAGCAGCGGAAACAGTCTAATGCGCCGGAGGGACGATGCGCCAGATTTGGTTGGTGGTCAGGGATACACCCTAGTCTGCCCCAATGGTGCGGCGCAGGGAGGGTGTGGTGTTTTCGGGAGAGGATTTTGCGGCGTGCGGAACGAGCGTGGGGCGAGAGCCGGGTGTGCTTCCTGGGGGCGCCTGCGCGGCGTTGAGCGGCAGAAAGAGGGTGAAGACGGTGCCGTGGCGTGTGTTGCCGAGCGTCTCGGAGGTGTGGGTGGAGCGCATGCGGAGGCGTCCGCCGTAGCGCTCGACGATGGAGCGCGAGACCCAGAGGCCGAGGCCGGTTCCGCCCTGACCCTTGGTGGTGAAGAATGGCTCGCCCAGATGGTGGCGGACTCGTGGCGGGATGCCGGTGCCGTTGTCGGCTATGGTGACGCGGACGCCGTGACCCTGCGAGTCCGTAGCTGGGCGAATGCGGAGGGTGATGGCCCCGCGGTTGGCCGAGGCCTCGACGGCATTGACGATGAGATTGGAGAGCACCTGTCGAATTTCACCGGGGTAGACGTGCATGGCCTGAGTGGGGGCGTAGCGCTGGATGATGCGGAGCTGCTTTTGATGAATATGATGGCGATGCAGCAGCAGGACTTCTTCCAGCAGGCCGGGGAGTTCCAGTAGGACCGGCTCGGTGGTTTCGCGGGCAAAGCTGAGGGTCTGGCGCGTGATGGTGACGACGCGCTCCATCTCGCGCTCGGCCAGGTCGAGGTAGGCCCGGGCGCTTTGCGAGAGTCCCGGCTCGGAGCGGAGCAAATATAAGAGGTTGGTGATGGACTCGAGGGGATTGTTGACCTCGTGGGCGATGGAGGCGGCCATGCGGCCCAGGTGGATCAGCTTCTGGCTGGCGCGCAGGGTTTCGAGCGCGTGTTCGCCGTCGAGACGGCTTCCGGCCCTGGCGGCGGATGGGAGGATCTCGGCAGTATGACCTGTTTTCGACATGAGATAAGCACCGGAAGACAACTGGCTGCTCTGCTCAGAATGCTCGGCCGATTCGTGGCGGCAATCCGTGATGCAGACGGTTCCGGTTCTCCTGTTTGATTTATCGACATTCATAAGGCTTCCCATTCCTCATTCGCCGGCGTACCTCTTTGTATCCGGTTGCCGGACAGCGCCCAGCAATGCAGTGCCGGGCGGGTAATGCCAGCGGGCTGACCTGTCAATTTTTGGATGTGAAGCCGTAACAGGTTGTTGCTTGCCGGTAACCGGGAGGTCACGTCTGTTCAGGGGATGGAAACAGGCGGCGAGTGAGTTTGAAACGGGTTGTGAGGCGGTGGATAGATCCCAGGGCGATATCCGCAGGGATTTTGGCAACTTCAGGCCGGTTCGCCTATCTAATAAAGGGAAGCAGCATTGGAAATTTTCTGTTGAGGCCAGGGATTGTTGAAGAACAAGCGTTGGAGCAGTGTGGTTGCGGCCCTGGTGGCGGGTGTGGCGGCGGGCGTGATGCCTGCGGCCGGCGGGCAGATGCGCGCGAGCAGCCAACTGGTGAACGCTCCCGGTTATCCTCTGCAGGCCTCTGCGCAGAACCCTTATCTGGGCAGCGTGCAGGCGCGGCCGAACAGCGGCGCAACCATGGACATCACGCTCGATGACGCCATCCGGCTGGGCATTGAGAACAACCTGGGGCTGAAGCTGGCGGAGGCGAATCAGAAGACGATCCATGCCGAGCGGCTGCAGGTGGTGAATTATCTGATTCCGAATATTTCTCTGCACGCCGAGACGGGCATACACGAGTACGACCTGGCGGCGCAGGGATTTCATCCTTCGTCACTGGCGGGGTTTGCAAAGCTTGCGCCGCCGGGAACGACGTTTACTTTGCCTACGGTGACGAGGGCGGATGTGACGAATGCGCAGTTCAATCTCTCGCAGGAGCTCTTCAGCTGGGCAGGCTGGGATGCGCTGTTTGCCGTGCATGACGAGGTGAAAGCGGTGGATGCGCAGACGGCATCGAGCGCGGGCGACGTCATCATGGAAGTGGGCAACCTGTATTTGCAAACGCTGGCGGCGGGCACGCAGGTGGATATGGCGAAGTCGCTGCTGCGGAGCGACAGGACGGCGCTGCAGCATGCGCGGGAGGCACACGAGGCCGGGACGGTGGCGGGGATTTCCGTGCTGCGGGCGCAGGTGGCTTACCAGTCGCAACAGCATACGGTGCTGCAGGCCGAAGATGGATTTTCGAAGGCGAAGATCCAGTTGAACCGCGCCATCGGGCTGGCTCCGGAGCAGAAGATCCGTCTGACGCAGGCCTCGCCGTATGCGGATTTGAAGGTTCCGACGGTGGAGGCGGCGTTGCAGGTGGCGTATACGCATCGGCACGATTATCGGACGCTGCAGTCGGAGATACGCGCGGCGAAGATGGAGGAGCGGGCTGAGTCGGGGCTGCGTTTTCCGAGTCTGGTCTTCCATGGCAACTGGGGCGTGACGGGCGTTTCCGGCGGGCTTTTCCATGACACCTGGGCGGCCGAGGGCTCGCTGCTGATTCCGATTTTTGACGAAGCGAAGTTTCGCGGCGACCACGACGTGGCCGAGGCGCAGGTGAATGAGCTGCGGAGCGAGTTTGCGGATCTGAAGGAAAAGATAGACCAGGAGCTGCGGGACAGCATTCTGGACGTGCAGACGGCGACGCAGTTGCTGGTGGTGGCGAAGAGTAACCTGCAACTGGCGAACGAGGAACTAACCGAGACGAACGAGCGGTTTGCCGCCGGGGTGGATACCAACCTGCCGGTGGTGGAGGCGCAGGCCACGGTGGCGCAGGCGCAGGCGCGGTATGTGCAGACGCTGCTGCAGTACAACGAGGCGAAGCTGACGCTGGCCGACCGGCTGGGGATTATCGATGTGGCTTTCCACCCGGTGCTGACGCCGAAGGTGCTGAAGGAGTTCGAGAACTAGGGCCTTCGCCTGCGCATCCTTGCGGCTGGGTTTTATGGCCGTCGATGCTTCTCTCAGAACAGTTGGGTACTGATTTTCGGCCTGCGGACTATGCTGCCTGGGTGGCTGCGTGTGCATGACGAAGAATTCACCTGATTGCCTCTGTGTTGATTTCATAGAAGCAAAGTGCTTGTTTTCTGTTACTTGCCCACGCATTGACGGCGCTGTGGAGTCAGGCCGCTGCGTTTTGCCTTTGCCAGGGTGGTAAGTGACCAAAATATAGGAAGATTTTTCCCTCCTTGTGGCGTATTTTCATATTTGGAGTCTAAAAAAAGGGTAATTTGCCGCTGGCAACCTTTTTTTACGGGCCAAGTCTAAGTGTGACAGAAGTGGTGATGAAGTTGCAGGCAGGTTACTTGGAAGATCGGTCGTAACAGAATGTTGCGGCGATAGATTCCCCTAGATTCATGGAGCAGCAGCAAATTTAATTCGATTCCACAAAGGAGGGGCGGAGGGTTGCCGGCTGAATGGTACTCTTCGCAGACGAAGATGAGAATTCCTAAAATGACTTCTGTTCTCTGGACAGCAGTTGGATGTGCGGCGCTCTTGATTACCGGGTATGCATTATCCGGTTGCGGACAGGGCGGCGCCACAGGTTCGGGCATGGGCATGGTGACCACCTCGATCAGTGACCCGGCGGAATGTTCCATGGCGGCGGGCGGATCATACCAGGCAGTTTACGTGACCGTGACGGATGTGCAGGCGAATGTGAGCTCGAGCGCGACAGACTCGGGCTGGGTGGATCTGACGCCCAGCGACTCGAAACTTCCGATGCAGGTTAACCTGCTCGGTCCTGATGCGAGCGGCGGTTGCTTCCTGGCGGATCTGGGCGACAACCTTGAGGTGCAGGCGGGGACCTATCAACAGCTTCGGCTGATTCTGGGTTCGAGCAGCACCACGATGGTCAGCAACAATGTGTGCAGCCAGAACGGCCTGGGCAGCGGGGTGGTGAACTGTCTGGAAGACTCGAAGGGAGTCTGGCACGCGCTGACGACACCGAGCGCGGAGCAGACGGGCATCAAGATACCGGCAGCGCAGATTGCGGGCGGTTCGCTGGTGGTGCAGCCTGGGAAGACCTCCGACCTGGTGATCAACTTCAAGACGTGTCAGTCAATTGTGCAGGCCGGCAACAGCGGCCAGTATCTTCTGAAGCCGGTGTTGAATGCCGGTGAGGTCAGCACGGCCTCGACTTCGATCAACGGCACGGTTGTGGATTCCGCCACGGGCAAACCGATTGCCGGCGCGAATGTGCTGGTGTCTCTGGAGCAGCCGGATACGAATGGCGTGGATCGCGTGGTGGAGTCGACGACGGCTTCCAGCTCCGACGGCACGTTTGTCTTCTGCCCCGTGATGCCGGGCACCTATGACGTGGTGGTGAATGCGTACAATCCAACCACGAAGGTTGCCTATAACGTCGCGGTGGAGACGGGCGTTCAGCCGGGTGACACGACGGGCAACATTGCCTTGAAGAGCGCGGGATTTGGCGCAGCGACCATCAACGGTCTCGCGACGACACAGGGCACATCCACAAATGCGGTTCCGGTGGATTTGAACTTCTATCCTCTGGAAGCGAACCCGGTGTCGGGCAGCACCACGACAGCCTTTACGGTGCCGCTGCTGCTGAATCCTCCGACAAGCCAATTCGCAACCCTGCCGCAGACAGAGAGCGCTACGCCGACCTACACGGATGCCGCCGGCAATGTGACCACCTGCCCGGCGAACACGGCCTGCGCTACGTTCTCGATGCTGGTGCCGCAGAGCGGAATCAGCGTGTACAACTACTCGACCAGCGGGCCGACGCCGGCCGGCACAACCTACTCGACGGCGCTGGCCAGCTACACGGCGGATGCGCAGGCGTTCCAGGTGAACTCAAACCCAGAGGCGGTCGATTGCACCAAGCCGGAACTGACGACCTCGACGGGGCTGGCGATCACGACTGGGAGCACGACAGGGGTAACCCTGACTGCGAATACCACTACGAGCACGCCACCGGTGCTGGACTTCACCGGTTGTTCATAGTCAAAGTGAGCGGGCCGGGACTGCCGTTGGCGGCCCCGGCCTGAATGTTCTTTATTCGTACTTGTGAGTATGAGAGGCATGCCCTTCGGGGCATGCCTCAGCTTTTTGGGGCGAGGTTTCGAGCAGGAGCCTGGCTTGATAATCGCCTGCGTCTGGTGTGGGCGGGGATGGGCTTGTCCTTTTCGATTGGCGTAACGGGAGCGCGTCTTTCGGTTTGGAGAAGGCTGGTTGGAGGGATTCCCGGAGCAGGCAATGGGCTTCAAGTGGACAGTAGGGTGAGGAAATGACGAGAGGCATGCCGTGAAGGGCATGCCTCTGAAGTGTCTGGATGGAAGTCGGGATTATTGGGAGATGACCATCTGGGAAGTACTGCTTACTGTGGGTGTGAAGCTGCCGACGAAAGGTATGTCGATGCCGAAGCTGAATGGATAGGAGATTGATACCTGAACGGCATCCCCCGGATCGTTGCAGCCGTTGCCATTCGCTGGAGGCGTACTGGGGGGCGTGCAGGTTGTCCATGTAGCATAGGTGGTATTCGTAGTTGTATTGGTATATGGGGTTTCAGAGAACCATGCAACATTGACATTGCCGGTGAGCTTCGTCGGGTCGATGAGAGGGTAGTCGAGCCCTTCCACGTAGTTTTGTATGTCAGTGGCGGTCGCGCCCAACGTCGATCCGCATCCTGGCATGGTCTGGCTGGAGAGATAGCAGTCGGCGCCTCTCACGGCGGCCCAGCGCGTTGCCTCCCGTGCGGCAAAGTCGACGTATTCGTAGGTGAACATTGCCATGCATACGATAATGATGCCGATAGTAACCGCCAGAAATATAGAAATGGAAATGGCGAATTCGACGAGAGTCTGGCCGTTTTCGCGGCACAGGAGCATCCGGAGACGGTGTCCTGGATGCGCGCGACCGGGGGAGAGGCGGTTCAGGTTCATGAGGAGAGCCTCCTGAAATGATGCGTCGAGCACATAGGGCTAGAAGCCACTGGAAAGCACCTGTTGGACGGCTGTGCCGTCAATCGTGAAAGTGGTTGGCATGCCGGGCAAGTGGATTAACGGATCAAAGTTGTCGGTGGCTGTGACGTTAAGTGTGTCGACCTCAGACGAACCAGGGCAGCGGTCTCTGACAGTGCTGGAAGCAATCAGGCAAGCACTCATGTCGGAACAGATGCAGGTGGTGGTGATGTTCGTGTTGGGGCCGAGATTCGGGATGGCAGGGGCCTCGTTGGCGGCGGCATTCTGCATGCCGGTTGTGTCCTGGGAATTAAGGGTGTCGATATCGCCATATTGTACGGCTGCCTTAGCGGCGTTGGTGACCTGGATGGATGCCCAGGCAATACGCCCGATTTCCACGGAGCCGATGAGGATCAGGATGAGGATCGTAAGACTGATAGCGGTCTCGATGAGTGCCTGGCCTGACTCGCCAGAGCGCCCGATATCTCGTCGATCTCGTGGAAAAGGGGAATGCAAAAACATGTATCGCGGCTCCTATTCGACGAGGTTAATTACCTTGAACGGAGTGGTGTTGCTGTTCACGGTGTTGTAATTGCAGACGCTCATTGTTCCGTTGAAGCTTCCATTGCCGCCGGTCCCGCCAACTTTCTGGTTGGGTACACCGATAGACCCAGAGACGATGCCAGTCACCGTGAGGCCTCCGCCCTGATCCTGCAAGGTAACAGCGGCGCCTGGAGCTACGATCCAGCCGTTGAGCGCGGCATCCGTAATACTACAGCTCCCTGACTGCAGGCTGCTGTTGCCGAACACCAGTGCCAGGGTATTGGTATTGTTGGATAAGACTGTTGGTGTTGGCAACGGGTATGGCTGAAAGATTGCCAGACCGTTATATTCGTTTGGTTGGCCCTCAGCATTTTTCATGTTTGTGGGAGCACAGGCTGCTATCTGGGTTTGGGAGCCGCTCAAGGCAAACGTGCCGCTATAGTTATAGACAACCGCTCCGAGTCCGACCGTGCCGGAGTTATCACATGATCCAGCGCTGGTTGCGGTGTAGTTGACAGTGCCGAAGTCCACCTGTCCGGTGAGGGTGGCGCCATTTTCGAAAACGTAAAAACCGGGCGGGAAGTTGGTGGTAGATCCGTTTGAACCGATGGTCACGTTCTGGGTGAAGCAGTAAACGTTGTCGATGGTCTCGGAAACTGAGACACCATTAATGATCTGGGTATAGCTGTAAGAAATTGGTTTGGGGAGTCCAATGGGGAGCCCATTGTTGGCGGTGTCGGGGAGGATGGTAGAGAGAGGGTAGATATTACCGTTATATCCGCCTGTTCCAGTTGTCCCATAAGCCCCACCGGTACCGGCAGTGCACATTGCGAGGTCGGCACCTAGCGGATCTGGAGCGTAGGCGTACTGATACGGCTGTTGTGGACTTGAATTGACAATCTGGGTCGGGGTTGGCTCGGTCGTGAATTGGGTGCCGCTTCCGCTTAGCGCTTCCACGAAGTCCGCACAGACAACTGATCCGTTGTCAAGGCTTGTAGCGGTGCCGTTCACATAGATGCCGCAGGCCTTTTGTGCCTGAGTGCTGCAGGAGGTTTTACTGGCTGACGTTGAGCCCTGAATGGTTCCACTGCCCCCAAGGTACATATTGTTGGTATAAATACAGCCCGCCGCGCCCTCGGGATCACCAGCGACGGCGCGGGCGGCGACGGTTGCAGTGTTGTTTCCGGTGAAGACTTTAAAGAAGTAAAGTGGGTCGGGTTTATTCATGACAACTTCCACGAAGCCCGGCATGCCCTGGTGGTAACCGTCCGTCGGTGGTTCCTTTATGGTGACCTGGACGCCGTTGGAGCCAGAGAACGTGCTGCCGCTCGCGGTGGCACAATCCGCAGCAGTGGCATAGCCGTTATCGGCGATGGCGTTGCAGGCAACTGCCGTGTCAGATAATCCGGTAAGACCGTTATATCCACCGCTCGCATTGTAATTATTGAGTGCGGCCGCAGTGGCGGCGGCATCCACTGCGATCTGCATATGGCGCTTGGAGTGGAAAAGGACGCCTACATCGGTGGCGAGCGCGAGAAATCCGAACAAAAGTACCAGTTCCAGAGCTGTCATGATGAGCATCTGGCCGCTTTCATTGCGATGGAGTTTCATGGTGGCTCCTTTGGCGGGCTCGTCAGCCCTTACCTGCAGCGCGCACTCCGGGTGCAGCTGGTGGGACAACTTTCGCAGTCTGAAGGAGGAAGATCCAACAGGCAGGAAGACTTCCCATTCCGGAACCGGCTTCCGGCTGCGTATCCAAATACTGACACGATTTTGCAACTTATGGGTTACAAAATCGCTGAGTTACACACCTGCGAGGAGGCTAGCATCGGTGG